>NZ_JBXAKN010000002.1:0-571365 GCF_058798375.1 Acidovorax sp. GW823-FHT01C06
ACCCCATCATCACCCGAACCTCCAGCGCCCCGCATCTCTGCAGCACCGCCTCAGTAGCGAAGCCCTCGACTATAGCACCAATTTCAGAGAGGCAGAAGAAAGTCCGTGAAATTTCAGAATTCGCAGCCCTCTCTACACACGCCACTTCTCAAGCAACTTGTCGGGGCTCAGGCTGTCATAGCCTTCAAAGGGTTGATGAATCCAGGGGTTTGTCGGCAGAAACTCCACAGAGTAGTCCGCAGAGAACGTAGACAGACCCTTCGTCCAGATCACCGCACTGCGCAGTTCGGTGATCGGAGCATAGTTGGTCTTCAACATATTGATCACGGCATGCAGAGTGTGGCCGGAGTCCGCAAGATCATCGACCAGCAGCACCTTACCAGCGATCTCACCCTTGGGAGTTGTGATGAAGCGAGCGATATCCAGATGCCCCTGCACGGTGCCGGCTTCGGCACGGTAGGAGCTGGTGGACATGATGGCCAGGGGCTTGTCGAAGATACGACTCAGGATATCGCCGGGACGCAACCCGCCCCGTGCAAGACACAGGATCGTGTCGAACATCCATCCCGACTGATGCACCTTGAGGGCCAGCTTCTCGATGAGGCTGTGATACTCGTCATAACTGACATAGAGGTGTTTGCCGTCTTCGGTCAACATGAAATGGCTCCTGGATGTATAGCTGTAGAGACGAGGGTCAAAGGCAATCAGCCAGCGACATAGGGATGGCGCATCATGATGGTGTGATCCCGATCCGGACTAGTAGAAATCATGTCGATCGGCACACCTGTCACCTGTTCGATGCGCTCCAGGTAGCGCCGGGCACTTTCCGGGAGCTTGGCATAGTCGGTCACACCAACGGTGGAGTCACTCCACCCTGGCAATGTCTCGTAGATAGGGGTGCAGCGGGCGATGTCTTCAGCCCCCATGGGCAACAGATCAATGCGTTCGCCATCGAGCTCATATCCCGTGCAAAGCAACAGTTCTTCGAGGCCATCCAGAACGTCCAGCTTGGTGATGCACAAGCCAGAGAGGCCATTGACCTGCGCACTGCGCTTGAGCAATGCGGCATCAAACCAGCCGCAGCGGCGGCTGCGTCCAGTAGTCACGCCCTTTTCAGCACCCACCGTGCTCATGTGGTAACCCGGCGTACCTGGCACTTCCCAGTCCAGCTCGGTGGGAAATGGTCCCCCGCCTACGCGGGTGCAATACGCTTTGGTGATGCCAAGGATGTAATGCAGCATGCCAGGCCCCACGCCGGATCCCGCCGCTGCGTTGCCGGCCACGCAGTTGCTGGAGGTGACATAGGGATAGGTGCCATGGTCCACATCCAGCAACGTACCTTGTGCACCTTCGAACAGGAGATTGGCGCCTTCGCGGTGGGCATCGTTCAATTCACGTGACACATCGGCCATCATGGGCTTGAGCAATTCGGCATGGCGCATCGCCTCTGCATAGACCACGTCAAACTGAACCTTGCCATCCTGGATGTACGGCTTGAGCGCATCACCAAACACGAACGAGCCGGAGCGGAGGTACGTCGTGAGGGTATGGTTGTGCAGGTCCAGCAACTCACGCAGCTTGGCTGCAAACCGCTCTGGGTATTTCAGGTCCTGCACCCGCAGTGCGCGGCGGGCAATCTTGTCTTCGTACGCGGGACCAATACCCCGGCCTGTTGTTCCAATCTTCTCCGTACCGCCCTGCTCGCGCGCGGCTTCACGCGCCACGTCAATGGCAGCATGGAAAGGAAGGATCAAGGGACAGGCCTCGCTGATGCGCAGGCGTGACCGCACTTCAACACCCGCCTTCTCAAGGCCTTCGATTTCCTCGAACAGTTTGGCTGCCGACAGCACGACGCCGTTGCCGATGTAGCACTTCACCCCGGGTCGCATGATGCCGCTGGGAATCAAGTGCAACGCAGTCTTGACCCCATTGATCACCAGCGTATGGCCAGCGTTGTGCCCGCCTTGAAAACGGACCACGCCTTGGGCACTCTCTGTCAGCCAATCAACCAGTTTGCCCTTGCCTTCGTCACCCCACTGGGTCCCGACCACCACTACATTGCGACCTTTGGTTGCTTTCATCTCAAACCCAATTCAATTTTCAATTGCTCAAACAGCCTGCACGACCCACCGGCCCGCAACCTGCACCAGTTCCCGGTCGCAGTGGAACTCGTCCACTTCGCTCTCATGCCCCGGCAGAACGCAGACCACCGTCTCACCCGCCTTGCGGAGTTTGGCGATGGCCGCATTGACCTCATCGGACTCCTCCCATGGGGCCCGGATCGCCGCCTTCAACGCACGCGGCGACACTACGCCGACCACTTGCTTGAGATCCAAGCTGAACCCTGCCGCGGGGCGGTTTCTGCCGAACACGGCCCCCACTTCGTCATAGCGCCCACCTCGGACCAACGCATCGCTTGCACCCGGTGCATAGATCGCGAAACGTGCACCGCTGTAATACGCATAGCCACGCAAATCGGCCAGATCAAACGTCACGGTAGCCCCCTCCAACCGGGTAGCAAGCCATTTCAAATTTGATAGCAGCAGGGGAATGTCGGGAAAGTGCTTGAGCGCTTTTTCAGCCTCATCCAACACAGCCTGATCTCCATACAGCTGCAGCAGCGCCAGCAAACCTTTGCGAGACTTCTCGGGGAAAGCGCGGGTCAAAGACACCAATTCGCCAGCGTCCTTGGCAGCCAGCGCGGCATGGATGGCACTCAACACCTGGGCATTCAGCGGCACGCCAGCCAGCAGGCTGCGCACAATCCGCACGTCCCCCAGGTCGATCGTCGTGCCACGAACGGCCGCAACCCGCAGGCACTCCCGGGCCAACTGCAAAGCCTCGAGGTCCGCCTCCAGCCCGGCATGCCCGTATATCTCCGCGCCGAACTGCAGGGGCTCGCGTGTGGCATGGGGACGGTCAGGCCGGGTGTGCAGTACGGGGCCGCAATAGCACAGCCGAGCAACCCCCTTGCGATTGAGCAGGTGCGCATCGATGCGGGCCACTTGGGGGGTGGTGTCCGCCCGCAGCCCCATGGAACGCCCGGAGAGCTGATCCACCAGCTTGAAGGTCTGGAGGTCAAGCGCCTCGCCAGTACCTGTCAGCAAGGATTCGAGATGCTCCAGCAAAGGAGGCATCACCAGCTCATAGCCATAACAACGGGCTGTATCAAGCAGCCCGCGACGCAATTCTTCGATGTGCCGCGCTTCGGACGGCAAGACATCGGCAATGTGATCCGGAAGGACCCAAGCAGACATGGAGAAAAGGGGAGGCTGTTAAAACCGTGATTCTACCGGGAGGAGAGCGAAGGCCCGAGAGACTCCACCGCCAGGACTCCAAGCCCAGGTCAGAACCACAGCATGGCAACACCGGCAACGATGGCCAGCAATGCGAAAAAACGTATCTGGCCATCCTGCAGCAGTGCAATCTGGGAGACCGCACGCCGCCAGCCCTGTGGCGATAGGAAGGGCAATAGCCCTTCAATCACCAGCACGAGGGCCAGAGCCGCCCAAAGGCTGTCAAAAGTCACTGCGGCAAGCTACCAACAGCCAGGGCGGGGAAACTCACTTGCGTGCCGCGGCGGCAGGCGCCGTGGCCGAGGTTCCGCCTCGGAAAGTCTTGAAGAATTCCGAAGACGAGGGATCGAGGACCATCACGTCGGTCTTCTTGTTGAAGCTGGACTTGTATGCCTCCAGGCTGCGGTAAAACTGGGCAAACTGTGGGTCCCGGCCAAAAGCCTCGGCGTAGATGCGCGCTGCTTCAGCATCGCCTTCACCCTTGATCTTCTGGGCATCGCGGTAGGCATTGGCAATCGCTATCTCACGCTGACGATCTGCATCCGCCCGAATTTTTTCGCCCTCGGCCGCCCCTGTGGAGCGCAGTTCATTGGCGACACGCTTACGCTCAGCCTCCATGCGCCGGTAGACCGATTCCGTGATGGCTTCCACGTAGTCGACGCGGGTAATGCGCACATCCACCACGTCCACACCCCAGGGCTTGGCCCCGCGAACGGTCTCGAGCACTTCGCGCTTGACATCTGCCATCAGCGCCTCGCGTTTGAGAGACAGCAGTTCCTTGACAGTGCGCTTGTTGATTTCCTCCTGAAAGGCATTGCGCACCACCCGATTGAGCTGCATGGCCCCGGCGCTTTCGTCCAACCCCACATTGCGGATGTACTCCGTGGGTTCAGAGATGCGCCAGCGCACATACCAGTCGATGACCACACGCTGTTTTTCAGCCGTCAGCATGGGTTCTGTATCGCTGCTGTCCAGCGTCAGAAGACGCTTGTCGATATACGACACGTTCTGGAAAGGCGGCGGCAGCTTGAAATTCAACCCCGGCTCGGTAATCACTTCCTTGATCTGCCCCAGCGCGTAGAGCACGCCAAACTGGCGCTGGTCCACCACGAAAAGCATGGAACTCATGAGGGCCAGCACCACCAGGAGGGTAGATGCAATAAATCCGACTCTGTTCACGAGCAGCTCCTAGCGAGATTCACGATCGCGTGTGCGACTGCTGTCACGCGCTCGGGGGTCATTCGAAAAAGTGGACGAAGGCACGGCAGGCACCACCGCCGGCGCGGGCGCAGCGGCAGCCGGAGCATCCAGAGGCCCTGCTCCGCTCGCCACGCCTTGCATGATCTTGTCCAGGGGCAGATACAGCAGATTGGAGCCCTGGCGCGACTCGACCAGCACTTTGGTCACATTGCCGTAAATCTGCTGCATGGCCTCCAGGTACATGCGGTCACGGGTCACCTGAGGCGATTTTTGGTATTCCGCCAGAATGGAAGAGAAGCGTTGCGCATCGCCTTGCGCCTGCGCAACAATCCGCGCCTTGTAAGCTGCCGCCTCCTCATTCAAGCGCGACGCAGAGCCCACTGCACGCGGGATGACATCATTGGCGTATGCCTGCGCTTCGTTCTTGGCCCGCTCGCGCTCCTGCCCTGCTTTCAGCACATCGTCAAACGACGCCTGCACCTGTTCAGGTGGACGCACCCCCCCCTGCTGCAGGTTGATTCCAACAACTTCGACACCGACCTTGTAGCGGTCAAGAATGGTTTGCATGAGCGCACGGACCCGCGGCGCAATCTGGTCACGCTCTTCGGCCAAGGCCGTATCCATGCGCATCTTTCCTACTACTTCGCGAACCGCCGTTTCGGCGGCCTGTACGACTGCATCCGACGGATTCTTGCTTTCAAACAGCCAGGCGCGTGCATTACTCAAGCGGTACTGCACGGCAAACTTGATCTCGACGATGTTCTCGTCTTCGGTGAGCATGGCCGACTCGCGCAGGCCGGTGCTCTTGATGACGCTGTCCCGGCCCACGTCGGCGGAGCGAATCTGGGTCACGAAAACAAGCTCGTGGCGCTCGATGGGGTATGGCAATCGCCAGTTGAAACCCGCGCCCACCGTACTCTTGTATTTGCCAAACTGAGTGATCACGGCCTGCTGGCCTTCCTGGACGATGAAGAACCCTGTCCCCATCCAGATGACAAACACAATCCCGGCGATCAGCCCCACACCAACGCCTGCACTCTTCATGTCGGGTTGGAACCCGCCGCCCGAACCGCCACCGTTGCCCGGCCCGCGCCCGCCACCGTTCTTGGATCCGAACAATCCGCCCAGCTTACGGTTCAGGTCGCGCCACAGTTCGTCGAGATCCGGCGGCTGCCCATTGCCCGGGCGCTGGTCACCCCCCCGGTTTCCCGAAGGCGGGGGAGCGGGGCGGTCCTCTGGGCGTGCGCCATCATCGGACTTGTTGTCTTCGCCGCGTCCCCACCGGGGATCGTTCAGGTTGAACATGCCCCGAATACGTGCTGGCAGCGAAGTCCAGCGTAGGGTGCGATTTTGGAAATTCATGCGCAAAGTCTCTGGTTCTCTGGATGGCATCGGTAATGCTGGCATTGTGCCCAATCAGGGCTCGGACCCTGGCAATTCAATGGCGGCACCAGGGGTCATGCCTTCTTGAGCCGCGATCACCACCCTGGATGCAAGCGCCTGACGAAGCGTGTCCAGCCCTTCGCCGGAGCGCGCGCTCACGAACAGGCGCTGGAACAATTGCCCATCCACATCGTACTGATCCTCCAGAAGCGGGGGACGTTGCTCCGCCTGCAGAGCATCCAGCTTGTTGAACACCAATATCTGAGGAATATCCGCAGCCCCGATCTCATGCAGCACCTTCTGGACCTGCGCCATCTGCTCCGGAAAGCCCGGATTGGAGGCATCCACCACGTGAAGCAGCAGATCCGCATCAATGGCCTCCTGCAACGTCGCCTGGAATGCATCCACCAGGCCATGGGGCAGGTCGCGAATGAATCCCACCGTATCGGAGAGGGACACCGATCGTCCTGCATCGCCCAGATACAGTTGGCGCGTTGTCGTGTCCAGCGTGGCAAACAGTTGGTCTGCGGCATAGGCACGGGCCTTCACCAACGCATTGAACAAGGTGGACTTGCCCGCATTGGTGTAGCCGACCAATGAAATATTGAAGGTGTCGCGCCGCTCCCGTTGCCGCCTCTGGGTGGACCGCTGCCGCTTGACCTTGACAAGACGCTCGCGGGTGCGCTTGACGGCGTCGCCAATCATCCGGCGGTCGAGTTCAATCTGCTTCTCGCCAGGGCCACCACGTGCGCCAATCCCACCCGTCTGACGCTCCAGGTGAGACCATCGACGCACGAGGCGGGTGCTGAGGTACTGCAGTCGCGCGAGCTCCACCTGAAGCTTGCCCTCATGGCTGCGGGCGCGCTGGGCAAAAATCTCCAGAATCAGCAGCGTGCGGTCGTTGACGGGAAGCTCAAGGTGACGCTCCAGGTTACGTTGCTGGGCCGGGCTGAGCGATTGATCGAACAGCACCTCTACCGCACCGTGCATCTGTGCCGCAGTGCGAATTTCGTCTGCCTTGCCACTTCCGACAAACAAGGCCGCGTCCGGGGCCTTGCGTTTGCATGTCAGGCGGCCAACCGGGTTCATGCCCGCCGTCTGTGCGAGCAAGCCCAATTCCTCGAGATCGCCATCAAAATGGGGAAAACCAAAGTCCACCCCCACCAGCAGCACCGGGGTGCCGTCCACGCGCGAAGATGTCATCGCATGCAAATCAGATGGCCTTCTCGCACCATCCGTGCAAGAAGCGAAGACCGGTTCAGAAACAACAACTCAAGCGTTGCTGCTATCTGCATCAGGGGTGTCGGCGGTGGAAAAATTGACGGCGCGACCTGGCACGATGGTGGAAATAGCGTGCTTGTAAACCATCTGGGTCACTGTATTGCGCAGCAACACCACATACTGGTCGAATGACTCGATCTGCCCCTGCAGCTTGATTCCATTCACCAGATAGATGGAAACAGGAACATGCTCCCGACGCAGCGCGTTGAGGAAGGGATCTTGCAAAAGCTGGCCTTTATTGCTCACGATATTCTCCGTGTTCAAAATGTTGTTGTAAACCAGCACCTTACCACAGCCCGAAGGGCAAATCGGGCTGGTAGTGCATGGCCCTTCAGGGCTCCAGCCTTTGGATCAGGCCTCGTCCTTGTCGGCAAAAGGATTGTGGGAGGTTTTCATTTCTATCCGCAGCGGCGTGCCCACCAGATCAAACTCTTTGCGGAAGCGTCCTTCCAGGAAGCGCTTGTAGGCATCGGTGACATGTTCGAGCGAATTGCCATGGATCACGATCACCGGCGGGTTCATGCCCCCCTGGTGTGCATACCGCATCTTGGGGCGGAACATGCCTGCCCGCTTGGGACTTTGGAACTGCACAGCCTCCAGGAGCAGGCGTGTAAGCACCGGCGTGGACATTTTGCAGGTTGCCGCCTTGTGCGCCTGGGCGATCGACGTCCACAGCGGCCCCAGCCCCTGCCGCTTCTTGGCGGAAATGAAATGCATCGAGGCAAACTTCAGAAAGGCGAGCCGGGTCTCGATGGACCGTTCCAGCAACTGGCGCTGGTAGTCGTCCACGGCATCCCATTTGTTGACAGCCACCACCACGGCCCTGCCGCTTTCAAGGATGTAGCCTGCGATGTGCGCATCCTGATCCGTGACCCCCTGGGTCGCGTCCAGCAGCAGCAGAACCACGTTGGCCGATTCAATGGCCTGGAGAGTCTTCACGACCGAAAATTTCTCGATCGCCTCAAACACCTTGCCCTTGCGGCGCAACCCCGCCGTATCGACCAGCTCGAAGCGTTGGCCATTGCGCTCGAATGGCACGGTGATGGCATCCCGGGTCGTGCCCGGCATGTCAAACGCGACAAGGCGCTCCTCGCCAAGCCAGGTGTTGATCAGCGTCGATTTACCGACATTGGGCCGCCCTGCGACGGCAAGCTTGATGATGCTCTTGTCGGAGCCGGCCTCGGAGTCGTCCGGTTCAGGAAGCTGCAGGGGTTCCAGGGCGATATCAACCAGACTGCGGATACCCTGCCCATGCGCCGCGGACACGGGATACACCTCGCCCAGCCCCAGCTCATAAAACTCTGCCAGCTGCACACCTTCCAGCATGCCCTCCGCCTTGTTGGCGACCAGCACACAGGGTTTGCCAAGGCGGCGCAGGTAGTTTGCAATGTCATGGTCCTGCGCAGAAACGCCGGCACGTGCATCGACCACGAAGATGACCACATCGGCCTCGGCAACGGCCTGCTGCGTCTGCTTGGCCATCTCCTTGTAGATGCCACTCGATGCATCAGGCTCGAAGCCCCCTGTATCGATGACGATGTACTCGTGCTTGCCTTGCTTGCCATTGCCGTAATGCCGGTCCCGCGTCAGCCCGGCGAAATCCGCCACGATGGCGTCGCGAGACTTGGTCAGACGGTTGAAAAGCGTGGACTTGCCGACATTCGGACGCCCGACGAGGGCGATAACTGGCTTCATTGAATAAGATCCATCAATCAGGACGGAATCCGTAGACGCCACCGTTTCGCGTGACCACCACCAGCGTATCGGCAGCGACAGCGGGCGCCGCAGCTATGCCGGATGCATCGGTGGCAATGCGGTTAAGCGGAGAACCGTCCGCACGGGAAAGCAGATGAACGAGGCCTGCATCGTCCCCGACCACCACCGAGCGTCCCAGCAGCAAAGGCGCTGTCAGTTTGCGGTGCTTGAGCCTGTCCGTCGCCCACAGGCGTGAGCCGTCGCTGCGGCGCCACGCAATCACCGTGCCATTGCTCTCGGCCCCGAACAGCGCTTCGCCATCGCCGTGCACTCCATCGGCTCCACTGGCCGGCTGCGTCCAGGCCACCGCGCCTCTGGCCGTATTGACGCAACCCACAGCCGACTGGAAGGCCCGTGCACAGACGGAGTCCCCTACCCGGCTGGTACGGCCGACCAGTTCCACCAGGCGTTCGACATCATTGGTACCGCGCGAACTGGCCAGCGGCGCCTCCCAGCGAACGCTGCCGTTGTCCGGGTTCAAGCCCACAAGGCGGCCGGCAAAACCCGCCACCAAGGTATCTCCCACAGCCAGGAGCACGCCGGCTTGGCGCAAGACCAAGGGGTCTCCAGGGCGCTGCTGGCTCCAGAGCTTGCGCCCCGTCACAGCATCGTAGGCGGCCAGCGACCGATCCGTCGACAGCACAAAGACACGCCCGCCAGCAACCAGGGGGGGCGTGAATACCTGCGCAGCCAGGGATTGCCGCCACCGCTCACGGCCGGCATCCAGAACAATCAACGTGTTGCTGCGGGACACGACAGCCGCAGACTTTCCATCGCTTCCCACACCCGCGGACAAGGGCTCGGCCAGTGCGGTGCGCCATACGTCTCCACCGGTGCGCGCATCGATCGCAGCCACCACACCGTCAGCGGATGCCACGGTCACCACATTGCCTGCGGAGTGGACCTCCAGCGGAAATCCTCCAACATTGCCGATGCGCGCTGTCCATGCCTGCCGCACACCCAGGACAGCGACATTGGCCCCCAGATCGGCAGGTACGGGTTTGGAGCTGCTGCCACTCCACAGCGAACACCCGGCCAACGTGGCGACCAGCACCGCGGACGAAACGCCACGCAGCAGCATCCGCCCGCCCGGCGTGTTGTTTGCACAAATGAACGCCATGGTTATTTCACCCCTTCCACAGGAGCAGCCGCAGCCACCGCGATACCCTGCGGCGAGACCCCCAGGGCACCAAGCTTGATTTCCACGAGGCGCCGATACTCCACACTCTCCTCGAAGGCCTTGTATGCCTTCGCATACTCCGCGATCGCCTCTGTGCGCTTGCCCTGCAGGGAATAGATATCACCCTTGCGATCTGCGAACACCGCTTCAAACTCAAGGGGAGTGCTGCCAGACACCTGCTTGAGCGCCTCATCGTAGTTTTTCTGGTCCATCAGCACGCTGGCCAAGCGCAACCTGGACAGCGCCTTGAGGCCATCATCCCCGGACTGGGCGGCCACCCAGGCCAGCGCTTCTTTCGCGCCATCGGCATTGCCGGCATCCACCATCGTCTTGGCGAGCGCGAGGCCGGCCTGGCTGGCCTGCGTAGTGCCCGAATACTTGGCCTTGAGGTCGGCAAACGCCTGCGCCATGCGCGCTTGATCCCCCGTCCGGGCAGCCACGTCCACGGCATCAAAGAGCGCCGCGGCCTGGCTCGCCTGGCGGTTTTGCCAATACTGGTATCCGTTCCACGCAACCAGGGAGCCCGCCACCAGAATCAGTACCGAACTGATGAGCGTGCCCCAGGTGTTCCAGAAATGCTTGAGCTGGTCAAGCTGTTCTTGTTCTTCGAGATCTAGGTGATTTGCCATGGAATATGTTCTGTTTAGCGGTTGGATTGTAGGTGGGACACCCATTCGACCAGTGAGTCCAGCGGTTGCTCGGCCTGCGCTCCGACACCATCGCGCAAGGACTTGACAACAACCATCCCTCGGGAGAGCTCATCGTCGCCAAAGACCAGTGCATGCAGCGCGCCGCTCGCATCTGCCTTCTTGAACTGGGACTTCATGCTGCCCATTCCTTCACCGCCTGCGGGCGCAGCATGCATCTGCACACTGACGCCGAGCTGCCGCAGGCGCTCGATGGCCGCAACCGCCACCGGCAACGCCGCCGCCGAGGGAATCACCGCATACACATCGGGAGCCAGCGCCGGCAATGCGCTGGCCTGCTCCTTGAGGAGTTCGAGCACACGCTCAACCCCCAGCGCCCAGCCCACCGCTGGCGCAGCCTTGCCACCAATCTGACCGATCAGGTAGTCGTAACGGCCGCCGCCACAGATCGTGCCCTGCGAGCCCAATTGGTCGGTGACGAACTCGAACACGGTCAGGTTGTAGTAGTCCATGCCCCTGACAAGGCGCGGATTGACGGTCCATGCGACGCCATTGGCACTCAGGATGGACTTCACTGCGTCGAAATGCGCGAGCGACTCTGGCCCCAGGAAATCGATCAACCGAGGTGCGGCCTCCACGATGGCCTGCATGGCGGGGTTCTTGGTATCCAGAATGCGCAGGGGGTTGCTGTGCAAGCGCCGGCGTGCTTCTTCGTCCAGCACATCGGCATGCTGCTCGAGGTACGAGATCAGCGCAGCACGATGGGCCTTGCGTTCATGGGGCTCGCCCAGGCTGTTGAGCTCCAGCCGCACATTCTGAAGCCCCAGTTCACACCACAGCGCCTGGGCCAGCAAAATCAGTTCCGCGTCGACTTCGGCGCCCGGAAAACCCAGCGCCTCGGCGCCAATCTGATGGAACTGGCGATACCGCCCGCGCTGCGGACGCTCGTGGCGGAACATGGGCCCCATGTAGTACAGGCGCTTGCCCCCGTCGTACAGCATGGAATGCTCGGCCACGGCGCGCACGACGCCTGCCGTCGCCTCGGGGCGCAGGGTCAGGTGCTCGCCATTGAGACGGTCCTCGAACGAGTACATCTCTTTTTCAACAATATCGGTCACCTCGCCGAGCCCCCGCACAAAAAGCGGCGTGGGCTCGACGATCGGCGTACGGATATTGCGGTAGGCGTAGCGCGCCATCAGGCCCCGGACCTTGGCCTCCAGCCACTCCCAGCGGGCAGATTCCGGAGGCAGGATGTCATTCATGCCTTTCACGGCCACCAGCTTTTCCGGCTTGGGCGAGGTGGCGCTTTTTTCGTTACTCACAGCTGTTCTTTTCTTATCCAATTATTTTGAGAGAGCTTCCTTGCGGCCCCAATGCGGGGGCTGAGCAAGGGCTGTCGGCGCGGATGCAGCGGGTCAGGCGGCGGGAACCGCGGCACCGAAACGCTTTTCAATGTACTGCTCGACGATCTGATGGAACTCATTGGCAATGTTCTCGCCGCGCAGAGTCAGGGCCTTTTCGCCATCAATGAACACAGGGGCCGCAGGCGCCTCACCCGTACCGGGCAGGCTGATGCCGATGTCTGCGTGCTTGCTTTCGCCAGGACCGTTGACGATGCACCCCATCACGGCGACGCGCAGATTCTCGACGCCGGGATAACGAACCCGCCATACGGGCATCTGGGCACGCAGAAAATCGTCGATCTGCTTGGCCAGGTCCTGAAAGGTCGTGCTTGTGGTGCGGCCACAGCCCGGGCATGCCGTGACGCTGGGGACAAACACACGCAGACCCAACGCCTGCAATATCTCGGAGGCGACCACCACCTCCTGCGTGCGCGCCTCCCCGGGCTGGGGCGTCAGGGACACGCGAATGGTATCGCCGATGCCTTCTTGCAGCAGAACCGACAGCGCGGCTGCCGACGCTACCGTGCCCTTGGTTCCCATGCCCGCCTCCGTCAGCCCCAGATGCAGCGCATAGTCGCAGCGGCGTGCGAGCTCACGATAGACGGAAATCAGATCCTGCACTCCACTGACCTTGCACGACAGGATGATCTGATTGCCATCCAGCCCCATCTGCTCGGCCCGGCGGGCGGACTCGATGGCCGACGTGATGAGCGCCTCATACATGACCTGGCGCGCCTCCCAGGGCGAGGCCCGGCGGCTGTTGGCGTCCATCAGGTCCACCAGCAGATCCTGATCGAGACTGCCCCAATTCACCCCGATGCGCACCGCCTTGTTCCACCGCATGGCGGCATCGATCATCTGGCCAAACTGCCGGTCCCTCTTGTCACCCTTGCCGACATTGCCCGGATTGATGCGGTACTTGGACAGCGCCTGTGCGCAATCGGGAAAATCCGTGAGCAGCCGGTGCCCGTTGTAGTGAAAGTCCCCCACGAGCGGCACACTTTCTCCCATCCGGTCCAGTTGTTCCCGGATATAGGGCACCGCCGCCGCGGCCTCGGGGGTATTCACGGTAATCCGCACGAACTCCGAACCCGCCTGCGCCAGCTCCTTGACCTGTATGGCCGTGCCGATGGCGTCCACCGTATCGGTATTTGTCATGGATTGCACGCGCACGGGCGCATCGCCGCCCACCGTCACGACACGGGATCCCCACACGATCCTGGCTTGGCGTGAGCGCCGAGGCAAAGGGGATGCAATCGCAATGGGCCCCATATCACCAGATACCTGTTCCACTATTTCACCTCGAAGCGAGCAACGTTTTCACGCGACACAGTCGTCAGGTCGAAAGGCTTGCCGCGCACGAAGACCTCCGTCACGTCCGCGCGTCCGATGACAACTGCCAAAGGCATCGACCCGGCGACCGACACCGATTCGCCCGCGACCAGATTGCGCTGCAGTGCTACCGCGCCTGCGGAGTCCCGCACCTGCACCCAGGATTCACTGCGCGCGCGCAGCACCAGCGCACCCGCAGGGGGTACGGCTGCGCTGGCGGCCGCCACCGGGGCCGATGCAACACCATTGGCAGCCGCGGGCGCGGCTGCATCGGGGCGCCCCGCCGCAACTGGCGCGGGGCTCTCCGGCTTGCGCTCGGCAACGCCGGTCGCGGCACTCGATACTTCTGTGGGTGCGGGGCTGGCCTGAGGTTCCGCGATGACCGAAGGAGCGGCCGTCACCGGGGCAGGTGCCTGCACTGCGCCTGTCGTGCTCGTCGCCCCGTCCTGCTGGCGGGGAAAGAAAACAAGGACGAGAGCTCCCACCAGCAGCGCCAGCACCACCAAGGTGACGGACCGCGAAGTGGATCCCGAAAAGGACCCCGAGGACGAAGACGACTTGCCAGAACCGCCCTTCACGGGTGCATTGAGACCGGCGCTGTCCGTGGCCAGACGCGGACTCTTGCTTTGCGGCAACAGCGACAGGACGGGCGCAGGATCGAGCTTGAGTGTCCTGCAGATGCTGGATGCCAGCGCCCGCACAAACACCGTATCAGGCAGCGCCTCGTAGTTGTCGGCCTCCAGCGCCTCCAGCTTGCTGACCGGCACCTTCAGCGCCACGGCCAAGGCGGCAATGTGCATGCCGGATGCCTGCCGCGCTTCCCTGAGCAATCCACCCGCCGTCATTCCACCACTCTCCAGAACCTCACTCATTGAAAGCCCCACGCTCGTATGCCCCCAGTTCCCGCGAATCCGGGAAACGCTTGCGCAACTGTTCCGCCAGCTGCTTCATGGCCACGGAGTCACCCAGGCCACGCTCCACCTTGATTCCGAGCCACAGCGACTCGGAGTTGGCAAACTGGCTGTTGTTCAGCCGCCGGATATAGAACTGGGCGCGGGTCAGCTCGTTGCGCCGCAACAAAAGCGCAGCCAGGTGGTAGCCCACCACGGGGTTGGCGGCATCCAATTCATAGGCCTTGAGCAGTGACTGCTCGGCTTCGGCGAACTGACCGGCCCCCGACTGGCAAAGCCCGCGTGCCATGAGTGTCTTGCTGCGCGCGGTGTAGGAAGGATTGGCCAGCGCCCGCCCGAATTGCTGGTCCGCTTCTGCGTACTTCTGCTGCTGGCAGAGCAACCAGCCGTAGTTGTGCAACAGGTTGGGATCGTTCCCCCTGAGCGCCAGCGCCCTGCGAAAACTGTCGTCCGCCTGCGCAAAATCGTTCAGCCGCATGTAGATGAGGCCGCGCAGGTTGAAGGCGTCGGAATACGTGGGATCGGCCGCCAGCGCCTGCTTGACTTCATCAAGCGCCACGGCGGTCTGGCCGTTCTCGAAATAGTTGGATGCAAGCTCCAGGCGGATGCGGGCACGGCGCCGCGTTTCAGGCTCATCGGACGGAGTGACCAATCCCGCATTGGTATCCACGGTGGACATGCTGTTGTTGGTCGCACACCCCTGCAGTACGGACATGCATGCGAGCACGCCACATGCCGTGAGTGTCCAGCGGCCAAGTTGCTGCCAGCTTCCAACCAATCCCACCATGTAGAGCCTCCTTGAAGTATGCCGATTGCTTGCTGATCAAGTCACCGGTTTGAGCACGATTGTCCGCTGCTTTGCCATGCGCTCGGCGGCCCGTGTGCGATCCTTGACATCTCCCGCGAGCTGGCCACAGGCCGCGTCGATATCATCTCCCCGGGTCTTGCGCACCGTTGTGACAATACCTGCATCGCTCAGGACCTTCGCAAATGCAACCACCTGATTTTGCGCAGATCGCAACAGCCCCGATGCGGGAAATGGATTGAAGGGAATGAGATTGAATTTGCAGCGCACCCCTGCGCCACGGGCGGGCTTGACCAGCTCGATCAGCTGCTGCGCATGCTCCAGCTGGTCATTGACGCCATCGAGCATGCAGTATTCAAAAGTGATGAAATCACGCGGTGCGTGCGCCAGATAGCGGTTGCAGGCCTCCAGCAGCTCTTCGATCGGATACTTGCGATTGAGCGGTACCAGATTGTCCCGCAGCGGATCGTTGGGCGCATGCAAAGACACGGCCAGGGCCACCGGGCAATCCTGCGAGAGGCGGTCCATCATGGGGACCACGCCCGACGTGGATACCGTCACCCGCCGCCGCGACAGACCATACCCATGGTCATCGAGCATGACGCGCAAGGCGGGCACGAGCGCCGAGTAGTTCTGCAGCGGCTCGCCCATCCCCATCATCACGACGTTCGAGATCACCCGATCTTCGGACTTGAGGCGTTTGCGCAAGGAATGCTCTGCAAACCACAACTGCGCGACGATCTCGCCCGTGGTCAGATTCCTGCTGAAACCCTGATGCCCCGTGGAGCAAAAGCGGCACCCCACGGCACAGCCGGCCTGGGAGGAAATACACAGCGTTCCGCGGTCATCCTCAGGAATGAAGACGGCTTCCACCGCATTGCCATCCCCCACGTCGAACAGCCACTTCACCGTGCCGTCCGAGGAAACATGCTCTGAGATGACCGGCAAGGCCTCGACGCGGGCGCAACCCCTGAGCTTGTCGCGCAGGGCCTTGGCCAGATCGCTCATGGCGTCAAAGTCGCTGGCGCCGCGCTGGTGGATCCAGCGAAACAGCTGGGTGGCGCGAAACCGCTTTTCGCCCAGTTGCTGGCAGAAAGCAGCCAGGCCGTCGAGGTCAAATTCCAGCAGGTTGGTGGTGGTCATCGCGCCCTTCCAGTGACGGGCCGAGCGCGGTCGTCCCCATGGCGCAGGTGTCCCACGATTGCGGGAACAGGCATGGGGAGCACCATATCAGCGCGAGTAGATGTTCAGGCCGGGGAAGAAGAAGGCCACTTCTGCCTGGGCGGTTTCAGCTGCGTCGGAACCATGCACTGCATTGGCATCGATGCTGTCAGCGAAGTCGGCGCGGATGGTGCCGGCTTCTGCCTTCTTGGGGTCCGTGGCGCCCATGAGTTCGCGGTTCTTCAGAATCGCATTTTCACCTTCCAGGGCCTGGATCATCACGGGGCCGGAGATCATGAAGTCCACCAGGTCCTTGAAGAAAGGACGCTCCTTGTGCACGGCGTAGAACTGCTCGGCTTCCAGGCGCGACAGGTGGGCCATGCGTGCAGCCACGACCTTGAGGCCGGCAGCTTCAAAGCGTGCATAGATCTGACCGATGACATTCTTGGCCACTGCGTCGGGCTTGATGATGGAGAGGGTGCGTTCGATTGCCATGTTGATTTCCTGAATGGATGATGTTGCTGTAATTCGTTTGCCCACTGGACAAAGCCCTCGATTCTAACCGGGCAGACCGGCGCAGCGTGCGCTCAGCGCCCGCCGCCCCCGCGGCGAGGGCCGCCTCCGCCGGGGCGCCGCTTGTCCTGGCGGTGCCGCGAGAGGCTGTCCATGCCGATATAGCCCACCGAGGTCTTCATCGGATCCGGCTGTGCCGCCCCGCGCTGGCGGTCACCGCCGCCGGCATTGTTGCCGCGGGCCTGACCTTGTTGTCCATTGTCACGGCGGGGTTTCTGGCCGCGGGGGCCGCCCGGCGCCCCCTGCGACATGTCGCGGCGCGGGCCGTCGCCCACGCGGGGCCCGTTGCGCCCCCGGTTGCGCTTGTTGCCGCCGCGCCCGCCCGCACCCGGCCCCTCTTCCAACCGGCCTTCGGCCGGAGCCTCCGGCCGTCCGGCACCGGCGGCCTGGACCAGGGCGCGGATGTCACTCTCATCGAGTTCCAGCCAGGCGCCGCGCTTGAGCCCGCGCGGCAGCACCATGGCGCCGTACCGGATACGGATCAGCCGGCTGACCGCATGTCCCACAGACTCCAGCATCCGGCGCACCTCGCGGTTGCGCCCTTCGGAAATGGTGACCCGGTACCAGCAGTTGGAGCCTTCGCCGCCGCCATCCTCGATCGATCCAAAGGATGCCATGCCATCGTCCAGGCGCACGCCATCCAGCAGCTTCTGCTTTTCTTCGTTGCTCAAGGCGCCCAGCACCCGCACGGCGTACTCGCGCTCCAAGCCAAAACGCGGGTGCATGAGCTTGTTGGCAAGTTCGCCGGAGCTGGTAAACAGCAGCAGGCCTTCGGTGTTCAGATCCAGGCGCCCGACAGACTGCCACTTGCCCTGCATGAGCCGGGGCAGCTTGCGAAAGACAGTGGGCCGGTTCTGGGGGTCGTCATGGGTCACCACTTCGCCCACCGGCTTGTGGTACGCGATCACGCGCGCTGGCGGCGGGTCGATCCGGTAGCGGATGGGCTTGCCGTTGACCTTGACCTGGTCTCCGAACTGGATGCGCTGTCCGATATGGGCAGGTTCGTTGTTCACGGAGATGCGCCCTTCCAGGATGAGTTGCTCCATCTCGAGCCGCGACCCCAGCCCCGCCTGGGCCAGCACCTTGTGAAGCTTGGGCGTTTCCACCTGGGGCAGCAATACGCGCTTGGCGGGAACGGCGTCGGCCGACGCATCATCCTCATCGAAGCGGCCCGACACCACATCCTCGAACTGATAGCCATCCACCGCCGGCGCCGCCTTGCGCCTGTCGCGCCCGGCACCTTCGGGGCGTTGGGGCGGCCTGCCGCCGGGCTGGCCCTGGTTCCTGCGGCCGCCCTGCCCTGGCTGGCCCGCAGACTCAGAGACTTCCGCATGCGCCGCCGCAGCCTCGGCCTCGGGCCCTGCAACCACCTGCGACGAGGAGGGCGCCTCGGGCGACAACTCCGCAGCTGTCACGGGCTCCACCTCAGAAACGGCCTCGGGGGCCGCCGAAGCGATGGCGTCGCCAGCAGCACTTTGCTCCTCGGCAACCACAGCCACCGGCACCGCCTTCTTGCGCGGGGCGCGCTTGGCAGCAGGTTTCTTCGGCGCCGCAGCCGCCTGCGCAGGCGCAGCCTCCGGCAGATCAGCCGGCATTTCGGGGGTCGAATCGTTCATCAAGTATTTCCCTGGATACCACCCGGGGTATCGGCATCGTCGTCGCGGAGATCCGTCTCCGCATTCTGAAAAAAGTCTTCCACGGGCAGCACCGCATCCGGCGCCGCGCCCGGTTCTGGCGGCTGTTGGCCCGGGCCGGGCTCCGATGGCGCAGCGACCAGCTCCGCTGCCGGTTCGGGCTCCGGCTCTATCACCCCTTGGGCGGCAGCGGCCATGGCCTCCAGAACATTGGCATTGCCGGTGGGATCATCCAGCACCGGCAACTGGTCCAGCGACTGCAGCCCCATGTCATCCAGAAACTGCCGCGTGGTCGCAAACAGCGCCGGACGCCCCACCGTTTCCCGGTGGCCGATGACCTCGACCCAGCCCCTGTCTTCCAGCTGCTTGACGATCAGGCTGTTGACCGTCACCCCCCGGATGTCCTCGATATCACCCCGCGTCACCGGCTGGCGATACGCAATGATCGCCAAGGTTTCCATGGTGGCCCTCGAATAGCGCGGCGGCTTTTCGGGGTGCAGCCGGTCGAGGTACTCGCGCATCTCGGGCCGGCTCTGGAAACGCCAGCCCGTGGCCACCTGAACCAGCTCCACGCCACGCTGCGTCCACTCCAGCTGCAGCTCCTGCAGCAATACCTTGAGCGTGTCCGACCCCAGCGCGTCATGGAACAGCACCCGCAGCTCGCGCAAAGGCACAGGCTGCTGCGCGCAGATCAACGCAGTTTCGAGGACCCTTTTGGCATCCACCGTGTTCATGGTTCAGCGATTCCTGGAAAAGTGCCACGCGTTGCAACGGGTGTCACATCAACAGCAGGGGGCAATCAATGGCGCGCTGTGCAAGGGTGCTGGCGCGACGCAAGAGCCCGGCGGGATTCCGTCTTCGGGCTGGGGCCAGTCTGGCCGTCAGGGCGCATTGTAGCCCAGCCCCCATGACGAGAGGGCCTGGCAGATGTCCTGCGGCACCGGCGCCCGGAATTCCAGCGCCTCGCCGGTCACCGGGTGCGAGAAGGCCAGGCGGTAGGCATGCAGCGCCTGCCGCTGCAGGCTGCCGACCGGCGCGCCGCCATACAGGCCATCCCCCACCAACGGATGCCGCAAGGACGCCATGTGCACGCGGATCTGGTGCGTGCGGCCCGTATGCAGGGTGCATTGCACCCAGCAGCCCTCGTCCGCGCCAGCGAGCCACCGGATGTCGGTGCGCGCAAGCTTGCCCGCATGGGTCGCCAGGTCGACGACCGCCATGCGAAGGCGGTTGCGCGGATCCCGGCCAATGGGCGCTTCCACCGTGCGGATCTTGGGACCCGACCATGCGCCGTGGGCCATGGCCACGTACTGCCGCTGCACCTTGCGCTCGGCAATCAATGCGACCAGCGCGTCCATGGTGGCGCGGTCGCGGGCAACGACCATCAGCCCGCTGGTGTCCTTGTCGAGCCGGTGCACGATGCCCGCGCGCGGCACGGTCAGCGCCTTTTCGTCGCGGGCGAGCAGGCCGTTGAGCAAGGTGCCGCTCCAGTTCCCCGGCGCGGGGTGTACCACCAGGCCGGCGGGCTTGTTCACCACCAGCAGATGGGCATCCTCGAACACCACGTCGATGGACATGGACTCAGGCCGGAAGGCCTGGCTCTGCAGCGTGGGCCGCATTTCCAGCACCACCTGATCGCCCGCCTTCACGCGCGCTGCCGCCTTGGGAAGCGGCTTGCCATTGAGGCTTACCAGCCCCTGCGCCAGCAGTTGCTGCAGGTAGCTGCGGGAAAACTCGGGCACCAGATCGACCAGCGCCCGGTCCAGCCGCACGCCATGCTGTCCGGCCCCGATGTGCATGGAGCGAAGCTCGCTCCCGGACTCGTCCGCCAGCCCTTCCGACTCGTCGGCCAGCAGCTCATCCGCTGCCCCGGCCAATTCCCGCGCCATGCCCGTTGCGCCCATTGGCGGCGAAGCCACGGCGGAAATCAACGTGCAGGCAGGTAGCGCGACGGGTCGACGGGCTTGCCTTGCCGGCGGATTTCAAAGTGCAGCTTGACGCGGTCGGCGTCGGTGCTGCCCATCTCGGCAATTTTCTGCCCCTTGCGCACGGACTGGTCCTCCTTGACGAGCAGGGTCTGGTTGTGCGCGTACGCCGTCAGAAAGGTGTTGTTGTGCTTGAGGATGACCAGGTTGCCGTATCCGCGCAGCCCCGCGCCCGCATACACCACGCGGCCGTCGGCGGCGGCCAGGACCGGGTCTCCCGCCTTGCCAGCAATGTCGTATCCCTTGTTGCGCGCCTCGTCGAACCCGGCGATCAGCGAGCCCGGAGCGGGCCAGATGAATGCCATGTCGTCTTCCGCGGCACCCGACGACGGTGTCGGCGTTGCCGGCGCGACGGCCACCACGGGGCCGGAGGCCGCCGAGGTGGCGGGCTTGGCCGCGCTGGCCGGGGGCACGGCCGCACTGGCGGGATTGGCGGGCGTCACCGTCGAGGAGGTCACCGGGCGGGTGACCACGCCGCTGTCGGCGGCCACGGCCTGCGAGGCGGGCGCGGGCGGCGCCACGCGCAGCACCTGGCCCACTTCGATCAGATTCGCGTTCTCGAGGTTGTTCCAGCGCGCAATGTCTTTCCAGCTCTGGCCCGACTCCAGGCCGATGCGAATGAGGGTATCTCCCGGCTTGACCGTGTAGTAGCCTGGTTTTCCGGCATTTTCCGCGCCGGGCAGCGGCTTGAGGGGTGTCCCCACCACCACGCCGGGCTGGGCCGCTGGCGGAGGCGCGGAGGACGAGGAGGATGTGCCCCGGTCTTCCACAGGAGCCTTGTTCAGCCGGGTGCCGCAACCGGTGAGCGCAAGCCCCGCCAGCGCCACGGTAAACCCAACCACAAGACCACGCGATACGAACATAAGCATTTCCCTTCAGGCAATCCCCGATTTTAGGGGGACAAAATGTACGGGCTCGAGCACGTTTTGTTTCAATCCGTGCGGGGTTTTGTCGATCACCAGCAACATCTGCTGCCCGCCTGCCACCGCCATGGGCGCCACCAGCCGCCCTCCGACCGCCAGCTGGTCGCACCACGCCTGCGGCACGGCATCCCCGCCCGCGGCGGCGATGATGGCCGCGTAAGGCGCGCCCTTGGCGTAGCCCAGCATGCCGTCCCCGAACAGCAAGTGGACATTGGCCAGGCGAAACGGGCGCAGGTTGTGGCGCGCCTTGTCGTGCAGGCCCCGCAGGCGCTCCAGGGTATAGACCTCGCGCGCCAGGTGGCTCAGCACGGCCGCCTGGTAGCCGCAGCCCGTGCCGATCTCCAGCACACGTCCCAATCCGCCCGCGCGCGCGCCTTCGGCGCCCAGCAGCAACTCGCACATACGGGCCACGACGTTCGGCTTGGAAATGGTCTGCCCAAGGCCAATCGGCAGGCTGGTGTCCTCATACGCCTGGTTGACCAGCGCGCTGTCGACAAAACGATGGCGCTCCACGGTGCCCATGGCGTGCAGCACCGCCGGCGACGTGATGCCTCCGGCCGCCAGCTTGTGCACCATGCGCGCGCGCACCGCCGCCGAATCCAGCCCCACCCCCACCGGCGCCGCCGCCGGCTGGCGCGCGGGCGGAGCGACCGGGGCGGGCCTGGCGGGAGAAGGTCCAGATCCTGGCAACCTGGCAGGGAATCCGGGGCGGCGCTGCATCACGGTCCCGGCGCCCCGGCCACGCCTGCCACAAGGCGGGACGCGGTCTGTGCCCAGTAGCCTAGGTTGTCGTGGTCCGTCAGGTCCACCTTCAGCGGCGTGATCGACACGTGGCCTTGCGCCGTGGCATGAAAATCCGTGCCTTCCGCATCGTCCTTGGCGGCCCCCGCGCTGCCGATCCAGTACATCGCCTCGCCCCGGGGGCTTTCCTGCACGATCACCCGCTCGGCCGCGTGGCGGCGCCCCAACCGGCACAGCTTGAGGGGCTGCAGCGCCTCCAGCGGCATGTTGGGAATGTTCACATTCAGCAGCCATGGGGTCTCTGTCACGAGACGCTGGGCCCGCATCTGCGCGACGATCTCGCGCGCCTTGGCCGCGGCCGCCTCGATCTCGCCCCAGCCCTTGTCCACCTGCGAGAAGGCAATGGCGGGGATGCCGAACAGATAGCCCTCCATCGCCGCGCCCACGGTGCCGGAATAGATGGTGTCGTCGCCCATGTTGGCGCCGTTGTTGATGCCCGACACCACCAGGTCGGGCCGGTAGCCAAGCAAGCCGGTGAGGGCGATGTGCACACAGTCGGCGGGCGTGCCGTTCACGTAGCGGAAGCCGTTGTGCGCCTGGTGCACGTACAGCGGCGAATGCAGGGTGAGCGCATTGGACTTGGCGCTGTTGTTGTGCTCTGGCGCGACCACCTCGACCTCCACCCCGTCGAGGGTCTTGAGCGCATCGTGCAGCGCCACGATGCCGGGAGCCTGGTAGCCGTCGTCGTTGGAAATCAGAATTTTCATGGTTGCAGAAGGGGTTGCAACGGATTGTAGGTGGCGTGCCCCGGGCCCTGCCTTGCACAACGCAGGCGCAGGCCGTCGCTCGTGGGACATCGCGCCCCGGCAGGCCCCGCCTATCATGCGTCCCACATTGACAGGAGACTTTTCCCATGCACGCTTGGCTTTGCACCAACCCCGTCGGCGTCGACGCCCTGGCCTGGACCGAACTGCCCACGCCCACGCCCAAGGCGGGCGAGGTGCTCATCGAGATCAAGGCAGCCAGCCTGAACTTCCCCGACCTGCTCATCGTGCAGAACAAATACCAGATGAAGCCGCCACTGCCCTTCGTGCCCGGCTCTGAATACGCGGGCGTCGTGGCCGCCGTGGGCGACGGCGTGACGCATCTGAAAGTGGGCCAGAACGTGGCCTGCCTGTCGGGCACGGGCGGTTTCGGCACCCACACGATCGCGCCCGCGGCGCTGTGCATGCCCCTGCCCGACGGCTTCTCGCACGTGGATGCTGCAGCCTTCATCATGATCTACGCCACGTCGTACCACGCGCTGGTGGACCGCGCCCAGCTCAAGGCCGGCGAAACGGTGCTGGTGCTCGGCGCCGCCGGCGGCGTGGGCACCTCGGCCATCCAGATCGCCAAGGCCATGGGCGCACGCGTGATCGCTGCCGCCTCCACCGACGAGAAATGCACGCTGTGCACCTCCATCGGGGCGGACGCCACCATCAACTACAGCAAGGACAACCTGCGCGAATCCATCAAGGCGCTCACCGACGGCAAGGGCCCGGACGTGATCTACGACCCGGTGGGCGGCGACTTTGCCGAGCCCGCGTTCCGCTCCATCGCCTGGCGCGGCCGCTACCTGGTCGTGGGGTTTGCGTCCGGCCCCATCCCGGCCCTGCCCTTCAACCTGGCGCTGCTCAAGGGTGCCTCCATCGTGGGCGTGTTCTGGGGCGACTTCGCCAAGCGCGAACCCAAGGCCAATGCCGCCATGATGGGCGAGCTGGCGCAGTGGTATGCCCAGGGCAAGATCAAGCCCGTGATCGACCGCACCATGCCCATGGCGGAGCTGCCCGCCGCCTATGCGCACATGGGTTCGCGGGGCGTGATGGGCAAGCTGGTGATGGTGAACTGAGCCTGTGGCCCGCCGGGCGCGCCGCCCGGCTTCATCCAGGCCCCGGGAATCCGGCCGCTGTGTCACACTCGCGCATCCTGCTTCTCCCTGACACTGGTGTCCGCACATGGCCGACCGACCACCTTCCGAAATCGCGCGCGAGACGCTCAAGCAGCTGGCCACCCGGCGCCTTCCCCCGACGCCCGACAACTATCTGGCGCTGTATGACGAGATCGCAGGAGTCCGCAGCCCGCAGCCATTTCCCGAAGGCCCCCTGCAGCACATCCTGAGGGTGCTGCCGGGGCAGACGCCCGCACAGAAGCGCCTGCTGGGCCAATTCGAACGCGCCGTCAACAACAAAGACTGGACTTCGCTACAAAGTGTGCTGGTGGGCTACGCCAACCTGGGCCTGAACCCCGCCACGGCGGCATCGGCGCCGGTGGAGCCGGCCCCCGGGGCCGCGGCCACTGCCTCGCCAGGCATCCTGCCGGACGAGTTTGCGCAGATGCTGGCGCGCCTCATCGACAACACGCTGCCCGCGCTTGGTGAAGACGATGCCCGCGTGATCGACATGGCGCAGCAGCTCATCACCTTCCTGAAGGAGCCCGCGCCCCCCATCTCCACGGTGCAGCTCATGCTGGGCAACTTCACCTACAGGCTGTCGTTCGCCACCGAGGAGCAGGCCTCCATCCGCGCCAGCCTGCTGGAGCTGCTGCACATGGTGTTCGAGAACATCGCCGTGCTCAGCCTGGAAGACCGCTGGCTGCACGGCCAGGCCGAGGCGCTCATGGCCGCGTCCACGCCGCCGCTCACGCTGCGCCGGCTGGACGACGTGCAGCGCCGGCTCAAGGACGTGATCTTCAAGCAGGCCGAGGCCAAGGCCCGCACGGTCGAGGCCCAGGAGCAGATGAAGGACATGCTGGCCACGTTCATCGAACGGCTGGCCCGGATCACGGCGTCCAGCACCACCTACCAGGGCACGATGGCACGGTGCGCCGACCTGATCGGCAAGGCCAACACGCTGGAGGAGATCGCCCCCGTGCTGCACGAGGTGATGACCGCCACCCGCGCGATGGCGCTGGACAGCCGCGTCACGCACGACGAGCTCCATGAGCTGCGCGAGCGCACCGAAGCCAAGCGCGCCGAAGTGGCCAAGCTGCAGGAAGAGCTCGACCGCGCCAGCCAGCAGGCCCGGCACGACCCGCTCACCGGCTCGCTCAACCGCAAGGGCCTGGACGAGGCCATCGAGCGCGAAATCGCGCGTGCGCGCCGCCTGGGGTCTCCGCTGTGCCTCTCGCTGCTCGACGTGGACAACTTCAAGACCATCAACGACCGACTGGGGCATTCCGGCGGCGATGCGGCGCTGGTGCACCTGGCGCAGGTCACCCGCGAGGTCATGCGCCCCCAGGATCTGCTGGCACGCTACGGCGGCGAGGAATTCGTGCTGGTGCTGCCGGACACCCCCGTGGAAAGCGGCGTGGCCGCCATGACGCGGCTGCAGCGGGAGCTCACGACACGCTTCTTCCTGCAAGGCTCCGAGAAGGTGCTCATCACCTTCAGCGCCGGGGTCGCCCAGCTGCACGACAGCGAAGACAGCGCGGACACCATCCGCCGCGCCGACCAGGCCATGTACCTGGCCAAGCGCTCGGGCAAGAACCGCGTGATGGCGGCATGAAAGGAAGCCCCTCTGTGTCGCCTTCGGCGCCTTCCCCCAGGGGGGACGCCGCCAGCGCACGCAAGCGAAGCGCCGCATCCGCAGCTTGGCGGCCCTTGCGCGGCGGCCGCTGGCCTGGGCTGCGCCAGTTTTGAGCGCAGCGCACTAAGGCGCACCCTGCAGTGCCCCCAGAGCAAAGACGGTCCTTTCTGCGGCGCGCAGCCATGGCTGCCGCTGCCACCAGCCTGCCCCATTGGGCTTGGAGCAACCCGCTGTCGCTGCACGCCAATCCGTTCGCGCTGGGCGTGGCCAGTGGAGACCCGGCGCCCGACGGCGTGGTGCTGTGGACGCGGCTGGTGCTGGCCGATGCGGCGCAGGTGCAGGCCGCCCACACCGTGCGGTGGGAGGTGGCGCACGATGCGCGCTTCGCGAAGATCGTGCAAAAGGGCGAGGCGCCTGCCCTGCCGCAGCTCGGCCACAGCGTGCATGTGGAGCTGCGCGGCCTGGCCCCGGACCGCTGGTACCACTACCGCTTCCTGCTGGGCGATGCGGTGAGCACGGTGGGCCGCACGCGCACGGCCCCCGCACCGGGCGACCTGCCTGGCGCGTTGCGCGTGGGATTTGCCTCCTGCCAGCGCTGGGAGCACGGCCACTACGCCGCATGGCGCCACCTGGCGGCCGACCAGCCCGACCTGGTGCTGTTCCTGGGCGACTACATCTACGAATACGCCACGCCCAGGAACACGGCCGACCTAGCGCGCACCCACAGCCTCCAGCTGGCCAGCACGCTGGCCGACTACCGAGACCGGTACGCGCTGTACAAGAGCGACCCGGCCCTGCAGGCCGCCCACGCCGCCTGCCCCTGGGCCGTGACCTGGGACGACCACGAGGTGCAGAACGACTACGCCGCCGGAGCGGGCCGGGGCGACGCCACCGGCTTTGCGGCGATGCGTGGCGCCGCATGGCAGGCCTTCTACGAGAACATGCCGCTGCGCGCGGCCAGCCTGAACCGGCCCTTCCCCGACACCCGGTGGGACGCGCTGCAGGTCTACCGCCGCCTGCGCTGGGGCCGGCTGGCCCACATCCACCTGCTGGACGGCCGCCAGTACCGCACCTGGCAGGCCTGCCGCACACCGGAATCCGCCAGCGCAGGCGCAGTGCGCGGCGGCCAGTGCGCCGACCTGGGCGACCCCGCCCGCAGCTTTCTGGGCGCGGCGCAGGAGCAGTGGCTCGACGCCGGCCTGGCCAGCGACGCGGCCACCCGCGACACCACACACTGGAGCGTGGTCGCGCAGCAGACGCTGTTCTCGCCGCGCCACTACCCCTCGGGCATGGTGTCCACCGACAGCTGGGACGGCTACCCCGCAGGCCGCGCACGCCTGCTGCAATCGGTGGCCCGCCACGCGCCCCGCAACACCGTGCTGCTGGGCGGCGACATCCACCAGAACTACGTGTGCCGCGTGCACGCCGACGCGGACCGCCCCGGCTCGCCCGTCATCGCCAGCGAGTTCTGCGGCACCTCCATCAGCTCGCGCTCGGGCACCACGCAGGACAAGGTGGACGCCGTGGCGCGGCACAACCCCCACGTGCTGCTGGCCCGCTGCGACCTGCGCGGCTACGGCCTGGCGGACATCACGCCCGAGCGCTGGACCACCACCCTGCGCGCGGTGGACGACCCGATGCGCGCGGACAGCGGCGCCAGCACCCTGGCCCGGTTCGTGGTTCAGGACGGCCGCGCGGGGCCCGTGCCGGCGTGAACGCTCATTTTTTGATAGCTGTCAGCGCTTATCCAGAAAGCGACAGGGCCGCAAAAGACCTCAAACCGTGCGCCTGTAGCGCAATGTAACGCCGAGCCCCCGCGCAGGCTGGGCACCGTACGATGGCCGCTTCTTGCTTGCCACGAAGGAGAAGCCCATGTCCCCCATCGTCTCGCCGGCCCCGGCATCCCCCCGCAGCTTGCGCCCTGGCCTGATCACCTGCGCCGCGCTCGCCGCACTGCTGGCCGGCTGCGCCAGCGCCCCCTCGCAGTTCGCCTACACCGTGCCGGCCCAGCCCGAAGGCTCCTCGGGCTACACCGAAAAACCCGGCTGGGCCACCGAGAAATTCGCCGTAGCCGCCGCCAACCCGCTGGCCACCGACGCGGGCTACCAGATCCTCAAGGCCGGGGGCTCGGCCGTGGACGCGGCCATTGCCGTGCAGATGGTGCTGACCCTGGTCGAGCCGCAGTCCAGCGGCATCGGCGGCGGCGCCTTCCTGCTGCACAGCAGCGGCAAGGTGGTGGAGGCCTATGACGGGCGCGAGACCGCGCCCGCCGCCGCCGACGAAAAACTCTTCCTCGGCGCCGACGACAAACCCGTGCCGTTTTACGACGGCGTGGTGGGCGGCCGCTCGGTCGGCGTGCCCGGCACCGTGCGCATGCTGGAGCTGGCACACAAGCAGCACGGCAAACTGCCCTGGGCCACACTGTTCCAGCCCGCCATCACCCTGGCCGAGGGCGGCTTCAAAATCAGCGCACGGCTTAACACCCTGGTGGCGGCGGACCCGCACCTCAAAAAGGACCCGGTGGCCGCCGCCTACTTCTACAAAGCCGATGGCGATGCCCGCGATGTGGGCGTGAACCTGCGCAACCCCGAACTGGCCGCGGTGCTGCGCCGCATCGCCGCCGAAGGCAGCAAGGCCCTGCACGAGGGCGAGATCGCACAGGCCATCGTCGACAAGGTGCAAAAGCACCCCACCAACCCCGGCAAGCTCAGCCTGGCCGACCTGGCCGGCTACCAGCCCAAAAAGCGCGAGGCGCTGTGCCACGACTACCAGGTCGCCAGCAAGGACTTCCGCGTCTGCGGCTTTCCGCCGCCCAGCTCAGGCGCCATCGCCATCGGGCAGATCCTGGGCATCCTCAAGAACACCGACGCGGCCGCCAAGCCGCTGCAGGACGGTATCCCCTCGGCCGACTGGCTGCACCTGTACACCGAGGCCGCGCGCCTGGCCTTTGCCGACCGCGCGCAGTACGTGGCCGACCCGGACTTCGTGCAGCCTCCCGCCGGCAGCTGGAGCAGCCTGCTCGCCCCCGCCTACCTGGCCGAACGCGCCAAGCTCATCGGCGCACAGAGCATGAAGGTCGCGCAGCCCGGCAACCCCGGCGCGGTGAAGGCCAGCTACGCGCCCATGCCCGACCAGCCCGAGTACGGCACCAGCCACATCAGCATCGTCGACGCGTTCGGCAACGCGGTGGCCATGACCACCACCATCGAAGACCAGTTCGGCGCGCGGCAAATGGTCAAGGGCTTTTTGCTCAACAACGAGCTCACCGACTTCAGCTTCGCGCCCGCCGATGCCCAGGGCCAGCCCATCGCCAACCGCGTGCAGCCCGGCAAGCGCCCGCGCTCGTCCATGGCGCCCACGCTGGTGTTCGACAAGGCCACCGGCGAGTTGCTGATGAGCGGCGGCAGCCCCGGCGGCGCGGCCATCATCCACTACACGGCCAAGACGCTGTACGGCGTCTTCCACTGGGGCCTGATGCCCCAGCAGGCCATCAACCTGCCCAACTTCGGCTCCATGAACGGGCCCACGCTGCTGGAGGAAAAGCGCTTCCCGCCCGCCACGGTGGAGGCCCTGCGCGCACGCGGCGCCGAGGTGCGCGAGATGAACATGACCAGCGGCCTGCAGGCCATCACCCTGGGCAACGCCCACGGCAAGAAGCTCTGGATGGGCGGCGCCGACCCGCGGCGCGAGGGCGTGGTGATGGGGGACTGAGCCCCGCGCTCACCGTGCCGCGCGCCGCCGGCCGGCCCCCGCCAGGGCCGCCACACCGGCCGCCAGCAGCAGCAGGGCCCAGGGCGACAGCGTGGGCACGGCCGTCGCGCCGGACACCATGGGCACGCCGGGGCCTCCCGCATCCTGCACCGCACCGTTGGGCCCCAGGGCAAAGTCATCGTCGCCCAGGCCCCCATCGGTGATGCTGAACCGCACCGTGTTTCCGCTGATGGTGGCGGGCAGCTCGTACCAGTGCGCAGCCGCGTTGCCGGGCGTGGGGCCCCACTTCCAATAGCGCGTGCCGGGCGGCAGCGGCGCGGGATAGGTGATGGTGAAGTGCAGCGTGGCCCCTGCCGCGCACCCGGCGGTGGCGAAATCGAACAGCCCGTGCGGAAAGGCCACGCCCGTGGGCGCCGCCGGCGCCACGCTGGCGGCGGGAACGAACCTGCTGGCGGCAAAGCCGCAGCCGGCCCCGCCGCCCGAAAAACCCGCCGTGACGGCGCCGCCCGGCCCCTCGCCCGTGAACTGGGTGGCGGCGGCCGGACGCACCACGCGCACCACGTACGACAGCGTGGCACCGCTCTGCGCCGTGACCAGCACCGTGACCGGGTTGTCGCCCACGGCCAGCGCGATGGGCGCCGACGCGCTGCCGCGCGCCACCAGCGCGCCGTTGACCCGCACGCTGGCCGTGGCCTCGGCCGCCAGGGGCGTCAGCGTGATGGACGCCACCGCGTGGTCCACGCTCGCCGTGTACTGCAGGGTGCCGGCATCGAACGCCGGGCCCAGGCTGCCCGCGGACAGCGTGAGCGCGCCCAGCAGGGCATTCGCGCTGGGCACGGGGCGCGTGGCGGAGAAGGTGTAGGTGGCCGTGCCGCCATCGCGCGCCAGCACGCTCACCGTGACGACCGCGCTGCCGCCGGCGGGCACCGCGACGGGCGCCGATGCGCTGCCGCTGGCCACCGGCACGCCGTTGACGCGCACCTCGGCGGTGCCGAAGGCCAGCCAGGGCGTGAGCGTGAAGTCCGGGCCGCCCACGGGCAACTGCACGGCATAGGCGGTGACGGCGCCCGAGAACGCCGGGCTCAGCGTGCCGCTGGACGGCACCAGCTGGGCCAGGTCGGGCGCGGTGTTGCGCAGCACCCTCAGCCCCTCCCCCCGGTTCGACAGCGCGTTCATCACCAGGTCGGGCTTGCCGTCGCCGTCGAGGTCGGCCATCGCCATGCGCGAGGGCAGCCACGGAACGTAATGCAGCTGCGGCGCCGCCAGGCTGCCATCGCCCTGCCCCGCCAGGATGGCGACATTGAAGGCGCCGCCGTTGCCGTTGAGCACGGCGACGTCGGGATGGCCGTCGCCGTTGAAATCGCCCACCACCACGTCCTGCGGCACCTCCTGGCCGATCATGGGCCCCAGGCCGCTGGCGAAGCGCACGGGGTTCTCGAAGCTGCCGTCCGGGCGGCCCCGCAGCACGAACACCGTGCTCACGCCGTTCACCGACACGGCGACGACGAGGTCATCGCGCCCGTCGCCGTCGAGGTCGCCCACGCGCGGAACCGCCCCGCCCATGGGCACGCCCAGCGTCCCGTCGAAAGGCGCGCCGAAACCACCCAGGGGCAGGCCCGGCAGCAGTTGCAGCGCACCGTCACCGCTGGCCAGCACCAGGTCGATCCGCCCATCGCCATTGAAGTCCCCGCCGACGACGTACCGCACCCAGCCCAGGCTCCCCACCGGCTGCGCGTCCGCGAAGCGGCCGCCGCCCAGGCCGCGCTGCACGGTAGCGCCGTTCGCGCCGGGCGACACGAGATCGGGGCGGCCATCGCCGTCCACGTCCAGCGCCGCGACGCCCGCGGCCGCCGCGGGCGGCCAGGCCAGCGGGGGCGACAGCGCACTGAAGCGCCCATCGCCCAGGCCCGAGGCCAGCTGGGCGTGGCTGCCATCCACCGCCATCGCGTCCAGCCAGCCGTCGCCCTGGAAGTCGCCCAGTGCCAGCAGGAAACCGTCGCCCAACCCCACCGGCGACCACTGCGCGGCGGCGAAGGTGCCATCGCCCCGGCCCGCGAGAAGCGCGATGTCCCGCCGGACCAGGCTCACCGCGGCGATGTCCACATGCCCATCGCCATCCACGTCGCCCACCGCGAGCGTCACGGCCTGCGTGCCCTCCAGCGGCAACGACAGCGGCGCGGCGAAGGCCGTCGGGTTGTGCGCGAGCGGCACCGCCTGCGGCGCCTGGCGCGTGATGGAAACCAGGTAGGTGCGCTGCACCATGCCGTCGCTGGACATGACCTGCACCGGCACGGTGTTGGGCCCCGGCGCCAGCGCCACGGTGGCGGCATGGCCGCTGCGCAGCATCTGCCCGCCGACGCGGGCCGTGGCCTCGGCATCGGGCAGCGCCAGCCCCACCCGCACGGAGGCCATCACGAAAGGCACGCTGGCGCTGTAGGCCAGCACGTCCGGGTCGAACGCGGGGCTGAGGCTGCCGCCCGACAGCGTCAGCCCGACCAGCGCCGCGTCGGTGCGTCCGCGCAGCACGTCCAGCGTGTAGCTGCCGGTCTGCAGGCCGTCGGTGCTGGTGACCTGGATGGTGATGGCGTTGTGGCCGGGCTGCAGGGGAATCGGCGCCGAGGCCTCTCCCGGCACCACCGGACCACCATGGACGAGGATGGTGGCCGTCGCATCCTCCGCCGTGGGCGTGACCGTGAGCGTGGAGGCATCGCTGGCGGCCCGCACGGTGTAGGCGGCGATTGCGGGATGGAACGACGGCCAGGGCGTGCCGCTGGACAGCGCCAGCCCCAGCAGCCTGGCGCTGTTCACGAGGCTGGCACGCACCACGCGCAGCGTGTACGTGCGCTGCGTGGCGCCGTCCTGCGCCGTGGCCCGAACGGCGATGGTGTTGGTGCCGGGCGCGAGCGGCACGCTCACGCCGCCCCCGGCCGCCACGGGCGCGCCGTTGACCGTGACCGACGCCCCGGCGAAGGCGGGGGTGGGCGTGACGGTCACCGCGCTGACGGTGCCGGCCACCGATGCGGTGTAGAGCATTACGTCCGGATCGAACGCCGGGCTCGGTGTGCCCGCCGACAGGGCCAGCGCCGCCAGCCGGGCGTTGGTGTCGGGCGCGGCGCGGGCCACGGTCACGGTGTAGGTCCTGGTGGCCAAGCCGTCCTCCGACTGCACGCCGACGGCGATCGCCGTGGCGGCCCCCGCCTGCAGCGCCACGGAATGCGGCACGCCCGCCGCCAAGGACGCCCCGTTGACGGTGAGGGTGGCGGTGGATGCGGCTGGCGACGCCGTGAGCGACACCGCCGTGGTGGCATAGGGCACCGTGGCGCTGTAGCCCGTCACAGCGCTGTCGAAGGCCGGACTGAGCGCGGCGCCGGACAGGGCGAGGCTGTCCAGGTCGGCGCTGGCGCTGGCCAGCCGCGTGATGGCCAGATCGAAGGTGCGGGTGGTGCCGTCCTGAGCCACGGACTGCACCGTCACCGTGTTCGCGCCCAGGGCCAGCGGGATGGCCGGCGATGCGCTGCCGCTGGCCACCGGCTGGCCGTTGACCGTGAGGCCGGGGCAGTCCGCCGCCGTGGCGACCACCGCCACGGACCGGTCGCGCACGGTGGCGCTGTAACTGTGCGTGGCCGGATCGAACGGCGGGGACAGCATGCCCGCCGACAGCGCCAGGGCGGCCAGCTCGGCGTTGGCGCCCGGCCCCTCGCGCTCGATCTGCAGCGTGTAGAAGGCCCTGGCGGTGTAGTCGAACGACAGGGGCCGCTCCACCGCCAGCTCCACCGTGTTGGCGCCAAACGCCAGGGGGACGGACAGCGCGCCCTCCGTCTCGCCGCCGAACAGGTGGAGCGTCTGCCCCAGGGCCCGCACGGTATAGGGCTGGTAGTTGGGCTGCCAGGCCCGCACCGCGATGCTCTGCGGCGCGCAATGGCCGATGCGGATGCCCGGCACCGCCACCCGCAGCGGGTCGTCGGTAAGATCTCCCAGCGGGTAAACCGCGGCGACACCGCCCACCGCGATGGAGGCCAGCTGCGCGTAATTGGTGAAGCCGGGTTCCGGGTCATCGGCCACCGCCCCTCCGCAGGCACACGCCAGCAGACAACCCAGCACCCACCGGCGCATCCGCAACCCCGCCTTCCAACCGCCCATATCCCCTCCCCCTTCAGCCGCTGCACGGCACCGTGTTGGGCCGCGATTGTTCGCAGGCAGCGTTGACGCAGCGTTGAACGCCCGCCGCCCTGGCGGGTGCACGCGGGAGCGCAGGCACCGGTCCGTGCATGTTTTGCTATATTTTTAATAGCTTCCAGCGCTTTGCGGTAAAGCGCTGCAGCCCAAAATGGTATCAATCCTTGCGCTGACGGCGGCGTGCGGTGGCCGCGCCCCCGGCCATCAGCAGCGCCAGCAACGTGCCCGCCCACGGGCCGCCCAGCGGTACGGCGACCGGGGTCGCGGGCCCGCCTGGACCGGGCGCGGCGGCCACCGAGAACACATAGGTCACCGTGGCCGTCTGCGCCGCGGCGTCCGTGACCTGCACCGAAAAGCCGTAGTGGCCCGCTGCCGTGGGGGCGCCCGACAGCACGCCCCCCGCGGACAGGGACATGCCCGCCGGCAGGCCGCTTCCGGCCGCCAGGGCGTAGGTGTAGGGCGGCGTGCCCCCTGTGGCCGACAGGCTCTGGCTGTAGGCCACGCCCGCCATGCCCCCGGGCAGGCTGCCCCCCGTGAGCACCGGCGTGCTGGCCAGAGGAATGACGGCGCCGCTGTGCAGCACCACGCCGCCGCCCGACGACAGGCCCGCCACGGCCTGCCCCGCGATGGCGCCGGCCTGGGCCGCTGCGGGCGGCGCCCCCAGGGCGCCAGCCAGCAGGGCGAGCGCAGCAGCCGCGCGGCCCGAGGAGAGAAGAAAGGATGGCATGCCGCGCTCCCTGCCCGCTAGTTCCGCGTGGGGTACGTGCCCCCCACGCAGATGATGTAGTTCAGCGCCAGCGACGGCGGCAGCCTCTCGAACGGCTGGGTGGAGCCCGCGCTCCCCACCGACGTGGGCGCCAGCCGGGTGTCGGGCGCGACCGCCGCGAAGGCGCCCGCCTCCGGCACCGCGGCCAGCGCCATGCCGGCAGCGGGCGTGGCGCTGGTGGCCGCGCCGCCCGCCGCCGCCACCGCGTGGCTGTGGGGCGGCAGGTTCCAGTGCTGAAGCCACATCTGCTCGTCGCCCCGGTGTGTGCCTTCGACGACGTCGGTGGCCAGCCCCAGTCCCTGGCCCGTGCCCACCGGGATCCGGCTGCCCAGATGGGGCAGGTTGAAGTGGGTCATGCCGTCGCCGCCCCAGGTGGTGCCCAGCACCGAGAAAAGCGCGTTGTGGTCGGTGATGCTCAGGGCCTGGCCGTTGGCGAGCATCCAGCCCACCGGCGCGTAGTCGCCCGCGAACAGCCGCACATCGCCCAGCAGGCAGTTGCCGGCCACCTGCGCGCCGGTGCCGGCGCATGCCAGCAGGCCCGTGCCGGCCAGCAGGAGCTGGCCCAGCCGTGTTCGCCGTGTTTGCATGGCGGTGCTCACGGCCGGACGGGGAAGTCACCCGCGGTGCAGATGATGTAGTTCATGCCCAGGCTCGGCGGCAGGATCAGGAACGCCTGTCCGTTGCCGGCGGACGCCACGCTGGTGGCGGCCAGCTGCACCGACGGCGACGCGGCGGCATACAGCCCCGCGTTCTGCGCCACGGCCAACACCTTGTCGCTGCCGGGGGTGCCCGTGGTGGCCGGGGCATTGCTGGCCACGTTCAGGGCGTGGATGTGCAGGGGCATCTGGCCGGTGGTCAGCGTGTGCGTCTCAGCGCCCCACTGGTCCCCCAGCGCGCGGTAGGTCAGTCCGAACCCTTGCCCCTCGCCGACCGCCACGCGCCCGCGCAGGTCCGGCAGGGCGAAGGTGGAGGATCCGTTGCCGCCGTAGGTGGTGCCCAGGATGCTGAACAGCGCTGCCGTCTGGGCGTTGAGGGCCAGCATCTGCCCCTGCGCCAGGGCCCAGTTGCGGGGCGCGAAGTTGCCGGCGAACAGGCGCAGCTCACCCATCATGCATTCCTGCTGCGCCATCACGGGCGATACGCCGGCGGCCAGGGCGGCCGCCAGGGCCAGGGAAGCAAAAGCGTGGTTCTTCTTCATGGCATGTCGTTCTCTTGATGCATCACTGCGCGGCGATGAAGCACACCGGCTGCGCCGTCTCGGCGCTGTCGAGCCAGCCCAGCGCCAGCGTGACCGCGCCGGCCGCCTTGGCCACCGGGTGCACGGCGCGCGCGCGGCCCGTGGGCGCGGCCCGCGCGTCCAGCACCAGCGTGTAGCCGGCGCTGGCGAAGGCGGTGGTGAAGGTGATCTGGTGCTGGCCGGTGCCGCCGTCGTAGGCCACGGTGTAGCCCGTGCCGCTACCGGCCTGCCCCACGCTGAAGCAGCCGTGCACCAGGTTGCCGGCGCCGCCGCCGGCGGGGCCCTGCGGCCCGGCAGGCCCCTGCGGCCCCTGGGCGCCGTTGCAGACGTAGGCGGTGGCGGAGACCTCGCCCACGTCCAGCACGCCGTTGCTGTTCGCATCGCTGCCACCCTGCACCCGCGTGCCGCCGGTGGCGCAGTTGGCGCCAACAGCCTCGGTGGCGGTGGCGATGAGCGCCCGCACGCCCGCCGCGCCGCTGGGACCGGCCGGGCCGATGGGGCCGGCCGCTCCCACTGGACCCGCCGGCCCCTGCGGGCCGGTGGCCGCGCCGCAGGCCCAGCCGGTGGCCGCCTGCAGCAGCGTCTCGCCCACGGCGCACACCTGGCCGATCTTGGCAGCGGTGACCGCGCCGTCGGCGACGGTCTTCGCGCTCAGGGCATAGGGCGCGCTGGACAGGGGCATGCGCGGCGCCAGCTCGGCGGCGCCGTTCACGCTCACGCCCAGGTAATACGGCTGGTCGAACGGCAAGGCCAGCGGGGCGATGCTGCCCAGCTGCACGCTGAAGACGCCGGTCGCCAGTGCCACCGCCGGATGGGTCTCCTCCCACAGCGCCGCGCCGCCCGTGGCCGCATCGTAGAGCCGGAACTGCAATTGCACGGGCCCCGCCAGCGGCCCGCCACCAGGCTGGGTGAGCTGCCCCTGGTAGCTGACGGAGGCGGGCACCGCCGCATGGCTGCCTTGCGCCGCCAGCCCCCAGCCCAGCGCCAGGGCCATGGCAGCGGCACGCACGGTGCCACGCCATGGGTACGCCGCCTCGGCCTTCTTCGCTGCATTCACGACCATCCCGCCTCCTCCCTGTTACGCCGCGCCGCGGCACCTTGGACAAGGGGCGGATTGTGGAAAGCAGGGCGTTGACAGAGCGTTGAATGCCGCGATCGCGGCCCTGGACCAGGCCCGCGACAAAACGCCGGGGGGGCAGGCCGCCGCGATGCTTCCGTCAGGGGCGCATGGCCGCGGCCGCCGCGGTGCACTGCGCCAGGCATTCCCGTGCCTCGTGCAGATCCGGGTTGCCAGGCAGGTCCGACACGCGAGCCAACGCGGGTTCGAGCAGCGCCGCCGCTTCGCCGCAGGCCCCCTGCGCCGCCAGCAGGCGTGCGATGCGCGTGGCGCTGCGCAGCGCAAACAGGGCCGCGCCGCAGGCCTCGGACCGCGCCAGCGCGTCGCGGTACAGCCGCAGCGCCGGCGCGATGTCGGACGGCCGCAGCTGCAGCAGGGCATCGCCCCGCAGGCGCAGGAGTTCTGCAACGAAATGCGTGTCGTGGTGCGCGGCCGCCTTGTGCAGCGCCTCGTCGATGGCGGGCAGCGCCTCGGCGCCACGGCCCAGGTGCAGCAGCGCATCGATGAGGAACGCCATGAAGGTGATCTCGATCACGCGGAACACCTGCCGCGCGCCCTCCAGGCCCTCGCGGATGGGAGCCAGCGCGCGGGCATCGCCCTGCACCGCCTGCGCCCAGCCCAGCACCGCCGCGGCGGCGGCCTGCCACAGCAGCAGCCGGTGGTGCTGCGCGTAGGCCAGCAGTTCGGCGCTGAGGGCGGCGGCTTGCTCCGGATCGCGCAGGTGGCGGTAGAGCACGGCGGCGCAGCTGAACGCAAAGCCGAAGCTGTGCGCGTGGCCCAGCGTGCGTGCCAGGGCCACGTTGTCATCGGCCAGCGCCCGCGCGCGCGGCAGGTCGCCCTCGATCCAGTGCACCCAGGCCAGCAGGGCGCGCGCGGCGATGCCGATGTCCTCGCCGAACCGCGCGATCGATTCGGCACTGCCCACCCGCGTGCTCCAGCCGATGGCCGCCTCCAGGTGCCCCCGCGAGCGCGCGAACTCGCCCAGCCACAGGGTGTTGTTGCCGTAGGCGTACTCCACGGCCATGCGCCGCGCCGGGTCGGCGCTGCCCTCGGCCATGCGGGCCAGGCGGTCGGCGTATTCCAGCGGATGCTCGTCCTCGCTGTGGCGCCCCACCATCCACAGCCCCCACATGAGCGGGAACAGGTCCATGCCCGGCGGCGCGCTGGCGGCGAGCGCCCAGGCGCGGTGAAAGCAATCCCTGGCCGCGTCGGAGCCATAGCCCTGCGCGCCCACCAGGGCCGTGCCCAGGCCGACCTGCAGCAGCAGCTCGTCGCGCGCGCGGCCCGGGTCGTCCTCGGGCAGCGCCTGCACGGCGGCCAGGCCCGCATAGAAGTCGTGGATGGCCTCCCCCAGCACCGAGCGCGATGCGGCCTGGGTGCCGGCCACCCACCAGGCATGCGCAGCGGCGGGATGGATGGATTCGGACAGGTGGTGGGCAAGGATTGCGGGATAGGCCCGCACACGCTCGGAAAAATCGGTGCGCAGCGCCTCGGCCAGCCGGGCATGCAGCCGCCGCCGCTCGGCCTGGGCCAGCGATTCGTAGGCAGCCTGGCGGATGAGCGCATGGCGGAAGTACAGCGGCCCGCCGAGCCGCCGCCGCACCAACCCCGCGTGCTGCAGTACCTCCAGGCCGCCGCCCACATCGTCCTGCGGCCCGGCGATGGCGCGCAGCAGGTCCTCTCCGAAGTCGCGGCCGATGCAGGCCGCGTACTGTGCGATGCGCTTGGCCGGGCCCATTCCATCCAGGCGCGCGGCCAATGCGTCCCACAGCGTGGCCGGCACCTCGCTGTGGCCTGCACCCCCCGCCAGAGCGGCACGGGCCAGTTCCTCGGCGTACAGGGGCACCCCGTCGGCGCGGCCCACGATGGACGCCATCTGGGAATCCCCCAGCCGCGTGCCGCCCTCCAGCTGCGTCACCAGGGCGCGGATGGACTGGTACGACAGCGGCGCCAGTTCCAGTTGCACCGCCAGCCTGGCGGCCAGCGGCCCATGCGGTTGCGCCCGCGTGGTGCACAGCAGGAGCAAGGGGGCATCGCGGTCTGGCGCCAGCATGCGCTCGAGCAGCTCCGATGTGGCCTGGTCGGCCCAGTGCAGGTCCTCCACGACGAGAAGCAGCGGCCGGCCATCGCTGCCGGGGCCGAACAGCCGCGCCAGCAGGTGCTGCTCGCGTTCCTTGCGCTGGGCCGGGTACAGGGGCTGCGCAGCGGCGGCAATGCCGGGGTCCATGGGCAAGCCCAGCAGGTGCAGCAGCACGGGCAGCTCCGCCAGGGCGGCCTCTGTCCCCAGCTCTTGCAGGACCTGGACGGCGGCCTGGACGGCGCCCTGGTGCGCATCGGCGGGCGTGCCGTGGTCCAGCCCCATCTGGCGATGCAGCTGCTCGACAAAGGGAAAATAGGGGATGTGGGCCGACTCGGCCTGGCAGGCCACTTCGGCGACCCGGCCGCCACAGGCCCGGACCTGCTGGGCCAGGGCCGCCGCCAGGCGGGACTTGCCCTTGCCGGCATCGGCCCGCAGCAGCACGCCCACCTGCCGCCCCCGCTGCGCGTCGCCCCACGCGGCCAGCAGCCTGTCCAGCTCCTGGCGCCGCCCGACCAGGGGAGAGGGGGGGCGCTCCTCCGCATCCCCGCGGCGCATGTCCTGCCTTCGGGCCAGCAGCACCGCCGCGCCCTCCTGGGCAGAGCCCCATTGGAAATGCGTCTCCAGGATGCCGCGCAACGCGGCGCTGGCCAAGACGCCCCCCGCCGGCGCGGCCTGCGCCATGCGGCGCGCCGTCCTGGTGAGCGTGCCCGCCGCATCGGGCGGGCCTTGGGATTCGGCCACAAAGGCCCAGCCCGCGTGCAGGCCCACGCGCGGCACGAGGTCCGCCGCGCAGCCCGCGGCACGCCACGTCTGCACCAGGGCGAGAGCGGCCTGCGCGGCATCGCGCGGCGCATGCTCGCGCGCGCTGGGGTAGCCGAAGAAGGCGAGCAGCTCGCCCCCCTGCGCCGCGACCACATGGCCTGCGTACCCGCGAACAAGCCCGCTGCCCTGCTCCAGCAGCCCCGCCAGCGCGGCGGCGGCGTCCTCGGGGTCCATGCCGTCGCGCGGCTCGAAATCGCAGGCCAGCACGGCAAGGCGGCGGCGTTCCGGCAGCGCCAGGCCCTCGGGCCGCGGGGATTGCGGTGCTGCGGCGGCGCCGATGCGTTCGACCAGCGCCACGGTCTGTGGCTCGGGCTCGGCCCCCAGCTCCTGCGCGATGGCGCGGCGGTACGCGGCATAGTGCGTCAGCGCCGCGGACGGGCTGCGGCGCGCGAGCAGCCGCAGATAGCTGCGCTGCAAGGGCTCGCGCCACGGGTCCACCTCGATGGCGCGCTGCGCATACTGCAGCGCCTTCGCGCCGTGGCCCTGCAGCTCGTGGTGCGCCACCAGCCGCTCCAGCATGTCCAGCGCCTGGCGGTGCAGCCCTTCGCGCCGCGCGGCCAGCCATGCCTCGAACTCGGGCGCGTCGGGCAGGTACAGCCCCGCCAGCAGGGGCCCCCGGTAGTACGCCACGCGCTGCTCGAGCAAAGCCGGCGCATCCACGGGCACGCTGGCGCCCGCGAGGAAATCGGCCACGTCCAGACGGCAGCCGGCGCCGGCGCGCAGGCGCAGCGTTTTCTGGGACGCTTCGATCAGCGGCGGGGATCCCGTCGCCTGCGCCTCGCCCAGCGCACGGCGCAGGTCGAAGAGGCAGCCCCGCAGGTTGGCGCGGGCCCGCTCGGCATCCACCTGCGGCCACAACAGGTCGGCCAAGTGCTCGCGGCGGTGCTCGCCAAGCTCCAGGGCCAGGTAGGCCAGCAGTGCGCGGACCTTGTCATAGGGGAACGCGGTCACGGCCTCCTGTCCGCGCGAGATGTCGAATCCGCCCAGAAAGCGCATGGCCAGCTCGCGCGAAAGAGGCCCGTTCACGAAGGTAGTCAAGGTGCGAAGAGAGGAGCAGCGGGGGACGGGAAGGAATGGTGCGCTGGCGGGCACCGCGGCATTCTATGTGCCGCCCGCGCGCAGCCCGGCCGGCCCCCGCCGCCCAGCCCCTGTCACTGCGCGGGGCCGCGCCACGGCGCCCTCACTGCTCGGCGATCACATCCACGAACACCAGCGGCTCGGTGCCGGTGTTGACCAGACCATGGGATTCGCCCTTGCGCACGATGGTCACATCGCCCGGCTTCACGGGCACCTCGCGGCCGTCCTTGTCGCGGAAGGTGCCACGGCCCGAGACGATGATGTAGGTGTCTTCATTGGTCGTGTGCTTGTGGTAGCCGATGGAGTCGCCCGGCTGCAGCGTGAGCCAGCTGATCTCCTTGATGGCCTGGTCCCTGGACGCCTTGTCGCGCGTGAACGCGTACTCGCCGATCAGCGTGCCCTTGCCACCGCCGGCGGCCTCCTTGCTGGCCTTGATCAGTTCTTCCTTGGCGTACACCTCGGCCAGGGCCGGCGCGGCCAGCAGGGCCAGAGCCAGGGCGGCGCCCGCAGCCCGTGCAAGCGATTTGTTGTGTGTTGTCATAAGTCTCCTCGGTGGATGGATGCCGCAGCCGTGCCGGTCTGTCATCCCGGCACACGCCGCGGCGGCCGCGCCCGCATGGGCAAGGCGCGTGCCGAAGGGCATGTTAGAGCCTTGGGCACCTTTGCGCTGCCGGGCCGTCAGGGTTCTGAAGGCGTGCGCCCTCACCCCAGCCGCGTCAGCACCCTGGGCACACTCGCCACCAGCATGGCCACACCCGACAGCGTGAGCAGCCCGAGCACGATCTGGCGGAAACGCAGGTCGCTGATGCCGTGGTACAGCCGCGCGCCCAGCAGCGTGGGCACCAGCATCGCCGGCACCACGATGGCCAGCAGGGGCAGCGCCTCGCGGGTGACCAGGCCGGTGGCCAGGTAGGTGATGAAGGTCACCAGCAGCATGGCCAGGTTGAAGTTCTGGATGATGGCGCGCTGCACGTCCTTGTCCAGACCGCGCAGGGTGCACCACAGCGTGGGCAGCACGCCGGTGAAGCCGCCCAGCCCACCCATCACGCCGCCCGCCATGCCCACCAGCGCGTCGGCCACGCGCCCGCCGCGTGTGATGCGGGGCAACTGCTTCGCCATGAGCATCGCCGGGCACCACAGCACCAGCAGCGTGCCCAGGATGACCTTGAACGCGTCCATGTCCAGCCGGGGCAATACGGCCACCCCGATGGGGATGCCCACCAGGCCGCCCAGCACAAAGGGCAGCAGGCGCACCCGGTCAAAACCCCGGCGCACCGTGGCCGCCGCCACCAGCTGGCCCGTGAGCGCGCCGCACACGGTCAGCACGGCCGCCAGGCGCGGCTCCAGCGTCCAGGCCCAGAACGACATGGCCACCATGCCAAAGCCAAAGCCCGACAGGCCCTGCACGAAGCCCGCCGCCACGGCCCCCAGGGCCACCACCCACAGCACTGAATCCATTGCCTTGTCCCCCTTCTGGTTGTCCGCGTGCCCAAGGAGACTGGCGGTGCCTCTGCGCTCCCGCCAGCTCCACCCACCTGCCTGTTCGCTCCCTCGCTCGCTTCGCATTGTGGAGACTTCCCATAAGCAAAGCATCAGCAATTAATATCAAGCCATACAGTTTTCTGAATACCCCAAAAACCCGATGCCCACGCCCCCGCCCCTGGATCCGGAGGCCGTCCAGGCCCGCCTTGCCTCGCGCCTGAAGGTGCGGCATCTGGTGCTGCTGCAGCAGATCGAGGCGCATGGCACGCTCACCCGCGTGGCGCACCACATGGCCACGAGCCAGCCCGCCATCACGCACGCGCTGGCCGAACTGGAGGCGATCTTCGGCGCGCCGCTGTTCGAGCGCTCCCCGCGCGGCATGGTGCCCACCGCGCTCGGCGCCGTGGCGCTGGCCCGTGCGCGCACCCTGCTGCAGGACCTGGGCCACTGGGCCCGCGACATGGAAGCGGCCAGCGCGGGCCGCGCCGCGCACCTGCAGGTCGGCGTGATCCCTTTCGTGCCGGGCCGCCTGCTGGCCGCGGCCATCGGGCAGACCCGGCCGCGCGGGCTGCGCGCCACGGTGAGCATCCACGAAGGCACCAGCGACCACCTGCTGCAGCGCCTGCGCGGGCACGAACTCGACTGCGTGATCGGCCGCGCATCCGCCGTGCTCGACATGGACGGGCTGGTGCACGAGGTGCTGTACCACCAGGAGCCGCGCCTCATCGCCCACCGCCGCCTGTCGGCGCGCCTGGCCCGCAAGCCCCTGGCCTGGGCCGAGCTGGCGGACCTGGACTGGGTGCTGGGCGCGCGGCAGACGCCCATGCGCGAGCAGATCATCGACTTCTTCCTGCGCGCGGGCGTGGTGCCGCCGCAGCCTTATGTGGAAAGCCTCTCGTCCAAGGTCATCGGCGAGCTGGTGGCGGCCAGCGAGCGGGCTGTCTCCATCGTGCCGGCCGACATCGCGCAGGAGCTGGTGCGCATCGCCGGCGTGGCCATCGTGCCGCACCGCTTTGGCTGGACGCTGCCGCCCATCACGCTGTTCCAGCGCCTGCGGGACGCGCAGCATGCCGAGGTGGCACAGTTCGCGCAGGCGCTGCGGGGGGCGGCGGCGGCCTTCACGGCCGAGCAGGCCTGAGGGTTCGCGTCCGTCCGGCCGATCCTCTCAATACAGCGTCGCCTGCTGCCGCGCCGGTAGTTCCTGGTCGTACGCCGCGCCATCGAATGCGCCGTGCGTGAGGGACGCAAGGATGGCGCCGGGCGTGGGCACCGGTCGCGGGGTGCCGGGCGGCACGGCATCCCACAGGCGCGAGCGCTGGAGGGCACGCGCGCACTGGAAGAACACGGTCTCCACCTCGACCACGACCACGCACTTGGGCGGCTGGCCGTTGACCACGAAACGCGCGAGCAGGTCGGGCGCCACGCTGATGCGGGCACGGCCGTTCACGCGCAGGGTTTCGCCCACGCCGGGGATGAGGAACAGCAGCGCCACGCGCGGGTCGGCCAGGATGTTGCGCAGGCTGTCGGCGCGGTTGTTGCCCCGGCGCTCGGGCAGCAGCAGGGTGGTGTCGTCCTGCAGTTGCACGAAGCCTGGCGGATCGCCGCGCGGCGATGCATCGAGCCCCCCGGGGCCGGTGGTGGCCAGCACCGCGAAGGGCGAGGCCTCGATCATGGCGCGGTAGGCGGGGTGGACGCGGGGCACCTCCTTGTGCACGGAGGCATCGCTGAGCGGCCCGAGCAGCGCCTCCAGGCGCGCCAGGGTGTCGATGGCATGGGGGTCGGGCTGCGCCGGGGCGGTGGCTGTCATGGCGGGTGGTTCAAAAAAAGGTGGAGGGGATCAGGGCCAGAGGCGATGGTGCGCACGACGGCGGCCGCTGACAAACGACATCGCCGCCCGGCATGCGTGACAAAATCGCACACATGCCGCCCGCCACGCCACAGCGCCTGCCCCCGCTCCATGCGGTGCGCGCCTTCGCGGCGGCAGCGCGCCACCTGAGCTTCACGCGCGCGGCCATGGAACTGCATGTCACCCACAGCGCCATCAGCCGCCAGGTCCGCGCGCTGGAAGACCACCTGGGCGTGGCCCTGTTCGAGCGGCGCGTGCGGCAGGTGCTGCTCACGCCGCAGGGCCAGCAGTTCTTTGCGCAGGTGGAGCCCGCCCTGGCGCAGATCGGCGCCGCAGCCCAGGCCCTGGCGACACCCGGGGCCCCGCGCACCGTGACCATCAACGTGCGCCCCTCGTTCGCCGTGCGCTGGGTCATCCCGCGCCTGCCGGGCTTCGTCGCGCAGTGCCCGGACATCGAGCCCAACGTGGTGACCAGCACGGTCACGCCCGACCACGCCACCGCTCCGTTCGACGTGGCCATCCGCCGGGGACTGGCGGGCTGGCCGGCCGCGATCACGCCGCAGCCTTTTTTGCACGACCAGGCCCTGGTGGTGGGCACACCCGCGCTGTGGGCGGCCCAGCCGGTGCGCACGCCGCCCGACCTGGCGGCGCACGTGTTGCTGTGGTCGCGTTCGCGCCCCGGCGACTGGGACGACTGGAAGCGCCAGGTGGGCGCCCCGCGCCTGCAACCGGCGAGCCAGCTGCAGTTCGACCACCTGCACTTCGTGCTGCAGGCCGCGCTGGACGGGCTGGGCTTCGCGCTCGCGCCCGCCTCGCTGGTGGCGCAGGACCTGGCGGCGGGCCGCCTGGCCTGCCCGCTGCCGGGGCTGGCCCTGCCGCTCACGCGCCACTACTACGGCCTGGCGCCCCAGGCATCGCCGCAGGCCCAGCGCTTCGCGGCGTGGCTGGAGCAGGAACTGCAAGCGGCCCGCACAGTGGCGTGAGGGGCATGCAGCCCCCTCGGCTCAGCGCGCGGGGCGCAGCTTCACGCCGGGGAAGTCCACGGGCACCGCGAGCGCCACGTTCACGTAGTTGGTGAACAGGTTGAGCGCCACATGGGCCACGATCTCCACGATGTGCCCGTCGCTCCAGCCCTGCTCGCGCAGCGCCTGCACATCGGCGGCATCCACCTGGCCGCGCTCGTCGACCAGCTTGAGCGCGAAGCGCAGCACCGCGGCGGTGCGCGGGTCGGCGGATGCACCCGACTGCGCGGCGGCCAGATCGTCGCCGCTCACGCCCGCCTTGCGGCCCAGCGCCGTGTGGGCGGCCAGGCAGTAGTCGCAGGCATTGCGGTTGGCCACGGCCACGGCGATCTGCTCGCCCAGCGCGGCGCCGATCTGGCCGCCGCCCAGCGCACCGAAGGCGCCCCACATGCTTTGCAGCGCGGCCGGCGAGTTGGCCACCGCGCGGAACATGTTGGGTGTGGCGCCGAAAGCGCCGTGGATCTGGTCGAGCAGCGCGCGCGCCGGGCCGCTGGCCGTGGAGCGGTCGACAAGGGGAATGCGGGCGGCGGAGGAGGCAATGGTGGACATGGTGTCTTCCTTGGAAATGGCATGGAGGTTGAAAGCCGGTGCGTTGGCCGCATCGGGTGCATGAACACAGCACCCCTGCAGTGTCTGGCGACATCGAATACCATTGGGCATCAATAGTCCATCATTCATACCAATACATCCAAAACAACCATGAACCCCACGGAAAGCAGCCTCACGCCACCGTCCGTGCCGCTGGACCGCCTGTCCTCGCTGCTGGAACGGTTCAGGGTGCGGGCGCGCCTGTTCCACACCGGCCCGCTGTGCGGCGTCACCCATTTCGCGGCGGCGCCCGGGCGCGGGTTTCTGCATGTGCTGCGACGCGGCGAGATGGTGGTCGCCCACCAGCCCCTGGCGGGGCCACCGGAGCGCCTGGAGGTGCGCGAGCCCAGCCTGCTGTTCTACGCGCGGCCGCTGGAGCATTTCTTTCACAACGCGCCCATGGAGGGCTCGGACTTCACCTGCGCGGCACTGGACTTCGATGGCGGCGCCAGCCACCCGCTGGCGCGCACCCTGCCCCCGCTGGTGCTGCTGCCGCTGGCCCGCGTCGAGGGCCTGCAGCAGGCGCTGGATTTGCTGTTCGCCGAGACCGACCGCCTGCGCTGCGGCCACCGCGTGCTGGCCGACCGGCTCTTTGAAGTCGTGCTGCTGCAGTTGCTGCGCTGGCTGCTCGACCACCCCGAGGAGGCGCGGATGCCCCCGGGCCTGCTGACCGGCCTGGCCGACCCGCGCCTGGCGCGCACGCTCACGGCCCTGCACGATGCGCCCGGCGAGGCCTGGAGCCTGGAGCAGATGGCCGCGCAGGCCGGCATGTCGCGCAGCGCCTTCGCGGCACGCTTCAAGGCCGTGGTGGGGGAAACGCCCGCGGACTACCTGGCGCACTGGCGCCTCACCCTCGCGCAGGCCCACTTGCGCGGCGGGCGGTCCGTGAAATCGATCGCCCATGGGCTGGGGTATGCCAACCCGTCCGCGCTGTCGCGGGTGTTTGCGCAGAAGCTGGGCATGTCGCCACGCGCCTGGCTGGAAGGCCTCGCGGCATAGCCGTTCCTCCCCGTGGCCCACCTAGCCCGGCTCGACGCAGGGCCCGCGGGACGCCACAATGCCCTGCGCCCACAGCCATGCCCCAGCCGCGTTCCCGCAGGGCGGATTTTTGGGTCAAAACAGGCGCCAGCGCTTGTACCCATTGCTCAATCAGCTACTTTATTGATAGCAAATACCCGTGAACTGCCCAGCCCCCGGAAAGGACTCACGCCATGAACACAGCGCTCACGCAACTGGCTGCCGGCTGCGACCTGGCCAGCGAGGCCCACACGCCTCTGCGCCTGGCGTTTGGCCTGGCGTGTGTCGAGCGCGTGCGCCATCTGCTGGAAGACCCCGAGGCCATCGCGGGCCTGGACACGCTGGCAGCGTTCGCGGCAGGCACGGTGGATGCAGCCACGCTGGCGAACGCCGCCGCCCGGATGAAGGAGGTGGCCTCGCACCACCGGGGCTCGCAGTCGCTGGACGGATCGGCCCATGCCGCCGTGTCGGCCACCTACGCCGTGGCCAACGCGCTCGCGGGCCGGGCACTGGAGGCCGCCAGCTACGCGGCCTATGCCACGGTGTACGCGTACGGCGGGTATGCGGTGCAAGACCTCTCGGCCTTCGAGCCGGAGCACCAGTGGCAGGTGCTGGCGCTGCAGCGGCTGCGGGGCGAGGCGGTATCCGAGCGGTCGGCACAGCCCGCCGCCGCCAGCCAGCCCGGCGCATGAGCCATCAGCAGATTCCCGCCGCGCTGGCCGCCCCGCTGCGCATGATCCTGGAGGCCGAGCTGGCACGGGGCAACCTCATCGACGAAGTGGCGGACTGGCCGCCCCAATGCGAGCTGCTTGTGATCCTGCGCCGCCCGTTCGCGACGGCCTACCCCACCGGGCCCGGCGTGGCGTTCACCGCCATCGAAGACCGGCACTACTGGAAGTCCGAATACAACCTCGATGGCGGCCGGCAGACGCTGGCGTGCGGTTTTGGCTGAGCCGTGTGATCAGACGTTGATGGCCGCCGCCGACCCGGCCAGCTTGCGCAGCTCGAACTTCTGGATCTTGCCCGTGCTGGTCTTGGGCAGCTCGCCAAACACCACGGCGCGCGGCACCTTGAAGCCCGCGAGGTGCTTCTTGCAGTGGGCCACGATGTCTTCGGGCGTGGTGGTGGCCCCCGCCTTGAGTTCCACAAACGCGCACGGGGTTTCGCCCCACTTGGCATCGGGCTTGGCCACCACGGCGGCGGCCAGCACGTCGGGGTGGCGGTAGAGCACGTCTTCGACCTCGATGGACGAGATGTTTTCGCCGCCCGAGATGATGATGTCCTTGCTGCGGTCCTTGATCTTGATGTAGCCGTCGGGGTACTGCACGGCCAGGTCGCCGCTGTGGAACCAGCCGCCCGCGAAGGCCTCGTCGGTGGCCTTGGGGTTCTTGAGGTAGCCCTTCATGGCGATGTTGCCCTTGAACATGATCTCGCCCATGGTTTCGCCGTCCTGCGGCACGGGCAACATGGTCTCCGGGTCCAGCACGCGCACGTCGCGCTCCAGGTGGTAGCGCACGCCCTGGCGGGCGTTGAGGCGGGCGCGCTCGCCGATGTCGAGCTGGTCCCACGCCTCGTGCTTGGCGCACACGGTGGCGGGGCCGTACACCTCGGTCAGGCCGTACACATGGGTCAGGTCGAACCCCATCTTCTCCATGCCCTCGATCATCGAGGCCGGGGGCGCGGCACCCGCCACCATGGCCTTGACGCCCCCTTGTGCGAGGTTCTGCACACCCGCCTTCATCGCATCCGGCGCATTGACCAGCAGGCCGTGCACGATGGGCGCGCCGCAGTAGTGCGTGACGCCATGCTGGCGGATCGCGTCGAAGATGGCCTGGGCGTCCACACGCCGAAGGCAGACGTTGACGCCCGCGCGGGCCGCGATGGTCCAGGGAAAGCACCAGCCGTTGCAGTGGAACATGGGCAAGGTCCACAGGTACACGGCGTGCTTGGGCATGTCCCACTCCAGCACGTTGCTGATGGCATTGCTGGCCGCGCCCCGGTGGTGGTAGACCACGCCCTTGGGGTTGCCCGTGGTGCCACTGGTGTAGTTGAGCGCAATCGCATCCCACTCGTCGTCGGGCAGGCTCCAGGCAAAAGCCGGGTCGCCCGTGGCGACAAAGGCTTCGTAGTCCGTGCCGCCCAGGCTCTGCGCGGCGGGGCCGTAGAGCGTGTCCTGGACCTCGATCACGCGGATGGGCGTGGTGCCCGTGCGCAGGGCCAGCGCCTTGGCCATGGTGCCGGTGAACTCGGGGTCCACGATCACCGCCCTGGCCTCGCCGTGGTCGAGCATGAAGGCAATGGCCTCCGGGTCCAGCCGGGTGTTGAGCGCATTGAGCACCGCGCCCGCCATGGGCACGCCAAAGTGGGCCTCCACCATGGGCGGGGTGTTGGGCAGCATCACGGCCACCGTGTCGTTCTTGCCGATGCCTGCCTGCGCCAGGGCGCTGGCCAGCTGGCGGCAGCGGGCATAGGTCTGGCTCCAGGTCTGGCGCAAGTCGCCGTGCACGATGGCCAGGCGGTCGGGGTAGACCTCGGCCGTGCGTTCGATGAACGACAGGGGTGACAGGGATGCGAAGTTGGCTTCGGTGCGGGGCAGGTTCTGGTCGAAGATGGAGGTCATGGCTCGCGAAGGTGGGTGAACGGGTCACAGGCTACCGCCCCAGGCTGACTCAAACCCTTCGGCGGCGGCTCTGCTTGACACGGTACATCGCCGCGTCGGCGCTGGCCAGCAGCGTGTGCGCGTCCTGGGCGTCGCGCGGGAACAGGCTCACGCCGATGCTGGCGCGCAGGGCCAGCGGCTGGCCGTCGATCTGCAGCGGGCTCTCGAAAGCGAGCTCCAGCTTGGCGGCGATCTGCAGCGCCGCATCTTCGCAATCCACGTTCTCGCACAGCACGATGAACTCGTCGCCCGCGAGCCGGGCCACGGTGTCGGCCTGGCGCACGGCGCCCACGACGGTGCGGGCCACGGCCTGCAGCACCCGGTCGCCCGCGGCATGGCCCCGCGCGTCGTTGACGGCCTTGAAATCGTCCAGGTCCACAAACAGCAGCGCGCAGTCCCGCCCGCTGCGGCGCGACAGCTCCAGCGCCTGCGCCAGGCGCTGCTCGAACATGCGGCGGTTGGGCAGGCCCGTGAGCGCGTCGTGGTGCGCCAGGTGGGCCATGGCGTCGCGGCTGGCGTTGAGCTCCGTCATCTGGCGGCTGATCTGCTGCTCCATGTCCTGGAAACTGCGCGCCAGCTCACCCACCTCATCCTCGCGCTGCACGGGCAGAACGCCATGCGGGCGGCCCTGCGGAAAGGCCTGCGTGGCGCGCACCATGGCCTTCAGGGGCTGGGTGACCACGCGCGACACCCAGGCCGCCAGCAACACGCCCACGGCGCTCAGCACCAGCAGGATCTTGAAGATGCTGCGCCCCAGGCTCACCACCTCGCCCTGCACGGCGGCAAGGGGCTGCGAGAGCCCCACCACCATGGACCGCCCCTCCTGCGGCCGCCCGAAGGGCATGCGCACGAACGAGAAGACACGCGCCTCGTCATCGCCAGGGCCCTGCTGGCTGAGCACGGCCTGTTCCTCGCGGCCCTCGATCAGGGCCCCCACCGGGCCGAAGGCATCCTGGATCAGGATGCGCTGGCCGCGGTCGAAGCCGAAGGTCTGGGTGGCGTCCGGGTGCACCAGGAAATCGCCCCAGCGGTTGCTGAGAAAGAAGCTGTAGGAGGCGGGCAGCGCATCATTGAAATTGCGCAGGAACTGGTGCGCCGCCACGCGCACCACGACCACGCCCCGCACCTGTCCCCCACGCACGACGGGCGAGGCCATGCTGAACACGGGCAGGGCCTCGGCATCGGGAGCCCCCTCGTGGTTGATGCCGAACTCGGACACATAGACCTCGCCAGGCCCCAGCGCCAGCGTTTCGAAGACGAAGGGGAAATGGGCCTTCTCCTGCAGCTCCCCCTCGCTCGCGCGTAGCCAGGCGTCCCCCGTGCGGTCGATGCGCACCAGCTCCAGGCCGTAGTCCTGCGCACCGATGAAACGGATCTGCTGGTAGCTCGGGTGCGCCACCAGGCTGGCCCTGAACATGTCGGCCAGCACGTTCCTGTCCTGCTCGATGGCGGCCACGCTGGCCAGGAAGGCGGTGTCGCGCGCCACCGTGCCAAAGCCCGCCTGCATGTGGCGCGACAACACCTGGGTGGTGGCCAGCAGCGCCTGCTCGGCCCGCCCCTGCAGGCGCGTGCGGCTGGAGTCGAAGGTGTAGTAGCCCGCCAGGACGGCGGCAAACACGCTGAAGGACGCCAGCAGGATTCCCAGCCGCAGCGCAATGCCCCATTTCATGCGGGTTTTCATGCGTCAGAACCGGGAGGGCCGGTCTCCCGACAGGATGCGCTGCCACAGTTGCGCGCGGCGTGCTTCGTCCTCGACGGGCTCCAGCCAGACGATGGCCCCGGCGGGGGCGTCGTCCGAGAGCGCGGGTGGCTCGTCGAGCGTATTGGCCAGGCCCTGGCGCCGGGTCAGCTCACGGCTCACGGAGGGGTCGAGCATGTAGTTGATCCACTCGGCGGCCAATGCGGGCTGGGTCGAGCGCCGGGTGATGGCCCAGCAGTCGAGCCAGGCGAGCGCCCCCTCGCGCGGCACCACGTAGCCCACATCCAGCCCGGCATCGCGCAGCTGCTTGAGCTGCTGCTGGCCGTAGTTGGCGTGCATGACGGCAATGCGGTGCTTGCGAAACAGCTCCAGCGACTCCTCGGGCAGGCTGTAGAACGAACGCACGTTGCGCCGCAGGGCCACCAGATCCCTGGCCAGGGGGCCGAACTGGGTCGCATGCAGGTGAAACGGCGGCAGGCCGCGGTACATGGCCGCCAGGGAGAACCCGTGGCTGCTGCCGTCGAATGCCAGCACACGCCCCCGCCAGCGCGGGTCCCACAGCACCGCGATGGAACTGGGGGGCACGGCCATCTGCTGGCGGTCATAGATCAGCCCCATCTCGGAATAGGTGTAAGGCATCGCGAACACATCCGTTCCCTGCGCGATGCCCGCAATCGCATGCAATTGCCGAAAGCGCGGAAGCTGGCGCTCGGCATTGGGAATGTTGTGCACAGGCAACGGTGCAAGCAGCCGGCGTGCCACCAGGCGCGCGATTTCGGCGGTATTGGCGGCCACAAGGTCGAAACCGGGCCCTTGGGGAGAGGCCAGCTGGGTGCGCAGCACGTCGTCGGAGGCGACGGTGGTGACCTCCACCTTGACCCCATGGCGCTTCTCGAAAACGGCCACGATGTCGGGGTCGGCATACCCCGGCCAGGACAGCACGCGCAGCACCGGCGCGGCCCTCGCGGGCGCGGGCCACAGGAGCGCGGGCACCAGCGGCAGCAGCACGGCCATATCCCGGCGCCGCAGCCCCCGCTGCGCCGAAGTGCTGGACGCGTCCATTGCCCGCCACCATGCCGTGACCGCCATGCCGAAAGCCCCGCTTCTGCAATATCTGGTAACAAACAGTTTACGCGGACAATACGCGGCGTGACGATCCCTCAGTCTTTCATTCAGGAACTGCTTGCCCGCGTCGATGTGGTCGACATCGTGGGCCGCTATGTGCAGCTCAAGAAAGGCGGGGCGAATTTCATGGGGCTGTGCCCCTTTCACGGCGAAAAATCCCCCTCGTTCAGCGTGAGCCCCGCCAAGCAGTTCTACCACTGCTTTGGCTGCGGCAAGAACGGCAATGCCATCAGCTTCCTCATGGAGCACGCGGGCATGGGCTTCGTCGAGGCCGTTCAGGACCTGGCCCAGCAGGTGGGCCTCTCGGTGCCGGACGACGACATCTCCCCGCAGGAGAAGGAACGCGCCGCCGCCGCCCGCCAGAAGCAGGCCACGCTGACCGACGTGCTGGAGAAGGCTGCCGACGCCTACCGCCGCCACCTGCGGGAATCCCAGCGCGCCATTGGCTACTTCAAGGGGCGCGGCGTCTCGGGGACGGTGGCCAAGCGGTATGGCCTTGGCTACGCCCCCGAAGGCTGGCGCAGCCTGGCCAGCGTCTTCGCGCAGTACGACGACCCGTTGCTGGAGGAAAGCGGCCTGGTCATCGTCAACGACGAGGACGGCGGCAAGCGCTACGACCGGTTCCGCGACCGGGTCATGTTCCCCATCCGCAACGTCAAGGGCGAATGCATCGGCTTTGGGGGCCGCGTGCTGGGCGACGACAAGCCCAAGTACCTCAATTCGCCCGAAACCCCCGTGTTCCACAAGGGCCGCGAGCTGTACGGCCTGTTCGAGGCGCGCACGGCCATCCGCGAGCAAGGCTATGCCCTGGTCACCGAGGGCTACATGGACGTGGTGGCGCTGGCGCAGCTCGGGTTTCCGAACGCGGTGGCCACGCTGGGCACCGCCTGCACACCCGAACACGTGCACAAGCTGCTGCGCTTCACCGAATCGGTGGTGTTCAGCTTCGACGGAGACAACGCCGGCCGGCGCGCCGCGCGCAAGGCGCTCGATGGCGCCCTGCCCCACGCCACGGACACGCGCAGCATCAAGTTCCTGTTCCTGCCGGCCGAGCACGACCCGGACAGCTTCATCCGCGCTCACGGTACGGACGCTTTTGCCAAGCACGTGAGTGAGGCCGTGCCGCTCAGCCGCTTCCTGGTCGAATCGGCCAGCGACGGCTGCGACCTGGCCACCGCCGAGGGCCGCGCCCACATGGCCAGCAACGCAAGGCCGCTCTGGACGGCCCTGCCCGACGGCGTGCTCAAGCGCCAGGTGCTGGGCGAGCTGGCGGACCTCACCCAGCTCAAGGCACAGGACCTGGCGGACCTGTGGGGCCAGGCCACGGCGCGCGAGGCACCGCGGTCCTCCCACTCCGGTCACGGCGGCCATACCGGGGCAGGTAGTGCACCGGCCCGACAGGCGCCTGCGGCCTACGACCACGAACCACCCTCCTGGGACGCCCCGCCCGACGGGGGGTCGTGGCCGCCCCAAGGCGAGCCGGGCAGTGGATACGACGGCGGATACCAAGGCGGCTACGGCGGCGGCAGCGGCGGAAGTGCTGGCCAGGGCAGCAGCTATGGCAACAAGCCCCCGTTCCGCAAGGGCGGCGACTGGAAGGGCAACTGGAAGAAAAAGGACAAGGACTCTCCCTGGCCGCCCCAGCCCCGCCTGCCGCGCACACCCACCGCCAGCCGCACGGACCATGCCGCGCGCCTGCTGCTGTCGCACATGGCCTTCCTGGAAGAGCTGACCCACGACGACCACGCCACCCTGTGTGCGCTGCAGCCTCCCCACGGCCCGCTTTTTGGCTGGCTGGAGGCGCAGTTTCACGAACACGGCCCCCTGGCCTGGGCCGTGCTGCGCGAGAGCCTGCGCGATCACGAGTGCGAAGCTCTGGCCGTGAAGGTGATGACGGGCTCGCACGCCCAGACCGAAGGCGACCTGCAGGAGCTGCGCACGGAACTGCGGGACCTGCTCAGCCGCATGCAGATCGAAGACATCGAGGAGCAGCAAAAACTGCTGATGCTGCAAGCCGCCACGGACCCGACCGCCCTGGAGCGCTACCGTGCACTGGAACAAAAACGCAGGGTTTTGCTGGGAGTGGCTGTCAAAGCCGCTTGAAATCCCACCAAGCGGTATAATGTAGGGTTAGTTAGCGGCAAGAGCGACAGCAGCACCTCCGAACCGGGCCACCGTGACAAACGCGCACAACCAGCCCAACCATCGCAAGGACTGCACACCAAATGATCGCCCAGACATCTTGCCCCTGAGGGCCTCCCCTCAAAGCGCGAAGACATTTTCAGCTTCGCGTTGCCACCCGCGCCGGGATCTGTGGCGCTTGCGTTTTCTTTGTGTCCGTTTTTGATTCTGAGGTTCTCCCATGCCCGCTCAAAAGTCCGCGAAGCCGCCCAAGTCTGCTCCAGGCACCGCCGCGAAGGCCGTTTCCACCCCTGCTGCCAAGGCTCCCGCGAAGGCCGCGGCCAAAAAAGCTGCACCCGCACCCGCCCCAGCAGCCAAGAAAGTTAAAACCGTGCCCGTGAAAAGTTCTGCCGAGCTGACAAAAGCCGCCGATGAATTGCTGAAGAAAAAGCCTGTCCGCGCCAAGGCTGCCGCATCCGACGAGGAAGACACCCCGAAGAAGCGCCCGGGACGCCCCGCCAAGGCCGCGGGTGCCGCCGAATCCAAGGCGCCCGCCAAGCGGGGCCGCAAGCCCAAGGCTGCGGCCGGTGGCGATGAGAGCGGCGACGATACCGACCTGTCCGACATCGAAGCGGACCTGGAAGGTGAAGTCGAGGAAACCACCGAAGCCGCGGCCACGGTCGAGAAGGTCAAGCCGCTGCGCATGAAGATCAGCAAGGCGAAGGAACGCGCCTTGATGAAGGAATTCGGCCTGGACGAGACCGTTCTATCCGAGGAAGACCTGGCCAAGCGCCGCTCGCGCCTGAAAACCCTGATCAAGCTGGGCAAGACGCGCGGCTACCTCACGCACGTCGAAATCTCCGACCACTTGCCCGACAAGCTGGTGGATGCCGAAACCCTCGAAGCCGTCATCACCACGCTGAACGACCTGGGCGTGGCCGTATACGAGCAGACGCCCGATGCCGAGGCGCTGATCATCACCGACAACGCTCCCACGGGCGCCAGCGAAGAAGAAGCCGAGGAAGCCGCCGAAGCCGCCCTGTCCACCGTGGACTCGGAATTCGGCCGCACCACCGACCCCGTGCGCATGTACATGCGCGAAATGGGCACGGTGGAGTTGCTCACGCGCGAAGGCGAAATCGAGATCGCCAAGCGCATCGAAGGCGGCCTGATGGCCATGATGGAGGCGATCAGCGCATCGCCCGCCACCATCGCCGAGATCCTCAACATGGGTGAGGAAATCCGCGAAGGCAAGGTCGTCATCTCCACCATCGTGGACGGCTTCTCCAACCCCAACGAGGCCGACGACTATGTGGCCGAGGAAGACTTCGACGAATTCGACGAAGCCGACGACGACGACGGCAAGGGCGGCTCCAAGGCGCTGACCAAGAAGCTCGAAGAGCTCAAGAAGCAGGCACTGGAGCGCTTTGACAAGCTGCGCGAGCTGTTTGAAAAAGTGCACAAGGTGTACGACAAGGAAGGCTACGGCACTCCTGCGTACGTGAAGGCCCAGCAGGCCCTGTCGGCCGAGCTGATGACCATCCGCTTCACCGCCAAGACCATCGAGAAGCTGTGCGACATGGTGCGCGGCCAGGTGGACGACGTGCGCAAGAAGGAGCGCGAGCTGCGCCGCATCATCGTGGACAAGTGCGGCATGCCGCAGGAAACCTTCATCAAGGACTTCCCGCCCAACCTGCTGAACCTGAAGTGGGTGGAAAAGCAGGCCGCCGCCGGCAAGCCCTGGAGCACGGTGATGGCGCGCAACATTCCGCCCGTGCAGGAACTGCAGCAAAAGCTGATGGACCTGCAATCGCGCGTGGTGGTGCCGCTGACGGAACTCAAGGACATCAACAAACGCATGAACGAGGGCGAAGCCACCTCGCGTGATGCCAAGAAGGAAATGATCGAGGCCAACCTGCGCCTTGTGATCTCCATCGCAAAGAAGTACACGAACCGCGGCCTGCAGTTCCTGGACCTGATCCAGGAAGGCAACATCGGCCTGATGAAGGCCGTGGACAAGTTCGAATACCGCCGCGGCTACAAGTTCTCGACCTACGCCACGTGGTGGATCCGCCAGGCCATCACGCGCTCGATCGCCGACCAGGCGCGCACCATCCGCATCCCGGTGCACATGATCGAGACCATCAACAAGATGAACCGAATCTCGCGCCAGCATCTGCAGGAGTTCGGCTTCGAGCCCGATGCATCCATCCTGGCCGCGAAGATGGAGATCCCGGAAGACAAGATCCGCAAGATCATGAAGATCGCCAAGGAGCCGATCTCCATGGAAACGCCGATCGGCGACGACGACGACAGCCACCTGGGCGACTTCATCGAGGACGGTGCCAACACCGCCCCCATCGAAGCCGCCATGCAGGCCGGCCTGCGCGACGTGGTCAAGGACATCCTCGATGGCCTCACCCCCCGCGAAGCCAAGGTGCTGCGCATGCGCTTCGGCATCGAGATGACCAGCGACCACACGCTGGAAGAAGTGGGCAAGCAGTTCGACGTGACCCGCGAACGCATCCGCCAGATCGAGGCCAAGGCACTGCGCAAGCTCAAGCACCCCAGCCGCTCGGACAAGCTGCGCAGCTTCATCGATTCGCTGTAACCACCCCGGCAGCCGGCTGCCCTGGCTGCACCCCAAGGCCCTGCCCCGCATCGCGGTGCGGGGCTTTTTCGTTTCTGCGGGGCGGCCCCGCGTTTACCCCGATGCTCCCGACAGCAAAATGACAGCTTGTAACGCGACTATTACATACTGCTGATGGAGACTGTCATGCAGTTCGGCACTCTCCGGCTGCAGGGCCTGGCATCCCAGTGCACGCTGCACGTGCCCGTTCAACGACCTGCCACCTTTTTGCGAGACACCGCATGACATCCTTCAACCGCCGCCAGATCCTCACCCAGGCTGCCGCAGCCAGCGCCGTGGGCGCGCTCGGCGCATCGCTTGCAGCGCCTGCCTGGGCGCAGGCCGCCGGTGCAACTGCCGCCGGCGCGCGCGGCGCGCCCGCCAAGGCCTCCAGGCTGGCGCCCACGCTGCGCATCGTGATCCCAGCCAACCCCGGCGGTGGCTGGGACCAGACGGGCCGGGCGCTGGGTGCGGCCCTTGCCGCCGTCGGTGCGGCAGACCAGATCGAATACGAAAACGTCGGCGGCAAGGGCGGGACCATCGGCCTGGCCAAGTACGCGGAGAAGTACGGCAACGACGCCAACACCCTGCTGATGGGCGGCATGGTGATGGTGGGCGCCGTGGCCCTGCAGAAACCCGCCGTGGACCTGACCCACATCCAGCCGCTCGCACGGCTCACCAGCGACTACCTGGTGGCGGCGGTGGCGGCCAAATCCCCCATCAAGAACGCCAAGGACCTGGCCGAAGCCATGCGCGCGGACCTGCGCGCCGTGCCGGTGGCCGGAGGCTCCGCGGGGGGCGTGGACCACATCTTTGCCGGGGTGCTGGCCCGCGCGTCCAAAGCCAGCCCGGAAGGCCTGGTCTACAAACCCTTCGCTGGCGGCTCCGAAGTGGTGGACGCCGTCGTGTCCGGCGGTGCGGCGATGGGCCTTTCCGGCTACAGCGAATTCAGCGACGCCATCGCGGCGGGCAAGCTGCGCGCCATCGGGGTATCGTCCCGCCGCAGCGCCTTTGGCCTGCCGGCCTTCCGTGAGCAGGGACTGGACGCGACCATGGCCAATTGGCGGGGCGTGTTCACCGGCAAAGGCGTGCCGCCCGCACGCGTGGCCGAGATGCTGGCCGCGGTCGAGGCGGCCACCGCCCACGAGTCCTGGCTGCGCACGCTCAAGAACAATCGCTGGGAACCCTCTTGGCTGACGGGCAAGGATTTGGCAGAGTTCATGGAGCTGGACCTCACCACGGCGCGGGTCATGGTGTACCTGCTCAAGCTGAAAGCCTAGAGACACCCCCGGGTCGCTTCGCGCCCCGGCGCAGCGGCCAGGAGCGGCCGCCCTTCGGGGCCGTGCGGGCCGGCGCCGGCAAACCGCTTGGAGTGGCGACGCCCGGCCCCGCAAGCGGGTGCGCCGCCCGCGCGGCGGGGGCGGCCCTTGCATGGCGGCCTCGGGCCATGGCCATGCCAGTTGCCACCGCAGCCAGTTCATCTGAAAAGCATTGCCAGGAGCCGCTGATGAAAATGTCCAACCACTCCATCGGCGCACGCATGGCCACCGCGCTGGGCCTGGTGCTCGCCCTTCTGCTGGGGGCCGCGCTGTTCGGAATCGCGGCCCTGTACCGCAGCCTGGGCACCTACGAGACCACGGTGCAGGAGCGCGTGGCCCAGGAACGCGCGGTAAGCCGCATGGAAAACGAGTTCAAGACCCAGGTGCAGGAGTGGAAGAACACCCTGCTGCGGGGCGAGGACTCGCGCAAGCGCGAGCTGCACTGGGCGGCGTTCCAGGCCAGCGAAAAGCGCGTGGCCGATGCGGTGAAGGCGCTGGAGCCCCAGCTGACCGATGCGCAGGAAAAGGCGGCGCTGCAGAAGTTCACACAGGCCCACGCGCAGATGGCGCAGGGCTACCGCAAGGGCTTTGAAGTGTTCCAGTCGCTCGGTTTTGTGCCCTCCGCGGGCGATGCCGACGTGGCCGACATCGACCAGGGCCCCGCCAGGCTGCTCACCGCACTGAGCGAGCAGGTGGCCGCCAGCAGCGCGGCCATTGCCGAACAGGCGGCGCTGAACGCGCGGCGGGCGCTCGCCAGCAGCCTGGTGGCGCTGGCGCTGGTCACGGCCCTGGGCGGCTGCGCGGGCTGGCTGCTCACGCGCTCGGTGGTGCGCCCGCTGCGGGTGGCCGTCTCCGTCGCCAACAAGGTGGCTGCGGGCGACCTGACCACGACCATCCGGGTCGATGGCAAGGACGAACCCGCGCGGTTGCTCGAGGCCCTGCGCACCATGCAGGAGAACCTGGAAAACGTGGTGTCGGGCGTGCGCAGCAACGCCGAGGGCGTGGCGAGCGCCAGCGCAGAGATCGCCCAGGGGAACGTGGACCTGAGCATGCGCACCGAGGAGCAGGCGTCGTCGCTGGACGAAACCACCTCGTCCATGCAGCAGCTGCAGGCGACCGTGCAGCAGAACGCCTCCAACGCACAGCGCGCGAGCGAGCTGGCCCGCAATGGCGCATCGGTGGCCCAGCGCGGAGGCGACGTGGTGACACAGATGGTGACGGTGGTCCAGGGCATCCAGGACAGCTCGCGCCGCATTGCCGACATCATCGGCGTCATCGACAGCATCGCGTTTCAGACCAACATCCTGGCGCTCAACGCCGCCGTGGAAGCCGCACGCGCCGGCGAGCAGGGGCGCGGCTTTGCCGTGGTGGCCAGCGAGGTGCGCAACCTGGCCACCCGCAGTGCGAGCGCCGCGCGCGAGATCAAGGAGCTGATCCAGACCAGCGTGGAGCGCGTGCAGGCCGGCTCCGACCTGGCCCGCAACGCGGGCAGCACCATGACGGAGGTGGTCTCCTCCATCCAGGGCGTGAGCGCGCTGATGAACGAAATCAGCCAGGCCAGCACCGCGCAGACCAGCGACATGCTGCGCGTCACGCAAGCCATCGTGCGCATGGACGAAACCACGCAGCAGAACGCGGCCCTGGTGGAAGAAAGCGCGGCGGCGGCCGGCAGCCTGAGCGGCCAGGCGCGCCAGCTGGTGGAGGCCGTGGAGGTGTTCCGCCTGCGCGGCAGCCACCGTGCCTTGGCATTGCCACCTGCGGCGCATTGAATGCCGCACAGGGACGTACTGGCGTCGAACAAGCGCCTATTGCTATATTTTGTATAGCAATAGGCCCTTTTCCAATAAGCGCCGGACACCCGTTTCCATGGATTTCCTGGACCACGGCGGAGGATCTCCGTTGTCCAGCGGCCTGCGCATTGCCCCTGCAACCGGGGCCGCGCAGGCGCGCAGCGCCTCGGAGGGAGGGCTCCTCAACTAATCTATCTTGAGCCCGGACTGCTTCACCAGCCTCGCCATGCGCGCCACCTCGGTGCGGAAGAACGCAGCCGTGGCATCCGGCGTTGTGGCCTGCAGCAGGTAGCCCTGGCCGAGCAGCGCGTCGCGCACCTCGGGCATCCCCAGGGTGGCGCGCACGGCCTGGTAGACCCGTTCGGCCTCCGCCTTGGGCAGGCCCGCGGGCCCCACCATGCCGACCCATCCATCCAGCGCGTACTGCGGCAGGCCCTGTTCCGCGATAGTGGGCAGATCCGGCAACAGCGGCGAGCGGGTGGTGGACGACAGGCCGATGGCCTTGAGCGTGCCCGCCTTCACATGCGGCGCCGCCACGGCCACCGCGATGAACGCCAGCTGGATCTGCCCGCCCAGCACGTCGGCCGTGAGCGGCCCCATGCCACGGTAGGGGATGTGCTTGATGTCGACCTGCGCTTCGTGCACGAACATCTCGGCCGCGAGGTGCAGGATGGTCCCGTTGCCCGATGAACCGTAGTTCAGGGTCCCGGGCTGGGCCTTGGCCAGGGCGATGAGTTCGCGCACGTTCCGGGCGGCCACCGAGGGGTGCGCCACCAGCACGAACGGCGTCGCACCGATCACGGTGATGGGCGTCACGTCGTCGACGGCATCGTACGGAATGCTCTTGAAGACGCTGGGGTTCACCACGTGATTGTTGGACACCATGCCCAGTGCCGAGCCGTCCCTGGGCGCCTTGACGATCATCGAGGTGCCGGTGATGCCCCCCGCTCCGGGGAAGTTCTCGATCACCACGGCGCGCCCGAGCGACTTGCCCAGGCCGGGCCCGAAGGCGCGCGCCAGGCCGTCCACGCCCGAACCGGCGCTCACGGGCAGGATCAGGCGCAGCGGGCGCTCCGACGCCGCCTGGGCCCACGCGTGCAAAGGCGCTGCCAGGCCGGCGGCCAACGCGGCCAGCGCCGTGCGCCGGCGCAGCGCCGGTGGCGGGCAGGCGGGGTGGTGGTGGATGAAAGGATGGTGGTGCATGGCGGTTGTCTCCGTGTTGTGATCTCATCCATCGCCCGGCGGGTGCACGCGCCCCAGCGGGCGCATTGCTCAAGCCACGGCGTGCCTGTCCTGCAGCGCCTGGATCTGCGCGGGGGTGTAGCCCAGTTCCTGCATGAGCGCGCCGGTGTGCTGGCCCAGCACGGGCGGCTGCAGCCGCACGCCCAGGCGCTGGCCGTCCATGCGCAGCGGGCACAGCGTGGTGCGGGCGGTCTGCCCCGCCCGCTCGCCATCGGGCAGGGTGATGTCGGCCAGGCCGCCCGTGGCGTTGAGGTGCGGGTCGTCAAAGAGCTGCTCGGGCCGCGAAATGGGTGCGAACGGCAGGCCGTGCTTTTCAAAGATGGCCGCCAGCTCGGCGGCGCTGTAAGTGGCCAGGCGCTGGCGCAGGTCGGGCATCAGCGTGGCACGGGCGCGCACCCGGTCGTTGTTCGTGGCCAGTTGCGGGTGGGCCTTGAGGTCGGCGAACCCCATGGCGTCGCAAAAGGTGATCCATTGCGCATCGCTGACGGCGGCCAGGAAAATCTGCTCGCCATCCTTCACGCTGAACACGTCGTACAGCGCCCAGGACGAGATGCGGTCCGGCATGGGCGCGGCCGGCTGGCCGGTGACGGCGTACTGCATCATGTGCTGGCCGACCAGGAAGACGTTGTTCTCGAACAGCGCCGAATCCACCTCCTGCCCCCGCCCGGTGATGCCGCGCTGCATCAGCGCCGCCATCGCACCGATGGCGCCGAACATGCCGCCCATGATGTCGTTCACGCTGGTGCCCGCGCGCAGCGGGTCGCCGGGCCGGCCGGTCATGTAGGCCAGGCCGCCCATCATCTGCACCACCTCGTCGAGCGCCGTGCGGTGCTCATACGGGCCCGGCAAGAAACCGGTGTGGTTCACGTAGATCAGGCGCGGGTTGAGCTGGCTCAGGGCCGCGTGGTCCAGCCCGTATTTCGCCATCACGCCCGGCTTGAAGTTCTGCGCCACCACGTCGGCCGAGGCGGCCAGCTTGCGCGCGACCTCCAGGCCCTCGGGGCTGCGCAGGTCCAGCGCGATGCTCTTCTTGTTGCGGTTGAACATGGGGAAGAAGCCCGCGCCGGCGCCCAGCAGGTGGCGCGTGCGGTCGCCGTCCACGGGCTCGACCTTGATGACCTCGGCCCCGAGGTCCGCCAGCACCATGCCGCAGGTGGGGCCCATGACCATGTGGGTGAACTCCACCACGCGCAGGCCCTGCAGGGGCAGTGCACGGGGGGCAGAGGTGCCGGGTGGCGCGAGCGGGGAGGAAGAAGAATCGGTGTGGGATGTCATGGGGCGACGATACGGGATGGAAGGGCGCGCGGCGGTGGCTCAATGTTGAGCTCGTGGCGAGCTCAGTGGATGGCGGCGAGGGAGACGGTCCCTGCGCCGGTGCGCGGTACCCCGGCCTGCCACAGCGTGCCGTGCAGGGTCTCCCCGGCCAGCCAGCCCGCCACACGCTCGCGCAGCGCCAGCAGCGCGTCCACGTCGATGCCGGTTGCGACGCCCATGCGTTCCAGCATGAACACAAGGTCTTCGGTGGTGACATTGCCGCTGGCGCCCGGCGCGTGCGGGCAGCCGCCGATGCCGGCCAGGCAGGCATCAAAGCGGGTGATGCCGGTCTGCCAGGCCGCGTAGACGTTGGCCAGGCCCATGCCGCGCGTGTCGTGAAAGTGCGCGCAGGCCAGCCGGTCTCCCACCAGCGCGCGGGCCTTCTCGAACAGGCGGGCCACCGAGGCCGGGTCGGCATAGCCCACGGTGTCGGCCAGGCTCACATGGTCGGCCCCGGCATCCAGCAGGGCCTGCATCAGGCGCAGCACCTCGCTCTCGGCCACCTCGCCCTGCAGGGTGCAGCCAAACGCCGTACCCACGCCGCCTTCGATCAGGCAGCGGCTGCCGCTGGCGTCGCGCAGCGCGCGGATGCGCGCCACCTCGGCCACCACGTCGTCGGGTGTCTTGCGCAGGTTGGCCAGGCTGTGGGCATGGCTGGCGGACAGGGGCACCACCATCAGGTCGGCGCCGCATTCAAGCGCACGTTCGGCGCCTTTGTAGTTGGGCACCAGCACCGAGGCGACCAGGCCCGGCAGGGTCTTGGCATGGGCCAGCACCTCGGCGGTGTCGGCCAGCTGGGGCAGCAGGCGGGCGGGCACGAAGGAGCCGACCTCGATCTCACGCTGGCCCGCGGCATAGGCCGCGTCGAGCCAGTCGATCTTGTGCGCGGTGGACACCACGGTGGCGATGCTCTGCAGGCCGTCGCGCAGGCCCACTTCGCGCACCACGGCCCGCGCGGGCGCCATGCCGGGCGCGGGACGGGTCGCGGGGAAAAAAGAAGGGGTGTTCACGGCGTTGTCTCCAGCTCGTTGGTGTTCCGTGGGAGATTCTAGAAATTCCCAACAGAATCAGAAAATACATCTCGGAAGCCATATGATTCACAAAAGGAACATCACAGTCTTTCAAGCGGAGGCAATTGCATGCGCGATCTCGACCTGCAGACCCTGCGCCTGTTTGCCGCCGTGTGCGAGCAGCGCAGCATCGCGCGCGTGGCCGAGCAGGAGTCCATCGTGGGTTCGGCCATCAGCAAGCGGCTGGCCCAGCTGGAGGACACGGTGGGCACCGCCCTGCTGGTGCGCAAGCGGCGCGGCGTCATTCCTACCCCGGCGGGGGAAACGCTGCTGGAACACGCGCGCACCATGCTCGCCAGCGTGGGCCAGATCGAGCGTGACATGGCCGCCTATGCCACCGGCATCCGGGGCCACGTGCGCATGCTGGTCACGGCCTCGGTCATGGCCGAATCGCTGGCCGACGATGTGGCCGCCTTCCTGCAGGACCCGGCGCACCGCGACATCCAGGTGAGCCTGGAGGAACGCGTGAGCCCGGACGTGGTGCAGGGCATCCGCGACGGCAGCGCGTCCATTGGCATCTGCTGGGACGCGGCGGACCTCTCCGGACTGGAAACGCGCGGCTACCGCAACGACCACCTCGCCGTGGTGGCACATGCCTCGCACCCCGTGGCCCGGCACGCCAGCGTGCGGTTCGCCGACGTGCTGGACCATGAATTCGTGAGCATGCCCGCGCTGAGCGCCGTGCAGGTGCTGCTGGCGCGCGCCGCGGCCGTGGAGGGAAAAATGCTCGCGCACCGGGTGCTGGTGTCCAACTTCGACGCGGCCCTGCGGGTGGTGCGCGCCAACCTGGCCATCAGCGTCGTGCCGCGCGAGGTCGCCCTGCCCTTTGCCCAGACCGCCCCGGTGCGCGTGATTCCGCTGAGCGATCCCTGGGCCCGGCGGCGCTTCGCCATCTGCTACCGCAGCGCCCAGATGCTGACCCCGGCCGCACAGTTGCTGGTCCACCACCTGGCGGGGCTGGGCCGCCAGGAATGACCGCCTCCAACCGTGGCCCCATCGCAACAGTTTGAGTTGTAACACGTCATTTTTGGGGCGTAGCGCATGCGTGGTGTGCGTTCTGAGCTACTAAACTTGTAGCAAAATGGGTTCCGCGCTATAGTCTCAGCGCATCAGCGGGCCCGGCATTCGCCCACCCGAATGAAAACTTGATCCAACACTTGCGCGAGGAGAAGCGTCCATGAGCTCCAAAGAAAATGCCGCCATCAACCAGTTGTTCGAGCGGCTCGAATGCCGTTACGCACTGCGCGTGCTCTGGGCCCTGAAGGACGGCCACCCCCAGACCTTCCGCCTGCTGCAGGACAGCGTGGGGGGCATCACCCCCAACACGCTCAACACCCGCATCAAGGAACTGCGCGAAGCCGGCTTCGTGGACCATGGCAGCGACGGCTACACCGTCACTCCTTCCGGCGCCGACCTGCTCAAGCGCCTGTCGGACGTGCAGGCCTTCGCCACCCGCTGGGTGGCCGGCCGCGCCAAGAAGGTCTGACCACAGGCCAGCGGTCCCGTCTGTTCCCCGCCAAGGGGCTTCTCGTTAAAATACAGGGCCAAATTAGCTTCTAGCGCATGACATACAAGCGCTAGAAGCTATATTTTTAATAGCAAGCAAGGAATTTCATCCATGGCACTGACCACCACCGCATCCGGACTGCAATACGAAGACACCACCGTGGGCGACGGCGCCGAAGCCACCAAGGGCCAGAACGTTTCGGTGCACTACACCGGCTGGCTCTACAACAACGGCGAGCAAGGCGCCAAGTTCGACTCCAGCCACGACCGCAACGACCCCTTCGAGTTCTCGCTGGGCGGCGGCATGGTCATCAAGGGCTGGGATGAAGGCGTGCAGGGCATGAAGATCGGCGGCAAGCGCACGTTGATCATCCCCGCGGCCCTGGGCTACGGCGCGCGCGGCGCGGGCGGTGTGATCCCTCCGAACGCCACGCTCAAGTTCGATGTGGAACTGCTCAAGGTCGGCCGCTGATCGCGCAGCCTGCGCGGCAGCATCCGACACGACACCAAAGCGGCCTTCGGGCCGCTTTTTTTACGCCTGGCCCGCCACCTCTGGCACGGGCGCAGCCCAGGCCAGGCCCGCGCGCAAGGATGCCGTGCCGTAGAAAGGAAAGGCACAGAGCGGCTCGGGGTGTCCCATCAATCAAAAAGCGCCTTGTCCAGCCGCTCGAACTTCGCGTCGCCCACGGCCTCGCGGATCTTCGGTGCCAGCGCCGCCAGGTCCTCGAAACTGCCCGCTCCCTCCACGGCCAGGTTCAGCCGGAACCCGCGCAGCCCCATGGCGGCGGTCAGCTCGGTGGCAATCGGGTAGGCCGCCTGGTAGCGCTCTTTCGGCGTGCGCCCCGAGCCCTCCAGCGGCGATGCCACCGTGCCCAGGTCCGTCGCTGGCGCGGGTTCGGCCACGGGGGCTGGCTGGCTGGCGGCCATTGCGGCAGGCAGGGACTGCCCCGCCAGCGGCGCCAGCAGCCCCTGGGCGATCATGGCCTGCACGTCGTCCTGCGTGATTCCCATGGCGGCGGTGGCCGCCAGAATCTCGCCCGTGGAGCGCTTGCCATCAAACAGGATGAAGGCCGAACGCTGGCGCGAACTGAGACTGCCGTGCCGGTCCTTGAGCGCTTCTTGCCCTGCCGGCGTTTTGACGAGAACCATGAGCCTCCTTGAGCTGAACGGTGGCGGGTTGACGCGGGGCACCCACCACCCCACGAGCCCCTGCAGGCCAGATTCTCACGTTTGCGCACCATTGAAAATCGGGGTTTACGCATAACCATGGCAGCGCTGGCCGGAACGCGGGCGCGCCCCTCCTGGCCCCGTGCCGCAACCCGCAATCCCGCCGCGCCGCTACATCTCGGAGCGGATGCGCGGCAAGGCGGGCGCGGGCCGCGTCACCCAGCTCACCACCACGGCGACCACCAGTCCCGTCGGCACGCCGAACACGCCGGCCGAGATGGGCTGGATGCCAAACCAGAGCCCGTCCGCCAGCATCCAGCTGGGCAGCGCGCGCATGGCCGACACATGCGAAAGCATGTAGTACACCGCCACGCCCAGCCCCGCCACCATGCCGGCCACCGCGCCCTGCCGCGTGGTGCCGCGCCAGAAGATGCCCAGCACCATCACCGGCACGAAAGCCGATGCGGCCAGGGAGAACGACGCCGACACCATGGGCAGGATCTCTGACGGCTTGAGCGCCGCGACAAAGGCCGCCGACAAGGCCACCGCCAGCAGCGCGAACTTGCTCAGGATCACACGCTGCTCGGGCGACGCCTCGCGCTGGGTGTCCTGGAAATACAGGTCGCGCACCAGCGCATTGCTGATGGTGAGCAGCAGGCCGTCGGCGGTGGACAGCGCCGCGGCCAGCCCACCCGCCGCCACCAGGCCGGAGACCACATACGGCAGGCCCCCCAGCTCCGGCGTGGCCAGCATGATGAGGTCGGCCCCGAGCCGGATCTCGCCAAACTGCACGATGCCGTCGCTGTTCACGTCCTCCACCGACAGCAGCGAGCTGTCCACGCGTGCCCACTGGGCCATCCAGTTGGGAAGGGCCTCGAAGCTGCTGCCCACCAGGTTCTGCATGACCTCGAACTTCACCAGCACCGCCAGCGCCGGGGCGCTCAGGTACAGCAAGGCGATGAAGAACAGCGACCACGCCACCGAGGCGCGCGCCGCCGACACCGTGGGCGAGGTGTAGTAGCGCGTGAGCAGGTGCGGCAGGCCCGCCGTGCCCACCATCAGGCAGAACATGAGCGCCAGGAAATTGCGGCGCGTCAGCTCGTAGTCGCGCTGCTCCTCGGGGGTGCCCTTCGGGTCGCCCACATAGGCCTGGCTGTGCAGGGGCAGGCCACCGAGGGGGCGGGCACGCTCATAGTTCTCGCGCATCTCGCGGGTCCAGCGCTCGCGGGCCGCGGCGGCATCGCGCGGCAGGGCCGCCAGCTCGCGGCTGGCCGTGACGATCAGGCCCACATCGGCGTTCTGGGTGCGCAGCGCGCGGATGCGCTCGCGCCCCTTCTCGCGTTCGCGCTCCAGGGCACCCTCCACGTCGCTCAGGCGGGCCTCGAAATCCTGGGCGCGCCGCAGGTAGGTCTGCACCACCTGGTGTTCCGCCGGCGAATCGAGCAGTTGCGCCTCCAGATCGGCGATCTTGCTGATCTGCTCGCCATAGACCAGCGGCGCCAGCGGGTTGCCAAGCTGCTTGTAGGCCAGCCAGGACACCGGGATCAGGAAGGCCAGCAGCAGCACCACGTACTGCGCCACCTGCGTCCAGGTGATGGCGCGCATGCCGCCCAGGAACGAGCACAGCAGCACGCCGCCCAGTCCCAGCATGATGCCGATCTCGAACTGCACGCCGGTCAGGCGCGAGGCGATCAGCCCCACGCCGTAGATCTGCGCCACCACGTAGGTGAACGAGCACAGCACGGCGGCCAGCGCGGCGATCACGCGCGGCCACCGGCCGCCAAAACGCACGTGGAAAAAATCGGGCACGGTGTACAGGCCCATGGCGCGCAGGTGCGGCGCGATCAGCATCGCCACGAGGCAGAAGCCACCCGTCCAGCCCAGCAGGTAGGCGAGGCCCCCCGCCTGCCCCGGCGTGCCGGAAAAGCCCTGCAGGTAGAGCGCCCCCGACAGGCTGATGAACGACGCGGCGCTCATCCAGTCGGCCGCCGCCGCCATGCCGTTGTACATGGGCGGAATGCGCCGGCCGGCCACGTAGTATTCCTCCGGGTCGGTGGTGCGGCCGTAGACGCCGATGCCCGCGTACACCATCACCGTGAGGAACAGGAAGATGGGGCCGATCCAGTGGCGCGAGAGCCCCTGGTGCTCCGCCCAGGTCATCAGCGCCAGGAAGGCCAGCACGCCCGCCACATACAGCGCCAGGATGCGGTGCAGCCGCCACAGGTAAGCCCGGTCTGCGCCGGAGGAATTGTTCTCAGCCATGGTCAGCCAGGAGGACGGGCAGCGTCTTCCAGGGATGCGGCCGCAGCGGCCGCAATGCGCTCAGCGTCCTGGCGCTCGAACCGGTTCATGGCCCACCCATAGGCCACCACGATGCCGATGAACACCAGCACCGCACCCTGTGCCGCGATCCAGTAGCCCAGGGGCCAGGCGCCGAACACCAGCACCTGCAGGTCCCTGGCGAAATAGGTGGCGCCAAACGACACCAGCGCCCACAGCAGCAGCAGGCCCGCCTTGAGTTTCAGGTGCCGCACATCGTGCAGATCGGGCGGGAACGGGCCCGCCATTTCCGCCTCGGATGGTGATCGACGGGGCATGGCGGAGTCGTTCACGCAGGCTCTCAGCGATCCACGGCCCTGCGGGCCACGCGTGGCCCGTGCAATGAGGGCAGGTCGAACAACAGGCCCCCCCGCACAAGTGCCGCCCCGCCGCGCCGGGCGCGCCCCCCCTTCTGCGCGTGGCGCGCGAGAAGGGGAAAGCGGCACGGCCGCCCGGGGGGTTGCCGCGTCACGTCAGCCGGCCAGTTGCTGCCAGGTGGCGATCACGCTGTCGGGATTGAGCGAGATCGACGAGATGCCCTCGGCGGCCAGCCACTGGGCGAAGTCCGGGTGGTCGCTGGGGCCCTGGCCGCAGATGCCGATGTACTTGCCCTGTGCCAGGCAGGCCTTGATGGCCTGGTGGATCAGCTGCTGCACAGCGGGGTCGCGCTCGTCGAAGTCGTGCGCCAGCAGTTCCAGCCCCGAGTCGCGGTCCAGGCCCAGGGTGAGCTGGGTCAGGTCGTTGGAGCCGATGGAGAAGCCGTCGAAGAACTCCAGGAAACGCTCGGCCAGGATGGCGTTGCTCGGCACCTCGCACATCATGATGACCTTGAGGTCGTCCTTGCCGCGCTGCAGGCCGTGCTGGGCCAGCAGCTGCGTCACGCGCTCGGCCTGGCCCAGCGTGCGCACGAAGGGCACCATCACCTGCACGTTGGTCAGGCCCATGTCGTTGCGCACGCGCTTCAGGGCCTCGCACTCCATCGCGAAGGCTTCGCCGAAATCAGCGCTCAGGTAGCGCGCCGCACCGCGGAAGCCCAGCATCGGGTTTTCTTCCTCGGGCTCGTAGCGGCTGCCGCCGATGAGCTTCCTGTACTCGTTGGACTTGAAGTCCGACAGGCGCACGATCACCGGCTTGGGATAGAAGGCGGCGGCGATGGTGGCCACGCCTTCGGCCACCTTGTCCACGTAGAAGGCGCGCGGGCTGGCATGGCCCCGGGCCACGGACTCCACGGCCTTCTTCAGGTCGGCATCGATCTGCGGGTAGTCCAGGATGGCCTTGGGGTGCACACCGATGTTGTTGTTGATGATGAACTCGAGGCGCGCCAGGCCCACGCCCTCGTTGGGCAGCTGGCAGAAATCGAAGGCCAGCTGGGGGTTGCCCACGTTCATCATGATCTTGGTTTGGATGCTGGGCATCTCGCCGCGCTGCACCTCGGTGACCTCGGTTTCCAGCAGGCCGTCGTAGATGCGGCCGGTGTCGCCCTCGGAGCAGCTCACGGTGACCAGCGTGCCGTCTTTCAGCAGTTCGGTCGCGTCACCGCAGCCCACCACGGCCGGAATGCCCAGCTCGCGCGCGATGATGGCGGCGTGGCAGGTGCGGCCGCCCCGGTTGGTGACGATGGCGCTGGCGCGCTTCATCACGGGTTCCCAGTTGGGGTCGGTCATGTCGGTCACGAGCACGTCACCGGGCTGCACCTTGTCCATCTCGGCAATGTTGTGCACCAGGCGCACGGGGCCGGTGCCGATCTTCTGGCCAATGGCGCGGCCCTCGGCCAGCACGGTGCCCTGGCCCTTGAGCTTGTAGCGCATCTCGGCCTGGCCCTTGGACTGGCTCTTCACGGTTTCGGGCCGTGCCTGCAGGATGTAGAGCTGGCCGTCGGTACCGTCCTTGCCCCATTCGATGTCCATCGGGCGGCCGTAGTGCTGCTCGATCACCAGCGCATACTGGGCGAGCTGCTGCACGTCGGCATCGGTCAGGGAATAGCGGTTGCGCTGCTCGGTGGGCACGTCGGTGGTCTTCACCAGCTTGCCCGAGGCGGCCTTCTCCTGGGGCGTGGAAAACACCATCTGGATGAGCTTGCTGCCCAGGTTGCGGCGGATCACGGCCTTCTTGCCGGCACGAAGCATGGGCTTGTGCACGTAGAACTCGTCGGGGTTCACGGCGCCTTGCACCACGGTCTCGCCCAGGCCGTAGCTGCTGGTGATGAACACCACCTCTTCAAAACCGGACTCGGTGTCGATGGTGAACATCACGCCGGCCGCGCCCAGGTCGGAGCGCACCATGCGCTGCACCCCGGCCGACAGGGCCACGACGTCGTGCTCGAAGCCCTTGTGCACGCGGTAGGAGATGGCGCGGTCGTTGTACAGGGAGGCGAACACCTCCTTCATCTTGTGCAGCACGTCGTCGATGCCCACCACGTTCAGGAAGGTCTCCTGCTGGCCCGCAAACGATGCGTCCGGCAGGTCTTCGGCCGTGGCGGACGAGCGCACCGCGAACGAGGCGGCGGGGTTGCCGGCGCTCAGCGTGGCGAATGCTTCGGCAATGGCTTGTTGCAGGTCGGCCGGGAAGGGCTGGGCCTCGACCATGGCACGGATCTCGGCACCGACGGCGGCCAGGGCGCGCACATCTTCGGTGTCCAGGCTCTTGAGCTTGGCGCTGATCTTGTCGGCCAGGCCGTCGTGGGCCAGGAACTGGCGAAACGCGTGCGCCGTGGTGGCAAAGCCCGTGGGCACCCGCACGCCCTGGGGCAGCTGGGAGATCATCTCGCCGAGGGAGGCGTTTTTACCGCCTACGGCCTCGACATCGGTCATTCTCAGGTTTTCAAACGGTACGACCAGGGCGGTCGGGCTGAAAAGTGCAGACATGGGAAAGCTCCAGAAGTTGAAACCGGGTCTGCGCGCCCGCCCCCTTGGAGCGATGGGCGAGCGGCCATGCACGGGCAGCGGCTTTGTCGTTGTGGTTGTGGGCCGACGAAGTGCATGGTGAGAATTTGGATAATTGTCACAATTGTAGGCCTGCGGCACTGGCGGCAGGCTGACGTACTGAAAGGCACCCTGCTCCATGCACACGCGCACCGTTTTTTTCGTCTCGGACGGCACCGGCATCACCGCCGAAACCTTCGGCAATGCCATTTTGGCGCAGTTCGAGATGAAGCCGCGCCATGTGCGCCTGCCCTTCATCGACACCGTGGACAAGGCCCACCAGGCGGTGCGGCAGATCAACCACACGGGCGAGGTCGAGGGAAAGAAGCCTGTGGTCTTCACCACCCTTGTCAACATGGAAGTGCTCAAGGTCATCCAGGAAGGCTGCAAGGGCATGCTGCTGGACATGTTCGGCACCTTCGTGCACCCGCTGGAAGAAGAACTGGGCATCAAGTCGCACCACCGTATCGGCCGCTTCAGCGACGTGAGCCGCAGCAAGGAATACACCGACCGCATCGAGGCCATCAACTTCAGCCTGGCGCACGACGACGGCCAGAGCAACCGTGACTTGGCGGGTGCCGACGTGATCCTGGTGGGCGTGAGCCGCAGCGGCAAGACACCGACCAGCCTGTACCTGGCCATGCAGTGCGGCCTCAAGGCGGCCAACTACCCGCTGATCCCCGAAGACTTCGAGCGCCGCCAGCTGCCCCCCGCGCTGGTGCCGTTTCGCAGCAAGATCTTCGGCCTGACCATCAGCCCCGACCGCTTGGCCGAAATCCGCGCGGAGCGCCGTCCCAACTCCCGCTACGCCAGCCTGGAGAACTGCCGCATGGAAGTCTCCGAAGCCGAGGCCATGATGCGCCGCGCGGGCATCCGGTGGTTGTCCACCACCACCAAGTCCATCGAAGAGATCGCCACGACCATCCTGCAGGAGATCCGGCCGGAGCGGCTGGTGTACTGAGGGGCGAACCGCCGAGCGTTTGCGCCGAACGCGTCGCACCCCGTCGCTTGATTAAAAAAGGCTCTAGCGCTTGATCAGCAATATCTGATAGCTATTAATATGTGAGCGATTGGGAGCACTAACCTCGACCGCTCCCCTGCGCGTGGATCGCTTTGTGCGGCATCGCGCCCCCGGAGCCTCGTTAAAAAAACCCGCATCCTTCACGTTGCCCTGGTGCCCTGGTGTCTTTTGCAGCCGCCGCAATGGTGGTGCTGTTCGTCGGCAAACGTTGGTACGACTACGTGCACAAGGCCACTTCGCCCTACGACGAAGTGGGGCTCGAACTGAACTCCAGGGCGCCAGCGCCCCTGAACCGCCAGGGCTGCGCGCAACTGCAGGAACGCTTTGCCCGGGTCGTGCCACCCTACGGGTGCGCTACCGGCGATGGACGTCAGTGGAAGTAGGCCGGCCCTGAGGGCGAATCCACGCGCAGCAGCTGGCGGGGTCATGCCGCCAGCCTGCAGCACGCTGAATGAGCGCGCGCCTACTTCACCGCGAACCGCACATTCGCCGGCTTCTTGCCCGGCAGCGCCACCAGCGCCACCACCTTGGTGCCCGCGGCCACCTTGAACGTGCCCTTGGCTTCCAGCCGGCCTTCTCCCGCTGGCACCAGCACCGCCTCGGATTTTTCCGTACCGTTCAGCAGCGTGAGCTTGGCGTTCACGCCTTCGGTCCGGGCGGGCTTGCCGTGGTCGCGCAGGTGCAGCGTGAGGAGGTCGGGCTTGGCCACGAGTTCGTAGTCCATGTCATTGGCTTCCACGACGATGCCGCCATGCAGCGGCTTGTGTTCGTGCCCGTGGGCGTGGTCGCCTGCCGCAAAGGCAGTGCCACAGAATGCGAGGGCCAGGGTGGCGAGAAGATGTTTCGTTGTCATGGTGATCCTTTCAAAGGGAGGATGGGAACAGGGAACAGGGTCAGAACGCCTCGGCGTTCTTGTCGTCCAGAAGACGCTCGGCGTCGCGGCGGCCGAACAGCCAGAACAGGGCCGGGGTGAGGAAGGTGTCGAGCAGGGTCGAGCTGATCAGGCCCGAGAAGATCACCACCGCCACCGGGTGCAATATCTCGGTGCCGGGGCGCTCGGCCTCCAGCAGCAGCGGCGCCAGCGCGAAGGCCGTGACCAGGGCGGTCATGAGCACGGGAGAGAGTCGCTCCAGCGAGCCGCGCACGATCATCGCGGTGTCGAAGTTCTCGCCTTCCACGCGCATCAGGTTCAGGTAGTGGCTGACCTTGAGGATGCCGTTGCGCACCGAGATGCCCGCCAGCGTGATGAAGCCGATCAGCGCCGCCACCGACAGCGGCTGGCCCGAGATCCACAGCCCCAGCACGGCCCCCACCAGCGCCAGCGGGATGTTGGCCATGATCAGCGCCGACAGCGTGGCCGAGCGGTAGCGTGTGTACAGCACCACGAACATCAGCACCAGCGAGACCACGGCCAGCATGCCCACCAGGCGGCTGGCCTCTTCCTGCGCCTGGAACTGGCCGCCCAGGGTGATGAAGTAGCCGTCCGGCAGGCGCGTATCACCCACCACCTTGCGGATGTCGGCCACCACGTCGGACAGTGCCCTGCCCTGCGCATTGGCCGAGAGCACGATGCGCCGCTTGCCATCGTCGCGACTGATCTGGTTGGGGCCGTCGCCGTCCTCGATGCTCGCCAGGCGCGACAGCGGCACGCGCCCGCGCGGAGTCTCGATCATGATCTGCGCCAGGCCATCGAGCGAGCGCGCACTCTCGGGCAGGCGCACCACCAGCGCAAAGCGCCGGCTGCCTTCCACGATCTGCGTGACCTTTTCGCCCTCCACCAGGCCCTGCAGCGTGGCCAGCACCTGCGCGGCCGGCACGCCGTACTGCGCGGCGGCGGCGTGGTCCACGCGCACGGTGATCTGCGGCGCCAGCACCTGCTTTTCCACCTCCAGGTCGGCCAGGCCGTCGATGCTGGCCAGGCGCGCGCGCAGCGCATCGGCCTGGCCGCGCAGGGTATCCAGGTCCTCGCCGAAGAGCTTGATCGCGATCTGCGAACGCACGCCCGAGAGCATGTGGTCGATGCGGTGCGAGATCGGCTGGCCGATGGCGATGGCCGCCGGCATCTGCGCCAGCCGGCTGCGGATGTCGGCCTGCACCTCGGCCATGCTGCGTGTGAGCTCGGACGCTGGCAGCAGACCCACATCGAGCTCGCTCACGTGCACGCCCTCGGCATGCTCGTCCAGCTCGGCCCGGCCACTGCGCCGACCCACGTGCGTGACCTCGGGCACCTGGCGCACCAGCACCTCGGCCTGGCTGGCCAGGGCGGTGGACTCGGCCAGCGTCACGCCCGGGTTCAGGCGCATGCCGATGAGCAGCGTGCCCTCGTTGAACGGCGGCAAGAAGGTCGTCGGAAAGAACGGCACCGCCGCCACCGACAGGACCACCGCCACCCCGCTCACCGCCATGGCCATGCGCGGACGTGCCAGCACCCGGGTGAGCCCACGGCGGTAGCGCGCCTTGAGCCAGGCCACCACGCGCGTGTCGCCATGGTCGAGGTTCTTCATGCGCGGCAGCAGGTAGAAGGCCAGCACCGGCGTGACGGTGACCGACACCAGCAGCGAAGCCACGGTGGAGACGATGAACGCGATGCCCAGCGGCACGAACAAACGCCCCTCGATGCCCGGCAGCGCAAACAGCGGCAGGAACACCAGCACGATGATGGCCGTGGCGTAGAGGATGCCCGAGCGCACCTCCATCGACGCGAGCTTGACCACCTCCAGCGGGTGCAGCCGGTGGTTCGGGTGCTTCGAGCGGTCCATCTTCAGGCGCCGCAGCACGTTCTCCACGTCCACCACCGCATCGTCCACCAGGCCACCGATGGCAATGGCTAGGCCGCCCAGCGTCATGGTATTGATCGACAGGCCGAAGTACTTGAACACCAGCGCCGTGATGAAGATCGACACCGGGATGGCCGTGAGCGCGATCACCGTGGGCCTGAGCGTGCCCAGGAACACGAACAAAATCACCGCCACGAACACCGAGGCGCCCATGAGCTTGCCCTGCAGGGTGGTGACCGAGGCCTCGATGAAGCTCGCCTGGCGGAAGGTGACGCGCGGCGCCTCCATGCCTGCGGGCAACGACTTCTTCAAATCACCCAGCGCCGACTCGATGCTGCGCGTGAGCGCGATGGTGTCGGCCGTGGGCTGCTTCTGGATGCCGAGGATCACGGCCGGCTTGCCCTCGAAGCCCGCATCGCCGCGCTTCAGGGCCGCAGCAAATGTGACCTCGGCCACCTGGCGCAGCAGCACGGGCTGGCCGTTCCTTGCGGTGAGCGCCAGGTTCTGCAGATCCTCCAGGCGCGAGGTGCGGCCCAGGTGGCGGATCAGGTACTCGCGCCCGTTAAGCTCCAAAAAGCCACCCGAAGTGTTGCTGGAGAAGCCCTTGAGCGCCCCCGTGAGCTGGTCGTGCGTGATGCCCAGCTCCGCCATGCGCGCCGTGTTGGGCTGCACCTGGAACTGGCGCACCTCGCCGCCGATGGGGATCACCTGCGCCACGCCGGCAATCGCCAGCAGGCGCGGACGCAGCACCCAGTCGGCGTACTCGCGCACGGCCATGGGCGTGGTGCGCTGCACGTCGATGGGGATCGCCACCTGCATGATCTCGCCCATGATGGAGCTGATGGGCCCCATGCGCGGCGTGACGCCCGCGGGCAACCCCTCCTCCATGGACGACAGGCGCTCGGACACCATCTGCCGCGCGCGGAAGATGTCCGTGCTCCAGTCGAAGGTGACGTAGATGAAGGACAGGCCCGCGCTGGAGGTGGAGCGCACGCTCTCCACGCCGGGCAGGCCGTTCATGGTCGTCTCCAGCGGGAAGGTGATGAGCTGCTCCACCTCCTCGGCGGCCATGCCGCCGGCCTCGGTCATCAGCGTGACGGTGGGCTTGTTGAGATCGGGGAACACGTCCACCGGCGTGCGCGACAGCGTGAAGGCGCCATAGGCCATCAGCACGCCCGCCGCGATGAGCACCAGCAGCCGGTTGGCCAGGCTGCTTTCGAGTAGCCACTTGAACATTGCGTGGTTTCCTTCAACGGACCTGGTTGATCAGCGTGGCGCCCTGCGTGGCCACGCGGTCACCGGCCTTGAGGCCCGAGGTCACGGCCACCGAGGTGCCGTCGAGGGGCACGTAGGTGACGACGCGCGGCACGAAACGCTCGGGCGACTCCTTGACCCAGACGATGGTCTGGTTCGCGGGATTGCGCAGCAGCGAAGCCACGGGCACCTGCACGCCAACGGCCTGCTCGGTGGATTGCACGAATACGCGCACGGGCTGGCCCAGGGCCAAGGTACCGAGCACGGCCGAGTCGCCGGCAAACTGCAGCGGCAGCGCCTGGTCGCGCAGGCTGCGCGCCGCGCCCAGAAAACGCAGCGGCACGCGCTGCCCGCCCACGGCCAGCGCGGCGCCGGCCACGCTGTGGGCCTGCGCCGTGTCGTAAGCCAGGGCTTCGACGCGCAGGCGCGTGGGGTCCACCACCTCGAACACCAGCTCGCGCGCATCCACCACCTGCCCTGCCACGGCATTGGCCGAGGCGATGACACCCGAGACGGGCGCCACCAGCGCATCGCGGGTCGAAAGGCCCGCCCCCACCGCGCCCAGGCGCTGGGTGACGCTTTGCAGCTCGCTCTCGGCCGCCTCGATGTCCTTGCGCGGCACGGTGTCCGACAGGTCCTTCAAACGCGCCACGCGGCGTGCCGCCAGGTCGCGTGCAGCACGCAGCTCGGCCTGCTGGGCCAGTTGGTTGGAGCGCTCGATGGCGCCCGCCGTGGGCACCACGTAGGCCAGCACCTCGCCCTTGCGCACCGCCTGGCCCACGCCGGGCAGGCCCTTGGGCCCGGCCTCCAGCCGGCCGGCCAGCGCGGCCTGCACCTTGCCGCCAGCGTTGGGGTCCATGACCACCGTGCCGGCCAGCTCGAAGGCCTTGGGGTGCCGGCCCTCGGCGGCCACCAGGGTGCGCACGCCGAGTTGGCGCTGCGCAGGCTTGGGCAGGAAGACGCTGCCATCGGGCTGGCGTTTGGGGCCGTTGCCGTCGGCCGCCGCGGGCGCGTCGCCATGGTCATGGCCTTCACCGGCACGCGCCACCAGCGGGGCGCACAGCGCAGCGGCCATCGCCAGGGCCACGACGGAATGGAGAGAGGTCAGGCGCTTCATGCTGCACCTCCCAGGCGCTGGGCGCGCGCGGCGCGGCCACGCCGCAGGCCCCACGCCAGGGCCAGGGCTGCCAGCACGGCGGCCACGGCACCGGCGACCAGCGCGTTGCGCCGGCCCGTGGGCTCGGCGTGGGCCTGGGCCGCGGCGTGCACGTCGATCTCGCCGGCCAGCAGGTCGGTATCGTTGCCGGCGACGACGGTGGCGGTGACGGGGCTCACGCCCTCGGCCAGCGGTGCGGTCAGCGCGGCCTGGAACTCGCCGTCGGCCACGCGGGTCACGGGCACGCGCGTGCCGGCGATGTCGATCTCCAGCTGGGCCTCCTTGACCGGGCTGTTGTCGCCCGCATGGTCCAGGTAGAGCGCCAGTTTTTGCCCGTCGAGCACGCCCACCAGCTCGAACAGGTCGGAGGTGGCGGCAAAGCGCGGTATCGCAGGGCCGGCTGCGGCGGCGGGGGCTTCGCCATGGTCATGGCCATCGCCAGCCAGTGCCCACGACGGCGCCAGGCCCAGCACCAAGGCCAGGGCCAGCGCGGAAGGAAGAGAAAGGAGTTGCATGGTGATCACAAACAGGGTGTCGGGATGGATAGGGCGCTCACTGCGGCAACAGGCCCAGGGCCTGGCGCAAGGTGGAGACGGCGGCCGCCGCATCGATGCGGGCACGCGCCAGCTGGCGCTCGGCCTGCACGGCTTCCAGCTCCACGCGCAGGCGCGTGGGCCAGTCGGCTTCGCCCAGGCGGAAGGCCTTGTCGACGAAACCGCGCGTATCGCGGGCCAGTGCCGCATGGCGGGCCATGGCGTCGCGCTGGGCTTGCGTGGCTTTCACGCGGGCCGTGGCCGCGGCCAGGTCGGCGGCCAGGCGGTCCTGCTCGGCGCGGGCGCGCACCTCGGCGTCCAGCGCGTCGGCACGGGCCGCTGTCTCCTTGGCGCGCGCCCGGTCGCCACCGCCCAGGGGCACGCGCACGCCGACCGTGAAGCTTTGGAGGTAGCGCTCGCCGGCCTGCTCGCGCCCGCGCGTGGCGGCCACGGTCAGCTCGGGGTTGGCACGGGTCTGCACGGCGGCCAGGTCGGCGGCGCGGCGCGCCACTGCGGCCTGGTCGTTCCAGTCCGCCACCGCCGGGTGGTCGGTGGGCAGGCCGGCTGCTGGCAGCGCTTCGGCCTCGGGCTCGGCACCGTCGGCCAGCACCCCGTTGCCGCCCCATGCCACCAGGGCTGCCTGGGCCACATCGCGTGCGCCCGTGGCCTCGGCCACCGCGGCTTCGGCCTGGGCCACGGCACCATCGGCCTGGGCCTGGTCGGCACGCGACATGTCTCCGGCCTGAAAGCGCCGCGCCACGTCGGCCGCCAGGCGCTGCGCGTTGTGCAGCCGGTCCTGCGCCAGGCCCAGTTCTGCCTGCGCGCGCTGCAGGGTCCACCAGGCCTCGCGCACGGCGGCGGCCAATTGCAGCTGCGCGGCCAGGCGGCGGCTTTCCACGGCCTTGATCTCGGCATCGCCCAGCGCGGCCTTGCGGGCGCGCTCGCCGGGCAGCCACAGCGGCAGGGCCACGCCCATCTCCACTTCGCGGTTGCCCTGGTTGCTGCCGGGGCGGTCGGTCTTGGCCTGCAGCTCCAGCGCGGCGGGTTCGGCCGTCCAGGACGATGCACCGCTGCGCGCGGCCTGTGCCGATTCGCGCCGCAGCGCGGCCGACTGCGCCTCGGGCTGGCGCTCCCAGGCCCTGTCGAACAAGGCCTTGAGCGTGAGCGGTGGCGCCGGCGTCTGGGCCAGCGCAGCACTGCCGGCCAGCGCCCACCCCAGGGCCACGGCCGCCATGCACAGCCGTGGTGTGTGGTTCGTTCTTCTCGTTCGTTGCATCCGATTCCTCTGCAATGGCCGGGGGCCACGGGGTTGAAATCGGCAAGGCACGACGATGTCCGGCGCACAAGCACGCGCCGCCGCCGCTCGCGAGAGCTGCGTGGAATCGTCAGGAAGGGGCTACCCGGTGCCCCGCCTCGCCGCTCAGGCGAGGACGGACCAGTTGGGACGTTCGGGGCGTGAGAGGGGTGGATGCACCCAGGCAGGTGCCACCAGGGAAACAGGGCGGGCGACCGAGACCACGATGGCCTGGGCACCCGCGCTCAGCGCCATGCCGCTGCCCACGCCGTGGCAGGCATGGCAGTCCATGTCGGCCGTGCCGGTGGTGGCCAGGGCCTTGTGGTCCTGAGTTTCGCTGGCCTGGGATGGCTCGGCCGGCACATCGGCCCGGTGCTCGTGCACATGGTGGCCAAAGTGCGATGCCTGCGGCGCTGCCTCGTGCCCGCAATACGGCGATGCAGCCGCCCAGATGGACTGGAGCGGCATGAACAGCAGCAAAAAGACGAGGAGCAGGCGGCGCATGGTGGTGTGCGCGCATTCTAGTGACAAGATGGCGCGGTGCAGCATGCGCAACCGTGCATATCCCCATGCGACCAAGGGGAAGACGGGAGCAGATGACCAAATCGTCATGTCGGCTTCATCCGGCCGCCACGAGAAACTGCGGCGTGCCGTCGCTGGCGCGCACTTCGGAACACTCCACACCCCACACGCGCGCGATCGCCGCCGCGTCCAGCGTTTGCCCCACGGACCCCACGTCGCAGCGCCCGGCCCCCATCAGCACCACGTCGTGCGCATAGCGCAGCGCCAGGTTCAGGTCGTGCAGCACCGCCACCACGCCGATGCCCTGCTCCACCGCCCAGCGGCGCACCAGGGCCATGGCCTGGTGCTGGTGCGCCAGGTCGAGCGCGGCGGTGGGCTCGTCGAGCAGCAGCCAGCGCGTGGCGCCATCGGGCCGGGGCTCCCAGATCTGCGCCAGCGCCCGGGCCAGGTGGGCGCGGGCCCGCTCGCCGCCCGACAAGGTGTTCACGCCGCGCGCCGCCAGGTGGACCACGCCGGTGGCCTCCATGGCATCGCGGGCGATGCACGCCTCGTTCCGGCTGGGCGACTGGCGGTGCGGAAAGCGGCCCATCTCCACCACCTCCTGCACCGTGAAGTCGAAGGCCACCGCCGTCTCTTGCGGCAGCACGGCGCGCAGGCGCGCCAGCTCCAAGGCACCAACCGCAGTGAGCGCCCGGCCCCTCAGGCTGACCGAGCCCGAGCGCGGCGCGCGCTGGCCCGACAGCATGGACAGCAGCGTGGATTTGCCCGCGCCATTCGGCCCCAGGATGGCGGTGAAGCGGCCAGGCGCCAGGCGCGCATGCACGGTCGCCAGCAGCGGCAGGCCGGGCAGGCCCACCGCCAATTGATCGCACACCAGCGGATCGCCGGGATGGAGCGGGCCTGCTCTCATACCTTGCTCCTGAATTGGCGCAGCATGGCCAGGAACAAGGGCACACCGATGAAGGCGGTGAGCACGCCCAGCGGCAACTCGGCCGGCTTGACGATGGTGCGCGCCACCACGTCGGCCGCCAGCACCAGCGCGGCGCCCAGCAGGGCCGATCCCGGCAGCACCACGCGGTGATCCGGCCCGGCCACCAGGCGCACCCAGTGCGGCGCCACCAGGCCGATGAAGCCGATGATGCCGGTGGCCGCCGTGACGGCCCCCACGGCGAGCGCCGTCACCAGCACCGCCAGGCGCTTGGTGCGCTCCACCGGCACGCCCAGCAGCGCGGCCTGCGCCTCGCCCAGCGCAATCGCATTGAGCGGGCGCGCCAGCGCCAGGCCCAGGCCGCAGGCCACCGCCACGATGGATCCCACCAGCGCCACGGCGCTCCAGCGCGCGCCGCCCAGGCTGCCCAGCAGCCACATCTGGATGTTGCGCAGTTGCTCGTCGGTGGAGATGAAGTTGAGGTAGCCCAGCCCCGCCAGCGCCAGCGCATTGACCGCCACGCCCGCCAGCAGCATCAGCCCCATGCGCGTGGCGCCATCGGCTTGCGCCAGCCCATAGATCAGCGCCGTGACCACCAGGCCACCGCCAAAGGCCATGGTCACCAGCGACCAACTGCCGAGCGTGCGCGGCATGTCGGGCAGCCAGTGCATGCCGAGCACGATGGTGAGCGCAGCAGCCAGCGCGGCGCCGCTGCTCACGCCGATCAGGCCGGGGTCGGCCAGCGGGTTGCGAAACAGCCCCTGCATCAGCGCACCCGCCAGCCCCAGGCCCGCCCCGGCCGCCACGCCCATCAACAGGCGTGGCAGCCGGATGTTGATGAACACCAGGTATTCCGGTGCCTGTTCGGCAGAAGGCGCCAGCCCCACGGCCTGCAGCAGCACCTGCCACAGCTGGGCGGGCGCGATGGCGTACGCGCCCTGGGTGCTGGCCCAGGCCAAGGCCAGCACCACCAGTGCCGAGCCCACGGTCAGCGCGGTGCGGGGCGACAGGCGCCCCGCGGTCCAGCGCGCACCCGGCTGCGCCACGGACAGGCCGCTCACGCCGTGATCGCCTGCATGCGGGTGTGCACCTCGCGCACGGCCCCGGGCAGGCGCGGACCAAAGCCCAGCAGCTGGCTGGCCTCCATCGTCACCAGGGCCTTGTGGCGGAAAGCGGGCGTGAGCGCCAGTTCCGGCCGCTGCCAGAACGCGGCCTCGCCGCCCAGCGCCTCGATGCCCTGCGTGCTGTTGAGCAGCACCTCGGGCGCGGCGCTGGCCATGGCCTCGGCCGTGAGCGGCCGGTAGCCCGCGAACTGCGTGATGGCGTTGGTGCCGCCCGCAAAGCGGATCAGCGCATCGGCCGCCGTGCCGGTGCCCGCCACCATGGGGCTGCCGCCGTGCGACAGGATGAAGATCGCGCGCGGGCGGCGCGCGGACGCGGCCACCAGCTTGTGCACCGCCGCCCACTGCGCATCCAGGTCCGCCTGCAGGGCCGTGGCCTCGCGCTCGCGGCCGGCCACGCGGCCCACGGTGGCCACCTTGCGCTGCACTTCGTCCCAGGTGTGGTCGGCCTTGACCAGCTCCACCCGCACCCCGGCGCTGCGCACCTGGTCCAGCACCACGGGCGGGCCGGCCTCGGTGGTGCCCACCACGGCGTCGGGCTTGAGGGACAGCAGCCCCTCGGCCGAGAGCTGGCGCATGTAGCCGACCTTGGCGGTCTTGAGCGCGGCCTCGGGGAACAGGCTGGTGGTGTCGGTGCCCACCAGCTGGCCTTGCGCGCCCAGCAGGTAGACCACCTCGGTCAACGCACCGCCCAGCGAGACGATGCGCGCCGGGCTGGCCGCGACTGCGCGCTCCGCGCCCACCACAGACAGCAGCGGCAGCGCTGCCATGCCGCGCAGCAGCTGCCTGCGCGCCGTGTCGGTCAGGCCATCACGCAGCATGGACCACCTCATCTTGCTGCGCCTGCGGCAGCCGCGCCACCAGGTCGCGCCAGCCCTGCAGCTCGGGCTTGCCGGGCTTGCGCGCACCGAAGAACATGGCCATCAGCTCGCCCGCATGGTCGAACGCCTCGACGGAGGTGACGACGCCATCGGCCGTCGGCTTTTCCACCACCCACACGCTGGCCACCATGTCGGTACGCAGGTGCAGGTTGAAGCCTGCGTCCAGCACGTTGATCCACTGGGCGTGCGGTGTGTCGAGCGGCTTTATGTTGCGCACCGGCCCGGTGTGGATCTGGATGCAGCCGCCGCTGCCCACGAACACCATGATGGGCAGTCCGTCCACCGCGGCCTCGTCCAGCAGGCGCGATACCGCTTGCGGTTCGGCGCGCCACGCGAACTGGCCTTCGACCAGGCGAAAGCTCTGCTGACGCTCCACGCCGAATTTCCTGGTCAGGCCGAAGAACTCGTGTGTGTCCTGCATGGCACCCCAGGCCTCGCGCAGGCCGTCGGCGTCGATGTCGGCATCGGGCCGCACCGCTTCCGGCGCGGGCGCCTTGCCGAACACATAGCCCGCGCTGGGCTGCGCGAAGCGGTTCACCACCGCATCGAACGCCGCCAGGTCGGTGGCCTCGCGCGTGAAGATCTTGTGCACGGCGCGGCCCTGCGCGTTGTAGAACTGCAGGCTGCGCGATGGCGGCCTGGCGGGGTCGTTGGCCAGCTCGGTCACGGCAAAGCCAGCATGCCACTGCGCGAAGAACAGGCGCAGATCGATGTCTTCGCCCAGCGCGATGCCCACCGGGCCTGTGGCCGACACGTTGGTGTAAATGCCGGTCTTCTCATGCACCACGCCTTCATTGCGCGTGAGGGCCATCAAGGGGCCGCAGGCCTCGAGCGCCTGCAGCATCTCCAGCCACGAACCCTGCAGCGGCACGGCCTTGAGCGGGTGGCCATGCTCGCCCGCGTGGGCCGCCACCGCAGCGCCTTCCGAGAGCCCCAGGCTCTCGGCCGCATCCTTGGCGCGCTTGCCGGCAGCACGTGCGGTGGCGAACTGCGCGCGAATGTCGGGTGCGGCCAGGGGCGCGGAGGCTGGAGTGCCCGGGGTGTTCGTCACGGCGCGGCTCATTGCACGGCCTCCGGCGCGGTGTGCCACAGCACGCGGCGCTGCTCTGCGGCCACCAGTGCGGCGCTGGCGGCGGTGTCCTGGCGCGCCTTGCACTGCTGTTCCCAACGGCCTTGCAGGCTCCAGACCACCGTGCGGAAGTGGGCGGTGAAGCCGTCGGCGTCGGCCAGCATCTGCAGGTTGGCCGATATCTTGCGGCCCATGGCGTCGCGGTGGGTGTCGCAGCAGGCCTGCACGTAGCCCGTCATCAGGGCGAGCGTGCCGGCCAGCAGCGCCTCGGCGCACGGCAGGCTGTACTCCTCGTCGCAGTGGGCGCTGGCATCGGAGGCATTGGAAGGGTCGGGAACGTGGCTCATGGGTGTTCTCCTTGATGGGTGGCCTTGGAACGTGTTCACGTGGGTGCTCAGAAGTCCGCCACCAGCGACACCCGCACGGAGCGGCCGGGCTGGCTGTAGGCGTCGATGAAGTTGGCGTTGGCGGCCAGGCCGCGCACGTCGGCCCAGCGCCAGTGCTTCCTGTCGGTCAGGTTGTAGATGCCGAGGTTCAGGCGCAGGTCCTTGCGGATGCGCCATTGGCCCGACAGGTCGAGCACCGTGTACGACGGTGTGAGGTATTGCGTGCTGCCCGTCGCCACGGTCACGTCGCTGGCCTTCTTGGCCGTGCTGTGGGTGGCATCCAGGCGCGCCATCCAGTGGCCGGTGTCGTAGCGCAGGCCGGCAGACAGGCGCGATGGGTCCACCGTGTTCACCGGCCTGCCGGTGGCGGTATCGCGCCCGCGCGTCTGGCCGTAGCTGAACGGCGATGTCCATTGCCCGCCGGCCCACCGGCCCCAGCGCATGTCGCCCTTGACCTCGAAGCCATTGAGCTTGACGCGGCCGATGTTGACCGACTGGAACACCAGCGGGTTGCCCGGCGCACCGGTGCCACCCACCTGGCGCAGGTCCTCGATGAAGTCCTTGTAGCGGCCGGTGAAGGCGGCGGCCTCGATGGAAAGGCTCTCCAAACGGCCGCGCACGCCCAGCTCGAAGTTCTGACTCTTTTCGGGGCGCAGGTTGGCGTTGGGCACGGTCTTGTAATTGCTGACCGGGTTCTCGAAGAAGGCGTTGACCTGGCCCGCGTTGGGCGCACGGAAGCCCGCCGCGTAGTTGCCGAACACGCTCCACTGCTCGCTGGCGCGGTACAGCACGCCGAACTTGGGCGAGGTGGCATTGCCCGACAGGGACACGGCCTGCGCGCCAAAGCCCGCCTGGTCGGCCTTGATGCGGAAGCTGTCGAAGCGCACGCCCGGCGTGATGCTCCAGGGGCCGGTCACGAACTCGTCCTGCACATACAGGGCCGCGCTTGTCTCGGTGGTGTCCGGAAAGCGCTTGAGCGGGAAGGTCTCGCCCACGGGCGGGGTCACGCCGGTCTGCAGGTTCTCGACCCTGGCGGACGTGTAGTCAAAACCGTAGGTGATCTTATGCACCAGGCCGCCAGCGCCCGACCGCAGCACCTTGCTGCCCTGCAGGTTGGCCTGCCAGGTGCGCTCGTCGTAGGTCACGTCGCGCACGCGGTCCGCAGCGGTGTTGCGGTCTTCGGTGACGTACTCGCGCGAATGCGAGTCCTGAAAACTCAGCGTTGCCTTCACGTCGTCGGCCAACGCCGAGTTCAAACGCCAAGAGCCCTCCCACGTCGCACGGCTGCGCTGCATGTCGGTGAACGACGTGGAGCCCAGCACCGACGTGGCCGCCAGCGGCGGCTTGGAGCGCGCGGTCAGCAGCTCGTAGTCGGAGGTCTTGTCCACATGCTCCAGCGTGAACACATGGCGCTGGCCGCCGCCCGGCGTGAGGACGACCTTGCCCAGCAGCGCGCCGCTCTGGTCCTTTTGCGGGTTGGGACGGGTGCGGTCGGCATTGGCCGCGCTGTTGGTACCCATGTTGTCGAGGTCGCTGGCGCGCGTGACGTTGCCGCCCAGCAGCCACTGCACCGTGTCGCCCGCCTTGCCCGCCACCGTGGCGCCCACGCGCTTGCCGTGGTCGTCACCGTCGTAGCCCAGGCTCACCCGGCCGCCAATGCGCTTGTCGCCCTCCAGGAATGCCGAAGGATCTGCAGTGATGAAATTGACCAGGCCCGCCATGCCGTCCGACCCGTACAGCGCCGACGTGGCCCCACGCACGACCTCGATGCGCTGCAGCAGGCCGATGTCCAGGTAGTCGCGCCCGAAGGCGTTGGCGCTGAAGACGTAGCTGCGCGGCAGGCGGATCCCGTCCACCATCATCAGCACGCGGTTGCCGTCCAGGCCGCGGATGTTGAAGCCCGCGTTCTGCTCGCGCCCCGTGGAGCCGCTGGCCAGCGTGAAGCGCGCCGGCGAGCGCGTGACCGACACGTTGGGCAGCTCGCGCGCCACATCGCGGATGTCGCGCACCTGGCCTTCTTCGATGGCCTGCGCGTTGATCACGTCGATGCTCATGGGCAGCTCGTCGCGGTCCTGCTCGCTGCGCGAGCCGCTGATGACAACCTCCTTGAGCACCGGACCCGCAGCCACCAGCTGGGCCACATCTTGCGCATGCGCGCTGCCGATGGCGGCACATGCACAGGCCACCAGCCACGTGAGCGGCCGCAGACGGCCTTGCAGCCATTGATCGGAGGGGTGCGCCTGTGCGCGCCGGGAAGAAAACGGAGGGGTACGGAATGCCTGCGCCACGGAGGGGAGTCCTTCTCTGAAACGACAACGAATACAGAGCTGGCTCCATGCAGACGGTCCTGGCTTCTGCGGGCAGCAGAAAGGGCCGTTGTGGCTGGCTGATGGGGTGAATTATATGAGAATAATTCTCAATACGTAACCAGATTTACAACCACACGGCGCCAGCCGCTCCCCAAGACACGGCGGGCCCACAAAAAAAGCGACCGGCCGCACAACACAGCCGGTCGCTCATCTATTAATAGCTGCCAGCGCTTTACCATCAAGCGCTGCAGGCCATTTTCAATCAAACATCAAACGGTTTCCGCCACTGTTTCCGCAGCCGGGGCACCCGCAGGCGCGGCCGCCACCACCGGCATGCGGATCAGGTGGTCGAACGCGCTCAGCGCGGCCTTCGACCCATCGCCCGCAGCGATCACGATCTGCTTGAACGGCACCGTGGTGCAGTCCCCCGCCGCGAACACGCCGGGCAGGTTGGTGCGGCCGTGCGAGTCGACGATGATCTCGCCGAACCTGGACAGCTCCACCGTGCCCTTGAGCCATTCGGTGTTGGGCACCAGGCCGATCTGCACGAACACGCCTTCGAGCTGCACCAGGTGCTCCACGCCCGTGGCGCGGTCCTTGTACTTGAGGCCGTTGACCTTGCCGTCGGCACCGGTGATCTCGGTGGTCTGCGCGTTGGTGTGGATGGTCACGTTGTGCAGGCTCTTGAGCTTGTTGACCAGCACGGCGTCCGCCTTGAGCTGGTCGGCGAACTCCACCAGCGTGACATGGGCCACGATGCCGGCCAGGTCGATGGCGGCCTCGACTCCCGAGTTGCCGCCGCCGATGACCGACACGCGCTTGCCCTTGAACAGCGGGCCGTCGCAGTGCGGGCAGTAGGCCACGCCCTTGTTCTTGTACTCGGCTTCGCCGGGCACGTTGACATTGCGCCAGCGCGCGCCGGTGGACAGGATCACCGTCTTCGATTGCAAGGTGGCGCCGTTGGCCAGCTTCACACCGATCAGGCCGCCGGGCTGGGCCGCGGGGATCAGCTGGTCGGCGCGCTGCAGGTTCATGATGTCCACGTCGTAGGCACGGGTGTGGGCTTCCAGGGCAGCGGCGAACTTGGGTCCGTCGGTTTCCAGCACGGAGATGTAGTTCTCGATGGCCAGCGTGTCGTTGACCTGGCCGCCGAAGCGCTCGGCCGCCACGCCGGTGCGGATGCCCTTGCGGGCGGCGTACACGGCGGCCGCGGCGCCGGCGGGGCCGCCGCCGACGATGAGCACGTCGTACGGTGCCTTGGCCAACAGCTTGGCCGCGTCACGGGCGGCGGCGCCGGTGTCGAGCTTGGCCACGATCTCCTCGACCGACATGCGGCCCGAGGCGAACACCTGGCCGTTCATGAACACCATGGGCACGGCCATGATCTCGCGGTCGGCCACTTCCTGCTGGAAGGCGCCGCCTTCGATCACGGTGGTCTTGATCTTGGGGTTGACGATGGCCATGAGCGACAGCGCCTGCACCACGTCCGGGCAGTTGTGGCAGGTCAGGCTCATGTAGACCTCGAAGTTGAAGTCACCGTCGAGCGCGGCGATCTGCTCGATCACCTCGGGCTCGACCTTGGGCGGGTGGCCGCCGGTCCACAGCAGGGCCAGCACCAGCGAGGTGAATTCGTGGCCCAGGGGCAGGCCGGCAAAACGCAGCGAATTCGTGCTGCCCACGCGCTGCAGGCTGAACGAGGGCTTGCGCGCGTCGTTGCCGTCGGTGCGCAGCGTGATCTTGTCGCTGCGCAGGGATTGGATGGTCGTCAGCAGCTCGCGCATCTCGCGGGCGGTTTCGCTGTCGTCCAGGGAAGCCACCAGTTCGAACGGCTGCGTCACGCGCTCCAGGTAGGCGGAAAGCTGGGTCTTGAGTTGTTCGTCGAGCATGGTGGTGTCCTTTCGAGTTGTGACTTGCAGGGTGGGGGCTGGGGCTGCTTGTGGCAAGCCCGGCACCGCAAAGGTAGGTGAAAAAGGCGTAAAAAAGCCGGACGGCATGGCGCGCGTGCGCCATGGCGCTGTCCGGCTGGGGAGCGCCCGCAGCGCTCTGCCGAATCAGTGTCCGCTCAGATCTTGCCGACCAGGTCCAGCGAAGGAGCCAGGGTCTTGGCGCCGTCGTTCCACTTGGCGGGGCAGACTTCACCGGGGTGGGCGGCGGTGTACTGGGCAGCCTTGAGCTTGCGCACGGTTTCCTTCACGTCGCGGGCGATCTCGTTGGAGTGGATTTCGGACGTCTTGATGATGCCGTCGGGGTTGACCACGAACGTGCCGCGCAGTGCCAGGCCTTCTTCAGGGATGTGCACGCCAAACGCGTTGGTCAGCTGGTGCGTAGGGTCGCCGACCAGGGGGAACTTGGCCTTGCCCACGGCGGGCGAGGTTTCGTGCCACACCTTGTGCGAGAAGTGCGTGTCGGTCGTGACGATGTAGACCTCGGTGCCAGCCTTCTGGAACTCTGCGTAGTGCTCGGCGGCGTCTTCGATTTCGGTCGGGCAGTTGAAGGTGAAGGCTGCGGGCATGAAGATCAGCACGGACCACTTGCCCTTCAGGTCGGCTTCGGTCAGGTCGATGAATTCACCCTTGCCATTGCGGTTGACGAAAGCGGTGGTCTTGAACGGCTGAACTTGCGTATTGATCAGGGACATTGCTGTTTCCTTGTTGGTGGTTGAGTGAACAGGACTGAAGTCTAGGCCTTTCCAGACCATCAATCCAATTAATTGATTAGATCAAATCAATTGCCAATAACTATACATCGAGACTGAAACCGGAAGATCCTCCACCCCCGGTCCACAGGGGAACATGCCCAACCATTGCGCCTTGTCAAATATTCAAATACAACTCATTCTCAGTTGAATTTATGATCTGCTCCAGGGGCGCAAGGCACATCCATCTCCGCACGGCTCACGTGGGGCGTGGCCCCACCGGCCCCCGCGCGCTGGATGGAAAAGCGCAAGCAGCTCATAAACTCATAGCAAAGAACCGAATCCGCCATGTTCCAGACCCTCTTGATCTGTTTCCGCGAGGGGCTTGAAGCCCTGCTTGTCGTGGCCATCGCCACCTTGTATCTGCGCAAGACCGGGCGCCTGGCGCTGCTGCTGCCACTGCGCGCCGGTGTCGTGGTGGCGGTGCTGCTGTCGCTGGTGCTGGGCTGGGTGCTGTCGCAGGTGGGCGCGCTGTCACCCGCGGCCGAGGGGGTGATGGCCCTGGTGGCCGCGGCCGCCGTCGCCTGGTGCGTGGTGCACATGCGCAGCGCCGGCAAAGGCATGGGACAGGAGATCGCCCAGCGCATCGACCGCGCCAGCGTGCTGGAGGGCCCGCGCGCCGCCCTGGCCGTGTTTCTGTTCTCGCTGTTCATGGTGGGCCGCGAAGGCGTGGAGACCGCCACGATGCTGGCCGCGCTGGCCCGCAGCGCCGAGCTGGGCTACATGGCCTGGGGCGGCATCGCCGGCCTGGCCCTGGCCATCGCCATTGCATGGGCCTGGACGCGCTACGGCCGTGCGGTGAACCTGGGCCGCTTCTTCCGCGTGACCTCGTGGTTCATGGCGGTGTTCGCGGTCCAGCTCGTGGTCTATGCCTTCCATGAATTCACCGAAGGCGCGCTGATTCCGGGCATCGACAACGCCTGGTGGCATGCCGCCACCGAGGATCTGGCCGAAGGCACGGTGGCCCAGGCGATCTCGCTGGCCCTGGTGCTGGTCCCCACGCTGTGGCTGGGCATTGCGCACTGGCGCGACCAGCAGCGTGCCGGGCAACCCACGGCCACGCCAGCGCGCCCGTCCGCCAAGGCGCTGTAGACCGCTGGCAGGCCAGGCCGCCACACGCGGCCCGCCGATGCACCGGGCCCTGGGTCATCACACCCAGGGCCTCTTTTTTTGGCGGGAAGCGGCATGGCGCCGCGCACGAAGCCCGCCCCGGCCGCGCTCGGCGCACGGCCCACCCGCGCGGGAATGCGAACACAACTCAGCATCACACGCACCCCGTGCGCCCCCGCAGGGGATTGCCTTGCGCCTGCTGACGCAGGTCACGACAATCGGGCGGAATCAACACAATAAGGAGTCCCCATGAAAGGTGACGCACAGGTCATTGGCCATCTGCAGGCCCAGCTCAAGAACGAGCTCACGGCCATCAACCAGTACTTCCTGCACTACCGCATGCTCAAGCACTGGGGCTTCGACAAGCTGGCCAAGAAGGAGTACTCCGAATCCATCGGCGAGATGAAGCATGCCGACTGGCTGATGGACCGCATCTTCATGCTCGACGGCCTGCCCAACCTGCAGGACCTCGCCAAGCTCCAGGTCGGTGAAGACGTGCCAGAGATCCTGGCCTGCGACCTGCGCTCCGAACAAGGCGCCCAGGCCACCATCAAGGAAGGCATGGCCCATTGCGAAAGCGTGCGTGACTACGTCTCGCGCGACCTCCTGCAAAAGATCCTGGATGACACGGAAGAGCACATCGACTTCATCGAAACCCAGATCGACCTGATTGACAAGGTCGGCCTGCAGAACTACCTGCAGTCGCAGATGGGCGACGCAGACTGAAGCAAGAGTTCACCAGAGCGCTCCACGAAAAAAACCACCAACGAAGAAATCAGAAAAACGGGCCCTGGCCCGTTTTTTTGTGTCCGCGCGAAGGCAGGGCCGCATCGCCCTGCAGTCACAGGATGTTGCAACTGCACATCAAAGCCGCCAAAGTTGTGCCGCAATGAATGCGAATGCTTCTCAACAAAAGTAGAATGCGTTCTTACGACCGGCGCCCGCCCTTCCCTGCCCACCTCTTCCCCAGACCTGATGGCATGGAGTGCGCGTTGCGCCCGGGTGCCGTGATTGATTCCCTGAATACCTAGCCAGCCAGTCAGCCGGGCCCTGCCCCGCTGCAGCCAGCGTTTGTACGTTTGTTGTGTCCAAACCTGCCTGGAGCCTTCCTGATGCTGCGCCGCACCGCCAGCCCCTGCCTGCCCGGGGCCTCCGCTTCTTTCCGATCGCCCGGATCACCTGCTGACAGCCGCGCCCCGGCTGGCACGCCATGAAGACCGCGCGTGTCGACTGGCGCTACCGGCTGGCCATCACCTCCCGCGCCGTGGCGGCCATCGGAGGCGGCTATGCGCTGGCGGCGGGGTTCGCGGCCGCGTTGTCGCTGGGGCTGGCGCAGTTCATGCCGCGGGTCGAGGCCGTGCTCACGGCCACCATGCTGGCCTGGCTGGCCTACGCCATGGCCGCGGGCTGGGCTTTCTATGCCCGCACCGCCCTCGGTGCATGGGCAGGCACCCTGCTGCCCGCGCTGGTACTGGGCGCCTGCGCCATGGCGCCGCAATGGATGAAGGCCGCCGCATGAACGCCACCACACTGACACCCGACGCGTCCGCAGACATGACAGCGGGCATGCCCACGGCTGCCCCGGTCAACGCCAAGGCCAAAGCCGCCAGGACACCCAACGACCGAGAAGGCTTTCGCCAGGCGATGTCGTGGCTGCACACCTGGGCCGGGCTGATCCTGGGCTGGCTGCTGTTTGCGATCTTCCTCACCGGCACGCTGTCGTTCTTCAAGAACGAGTTCAACCTGTGGATGCGCCCCGAGATGCACGGCCTGCCCGCGGCGGATGCGCAGGTGGCCCAGAAGTCGCTGGACGCATTGCAGCGCAAGTCGCCCGAGGTCACGCAGTGGATCATGCACCTGCCCGACGAGCGCGACCCAGCCGTCAACCTGCTGTGGCGCGGCACCGGCAACGGCCGGTTCGAGACGCTGCGCATGAACCCGCAGACCGGCGAAGCCATCGAGGCGCGCCAGACCATGGGCGGCGACTTCTTCTACCGCTTTCACTTCGAGCTGCGCACGGCCCAGAAGGGCCGCTGGACCCTCGAAGGCCGCTGGGTGGTGGGCGTGGCCACGATGCTGATGTTCGTCGCGCTGATCACGGGCGTGATCACGCACCGCCGCATCTTCAAGGACTTCTTCACCTTCCGCCCCACCAAGGGCGGGCAGCGCGCCTGGCTGGATGCGCACAATGTCACCGGCGTGCTGGTGCTGCCGTTCTACCTGATGATCACCTTCAGCGGGCTGATGATCTTCCACACGCTGTACATGCCCGCCGGCATCGCCACCACGTACAAGAATGAAAAAGGCGTGGACTCCAACGCGTACTTTGCCGACCTGCAGGGCGAGAAGGCCGAGGGCCGCCCCCGCCGCGGCGCAAACGACAAGGTGGAGCCCCTGCCCGCCATCGCGCTGCAGCCCATCCTGACCGAAGCACGCACCCGCTGGGACGGCGGGCGCATCGGCAGCCTGCAGGCGCGCCGCGATGCCAAGGGCCGCGCCGTGGTCGAGGTCACGCGCCACGAGGGCGACCGCCTGCAGTACCGCCCGCCGCGCCTGTTGTTCGACGCCACCACCGGCCAGTGGCTGGACCAGGCCGACCCCACGGGCCCCGCCGCCAAGACGTATGGCGTGCTGTACGGGCTGCACCTGGCGCGCTTTGCCGATGTGGGCATGCGCTGGGCCCTCTTCGGCTTTGGCGTGCTGGGCAGCCTGATGATCGCCACGGGCATGGTGCTGTGGACCGTCAAGCGCAGCGCCCTGTCGCAAACCAAAGCCGGCCGCCAAGGCGCTGCCGCCCCTGCAGCGCGCACCAAGGCGCCCTTTGGCGAGCGCCTGGTGGCCGCCATCAACATCGCCACGCTCGCGGGCCTGCCGCTGGCCTGTGGCGTGTACGTGGCCTCCAACCGCCTGATCCCCGTGGCCATCGAGGGCCGGGCCGATACCGAGCTGGGCTGGTTCTTCAGCGCCTGGGGCATCGCGCTGCTGTGGGCGCTGGCCTGCGCCGTGGTGCGACCGAGCCGCATGGGCTGGTCCGTGCCGCTGGGCGCCGCCGGTGCCGTGTGGACGGCCCTGCCGCTGATCAATGCGCTGACCACCCACACCCACCTGGGCGTCACGCTGCCCTCGGGCGAATGGATCTGGGCCAGCATGGACCTGTCGTTCCTGGCCACGGGTCTGCTGCTGGGCTGGCTGTCATGGCGGCTGCGCCCGGGTCGTGTTCCCAAGGGCCGGGCCGCTGTGTCCCAGGCACTGCGCCACGCCGCCGCAGCCGCCAACGCATCCGCCCCGCAGCCCGCTGCACCGGCGCTGTCGGCCACGCCCGACGTCTCCACTACGGGAGCCTGATCCATGTCCGCTTTTCTGCTGTGTTTTGCCGCGTGGTCGGCCATTGCGCTGGGTATGGACCGCCACCACGAAGACGCGCTGGGCCGCGAGGGCACGGCGCGGCGCCAGATGCACCTGCGCCGCGCCGGCTGGCTGGTGCTGGCGCTCTCGCTGTGGCTGGCGGCGCGGCCGTCGGGCGAGGTGCCTGCATCGCTGGGCGTGACGGCCTGGACGGTCGCCCTGTCGGTCGCGGCCCTGGCGGTGACCGCCATGGTGACCTGGCAGCCGCGGCGCACCCCAGTCGCGGCCGGCGTCGCACTGGCCGCCGGCCTGCTGGCGTGGGCCGGCGGCTGGTGATGGCGCCCAGCGCCGTGCGGGCTGCCTGAACGCAACTGCGGCGCAGCAGCGGCGCTGCGCACGCCCGGTCCATACCGCGTGCTGCCCCGTCCAGTCCAACGCATTCGTTTCGCTTCACCGCTTCGCACACCTCCCAGCCAGGGCCGACCACCGGCCCGCGCCAGGCCCGGTGTGCGGGTTGTCTTCACCTGCGCTGCGCACACACCATAGGAAAAACCATGCACGCATTCCGCCAGTCCCACACGCTCAGGCCCCTGTCGGCCGCCCTGTTCGCCGCGCTTTGCAGCGCTGCGTGGGCGCAGAGCCCACCGCCGGCCACCGCACCGCAGACGCTGGGCGAGGTCACGGTGCAGTCCACCACGGGCGACGATGGCTATTCGCCCGCCGCCAGCACTTCGGCCACCAAGGGCAGCGCGCCGCTGCGCGACGTGCCCCAGGCCGTGAACGTGGTGCCCGAGCAGCTCATGCGCGACCAGGGAGCGCGGTCGATGGAAGACGTGCTGCGCAACGTGCCCGGCGTGGCCATGAGCCACGGCGACGGCCAGCGCGACCAGGTGGTGATCCGCGGCTTCACGGCCATCGCCGACCAGTTTGTCGACGGCGTGCGCGACGATGCGCTGTACTTCCGCGACCTGGCCGACATCGAGCGGGTGGAGGTCCTGAAGGGCCCCGCCGCCGTGCTGTACGGGCGCGGCTCGTCGGGCGGCCTGATCAACCGCGTGACCAAGAAGCCCAAGTTCGGCGAGACCTCGGGCGAGGCATCGCTGGGCCTGGGCAGCTTCGACTACCGCCGCGCCACGGCCGATGTGAACGTGGGCATCAGCGACACCGCGGCCTTTCGCATCAACGCCGCGGTGGAGGACTCGGGCAGCTACCGCGACCAGCAGTTCGTCAAGCGCCACAACTTCGCGCCGTCGCTTGCGCTCAAGCTCGCGGCGCAGACCGACCTGCTGCTGCAGTACACCCACGCCCGCGACCAGCGCCTGACGGACTTCGGCATTCCGGCGCTCAACGGCCGGCCCGTCAACGTGTCGCCGCGCACGTACTACGGCTCGAGCAACGCCGCGCAGGACGACACCACCACCAGCACCATGCAATCGTTCGCGGCCACGCTGAACCACCGCTTCAACGACGACTGGTCGGTGCGCAACGTCACGCGCCTGTACGACTACGCGCTGGACCGCTACAACACCCTGCCCGGCGGCACCACCGATCCGGTGAACCTGACGGTGGGCCGCACGCGCTCGTTCGTCCTGCGCGACGAAAAAGGCTTCTTCAACCAGACCGACGTCACCTGGCGCAACCGGCTGGGCGGCTTCCAACAGGAATGGCTGATGGGCGTGGAGCTGGGCCAGCAAAAGAAGCGCGCCGAGTCCGTCTCGGGCGGCGCCGACCGCGTGCCGATCTTCAACCCCGGCAACCGCCCTGCCCCCGCCATCCCGGCCGCCAGCTTTGCGGCCGATGGCGCCATCCCCAGCCACACCACGCAGGACACGGCCGCGCTGTACTGGCAAAACCAGATCACGCTGGCGCCGCAATGGAAGGCGCTGGTGGGCGCCCGCTACGACGTGTTCGGGCAGGAGACCACGTTCGACCGCAAGCTCGCGGGCCTCTCGCGCACCGACAAGAAGTTCAGCCCCCGCGCGGGCCTGGTGTGGCAGCCCAACGAAACGCTGTCGTACTACGTGTCGTACAGCAAGTCGTTCCAGCCCTCGGCCGAAACCTTTGCGCTGGCTGCCAACACCACCGGCGCCGAGCCCGAGATCACCGAGAACAAGGAGATCGGCGTGAAGCTCGACATGCTGGACGGCCGCCTGAACTTCACCGGCGCGCTCTTCAACCTCGAGCGCACCAACATCAAGAACACCGACCCGACCAACCCGTCGCGCCAGATCAACGTCGGCACGCAGCGCACCAACGGCCTGGAGCTGACCGCCAATGGCCGCCTGCCCGACCGCTGGGACGTGAGCGCGGGCTACGCGTGGCTGGATGGCCGCATGACCCGGTCGCTGGCCACCACGGGCTCGCTGCAGTCGCCCACAGCGGCCATCGCCGCACAGGGCAAGGTGGCTGCACTCACGCCGCGCAACTCCGCGTTCCTGTGGGCCATGAAGGACCTGGGCCACGGCCTGCGCGCGGGCGGCGGCGTGAACTACGTAGGCGCGCGCTTCACGTCACTGACCAACCTGGTCACCCTGCCCGGCTACACCACGCTCGACGCGGCGCTGCAGTACACGCTGGGCCAGTGGGACCTGGACGTGAACATCAAGAACCTGGCCAACCGCAAGTACTACGTGTCGGCCCACGGCAGCAACGACAACCTGATCCTGCCCGGCTCGCCCCGCGCACTGCAGGTGACGCTGCGCACACGGTTCTGACACGCCAGGTCATCTACCCGCTGCGAATTTTCAATAGAAATGGCTGCTACCGCTTGATAGACAAACGGTAGCAGCTACCAAAACCATAGCATTTCATACACCAAGGAGGAGAAGCACCATGCGCATGCACCCACTGGCCCTTGCGGCCTCGCTGCTGGCCACGCTGGCCACAGCCCAGGCCCAGACCGGCGCCACCACCGCCGCCACGGCCGCATTGCCCGAGGTCAAGGTGACCGACGGCGCGGACGGCGCCACCACCGAGGGCAGCGGCCAGTACACCGCCCGCGAAGTCAGCGTGGGCAAACTGCAGCAGACGCCGCGCGAGACGCCCCAGTCCATCAGCGTGGTCACGCGCCAGCAGCTCGACGACCGCAACCTGACCAAGGTCGAGGACGCCATCAAGCTGAGCACCGGCATGACCATCACGCGGCTGGACGGCGCTGGCAACTACAACTCGTTCCAGTCGCGCGGGTTCGATCTGGGCGCGATCCAGCTCGACGGCGTGCCCATTCCGCAAGGCAACTACAGCACGCTGGATACGGCCATGTACGACCGCATCGAAGTGCTGCGCGGCCCGGCCGGCCTGCTGCAGGGCGCGAGCGAGCCCGGCGGCACGGTGAACCTGGTGCGCAAGCGCGCCCCGTCCAAACTGGCCATCGGTGCCGACGCGGCGGTGGGCTCGTTCGGCCTGCGCCGCGGCACGGTGGATGTGGGCGGCGGCCTGAACGCCGAAGGCACGATCCGCGCGCGCGCCGTGGCCGTGGTGGAAGACCGCGACAGCCACATCGACACGCTGTTCAACAACAAGCGCCTGGGCTACGGCACGCTGGAATGGGACATCGCCCCGTCCACCACCGTGTCGGTGGGCGCGGCGCAGCAGCGCGTGCGCGCCGCCATCGACCAGGGCCTGCCCACCTATGCCGATGGCCGCCTGGCCGACCTGCCCCGCAGTTCCTTTGCCGGCCTGCGCGCCAACCGCCAGGACCTGGAAACCACCGACGTTTTCGCCGAGCTGGAGCACCGCCTGGCCGGCGGCGGCGTGGTGCGCCTGTCCGCGCGGGACATCGACCGCACGGCCTTCTACCGCTCGGCCCGGGCCAACAGTGCCCTGGCCGCCGACGGCAGCTTCACCATGGAAACCGTGGACGGCGACTTCCACGTGCGCACCCGCAACTACGACGCCTTCCTGGCCACGCCGGTGCAGGTGGCGGGCCGCACCCACAAGCTGCTGGTGGGCGCCAGCCACAACGAAGGCAGGACCTGGGACGGCAACTACATCTACGGGCCGACCCTGCCCTTCAACCTGCTGCGGCCCAACTACGACCTGGCGTACCCCGACATCACGCTCAAGGGCTTCACCTCCATCGTCACCCGCCGCGAGAACGCGCTGTACGGGCAGGCCCAGGTCAGCCTGGCCGACACCGTCAAGCTGCTCGCGGGGGGGCGCCTCTCGTGGGCCGAGGTGGTGACGCGCAGCACCAGTACCGGCGCGGTCACGGCATCGGCCGATCCCGGCCGCCAGTTCGTGCCCTCCATCGCGCTGATGTGGGACTTCCACCCGCAGTACACCGGCTACGCCAGCTACGCCGAAACCTTCGTGGTGCAAACCCAGCTCACCGCGGCCAAGCAACTGCTCGACCCGCGCACGGGCAAGCAGGTCGAGCTGGGTGTCAAGGGCGAGTTCCTGCAAAAGCGCCTGCAGGCCCATGCAGCGCTGTTCCGCATCATCGACGAGAACCGCGCTGTCGCCGACCCGGTGGTGACCAACGCATCGATCGCCGGCGGCAAGGTGCGCGCGCAGGGCTTCGAGACCGAGGTCAGCGGCCAGCCACAGCCCGGCTGGGACATCGTGGCGGGCTACGCCTACAACGACACCCGCTACCTGAAGGCGCCCGTCGCCCAGCAGGGCCAGGTGTTCAGCCCCATCACGCCGCGCCACAGCGTGAACCTGTTCACCCGCTATGCCTTCACCAGCCCGGCACTGCGCGGCTTCAGCGTGGGCGGAGGCATGTCGTACCGCAGCGCGTTCTTCGCGCAAAGCGGCGCGCTGCGCATCAACGCGCCCGGCTACGCGGTGTTCAACGCGCAGGTGGGCTACCAGATCAACGACCACCTGTCGTTGAACCTGTCGGTGGACAACCTGCTGGACAAGACCTACTACGAGAAGGTATCCGGCGTGTCGCGCCAGAACTTCTATGGCGAGCCACGCCGCGTGACGGTGGCGCTCAAGGCGCGGTACTGACGGGGAAGCGGGCTACCGCCAGCGGGCCTGCCCGGGCCCGCCGGCTGCCGCGCCTCAGCGTGCGGGAGCGCGCTGCAGGTTCACCTTCCAGTCGAGCCGTGTGGCCTTGCGCGCGACGGGCCCGTGGTTCTCGCCGCTCACGCACAGGTTGCGGCCGTACTTGAACGATGGCACGTTCATGGACGGGCTGCCGGTACTGGCGGACACCAAGGTATCGCAGCTGCTCACGTCCGGCTCCACATGGAAGTATGTCTGGTAGCTCTGGCCACGCTCGGGTACGAAGGCCACGGTCACCCGGCAGATCCGGTTCTGGGCCACGCGCGCATCGATGTAGTAGTGCGAGAGCACGAACGGCTTGCCGGCCGGAATCTGCACCGTCTTGCCCACGGAAGGGTTCTCCACGTCCTTCGTCATCCCGGTGAAGGTCGCCAGACGGATGCCGTCCTTGTGGGGCACGCAGTCTTCGTTCTCGTACGCCTCGGTGAAGAAGTGGGCGTTGTTGCCGATGATCTTCAGCGTGGCGCTGTCGGCGGTGGGTTGGGGGTGGTACTGCGAAGCGCAGCCAGCCAGCGCGATGGCGCAAAGGGCAAGGCAATGTTTCATGGATGAAAGTGTCTTGTGATGGCCGGAAGGCCAAGTGTTGTAGTAGCGACGGTCACGCACCCGTTCGGGCACGCCCGCGCACTATAGCCACGCAAGCACTTTGGTGGCTCGGCCAATGCCAGTGCGCCGGGGCACTGCACGCGATGCCACGGGCGCGCGCCCCCTGCCCGCGCCCACCCGCCACCGGGTGTTGCTCATCCCAGACAACGCGGCGCCCCGCGCATCCCCACAATAGGAATAATTCCCATTTGCAATGTAAAATTAGGTATCCGCAAGCCACAGCCCGCGCCCCGCAGCCGGCTGCAGCCAGCACCCACCGCCCCTTCGACGTTTCCGGGTTGCCTGGCTTGACTTCATTCGCCCCTGCTTTTGCCACCTGGGTGGCATCTCCACCGCCGCGTCGCCCGTGCTCGCCGCGCGGGGACCGGGCGCGCGCGCGGACACCGCGCCCCTATCTTCCGACACCGCCATGAGCCCCACCGCCTTGCGCCGCTGGAGCTGGACCCACAAGTGGTCCAGCCTGGTGTGCACCGTCTTCATGCTGCTGCTGTGCCTCACCGGCCTGCCGCTCATCTTCCACCACGAGATCGGCCACCTGCTGGGCACCGAGGTCGAAGCGCCCCCCATGCCCGCCCACACGCCGCGCGCCAGCCTGGACAAGGTGCTGGCCGCCGCGCAGGCGCTGCACCCCGAGCGCGTGGTGCAGTTCGCCTCGCAGCCCGAGGACGACGACGCCCTGTGGTTCGTGACCCTCACGCCCACGCCCGCGCCGACCGAGGACTTCAAGTCCATCGCGGTGGACGCGCGCACTGCCGCCGTGTTGTCGCAGCGGCCGGTGGACCAGGGCTTCATGTACATCATGTTCCGCCTGCATGTGGACCTGTTCGCGGGCCTGGCGGGCAAGCTGTTTCTGGGGTTCATGGGCTTGCTGCTGCTGGTGGCCATCGTCACCGGCGTTGTGCTGTATGCGCCCTTCATGCGCAAGCTCGCGTTCGGCGAGGTGCGCCGGGACCGGTCCACCCGCGTGAAGTGGCTCGACCTGCACAACCTGCTGGGCATCGTCACGCTGGTGTGGGCCTTCGTGGTGGGTGGCACGGGCATGATCAACACCTGGGCCGACCTGATGATCAAGTACTGGCAGTACGACCAGTTGTCGACCCTGCTCAAGCCGTACGAAGGCCAGCCCACCGTGCCCGTGGCCGAGCGCGGGCCGCTGCAGCAGGCGCTGCAGGCCGCGCAGGCGCATGCGCCGGGCATGAAGCTGTCGTTCATCGCCTTCCCGGGCACGGCGTTTTCCAGCCCGCACCACAACACGTTCTTCCTGAAGGGCAACGAGCCGCTGACCTCGCGCCTGCTGCAGCCCGTGATGGTGGACGCGCGCACCGCGCAGGTCACTGCCGCGCCGCAACTGCCGTGGTACCTGACGGCACTGCTGGTGTCGCAGCCGCTGCACTTTGGCGACTACGGCGGCATGCCGACGAAGATCATCTGGGCGCTGCTCGACGTCGCGACCATCGTCGTGCTGGGCAGCGGGCTGTACCTGTGGCTGCGCAAGGGCGTGCAGGCGGGCAGCACCACCGCAGCCGCCACCGCGCCCGCGCCTACCGGCCTGCCCACTGCCTCTACCACCATCCCAGCTGCACGCACCGGCACGCCGCTGCCCCGCACGGAGGGCCGCGCATGAAGCCGAACCCGTTCTGGTCGCTCTGGGGCTGGCCCATCGTGATGGGCGTGCTGACCACCACGGGCCTGATCACCGCCCTGGTGTCCGACACCTGGGGCGACTGGTGGTCGTGGGTGGGCCTGGGCGTTCCGGTGGCGGTGATGGGCTGGTTCTCATGGCCTTTTTCACAGCAGGCACACCATGCACGCCGCGCCCTCCGTGACACCCCGGCACCGCAGACCACCCCGGGCCGCGCCGGCGACCCCGTCGACACCGACATCCACAGCAGCGGCACCACTTCGGCGCCGCGCTGACACCTCCTTCAACTTCATTTTTCACACCACGACCATGCGCCCAGCCACATCGTTCCAGCCAGCCCCGCTGCGCCCCGTTTTTGCCGCCACGCCGGTGGCCATTGCCGCCGCCGTGATGTTCGCGCTGGCAGCGCCTGCCGTACTGGCCCAGCAGGCTGCGCCAGCCGCCGCCGCGGAAGGCAAGGCGCTGTCCACCGTGACGGTGAACGCCAGTGCCGACGCATCGGCGCAAGGCCTGTCGCCGGCCTACGCTGGCGGCCAGGTGGCCCGCGGCGGCCGTGCCGGCGTGCTGGGCACCAAGGACGCGATGGACACGCCGTTTTCCATCACCAGCTACACCAACGAGTTCATTCAGGACCGCCATGCCCGCAGCGTGGGCGACGTGCTGCAGAACGATCCCACGGTGCGCGTGGCGCGCGGCTTCGGCAATTTTCAAGAGGCGTACTTCATCCGCGGCTTCATCCTGGACTCGGACGACACGGCCTACAACGGCCTGTACAGCCTGCTGCCGCGCCAGTACATCGCCACCGAGTTGTTCGAGCGCGTGGAAGTGCTGCGCGGCGCATCGGCCTTCTTGAGCGGTGCCAGCCCCAATGGCGGCGGCATCGGCGGCTCGATCAACCTGCTGCCCAAGCGCGCGCCCAACGAGCCCTTGAACCGCGTGACCTTCGGCGTCTCCAGCGGCGGGCAGACGCAACTGGCGGCCGACATCGCGCGCCGATTCGGTCCCGACGGCAACACGGGCATCCGCGTGAATGCGGCCACCCACAACGGCGGCACGGCCGTGGACCATGAAGACGTCAAGCTCGGCCTAGCAGCCGTGGGGCTGGACTGGCGCAGCCGCGACGTGCGCCTGTCGGGCGACATCGGCTGGCAGGACCACAAGCTCAAGAGCACCCGCACCAACGTGACGCTGGGCGCCACCGCCACGCAGATGCCCACGGCCCCGGACGGCGGCACCAACTTCGCCCAGCCCTGGACGTATTCGAACGAGCGCGACACCTTCGGCACGCTGCGCGGCGAGTGGGACATCACGCAGGACATCACCGGCTGGGCCGCGGCCGGCGCACGCCGCAGCTCCGAGGCCAACTCCCTGGCCAACCTGACGGTGAGCGACAGCAGCACCGGCGCGGGCTCTACCTACCGCTTCGACAACACCCGCAAGGACAGCGTCAACACCGGCGAGCTGGGCCTGCGCGGCAAGCTGCAGACCGGCAGCGTGGGCCACGAGTGGGTGGTGGTGGCATCGCACTTCAGCGCGGACAAGAAGAACGCTTACGCGATGGACTTTGCCAACACGCAGTCCACCAACCTCTACAACCCCGTGTACAGCCCGCTGCCAGGCTTCAGCGCAGGCGCATTCCGTGGCGGCGACCTGGCCGACCCGCGCCTGACCGGCAGCACGCGCCTGACCAGCTTCGCCATCGGCGACACCATCTCGCTGCTGGACAAGCGCCTGCTGCTCACCGGCGGCTTGCGCCACCAGAAGCTGGAGATCGCCAACTACGCCTACGGCACAGCCGCCGAGACCGACCGCTACGACCAGAACCGCACCAGCCCGCTGCTGGCGGCCGTCTACAAGCTCGACAAGAGCCTGTCGCTGTACGGCAACTACGTGGAAGGCCTGAGCCAGGGCGCCACCGCGCCCTCCACCGCCGCCAACCGCGGCGAGATGCTGTCGCCCTACGTCGCCAAGCAAAAGGAAGTGGGCGTGAAGTTCGACGGCGGCCGCTTTGGCGGCAGCGTGGCGCTGTTCTCCACCACCAAGCCGCGCGCCTACGTGGGCAGCGACAACGTCTTCCGCAGCAACGGCAAGGACCGCCACCAGGGCATCGAGCTGGCCGTGCAGGGCGAGGCGACCAAGGGCCTGCGCCTGCTGGGCGGCCTGACCTGGCTCGACGCCAAGCAGCTGAACACGGGCACCGCCAGCACCGACGGCCGCCGCGTGATCGGCGTGCCCAAGCTGCAGGCCAACATCGGCGCCGAGTGGGATGTGCCGGGCGTGAACGGCCTGGCGCTGGACGGCCGCCTGGTGCACACCGGCTCGGTGTATGCCAACGCCACCAACACCATCAGCGTGCCCGGCTGGAACCGCCTGGACGTGGGCGTGCGCTACCTGACCGAGGTGCAAGGCCGCCTCGTGACGCTGCGCGCCCGCGTGGACAACCTCACCAACCGCAACTACTGGGCATCGTCGGGCGGCTACCCCGGCGCGGGCTACCTGGTGGTGGGTGCGCCGCGCACGCTGTCGGTCAGCGTGGGCGTGGACTTCTGACGCCACCGGCTCTCCCCACCCTGCACCACAGCCCCTTGCCCCAGCGGCGCGTTCATCCGGACGCTGCACCCTGCACACCGCCGCACAGCCACCCAGCGCCTGACCACCGGGCGTAGGCAGCCACTCCCTTTCGCACCGCGTCTCGCCCCCTCGTCCAGGGGCGCGCAGCGCTGCGTGCTCGCCGATTTTTGTTGAAACCACCGAAAAGGAAACTGCCATGTCCTCGTCCCTGCGCCACAAGGCCCCCGTGCTTGCCGCCCTGCTCGCCTGTGCATCCCTCACCGCGGTCACTACCGCCCACGCCCACCAGGTGTGGCTGGAAAACGCGGGCGGCCAGGCCCGCCTGCACTTTGGCGAGTTCAACGAGAACCTGCGCGAGACCTCGCCAGGCTCGCTGGACAAGTTCAAGGGCGTGCCCGCACTCGAGCAGCGCACCGGCACCGCCGCGCAGCGCGTGGACGGCCAGCTGGGCAAGGACGGCTTCAACTACACCGTGGCCGGCACGCCCGACACACTGTTCGCCGCCGCCACCTACCCGCTGATCGACCGCAGCAAGCGCAACCTGCCCGCGATGTACTGGCAGCCCTCGGCCCGCTGGGTGGCGGGCCTGACGCAAGCCGTGGCGCCCACCGCGCCGCTGGACCTGGTGCCCACCGGCAAGCCTGGCGAGTTCAAGGTGGTCTACAAGGGCGCGCCACTGCCCAAGGCCAAGGTGCAGCTGGCAGCCCCCTCGGGCTGGACGCGCGAGGCCGAGGCGGCTGAAGACGGCACCGTGACCTTCGTCACCCCCTGGAAGGGCCAGTACGTGGCCGAGGTCAAGCACAGCGACAAGACCCCCGGCGAAGCCCAGGGCGAGAAGTACGGCGAAGCCAGCTACGTGACCACGCTGACCTTCGTGCTGGCCGACGGCATGGCGTCGCCCGCCCTGCCCGCCCCACCCAAGGCCCACTGAGCCTAGTCCGCCGCCCCCCGCTGCACGCCCGCTGTGGCGTGCGGCAGCGGAGCAAGCAGCCAGGTTTCCGCCGGTGCTGCGTGTCGCCCGGCGCAACGGCACCTGGCCCGCGCCATGCGCAGTTACCTCAGTGCGAGCCGACGGCACACATTGCAACAGCCAGTCGATCACGCCAGCCATTCACGCCAGCAGTTTCATGCCGGCCGCTGCGGGAGCGCTGCTTCTGCATCCAAAGGTCTGGTGGGGTACTTGCCTCAGATCAACCGTTCGCCCTGAGCCTGTCGAAGGGCTCTTCGCAGAAAGCGCCTTGGCTTCAACAGGCTCAACCCGAACGGACAAGAGCGTGGATGAGGCCTGTAGCCAACCCAATCAAATTGCCGCCTACCGCCTGATAGACAAGCGCCAGCAGCTATTAAAACCATAGCATAATGATCCAACCGAACTTTTTGCGCACCGCCGTGGCCCACGCCGCCCTGCTGGCCCTGTGCAGTACAGCCTTGGCACAAACCAGCGCGGCGCCAGACCCTGCCGACCCGCCCGCGGCGGCGCCATCGTTGCGCCAGGTGGATGTGGTCGATTCGACCGCGGGCGCGGCCGCCACGCCCGCACGGCGCGCCCAGAGCAGCTCGCGCCTGGGCCTGTCGGTGCTGGAGACACCCCGCTCGGTGAGCGTGATCGACAACGCGCTGATGGAGCAGCAGATGGCCACCACCGAGCGCGACGTGCTGCGCAACGCTTCGGGCGTGTCCATGCGCAGCGAGTACTACGGCTCGTACTCGCAGTTCTCCATCCGGGGGCTGTGGGCCAACAACACCTTCAACTTCCTGCGCGACGGCGCCAAGTTCGTCCACCTGCTGGACCCGCCACTGTTCAACATCGAGCGGGTCGAGGTCATCAAGGGCCCTGCCGCGCTGGAGTTCGGCCAGGTCGCGCCCGGCGGCCTCGTCAACTACGTGAGCAAGCGGCCCCAGGCCGAGGCGCTGCGCAACGTGAAGGTCGGCGTGGGCAGCGACGGCTGGCGCCATGCGGAGTTCGACCTCACCGGCCCGCTCAACGCCGACGGCACGCTGCGCTACCGGCTCGATGGCGGCGCCAGCCGGGGCGGCAGCTTCGTGGACGGCAACACCCCGCGCAAGCAGGGCATCGCCGGCAGCCTGGAGTGGCAGATCACGCCCGACACCGTCTGGCGCGCGCAGGCCGAGTACCAGGGCATCGACGGCGTCTCCACCGTGGGCCTGGCGGTGCCCGACCCCAAGAACCCGCGCAGCGCCGACGTGCTGCCGGTGGGCGCGTTCTACGGCGAGCCGTGGCTGACCACCGACGGCCGCATGCACTTTTACTCCACCGAGCTGGAGCACCGCTTCACCGACACGCTGCAGGGCCGCGTGCACCTGTCGCGCAACGAGACGAACCGCAACGTGAACCTGCCCTCGCCCATGGGCCCTGCGGCCAACGGCCGGGTTCCGCGCGGCTACTGGCTGGCACCCGGGCAGGAATACACGTCGGACACCGCGCTGGCCGAGCTGCGCGCCAAGGTGCAGACCGGCCCGGTGCAACACACCCTGCTGGCCGGCGTGGACTGGCGCACCATCCAGGGCGTGTACGGCGCGCGCGCCACCGGCAACCTGGGTGCCGTCGACCTCTACAACCCGGTGACGGGCCTGGTGCCGGCGGCAGCGTCCACCGGCGTGTCCCGGCTGTCCTCGGACGCGCGCAACACCGGCGTGTTCGTGCAGGACCGCATGGTGCTGGGCGACTTCGGCCTGCTGCTGGGCCTGCGCCACGACCGCTTCAAGGACGCGTACTCCACGCCCGCCACCGACCTGAGCAAGACACAGCCGAGCGCGGCGATCAGCTGGGAGCCCCGCCCCGGCAGCATGCTCTACGCGAGCCATGCGCGCTCGTTCCAGGCCAACACCAGCACGCTGCTGTGGGGCGACCGCTCCGCGCCGCCGTCGGAGGGCAAGCAGCTGGAAGTGGGCTGGAAGCAGGAATGGCTGGACCAGCGCCTGATGACCACGGTGTCGGCCTTCGAGCTGGAGCTGACCAACGCGCCCGCCACCGACCCGCAGCACCCGGGCTACTCGGTGCTGACCGCCCGCCAGCGCATCAAGGGCATCGAGCTGGAGCTGCAAGGCCGCATCACCCCCGGCTGGACGGTGACGGCCAATGCGAGCTTCCACGACCCCAAGGTGCTGTCCGACACCACCGCCGGTGCCAACGTGGGCAACCGTGTCGCGCTGGCCACGCGCCGCAACGCATCGCTGTGGACGCAGTACCGCCTGCCGCAACTGCCCGGCCTGTGGGTCGGCGGCGGCCTGGTGCACCAGGGCGACAAGTTCACCGCAAACGACAACAAGTGGCGCCTGCCGGGCTTCACCGTGGTCGACCTGGCCGTGGGCTACCAGTTCGCGGGCGGCGTGCGGCTGCAGGCCAACCTGAAGAACGCGGGCAACCGCCGCTACTACCTGGACGGCACGGCCACGGCCGCCGGCTTTGGCACTGTGGTGCCCGGCCAGCCGCGCACGGTACAGGTGTCGCTGGACTACACGTTCTGAGGGCGCGCCACACCGTCCGCACCACCCCATCACCTGACCGCAGGCCAGCGCTTGCCCCCGCAAGCCTTGCGCCTCGGGCTTGAAGAGTTTTCAACCATCGGAGAAACAGCACCATGAGACCTGGCACCACCGCCTGCCGCACCGCCATCGCGCAGGCCGCATTGCTCGCCCTGTGCGGCGCCGCCCACGCCCAGCAGGCCGCCGCCGAAGGCACGGCCGCCCCCACCGCCGAAAGGGCCCTGGCCCCCGTCACCGTGAGCGCGGGCAGCGAACAGGAAAACCCCACCGCACCGGTCACCGGCTTCGTCGCCAAACGCGCGCTGAGCGCCACCAAGACCGACACGCCCCTCATCGAAACCCCGCAGGCCATCAGCGTGATCACCCGCGACCAGATCGAGGCCCAGGGCGTGCAAACGCTGCGCCAGGTCACGGCGTACACGGCCGGGGCGGTGTCCAACTATTTCGACAGCCGCGTGGACAGCTTCGCCGCACGCGGCGGCACCGTGTCGCAGTACCAGGATGGCCTGCTGCGCACCTACGGCACCTACAACACCAGCCGGCCCGACCCGTACACGCTGGAGCGGGTGGAGTTTCTGCGCGGGCCAACCTCGGTGCTGTACGGCCAGGGCAGCGTGGGTGGCGTGCTCAACCTCACCAGCAAACGCCCGCAGGCCGAAACGCAGCGCGAGGTGCAGCTGCAGCTGGGCAACAACGCCCGCAAGCAGATCGCCGCCGACCTGACCGGTGCGCTCGACCAGGACGGCCAGTGGCTCTACCGCCTGGTGGCCGTGGGCCGCGACAGCGGCAGCCAGGTGGACCATGTGGACGACGACCGCCTGGTGTTCGCGCCCTCACTCACCTGGAAGCCCAACGCCGACACCTCGCTCACGCTGCAGGCGCTGCACCAGAAGGACCAGAGCGGATCGCTGATCGGCTTCTTCCCGTGGCAGGGCACGCAGCTGGCCAGCCGCTACGGCCAGATCCCGCGCAACACCTTCATCGGCGAGCCGGGCTGGGACGCGTTTGACACCACCAACAACTCCTGGGGCTACCTCTTCAGCCACCGCCTGAACGCCGACTGGACCGTGCGCCAGAACCTACGCCGCACCGTGAGCGAGGTGGACTACCGCACCATCTACACCAGCTTCACCGCCAACGCCGCCACGGGCCGCCCCGCGCGCCCCGTGTTCAACAGCGACGCCCGCACCGTCGTGCGCGACGCGGTGTGGAACATCAACACCGGCCGCATGCTGCTGATCGACACGCAGCTCGAAGGCAAGCTCAAGACCGGCAACGCCGACCACACCCTGCTCGCGGGCCTGGACGTGCAGCGCAACCACACCGGCCAGCAGGCCTGGCGCGCCGTGGCACCGGCCATCGACGTGTACAACCCGGTGTACGGCAACTTCACGCCGCCCACTGCGGCGCAGCTGGTGCGACAACCGAACGTGGTGCAAAAGCAGCTGGGCTTTTACCTGCAGGACCAGATCAAGTGGGACCGCTGGACCGCCACGCTGGGCCTTCGCCACGACAGCGCCCAGACCGACACCGTGGGCCGCCCCGCGGCCGCGGTGGACGACAAGGCCTGGACCAAGCGTGCGGGCTTCACCTACCAGATGGACGGCGGCTGGGCACCTTACGCGGGCTATTCCGAGTCCTTCCAGCCGCTGGGCGGCGTGGACGCTTATGGCACAGCCTTCAAGCCCCAACGCGGCGAGCAGTGGGAGGCCGGCGTGAAATGGCAACCCGCCGGCCAGGGCATCAGCGCCTTCGCGGCGGTCTACCAGCTGCGCGAGAAGAACCGCAAGACCAACGACCCCGGCAACCCGCTCAACAGCCTGCAGATCGGCGAAGTCAAGGTCCGGGGCTTTGAAGCCGAAGTGCAGGCCAGTCTGGCACGCCAGTGGGACTTCACCCTGGGCTACGCGTTTACCGACGCCAAGATCAGCCGCAGCAACGCCGGCGACCAGGGTACTCCCGTGGCCAGTGTGCCCAAACACACCGCATCGGCCTGGCTGAGCCACCGCTTCGCCAGCGAAGGCCGCGGTGGCTGGACGGTGGGCGCCGGCGTGCGCTACACCGGCTCCCAGTGGAGCGGCACCAGCGCCATCAGCACCCCGGCCGCCACCCTGGCCGATGCGATGGTGGCGTACGACGCCGGCGACTGGCGCGTGGCCTTCAACGTGGTCAACCTCGCGGACAAGGTGCACATCACGCAGTGCCTGGCGCGCGGGGATTGCTTCTACGGGCAAGCACGGACGTACACATTGACTTCGACGTACCGGTTCTGAGGATCGCGGCTTCATCAAATGCAAGCCAAAAAAGTCCCTGGCGCTTACTGATTAAGCGCTGGAAGCTATCAAAAGAGAAGTAAAAACAAAAACCCCGGCGCGATGGCGAACCGGGGTTTTTCTCTTTGCGGAGCAATGAGCCTCAAACCCTGACCACGGACTGCGTGCCGCGGGGCACGCCAAAACCAGCTCCTGGCCCCATCTGTTGCACGCAGACACCCGATGCCGATTGCGCAGGTCCGGAGGACGCAAATCCATCGCCCCGCCTCCTCCGCCCACTGCAGCGGGCCGTCCGCTCAGACGCTCAGGTCAGAAACCACCGCCCGACCATGGCGTGCGCTTGGTGCACAGCACGGCCATCGCTGCCAGCAACAAGGATAGCAACAGCACACCCCACTGAGATAGCGTTGGAATGCCGGTGGAGACTGCGGCCAGTGCCACACCGCCAGGATCCGGGATGGTGCCATTTAGCGCCAAATCATCATCCCCCAGGCTGCCATCCGTGAGCACCAGCGTCACGGTGTTGCCAGCAATCGTCGCGCCGGGGAACGGGTACCAGTGGGGAGCGCCCTGGCTCGGTGCAGGGCCGTATTTCATGTAGGCGGCGCCGGATGGGAAAGGCTGCGGATAGGTCAGCGTGATGGTTACCGCTGCACCGTTGGGGCAGCCTCCGACGATCACATCGAACAAGCCCTGCGGAAACACATACCCGGCCATGCCACCGGAAGGCGGTGAGCCCGCGCCTCCCGTGCGGGGGATGAAATTCGCTTGGTCAAACCCGCAGCCCGCCGGCCCCGACAGGCTGGCATTCACCGTGCCGCCTCCGGTCGGGCTGATGCCCGTCGCTGTGGTGGGGCGCGAGCGCGCCACGTTGATGGTGTAGGTCTTGGTGGTACTGTTCTGCGCGGTGACAACAACGGTGATGGTGTTGGCACCCGTGTTCATGGCGATCGCGCCAGACACATTGCCGCTGGTCACCGCCACGCCGTTGACCGTGATGGTGGCGTTCGATTCCGCGACGGTGGGCGTCACCGTGATGCTGGCCGTGGCCGCCGTGATCGCCGCGCCATAGGTGGTGGTACCTGCAGCGAACACGGGGTTCAGGACGCCGCTGGACAAGGCCAGCGCCGACAGATCGGCATTGGCCGAGCCGGCCCGGGTCACCGTCACCGTATAGGTCTTGGTCGTGGTGCCGTCCTGGGCCGTGACGACGGTGGTGATGGTGTTGGCGCCGACCGCCAGCGCGATCGCGCCCGAGGCATTTCCGCTGGTGGTGGCCACGCCGTTGACGGTGACCGTAGCGGTGGCGTCGGCCACGGTGGGGGCCACCGTGAGCGAGCTGGTGGCGTTGCCGACGCTCGCTGTGTAACTGGTGGTGCTGGCCGCGAAAGCCGGACTCAGCGTGCCGCTGGACATCGACAGCGCAGACAGGTCGGCGTCGCTTGACGGCAGCGCGCGGGTGATGGTCACGGTATAGGCCTTGTTCGCACCGTTCTGGGCGGTCACGATGATGGTGACCGTGTTGCTGCCCGGATTCATTGCGATGGCGCCCGAGGCATTGCCGCTGGTGGTGGCCACGCCGTTGACGGTCACGCTGGCGGTGCCGGCGGCCGTGGTGGGGGTGACGGTGATGCTGGAAACGCTGGCCGCGATCGAGACGGCATAGCTGGTCGTGCCGGGCGCGAACGGCGGGCTCAAGGTGCCGGTGGAGAGGGCCAGCGCGGACAGATCGTTGTTGGAAGATGCGGCACGGGTCACGGTGACGGTGTAGGTCTTCGTGGAGATTCCGTCCTGCGCCGTCACCACCGTGGTGACGGTGTTGTAACCAACGTTCAGCGCAATGGCGCCCGAGGCATTTCCGCTGGTAGTGGCCACACCGTTCACGGTGACGCTAGCGGTACCGGCGGCCACGGTCGGAGTCACCGTGAGCGAGGTGGTGGCGTTGCTGACGCTGGCCGTGTAGCTGGTGGTGCCAGCTGCAAACGCAGGCGCCAAGGTGCCGCTGGACAGCGACAGCGCAGACAAGTCGGCATTGGACGACCCGGCCCGGGTCACGGTCACGGTGTAGCTCAGCGGCGTGCCGTTCTGCGCGGTGACGGTGACGGTGATGGTGTTGCTACCGACGTTCAGCGCAATCGCGCCCGAGGCGTTGCCGCTGGTGGTGGCCACGCCATTGACGGTGACGCTGGCGGTAGCGTCGGCCACGGTGGGGGTGGCGGTCAACGACGTGGTGGCATTGCCCACACTGGCCGTGTAGCCGGTGGTGCCCGAGGCAAACGCGGGGGTCAGTGCGCCGCTTGAAAGCGACAGCGCGCCCAGTTGGTTGTTGCCCGACGCGGCCGCGCGGGTGACGGTGGTGGTGTAGGTGCTGGTCGTGGTGCCGTCCTGGGCGGTCACGACGGTGGTAATCGTGTTGGAGCCCACTGCCAACGCAATGGCCCCCGACGCATTGCCGCTGGTGACAGCGACACCGTTGACGGTGACGCTGGCAGTGGCATCGGCCACGGTGGGCGTGGCGGTGAGCGATGTTGTAGTGAAGGGCACGCTGGCCGTGTAGGAGGTGGTGCCCGAGGCGAACACGGGGTTCAAAGTACCTGCCGAGAGCGCTAGGTTGCTCAGGTTGGCATTGCTCGAGGGCGGTGCCGCGCGCGTGACGGTGATGGTGTAGGTCTTGGTGGTGCTCCCGTCGAGAGCCGTGACGACGGTGGTGATGGTGTTGGAGCCGACGTTCAGCGCAATAGCCCCTGAGGCGGTGCCGCTGGCAACGGTCACACCGTTGACGGTGACGGTTGCGCCCGGAGTGTCGACCGTTGGCGTGACAGTCGTGCTGGTTATTGCGTTGGCGACCGTAAAGCCGTAGCTGGTTGTCGCGGCCAAGAATGAAAAGCCGCCGGACGACGCCGACAGGGCACTCAAGTCGGCATTGCCGGTGGGCTCGGTGAACACGAAGTTGTTGAAACCTTCCTGCCACAGCTGGTTGGGCGCTCCGGCGCTGCCAGTGGTAGTGATCCGGACCTCGTCGACATTTCCGAAGTCCGCCAGCAGATTGACGGTGACGTTGGAGCCGCCCGCATCGGCAACAAAGGGATGGCCGGCACCCGTTGCCACGCCGTTGCGGTAGCCGGTGGCGGTATAGGTCGCTCCCAGCGCCTGCACGTCCTGGATGACGAAACTGGTGATGCCGAACAGACGGTTCAACTGGCTTTTGATGACAAGCGCGCCGACCGGGTTCAACGTGCTGAAGATCAGCATGGAGTTGCTGCCGCTGCTGGTCAGGTCGAAGTTCGTGACACTGCCGCTGAGCGTATTGCCGACGTTGGCGAAGTAGATCTCGTATTCGATGTTGGGAAAATGGATCTGGGCCGAGAGATTGCTGTCGAGGAACTTGGAGACCGTGAACGTGTTATCCGCGAGGGTCGGATTGATCGACAAGGTGCCAGCGACGGTGGGCAGGACATGGCGGTACGAGGGGAAGGCCAGGACCGTGCTGCGCAATGGGCCGGTACGGTGTTCCAGCAGCCAGTCGCCGCCTTGACCGGCATCACCCGTGAGGTTGGTGGACGCGGCAACCTGTGCACCGGTTGCCTCGGCTAGCAGGGCTATGAATGCCTGGCCTTCAGCGCCCCGCCCCACCTCGCAACCGTACAGCAGCAGGTCGGCCTCGTCGCCAAGCGCCTCGCGAATGCGCGCGAGGTCCGGGCCCCTCCCCCGCAATGCCTGGCTGTCGAGGGTCAGCGAGCCCAGGGCCAATGCACCTTGCGCACCATGCGAGATCAAATGGACGGCGGAGATGTTCTTGCGGCCCGACAGCGCGTCGGCCATCTGGCGCAAGCCATCAGTCCTGGCATCCAGCACGACAACCTCTGCCGCTGAACCTGCGCCAGCCATCAACGCTTCGTGGTGGGCCACATCATCTTCAATGAAAAGTACCGCCGTGCGTGCCAGGGCGGGGGTCGGCAGCGCTGCGGCGAACGCCAGCGAAGAAGCCGCCCCCAATATCCAGAAAAAACCCGCCACCCACAGCGCCCGGAGAAAAACAACTTCTGAAAGTTTTTTCCCCAGATATCCCTCATTGTTTTTTTTCACTAATTGCAATCAGTAAATTTGAAATTGAATGCAGTAAATCATGATTCCTTATAAATAACCATTGATCTATTAAATTCAGCAATAAATCGCTTGAAATGCAACACCAGCCAAAAACCACATGGCGAATGACCCGGCCGGCGTCTTCTCGTTCCGCCGCCCGCTGCAGAAAAGCCACCCAAAAAACAAAAAAGGCCCCGGCCGGTGATCACCGGCCGGGGCCTTTTTATCGGGTTCGCGTTATCTCACACGTTCATGATCGACACCAGGCGCATGTTCATGTGTGCCTCGATGGCCTCCGGGCCGCCTTCGGAGCCGTAGCCCGAATCCTTCAAGCCGCCGAACGGCAGCTCTGCGGCAGGAGCAGCAGCCTGGTTGATCCACAGCATGCCCACTTCCAGCCGCTGCGCCAGCAGGTGGGCGTTCTTCAGCGAGGTGGTGAAGGCATAGCCGGCCAGGCCGAACGGCAGGCGATTGGCCTCGGCGATCGCGTCCTCGATCTTCTCGAAGCCGCGCACGGCTGCCACGGGGCCGAAGGGTTCTTCGTTGACGATGCGGGCGGACAGCGGCACGTCGTTGAGCACGGTGGGCTGGAAGAAGTTGCCTTCGGTGCCGATGCGCTCGCCACCGGCCAGCACCTTGGCGCCCTGCTGCACCGCGTCGGCCAGCAGGTCGGCCATGGCGGTGATGCGGCGCGGGTTGGCCAGCGGGCCCATCTGCGTGCCGGCGGCCAGGCCGTCGCCCACTTTCAGGCCCTGGGCGTACTTGGCGAAGGCCGCGACGAACTCGGCACGGATGCTCTCGTGCACCAGGTAGCGGGTGGGCGAGATGCAGACCTGGCCCGCGTTGCGGAACTTGGCGCCGCTCCCGATCTTGATGGCCAGCTCCAGGTCGGCGTCTTCGGCCACGATCACGGGGGCATGGCCGCCCAGCTCCATGGTCACGCGCTTCATGTGCTTGCCGGCCAGCGCCGCCAGCTGCTTGCCCACGGGCGTGGAGCCCGTGAACGTGACCTTGCGGATGACCGGGTGCGGAATGAGATAGCTGGAGATTTCAGCCGGGTCGCCATACACCAGGCCCACGGTGCCCGCGGGCACGCCGGCATCGGCAAACGCGCGGATCAGCTCGGCCGGGCTGGCGGGGGTTTCCTCGGGGGCCTTCACCAGGATGGAGCAGCCCGCGGCCAGCGCGGCGGCGAGCTTGCGCACGACCTGGTTGATGGGGAAGTTCCAGGGCGTGAAGGCCGCCACGGGGCCCACCGGGTCCTTGAGCACCATCTGCGTGGCCTTGAGGTTGCGCGAGGGCACGATGCGGCCGTACACGCGCAGGGATTCGTCGGCGAACCATTCGATGATGTCGGCCGAGGCCATGGTCTCGACCTTGGCTTCGGCCAGGGGCTTGCCCTGCTCCTGCACCATGACGGCCGCAATCGCCTCGGCGCGCTCGCGCATCAGCGCGGCGGCGCGGCGCATGGTCTTGGCGCGTTCGGCGGCGGGCATGTCGCGCCAGGCCTCGAATCCCTTTTGCGCGGCGGCGAGCGCCAGGTCCAGGTCGGCCTTGCCGGCATGGGCCACGCGGCCGATTTCCTGGCCGGTGGCCGGATTGAACACCGCGATGGTCTTGCCATCGGCGGCATCCTGCCATTGACCGGCCATGAAAAGTTGGGTGCTGGGGTAGCTCATGCAAAGGCTCCTGATGACAAAACGGTGGTACGGACAACCTCGGGCCCGGCGCGGGCCGGACCAGACGGAAAACCGGACACTATAGGCGCCCGCGCTCCGCCCCGCAGACAAGGCCGTGCAACCCCGCCCCGCGGAGCTGGCTATTGGCGGCCGTGGGCCACCCGTGCGGTGGCCACGCGCAGGGCGCGCCGCCGCCCCCCGCTTGCACCTACTGCGCGGCCGCGGCGGCCACCTGGGCGGTTGCCTCCCCACCCCAGCCCCCCCCCAGCGCCCGGATGAGGCCCACCGTGGCCACGTATTGCGCCGTGCGCACCTGCAATGCCTGGCGGCGGTTGCGCAACTCGCTGCGGCGGGCGTCCAGCAGTTCGAGCTGGCTCACCAGGCCGTTGCGGTACCGCGCGTCCGACAGTTGCGTCGCACGGCGCGCGGCGGTCACCGCTCGCGCCTGGGCCTCGGCCTGGCCGGACAACAGGCGCAGTGAGGTCAACTGGTCCTCCACGTCGCGGAAGGCATTGAGCACCTGGCCCCGGTGGTCGGCCAGCGCGGCTTCGAGCCGGGCCTTCGCACCCTCGATCTGCGCATCGCGCTGGCCGCCGTCAAAGATCGGCAGCGACAGCAGCGCACCCACACCCCAGGCGCGGGCGGACCACTTGAACAAATCACCCAGCTCCGGCGATGCATGCCCCGCGTTGCCCGTGAGCGTGACGGCCGGGAACCACGCCTTCTGCGCCACGCCCACGCGGGCCTGCGCGGCCAGCACGGCGGTCTGGGCGGCCGACACATCGGGGCGGCGGGCCAGCACGGTGCCGGGCACGCCGGGCGGGATCACCGGCAGCGCCGCGTCGCCCGTGGCGGGGGCCAGCACAAAGCCGCTGGCCACCTCGCCCGCCAGCACGGCCAGGGCGTTGGTCAGCAGGGCCTGCTGGCGCTGCAGGGCCAGGGCGTCGGACTCCGTGGCGGCCACTTCGGTCTGCACGCGGGCCACGTCCAGTTCAGCCACGTCGCCCGCCTGCAGGCGGCGCTGCGTGAGGCGCAGCGTGCCTTCGTAGGCGGCCAGGCTCTCCTGCACCAGCACCTGCTCGGCCTGCACGGCGCGCAATTGCAGATAGGTTTGCGCCACATCGGCCTGCACCATGAGGCGCGTGCTTTGCAGCAGGGCTTCGCGCGTGTCGGCGTCCAGGCGCGCGGCGTCGCTGGTTTGCGAGAGGCGGCCGAACAGGTCCAGCTCGTAGGAGGCGTTGAGCCCCGCCGTGCCCAGCGTGGCGGGTGCCGCGCTGCCGGTGGTGGCAGCGCCTGCCTGGCGCGCCACGCCGGCCGAGGCGCCCACCTGCACCGAGCGGGCGGCGTCGGCAGAGCGCAGCAGCGAGCGCGCCTCGGCCAGCCGCGCGGCGGCCTGCTGGATGCTGGTATTGGCCGTGCCCGCACGCTGCACCAGGTCGGCCAGCACCGGGTCTTGAAAGCCCAGCCACCATTCGCCGCGCGGCTGCGCCTCGGCGGGGGCGGCGACCGTCCAGGGTGCCGTGGGCAGCGTGTCGCCGCCGGCGGTGAAGCGGGTGGGCACGGGCACGCCCGCATGCGGCGCGGGGGCCACGGGCTGCGTCATGCAGCCGGCCAGCACCAGGGCGGCGGCCAGGGGCGCCAGCAGGCTGCGCTTGCGCACCGCCGGGGCGACGTCAGGGGAGTTCTTCAATAACGAATCGGTCATGCTTGGTCTCCGGCCCCATCGAATACACCCGCTGCATCCTGCAGCGTGGCGCGAGCGTCCAGGGCCACAAAGGTCGTTGTGGTCGTGTGCATCATTCGTGCTCCTTGCGGGGCGCGGCCAGCACGGGGTGGGAGATGCCGCCGCTGCCCGGGGTGTGCGAGATGGGCGCCACATGCGCGCCATGCTCCACCAGCGGGCGGTTGCCTGCCAGCTTGCGCAGCAGCACGTAGAACACGGGCGTGAGGAACAGGCCGAAGGCCGTCACACCAATCATCCCGGCGAACACCGCCACGCCCATGGCGCTGCGCATCTCGGCGCCCGCACCGGTGGACAGCACCAGGGGCAGCACCCCCATCACGAAGGCCAGCGAGGTCATCAGGATGGGGCGCAGCCGCAGGCGGCTGGCCTCGATGGCGGCCTGCACCGGTGTGCGGCCCGCAAACTCCAGCTCGCGCGCAAACTCCACGATCAGGATCGCGTTCTTGGCCGACAGCCCCACCAGCACGATGAGCCCGATCTGCGTGAACACGTTGTTGTCGCCCTTGCTGAGCCACACGCCCGTCATCGCCGCCAGCAGGCCCATGGGCACGATCAGGATGATGGCAATGGGCAGCGTCAGGCTTTCGTACTGCGCGGCCAGCACCAGGAACACCAGCAGGATGGCCAGCGGGAACACCAGCACGGCGGAGTTGCCGGCCAGGATTTCCTGGTAAGTCAGCTCGGTCCACTCGAACGTGATGCCCTGGGGCAGCGTCTCCTTGGCGATGCGCTCGATGGCCGCCTGGGCCTGGCCCGACGAGTAACCGGGCGCGGGGCCGCCATTGATGTCCGCCGCCAGATAACCGTTGTAGCGCATGGCACGCTCGGGGCCGAAGCTGGGCTCCATCTTCATCAGCGCCGACAGCGGCACCATCTCGCCGGTGGCGGAGCGCACCTTGAGAAGGCCCACGTCCTCGGCTCGCGCGCGGTAGGCCGCATCGGCCTGCACGCGCACGCTGTAGGTGCGTCCGAACTGGTTGAAGTCGTTGGCGTACAGGCTGCCCAGGTAGATCTGCAGCGTGTCGAACACGTCCGTCACGGGCACGCCCAGCTGGCGCGCCTTGGTGCGGTCGATGTTGGCGTACAGCTGCGGCACGTTGACCTGCCAGCTGGTGAACAGGCCGGCCAGCTCGGGCGTCTGGTAGGCCTTGGCCATGAAGGCCTTCACGGCGCCATCCATGGCTTCGTAGCCCAGCGAGGCGCGGTCTTCGATCTGCAGCTTGAAGCCACCCGTGGTGCCCAGCCCCGCCACCGGGGGCGGCGGGAACATGGCGATGAACGCATCCTGGATGCCGCCGAACGCCTGGTTCAGCTGCCCTGCCACGGCGCCGCCGCTCTGGTCGGCGCGGGTGCGCTCGGCAAAGGGCTTGAGCGTGGCGAACACGATGCCCGAGTTCGAGCTGTTGGTGAAGCCGTTGATCGACAGGCCCGGGAAGGCGATCGCGTCTTCGACGTTCGGGTTCTCCTTCATGATCTCGCCCATGCGGCGGATCACGTTCTCGGTGCGGTCCAGCGTGGCGCCGTCGGGCAGCTGGGCAAAGCCGATCAGGTACTGCTTGTCCTGCGCGGGCACGAAGCCGCCGGGCACGATCTTGAACAGCCCCACCGTGGCACCCACCAGTGCCAGGTAGATCACGAACATCAGTGCCTTGCGGCCAATGACGCGCTTGACGCCGCCGCTGTAGGCCTCGGAGCCGCGATGGAACAGGCGGTTGAAGCCCCGGAACAGGCCACCGAACACCTTGTCCATGCCGCGCGTGAGCGCATCCTTGGGCTCGTTGTGGCCCTTGAGCAGCAATGCACTGAGTGCGGGCGACAGGGTCAGCGAGTTGATCGCCGAGATCACCGTGGAGATCGCGATCGTGACCGCGAACTGGCGGTAGAACTGGCCCGTGAGCCCGCTGATGAAGGCCAGCGGCACGAACACCGCCACCAGCACCAGCGCGATGGCGATGATGGGGCCGGACACTTCACGCATGGCGCGGTAGGTGGCCTCGCGCGGGGTCAGGCCCGCCTCGATGTTGCGTTCCACGTTCTCCACCACCACGATGGCGTCATCCACCACGATGCCGATGGCCAGCACCAGGCCGAAGAGCGACAGCGCATTGATCGAGAATCCCAGCAGGTGCAGCACCGCGAACGTGCCCACCACCGACACCGGCACGGCCAGCAGCGGGATGATGGAGGCGCGCCAGGTCTGCAGGAACAGGATCACTACCAGCACCACGAGGGCGATGGCTTCGAGCAGCGTGTGGATCACGGACTTGATCGAGGCACGCACGAACTGCGTGGGGTCGTAGGCAATGCGGTACTCCACGCCTTCGGGCATGTTCTTCTGGATCTCGTCCATGGTCTTGCGCACGTTGGCCGAGATGTCGAGCGCGTTGGAGCCCGGCGCCTGGAACACGCCCATGCCCACGGCCGGGTCGTTGTTGAGCAGCGAACGCAGCGAGTAGTCGGCCGCACCCAGCTCCAGGCGGGCAATGTCGCGCAGGCGCGTCACCGCGCCGTCGGCACCGGTCTTGACGATGATGTCGCCGAACTCTTCCTCGGTCTGCAGGCGGCCCTGCGCGTTGATGGACAGTTGCAGGTCCACGCCCGGCAGGCCGGGCGATGCGCCCACCACGCCGGCGGCGGCCTGCACGTTCTGGCCGCGGATGGCGGTCACCACGTCGCTGGCCGAGAGGCCGCGCTGCGCGACCTTCTGCGGGTCGAGCCACACACGCATGGAGTAGTCGCCGCCGCCGAAGATCTGCACCTGGCCCACGCCGCCAATGCGGGCGAGCCGGTCCTTCACATTGAGCACCGCGTAGTTGCGCAGGTAGTCGATGTCATAGCGGTTGTTGGGCGAGACCAGGTGGACCACCATGGTCAGGTCCGGCGCGCTCTTCACGGTGGTGACGCCCAGGCGGCGCACTTCCTCGGGCAGGCGCGGCTCGGCCTGCGAGACGCGGTTTTGCACCAGCTGCTGTGCCTTGTCGGGGTCGGTGCCCAGCTGGAACGTCACCGTGAGCGTCATCACGCCGTCGGTGGTGGCCTGGCTGCCCATGTAGAGCATGCCTTCCACGCCGTTGATGGATTCCTCCAGCGGCGTGGCCACGGTCTCGGCGATCACCTTGGGGTTGGCGCCGGGGTACTGTGCGCGCACCACCACGGAGGGCGGCGCGACTTCAGGGTATTCGGAGATGGGCAGACCGCGCAATGCGATGAGCCCTCCGAGGAAGATGAGCACCGACAGCACCCCCGCAAAGATGGGGCGGTCGATGAAGAAGCGGGATAGATTCATGGATGCAAATTCCTTGCGTCGCTCCCGCTCAGGCGGCGGGCGACTTGCTGTTGTTCTTGGCTTCCTTGCGATCACCCGCAATCTCGGCCTTCGCGGTCATGGGCACGGGCTGGGGTGCCACCACGGCACCGGGGCGCACGCGCTGCAGGCCGTTGACGACGATGTTCTCGCCCGCCTTGAGGCCCGAGGTGACCACGCGCAGGCCGTCAATCGGCGCGCCCAGGGTGACCTCGCGGTACTCGGCCTTGTTGCCCTCGCCCACCACCATCACGAACTTCTTGTTCTGGTCGGTGCCCACGGCACGCTCGTTGATGAGCAGTGCCTGCGTGTTGCGGGCCTGGCCCATGCGGATGCGCGCGAACTGGCCGGGCATCAAGGCGCCGTCTTCGTTGTCGAACACCGCGCGCACACGCACCGTGCCGCTCTTGGCATCGACCTGGTTGTCGATGAGCTGCAGGCGGCCGGCATGCGGCGTGCCGCCCGTGGTGCCGGTGCCCATCTGCACGGGAATGCGCTCGATGAGCTGGCGCGCGCTGTGGCCGCGCTGGCCGCTTTGCAGGTCGGCCAGGGCCTTCACCACGATCTGCTCGTCGGTATCAAAGCTCGCGTAGATGGGGCTCACGGACACCAGCGTGGTCAGCACGGGGGCGCCCGCACCGGCGGCCACCAGGTTGCCCACGGTGACTTCGATGCGGCCCACGCGGCCCGCCACCGGGGCGCGCACCTGGGTGTAGCCGAGGTTCAGCCTGGCGGTCTGCAGCGCGGCCTGGGCGGCGCGCAGGTTGGCATCGGCCTCGCGCTGCGCGTTCAGGCGTTCGTCGTGCTCGCGCTGGGCAATGGCGCGCTCTTCGAGCAGGCGCGTGGCCCGCTCCATTTCGCTGCGGGTGTACGACACGCGGGCCTGCGCGGCCACCACCTGCGCCTCGGCGCGGTCCACCTCGGCGGCGTAGGGTGCCGGGTCCACGGTCACGAGCAGATCACCCTGCTTCACCAGCGAGCCTTCACGGAAGTGCACGGCCTGCACGGCACCCGAGACGCGCGGCCGCACGTCCACACGCTGCACGGCTTCGAGCCGGCCGGAGAACTCGTCCCACAGGGCGATGTCCTTTTGCAGCACGGCAGCCACCGACACGGGCATGGCCGGTGGCGCCGCAGGGGTGCCATCGGCCTGCGCCACGGGCGCCTGGAAAACAAGGATAGCGGCGGCCACGGCGGCCGTCACGGCGGTGGCCAGGGTGGCCAAGCCCAGCGGGCGGCTCTTGTGGGAGAGAGGATTGGAGTTCATGGTCACTTTCGGTCATAAGGGCGGCCTTCGCGGGCACGCCATGGAAGGTTTTCTGCCGCAGCAGGTGTCAGTGCACTGGTGCAGGCAGGTGTCAGTGCTGCGGCGCAGGTGCGAATCTGGGCAATGACACGGTGAGAAGGTCAAGCCCGGAACGCAGCGCGCGGGCCCATGGGCGCTTGCACGTCAACAGACGCTTTGGCGCTGGGTGGTGTGACAGCCGCCGCAGCCGGCGGGCAAAAGGATGGGTGTGCTCATGGTGTTTTCTTTCCTCCGTGTCGTTCAAATCAGTGGCGTCGGGCACAGGGGGGAGGCATGTGCGGGCAAAGCCTCTCCCTCCGGCACGCCAGGCCGGAAAATCAGTGCAAAGAATGCAAATGGATTGTTGAGAGGCCGAAGTATCGAACCTCAACTTAAGTTGAGGTCAATGACTTTCTGCGGCCAGGGTCTTCAGGAGGGCACCGGACATCGGGTGGCCTCAAAGAACATCCGGAACTGGTCCTGGGCGCCCGCGGCGCACGGACATTCGTGCTGGCCGGTCTGCAGCAGCGCATCGGGCCACTGGGCGGTCTTGGAGAACACATGGCGCGTGACCTGCAGGCCCGCAGCCTCCAGCCGCGCGGCGTAGGCCAGTGCCTCGTCGTGCATGGGGTCGGTGTCCCCCACCAGCACGAGCGTGGGCGGCAGGCCGGAGAGCCGGTGCGCGGACGCCGGCACGGCATAGGGGTGCTCGGCATCGCGGGGGCAGCGCAGGAAATTGCGCCAGCCTTCCGTCCACTTGCAGCCCGTGGCGTTGCCCGTGGCTTCGCGCAACGAGGCCGTGCCCACACAAGGGTCGAGCATGGGGGACAGGAGAATCTGCCCGGCCAGCGGCGGGTGCGACTGGTCCCGCGCCATCAGGCCCACGGCGGCAGCCAGGTTGCCGCCCGCTTCTTCCCCGGCCAGATAGACCAGCGCGCCCTGCCCGCCGAGCTTGACCCGGTTGCGGTGCACCCACTTGAGCACGTCATAGCCCGTGTCCACGGGCTGCGGAAACGGAGTGAGCGGGTAGGCCACGGAAACCACCACGGCCCCCACACCCTCCAGCAGAGACGCCACGGTGCAGCCGTTGTCGAGATCCCCCGACACGAAGGCCCCGCCATGAAAATGCACCACCACGGGCGAGGCCTGTCCGGCCTTCTTGCGGCCGTACATGCGCACCGCCACGTCCTGCCCCTTGGTCACCTCGATGGTGGCGTCGGAGCACACGGACACCGCCGCCTTGGAAGCGGCCCCAGGCGCCCGGGCTGCCTTGGCGGGCGCTGCGGCAGGCTGCGGTGTGGAGAATGGCGAAGACGGTTGGTCGGGCTGCATGGCATGTACCCAGTGGGTGAAGGTAGGTGAACGATGGGTCAAATGTAGTAGCTTGTGCCTTCAGGATAAACAGGCCAAACACCACCGCACTGTTTCCATAAGCTCAACAATCACGGGGTGGCGCGCGTGTGAGAATTCCTCAGCACCCACTGGTGGGTGCTGTAGTTCCAGATTCAAGGAGAAGCCATGGACCAGATACAGGCCATGCGCATATTCGTGCGGGTGGTGGAGGCCGGCACGTTTACCCGGGCGGCGGATTCGCTCTCGCTGCCCAAAGCCACCGTGACCAAGCATGTGCAGGCGCTGGAGGAACGCCTGCGCGTGAAGCTGCTCAACCGCACCACCCGGCGTGTGACGGTGACGCCGGACGGCGCCGCCTACTACGACCGCACGGTGCGCCTGCTGACCGATCTGGACGACATCGAGGCCAGCATGACCAACGCGCGCGCGAATCCACGCGGGCGCCTGCGCATCGACGTCGGAACGTCCATGGCGCAATTGCTCATCATCCCGCACCTGGCGGAGTTCCATGCCCGCTACCCCGACATCCAGCTGGACCTGGGGGTGAGCGACCGCATCGTGGACCTGATCGGCGACAACGTGGACTGCGTGATCCGCGGGGGCGAGCTCAGCGACCAGTCGCTGGTGGCCCGGCGCATCGGCAACCTGGAATTCATCACGGTGGCCTCGCCCGACTACGTGTCGCGCAAGGGCTCGCCCGCCCACCCGCTGGAGATCGAGGAAAAGCACGCCAGCGTGATCTACTTTTCCCCCCAGACCGGCCGGCACTACCCGCTGGAGTTCCGCAAAGGCGACGAGTCCATCGACATCACGGGCCCCTACCAGCTGAGCGTCAACGAGAGCAATGCCTACGTGACCTCCATCGTGGCGGGCCTCGGGATCGGCCAGATCACGAGCTACCAGGCCGAGCGGCACCTGCAAGACGGTACGCTGGTGCGGCTGCTGCCGGAGTGGACCCAGCCGCTGCTGCCCGTGTATGTGGTGTACCCCCCCAACCGGCACCTGAGCGCGAAGGTGCGGGCCTTCGTGGACTGGGCAGCAGAGCTGTGCCAGCGTGAAACCGGACTCCAGCGGGTTGCTTGACCCCGCCGCCCGCGGCCTTATGCTTGGGTCCATGAACGCCACCGAGCCCCGCCCAGACCCCGCGACCCAGGAAGCCCCCGCGCCCACAGCAGCACCCGCCGGCGCGCCGGCGTCCACACCCCAAGCCCCCGCCAGGCAGCCGCGCAACCCCCTGCACGGCGTGACCCTGGAAGCCATGGTGGTCGGGCTGGCCGACTACTTTGGCTGGGATGAACTCGGCCGGCAAATCCCCATCCGCTGTTTCCAGAGCGACCCCAGCGTGGGCTCCAGCCTGAAGTTCCTGCGCAAGACGCCGTGGGCGCGCGAGAAGGTCGAAAGCCTGTACCTCTTCATGCTGCGCGACCAAAAGCGCAACGCCCAGGAGTAGTAGCAGCAGGCAGCAGCCGCCGGCGTCAGCCCAGCGCCTGCACCACGTCGGCCTGGAGGTCCTGCACATCCTCGATGCCGATGCTCATGCGCACCAGCGCATCCGACACCCCGTTGGCGCGCCGCACGGCCTCGGGCATGCCGCGGTGGGTGGTGGATGCGGGGTGGCAGGCCAGCGAATCGGCATCGCCCACGGACACGGCCTGGGTCACGATGCACAAGCGGTCGAGGAAGTGCCGCGCGGCCTCGCGCCCGCCCCGCAGGTCGAACGCCAGAATGCTGCCGAAGTGGCGCATCTGGCGCGCCGCCACCGCGTGCCCGGGATGATCGCCCAGGCCGGGGTAATACACGCGCTCCACCGCGGGATGGCGGTCAAGGCCGTGGGCCAGCGCATGCGCCGATGCGCAGGCGGCCTGCACGCGCAGCGGCAGCGTCTTGAGCCCGCGCAGCAGCATCGCCGCCTCGTGCGGGCTGAGGCACCCGCCCAGCTGGCCCATGCCCGCCGAACGAATCGCATTCATCAGCTCCACTGAGCCCACGGCCGCTCCGCCGGTGGCGTCGCCGTGGCCACTGATGAACTTGGTCGCCGAATGCACCACCACATCGATGCCCAGCGCCCGTGGCCGGGTGAGGTAAGGCGTGGCAAAGGTGTTGTCGGCGATGCTGATCGCGCCCGCCCGCCGGGCCACCTGCGCCACCTGCTCCAGGTCGGTCACTTCCAGCGTCGGGTTGCTGGGCGTCTCCACGTAGACGATGCGCGTGCCCGTGGGGAGGCCCTCCTGCAAACCCTCCACGGTGGCGAAATGCCGCACGCCGATGCCCAGGCGCGGCAGCAGCGTGCGCATCACGCCATCGGTGCCGCCATAGAGCGTGCCGACGCAGGCGACGGTATCGCCCGCCGAGAGCAGGCCGATCAGGCTCGCGCTGATGGCCGCCATGCCGCTGGCGAACCCGACGGCGGCGGGGGCACCTTCCAGCAGGGCCATCTTGCGCTCGAAGGCGGCGACGGTCGGGTTGGCGAATCGGCTGTAGACGTAGCCAGGCGCATCGCCATTGAAGCGGCTCACGCCCGCATCAAAATCGTCATAGGCAAAGGCCGAGGTTGCGACGATGGGTGTCGCGATGGCCCCCGTGCCGGGATCGGGTGCCTGGCCCGCATGGACCGCAAGGGTGCGGAAACCCCAGGCGTGTGATGGATCGGGGGTGGGGGGAATCTGTGTGGTCATGGCGTATGCGGCTTTCCTGGCACTCTCACTGCGGGCCTTGGCCGCGCGCTCAGTCGGTGAACGCCACGGTGTGCCTGGCGCGGCGGTCGACCTGCAGATTGAAGATATCCGGCCGTGCATAGTGGCCGACCACATCGAAGTCATAGCGCGCGCGCACCAGCTCCTCCACATCGATCTGCGCGGTGAGCAAGCCTGTCCGGCCCTGCAGCGGACCCGCCAGCACGTCGCCCAGCGGCCCGACGATCACGCTGTTGCCGCGGATGAGCGGCCGATCCGGCTCCCACCCCGGCGCCTCCACCCCCAGCTCGCGCGGCGACGGCTGCACCTGGCAGGCGCTGATCACGAAGCAGCGCCCCTCGTGCGCGATGTGGCGCATGGAGCACTGCCAGATGTCGCGTTCGTCCACCGTGGGCGCGCACCAGATCTGCACACCCTGCGCGTACATGGCGGTGCGCAGCAGCGGCATGTGGTTCTCCCAGCAGATCACGCCGCCCACGCGGCCCGCGGCCGATTCGACGACCGGCAGGGTGGAGCCATCTCCCATGCCCCATATCAGCCGCTCGGTGCCGGTGGGCATCAGCTTGCGGTGCCTGGCCACCAGCCCCTCCACCGGGTCGAAGTACAGGGCAGTGCAGTACAGCGTGCTGCCCGCGCGCTCGATCACGCCGAGCACGAGCGTGGCGCCGGTGCGTGCCGACAGGCCGGCCAGTGCCTGCGTCTCGGGCCCTGGCACGTCGATGGCGCTGGCGTGGTACCGGGCGAAGGCCTCACGCCCTTCCGGCAGGCGATAGCCCAGGCGCGTGCCAAAGATCTCGCCCTTGGGGTAGCCGCCCAGCAGGGCCTCGGGCATGACCACCAGCCGCACGCCCGATGCCTGGATATCGGCCTCGTGGGCGAGCACATCGGCCAGCGTCTGCGCGGTACCCGCGGGGGAAGAGCCGATCTGCAGGGCGGCAACGGTCGTGAGGGGCATGGTGGAAGTCCTTGGGAGAAAGAGGTCCCCCAGTGTTGCCAAAGCCCTAAGATGAATCAATCCGCCACCGTTGCTTAGTGATATGAATAATATTGATATCGGATTTGATCTCAACGGCCTGCGCGTCTTCGAGGCCTTGCACGAGGAAGGTGGGGCCACGCGCGCGGCGCTGCGGCTGGGCGTGACCCAGTCGGCCGTGAGCGCGGCGCTGGCACGGCTGCGCCATGTATATGGCGACCCGCTGTTCACCCGCACTGGCCGTGGCCTGGCGCCCACGCTGCGCGCGCAGGAGCTCAAGCCCGTGATCAGCGAAGCGCTGAACAAATGCAGGGAGAGCCTCGCCCTGGGCTCCACGCCCCAGACGCGCTATCAGGTGCGGTCCGTGGTGATCGGCATGTCGGATGATTTCGAGATCGCGATGGGCCAGGCGCTGGTGAGGGCCGTGGCGCAGCACGCGCCCGGCCTGCGCCTGGCCTTTCGGCAGACGCACAGCCAGATCGTGGCCGAGATGCTCATGGCGCGCGAGATCGACCTGGCGATCACGGCCGGCGGATTCGCCACACGCTGGCTCAGCCACCAGGCGCTGGGCGAAGGGGGGTACGCCTGCCTCATCGACGCAGTGGCGCCGGGCCCCGTCGCCAGGGCGGGCAAGCGGCGCGGCGGCGCAGCCCCGCCCGGCCTGAGCGTGGAGGACTACGTGCACCGCGAGCATGTGCTCATCTCGTCGGGCGGCTTCATCGGCGTGGTGGACGAGGTGCTGGCCGCCACGGGCCACAAGCGCCGTGTGATTGCATCCACCACGCATTTCGCCGCCCTGCCCTACCTGCTGGCGGGAACCCGCGCGGTCGCCACGCTGCCCGCGCATGCGGCCCAGGCGATCGCGCGGATGACCGGCCTGCAGGTTCTGCCCTGCCCGATCGCCATGCCGCGCTATGCCATCGAGCTCGGCTGGCGCACCGATGCGCTCCGCGATTCGGCGGTGGCGCATGTCCGCACCATCGTGGCGCAGCAGTGGCCCCAGGGATCTGCTGCCACGGGGGCCTGAGCCCCCAGCCTGCGCCCGCCTGCCGTGCGGGGTTTCTTTCGGTACCGCGCCGGCTCAGTCGCCCGTGGTCACCAGGAAGTCGCGGCTGATGCCCCCTCCCAGGTCGTTGACCCGGTCAAGGAACTGCGTGAGGAACGCGTGCAGCCCTGTCGACAGGATTTCGTCGATGCGGCCATATTGCAGGTCGGCCAGCAGGCGGCCCGCGCGGCGCTGCGTTTCAGCCGACTGCTGATTGGCCACGACGCCCAGGTTGTCCACCACTTCGCGCAGGCAGGCGTGCAGCGAGCGGGGCATGTCGCGGCGCAGGATCAGCAGGTCGGCCACGCGGCCGGGGGTGATCACGTCGCGGTAGACCTTGCGGTAGACCTCGAAGGCCGAGACGCTGCGCAGGATGGCGCTCCAATGGTAGAAGTCGTTCTCCTGGTTGCGCTCGCTGGCCCGGCCGAAGAAGTCGTTCTTCACCGCATGGAACTTCACGTCCAGCAGGCGCGCGGTGTTGTCCGCCCGCTCCAGGAAGGTGCCCATGCGCAGGAAATGAAAAGCCTCGTCCTGCAGCATGGTGCCCAGCACCACGCCGCGCGACAGGTGCGAGCGGTACTTCACCCATTCGAAGAACTGCCCCGGATCCCGTTCGAAGGCGCTGCCTTCGAGCTGGCGGTGCAGTTCCAGCCAGGTCTGGTTCTGCGTCTCCCACACCTCGGTGGTGAGGGCGCCACGCACGGCCCGCGCATTTTCGCGGGCGGCACGCAGGCACGAGAGGATGGACGAGGGGTTGTCGCCGTCGCGCACCATGAACTCGAGCACGCACTGCGGCGTGACCTTGCCATGCTTGGCGGCATAGGCCGGGATCAGCTCGCTGATGGACAGCAGCCCTTCCCAGCCTTCCTGCGCCACGTCGGCGGACTGGGGCAGCAGCGAGGTTTCGTAGCTCACGTTGAGCATGCGGGCGGTGTTTTCCGCCCTTTCGGTGTACCTGGACATCCAGAACAGATGGTCGGCGGTGCGGCTCAGCATTTCAGAATCCTCCCTGTGATTGCGTCATGCCGCCCATGGATTGCGACTGCAGCGCCGGCGCGGCGGTGTGCTCCCCCAGCACCCAGGTGTCCTTTGTCCCGCCGCCCTGCGAGGAATTCACCACCAGCGAACCCTCCTGCAGCGCGACGCGCGTGAGCCCCCCCGCCACCATCTGCACCTCGCGGCCGCTGAGCACGAAGGGGCGCAGGTCGATGTGGCGCGGCGCGATGCCGCTCTCCACGTAGGTGGGGCAGCTGGACAGGCTAAGCGTGGGCTGCGCGATGTAGCCTGCCGGGTTGGCCAGCAGCGCGCGGCGGAAGTCCTCGATCTCGGCCTGCGTGGCCGCCGGGCCGATGAGCATGCCGTAGCCGCCCGCGCCGTGCACTTCCTTGACCACCAGGTCCTTCAGGTTCGCCAGCACGTGCTGCAGGTCGTCCTGCTTGCGGCACATCCAGGTGGGCACATTCTTCAGGATGGGCTCCTGGCCCAGGTAGAAGCGGATCATCTCGGGCACGTAGGGGTAGACCGACTTGTCGTCGGCCACGCCCGTGCCCACCGCATTGCAGATGCCGACATTGCCGGCGCGGTACGCCTCCATGAGGCCGTGGCAGCCCAGCGTGGAGTTGCGGCGGAACACCTGCGGGTCGAGGAAGTCGTCGTCCACGCGGCGGTAGATCACGTCCACCCGCTGCAGGCCGCGCGTGGTGCGCATGTAGACGAACTTGTCCTTGACCACGAGGTCCTGTCCTTCGACCAGCTCCACCCCCATCTGCTGGGCCAGGAAGGCATGCTCGAAGTACGCGCTGTTGTGCATGCCGGGTGTCAGGACCACCACCGTGGGCTCGTCGGCCGTGGCGGGCGCGCTGGCGCGCAGGGTCTCCAGCAGCATGTCGGGGTAATGCGCCACCGGCGCCACCTTGTGCAGGCTGAACAGCTCGGGGAAGAGCCGCATCATCATCTTGCGGTTCTCGAGCATGTAGCTCACGCCGCTGGGCACGCGCAGGTTGTCCTCCAGCACGTAGTACTCGCCCTCGCCCTGTGCATTGGGGGCGCGCACGATATCGATGCCGGCGATGTGCGCGTAGATGTTCTTGGGCACCTGCACGCCGGCCATCTCCGGCCGGTACTGGGCATTGTTGAGGATGAGATCGGCGGGCACGATGCCGGCGCGGATGATGTCCTGGCCGTGGTACACGTCGTGGATGAAGCGGTTGAGGGCCGTGACCCGCTGCACCAGCCCCTGCTGCATGCTGCTCCACTCGTGGGCCGGGATGATGCGGGGAATCAGGTCGAACGGGATCAGCCGCTCGTTGCCCGCCCCGCCCTCATCCTTGGCGCCGTAGACGGCAAAGGTGATGCCCACGCGCCGGAAGATCATCTCGGCCTCGGCCCGGCGGGCCTGCATCACGTCAGGGGGCTGTTTGTTCAACCACTGCGCATAGCGCTTGTAGTGTTCCCGCACATCGCTGCCATCGAAAGGCAGCATGGCGTACATCTCGTCAAATTTCTGCATGAACTGGCCTCCTGCTGTCAGGATAGCAAGTTGTACGCCCGCACTCCCCGAACCAGCTCAAAATCTTTCCGGGGCCCCGTGCATCGGCAGGCCGGCGGGCCCGCCGCGCCCGCAGATCACTCCGGCCACGGTGCCATGCGATGCTGCCAGTACCGCGCGCCGACGTCGCGTTCACACGCCACCCGCGCGGGTTGCGCCGACGACCACGCGGCAGCCCCGCAGCGGGACGACTCCACCACGCGGATCCCCCGCTCCCGGTAGCGCTGCAGCACCTCGGCCGCAGGGTGGCCAAAGCGGTTGCGGTAGCCCGCCTGCACCAAAGCAGTGCGCGGTGCCACGGCCTCCAGAAACGCCGGCGAGGACGAGGTCTTGCTCCCGTGGTGGGGCACGAGCAGCACGTCGGCCTGCACCGCGGCGCCCCGCGCCAGCAGGGCCTGCTCCTGGGCGGCCTCGATGTCACCGGCCAGCAGCGCGACGGAGCCCGTTTCCCCTTTTTCTGCGGCGGCCGCGATGCGCAGCGTGCAACTGAGCGCGTTGGGCCGGGCGGTGGGCGCGGCGGCGTCTTGTGCCCCCGGGTGCAGCACCTCGAAAGACACGCCATCCCATGTCCACCGCTGGCCCGCCACGCAGGGCCTGACGGGGCGCAGTGCCTGCAGCGTGTGCTCAGCCTCGATCGAACCAGTGAGTTCGGCCCCCGGCTGCTGGGCCAGCACCGCCGCCGCGCCGCCCGTGTGGTCGGCATCGCGGTGGCTGAGCATGAGCACGTTCACGCGCTCGCCCAGCGCCCGCAGCAGCGGCACCAGCACGCGGTGGCCCGCGTCGCTTTCGCGGCTGAAACGCGGCCCTGCGTCGTACAGCAGGGTGTGGGTCGCGGTGCGCACCAGCACCGCATTGCCCTGGCCGATGTCCGCCGCCAGCAATTCGAACTGTCCCGCCGCCGGCCGCGCGGGCTGCCAGCACAGCGCGGGCCACAGCAGCGGAAGGGCCAGCCACCGCAGACGCCAGGGCAACCTCGCGGCCACAAGCGCACCCCCGGCCACGGCCAGCACGCCGGCCCACAGCGGCGCCGCGGGCATGTGGAGCACGGCCCAGGGCCACTGCGCCAGCCATTGCAGCAGTACCGCCAGCGGCTGCAGGCCGAAGGCGGCCAGGCTCCAGAGCGGCGGCCACAGCACCCCGCCCAGTGCCAGCGGAGTGACCACCAGGGTGACCCAGGGAATCGCCACCAAATTGGCGGCAAAGCCCACCACGGACACCTGGCCGAACAGCAGCAGGGTCAGGGGCGTGAGGGCCAGCGTCACCACCCACTGCTCGCGCACCAAGGCATGAAAACGCTGCCTGGCGCTGGATGGATAAGCGCCATCAGCTACTGAATTAGTAGCAAACAAGATACCCACGGCGACAAAGCTGAGCCAGAAGCCTGCCTGCGCGAGCGCCCAGGGGTCCGCCACCACCACGGCCGCGCACGCCAGCAGCCACACCTGCGGCCACGGCCAGCGGCGGCCGCACAGCTGCAGCAGGGCGATGGCGCCCAGCATGGTCACCGTGCGTTGCGCAGGCACGCCCCAGCCGCTGAAAACGGCGTACGCCGCGGCCAGCGCCACCCCGGCGGCCAGCGCGGCGGACGGCGCGGGCACCGCCAGGCACAGCCGCGTGGACCTTCGCCACAACGCCCCCACCGCCAGCGCGGCCAGCCATGCGAACAGCGTGATGTGAAGGCCCGAAATGCTCATGAGGTGCGCGACGCCCGTGGCGCGGAACACGTCCCAGTCGGCACGGTCGATGGCACGCTGGTCACCCGTCACCAAAGCCGCCACCACGCCCGCGATGCGTGCGCGGGCGGGGTCGTCGCCGTGCACGTCGCGGGCCAGGCGGTCCAGGATCGCGTCGCGCACGGATTGCCGCAGCCGCTCCACGGGATGCCGCCAGGTCGATTGCAGATGCACCGGAGGCTCATCCCTGGGGCCCGCGCGCACATATCCCGTGGCCTGCACCCCCTGCTCCCACATCCACAGTTCGTAGTCAAACCCGTGCGGGTTGCGCAGCCCGTGCGGAGCCTTCAGCCGCACCGTCAGCGCCCAGCGGTCACCCGCCTTCAAGGCGGGCGGCTGGCGCTGCAGGTCCACCGCTCCGCCGGGATCAAGGAACGGCCCCCCGTACCAGGCCACTTCGATGCGCGTGGGCAGGGCCACGGGGGAGCCGTTCAGGCGCGCGGCCTGCACGTCCATGCGCAGCCGGGTTCCGGCCTCGTTGGCCTGCGGCATGGCGGCCACCACGCCGGTGACACGGATGTCCTGCCCTTCCAGCGCGGGCGCCAGGCCTTCTTCCATGTAGTCCACGGCCCGCAGCCCGGCCCCCGCGAACATCGCCAGCGCGCCGGCGCACAGCGCGAGCACGGTGGCCGCCGCGCGGGCCCCGCGCCCCGCCGCCGCACGAGGGCGCCCGTGGACCACGCGCGCGCACCACCCCAGCGCGCATGCCACCACCAGCAGCGCCGCATAGGCGGCCGCGGGCCACAGCGCGGGCTGCTGCAACTGCAGCGCAGCACCCGATACCGCCCCCAGCAACAATGCGGGCACCAGCCAGGGCACGGGGGCCGCGGCGCCCGCGCCAACCGTGCCCGCAGGGGCTGGCGCAATCGCATTAGTGGTGCTTATGGCGGGCATGGGCTGATGCTAATGCGGCGCCAGGGCCGCTGCCGCTGGATTCCGCGCACCGGGCTGTGTAACACTCGCGGCCACCCCCGGTGCCGCCAGCATGGCCGGCAGCGCCGCACCGGCCGTCCCACCATCCCTTTCACTGACTTCATACCGAGGAAGACCATGAGCGTTTACGACAAGCTGAAGGAACTCAACATCACCCTGCCCCCCGTGTCGGTGCCCGCGGCCGCCTACGTGCCCTACGTGCAGACGGGCAATCTCGTGTTCCTGAGCGGCCACATCGCGCGCAAGGACGGCAAGCCCTGGGTGGCGCAGTTCGGCCGCGACATCGGCACCGACGAAGGCAAGCAGGCTGCCCGCGCGGTGGCCATCGACCTGCTGGGCACCCTGCAGGCGGCCTGCGGCGGCGACCTCACCCGCGTGCGGCGCATCGTCAAGCTGATGAGCCTGGTGAACTCCACGGGCGACTACACCGAACAGCATCTGGTGACCAACGGCGCCAGCGAGCTGCTGGGCCAGGTCTTTGGCGAAAACGGCGTCCATGCACGCAGCGCCTTCGGCGTGGCGCAGATCCCCATGGGTGCCTGCGTGGAAATCGAGTTGATCGCCGAACTGGGACAGGGCTGAGCCCCGGCGGACAGTGGGCGAAGCGCCCCTGCGTGCAGGCGCTTCGCGGTCAAGGCCGAACCGGCACGGGGAAAGCCCCGGCGCCCGCATAGACACCCGCGCTGCCCAGCTCTTCCTCGATCGCCAGCAGGCGGTTGTACTTGGCGACGCGGTCGGAACGGCACAGCGAGCCGGTCTTGATCTGGCGCGCGCGGGTGGCAACGGCCAGGTCTGCGATCGTGACGTCTTCGGTTTCTCCCGAGCGGTGCGACACGACGGCCGAGAACCCGGCGCGCGCCGCCATGTCGATGGCGGCCAGCGTCTCGCTGAGGGTGCCGATCTGGTTGGGCTTGATGAGGATGGCGTTGGCCGCGCCGTCGGAAATGCCGCGCTCCAGGATCGCGGTGTTGGTGACGAACAGGTCGTCGCCCACCAGCTGAACATGCTGGCCGAGCCTGCGCGTGAGCAGCGCCCAGCCCTCCCAGTCGCTCTCGGCCAGGCCATCCTCGATGGACAGGATGGGGTAGTGCGCGACCAGTTGCGCCAGGTAGTCGACGAACTCGGCCGGCGTGTAGGCCTTGTGCTCCCCAGCCAGCTCGTAGCGGCCCTCGTGCAAAAGCTCGGAACTGGCGACGTCCAGGCCGAGCCAGATGTCCTTGCCCGCGCGCAGCCCGGTCGTTTCGATGGCCGCCAGGATCATGTCCAGCGCGGCGGCGTTGGAGGGCAGGTCGGGCGCGAAGCCGCCCTCGTCGCCCACCGCGGTGGTCCTGCCCTGTGCCTTGAGCAGGCTCCTGAGCGCATGGAACACCTCGGCGCCCTGGCGCAAGGCCTCCTTGAAGCTGGGCGCCTGCACGGGCAGGATCATGAACTCCTGGATGTCCACGTTGTTGTCGGCATGCGCCCCGCCATTGATGATGTTCATCATCGGCACCGGCAGCTGGGGCGCCACGCCGCCAGTGGCGAGCGCGCGGTACAGCGGCTGCTTGCGCTGCGCGGCCCGGGCCTTGGCGGCCGCCAGCGAAACCGCCAGGATCGCATTGGCACCCAGGCGTGATTTGTCCGCACTGCCATCCAGCGCGATCATGTGCCGGTCCAGCGCCCCCTGGTCGCTGGCGTCCATGCCACGCAACGCCTGGCGCAGTTCGCCATTGACATGCGACACCGCCAGGGCGACACCCCTTCCGCCATAGCGCCGCATGTCCCTGTCGCGCAGCTCGACCGCCTCGCGCGACCCGGTGGAGGCCCCGGAAGGCACGGCCGCAAAGCCGCTGCTGCCGTCCTGGAGCACGACCGTGGCCGCCACCGTGGGGTGGCCCCGGGAGTCCAGGATCTCGATGCCGTGAATGTCCTTGATGGCTGTCATGGTGCTCAAGCCTTTGCGATGTGGATGAAGTTGGTGCTGCCCACGACGCCGAAGGGCGTACCGGCGGCGATGCACAGCTGGTCACCGTCCCGGGCAATGCCCTCCTGGCGCGCCACGCGGCGGGCCTGCTCGACGAGCTCGGGCACGCCGCTGACCGGCGCATCGGCATGGACCGAGTGGATGCCCCAGGCCAGCGCCAGGCGGCGGGCGATGTGCATGTCCGGGGTGATGCTCAGCACGGCAGCGGCCGGCCGCTCCCGCGCCGCACGCAGCGCCGTCGCCCCTGAGCGCGAGTAGGTCACGATGGCGGCCATGGGCAGCAGTGCCGCCGCCGTGCGCAGGCATTGGCAAATGACATCGGCCACGCTGTCGCCCAGCGCGCGCGACGAGGCTTCCACGATCTCGCGGTAGTGCGGATCGGACTCCACCTCGCGGATGATGCGGCCCATCATCGCGACCGCCTCGCGCGGGTAGCGGCCAGAGGCCGACTCGGCCGACAGCATGACGGCATCGCTGCCCTCGTAGACGGCCGTCGCCACATCGGAGGCCTCGGCGCGTGTCGGCACCGGCGCATGGACCATGGAATCCAGCATCTGCGTGGCGACGATGACCGGCTTGCCGGCGGCACGGCAGGCGCCGACGATGCGCTTCTGGATGCGCGGCACCTGCTCTGCCGGCAGCTCCACCCCCATGTCGCCGCGCGCGACCATGATCGCGTCGGCCCGCGCGATGATCGCGTCCAGGGCGTCGATCCCCGCCGGTTTCTCCAGCTTGGCCAGCACACCGGCGCGCCCTTGCACGATGGCATGGACTTCGTCCAGGTCCTCGGGGCGCTGGACGAAGGACAGCGCCACCCAATCCACCCCCAGCGACAGGCCAAACGCCAGGTCGGCCCGGTCCTTGGGCGTGAGCGCCGAGATCGGCAGCAGCACCGAGGGCACGTTGACCCCCTTGCGCTCGGACAGGGTCCCGCCCGCCATGACCACGGTGTCCGCGAACCCGGGGCCGCAGGCCGTCACGCGCAGCCGCAGCTTGCCGTCGTCGAGCAGCAGGTCCGTACCGGCGACCAGGGCCGCGAAGATCTCGGGGTGCGGCAGTGGCGCCCGGCTGGCGTCCCCGGGGCGGTCTTCCAGGTCGAGCCTGAAGCGCGCACCGGCCCGCAGCTCGACCGGACCATCGGCAAAAGTGCCGATGCGCAGCTTGGGGCCCTGCAGATCCTGCAGGATGGCGATCGGCCGGCCACGCTCCTGTTCGATCCGCCGGATCATCTCCAGGCTGGCGCGGTGCTGGGCATGGCTTCCGTGGCTGAAGTTCAGGCGGAACACATCGGCCCCGGCGTCGAACAGGGCCCGGATCGTGGCGGCGTCGGAACTGGAGGGGCCCAGGGTGGCGACGATCTTGGCGCGGCGGTCGCGGCGCGAGGCGGCGGCCCCGCTCAAGGGGTAGACGGCAAGCGTGGTCATGGGTGAAGCTTCCTGGAAGGGTTGCGGAATGCGGCGGCTGGCCGGCAGCGCCCTTGCGGGCAGTGCCGGCCCTTGACGCTCAGAAGTTGTGCTGGAGACCGACGTCGTAGCCGAGCTTCTCCGTGGCCGCCTTGCTGTCGCGGGCCACGTTGGTGTAAAGGAAGGTCCGCCTGGACAGGTGGTGGAAGTAGCCGATGCCGAACTTGCGGGCTTCCGAACGCAGCGAACCATCCGGCTTGCGCGTCTTGGCAGTGACGAAGCCGGCCTTGATTTCACCCACCCCCACCCCGTAGGTCACGCCCAGCAGCATGGACTTGAAGTCGTCATTGCGGGTGGTCACGCCCCGGGCCAGGCCGAGGGCCAGCCGGGCCTGGCCGACCTTGTAGGCCGCGCCCAGGCTCAGCAGGTGGTCGTCCGCATGGGCGGGGTCTTCCCAGCCGATGGCCAGCAGCACCGGGCCGACGTGGGTGTTGGCCCCGACCGAGAACGGACGGCGGGGCCCCGCGTTGGAAGCCTCCTGCTGGGCCTCGGCGGACGAGACCGCGATGTGCAGGTCCTTGCGCCGCAAGTCATAGCGCACGGAGTCGGAGACACGGGTCTTCGAGATGCCGCCACGCCATGCGGTGCGCAGCTGGGCCACGGTGTCGCCGCCCCAGGGATCGATCACGTTCTGCACCGTGGAGTAGGCGGCGGTGTACTGGCGGCCCAGGTTGACCGTGCCCCAGGCGGCGTGCCCGATGCCCAGGGTCGAGTAGCCCTGCCAGAAGATGTTCGGATTGGCGGGTTGGCCCGTGTCCGGCGAGAAACGGTGCTCCAGCCCGAAGGCGGCGTGCCAGCCCCCGCCCAGGTCCTCCTGGCCGCGAAAGGCCAGGCGGCTGCCCGCCCCGTCCAGCATTTCACTGGACGTGGCGCCGATGTTCTTGCCGATCCCGAGGTCCAGCTTGCCGGACAGCGTGAGGTTGGAGGACTGGGCCTGCGCGGGCACGGCGGTGGCACCGAGCGCGGCGGCGAGGAGGAGCGACTTGTGGATGTTGCTGTGCATGGTGGAAATCCTTGGGGTCTTGTGAAGCCACGCCGGGCGCGCTGCGCCACTGCATGCGGTGTGCATGCAGATCGACGGCGGTGGTGGCGCGGTGTGGCGGGGGGGGACGCTGCGGGGATCGCAGCGGCGGCGATGTGGGCGGCCGGCGCTCAGGGCAGTTCGAGCACCCGGCGCAGTTCAGCCTTCGCGGCCTCGAAGTCGGCGCGGTAGCTGGGGTTTTGCGGCGCCAATGCGGCGATCAGCACGGCCAGTTGCCTGCCGGCCTCCACGTCGCTGGGGTAGTGCACCCCGCCCAGCACCCGGTTGTCGCCAAACTCCCTGGCGCGCGCCAGGATCTGCGGACGCCACTCGGGCACCATGTCCGCCAGCGCCATGCCGGTCAGGAAACCGAAGGCGGCATGGCCGCTCGGATACGAGCCGCTGTGCGAGTACTTGGCCACCGGTTGCAGGCGCTTGTCCACCACGGGCGGACGTTCGCGCTTCCAGAGCTCCTTGCCTTGCTTGTTGAAGCCGCTCTCGGTCTTGTACAGCCGCTTGAAGAAGGCAGCGACCAGGGGCAGGCCCTGCTCCGTGAACTTGGGGCCCATGACATCGGCAAACCGGAACACGCTCTGCTCCAGATCGGCCACCGACCTGGCCGCCTGTTCGGGTGTCCGCAATCGCTGCAGTTCGAGCATCAGCTCGATCTCCTTGCCCGCCACCTCCGCGGGTGGGGGCGGCGCCATGAAGCGGGTGGAATCGAGTTGCGCGGCATCGAGGTAGACAGCAGGCGCCTCGCCCTTGGCCAGGGCAGCGTTGCCAGTCAGTGCCAGCAGCGAAAAGCAGACGCTGAGCAATAGCTTGTTCATCTTCATGGATGTCTCCAGTGGTAGGTATGGATACGCCGATGCGGTGGCAGGCCGTGGGGCCCGTGCCATATCGAGCCGGGCGAAGCCTACGGAATGCGCTGGCGGGAATCCAATCACCATTTCTGATGCCCAGGATCAGCGTGGCCTCGCGGGAGGCAACGCGCCTGTGGCGCCCCCCCCGGCAGGGCGCGCCGGCCTGGGACTTTCCCGGATATCCCCCGGCAGGCCCGCCGCCCGGCACCACCAGGCGCATGCACGGCTTGATGATGCGCATCACAAAGTCTGATTGGACGCACTTGCCGGTTTTGGCGGAGCATTCACCCGACCCAAGAAGACCTGTCGGCACCCGCCGCGCATAACGTTGAAGGAGACATCCGTGACAATCCGCCCCATTCTCAAAACTGCCGCGTTGGCGGCATTCCTGCTCGCCGCCGGGGCCCAGGCCGGCACCGTCTCGGTGGTGACCTCCTTTCCCAAGGAACTGACCCAGGCCTACAAGACCGCCTTCGAAAAGGCCCATCCCGACATCAAGCTGGAAATCCTCAACAAGAGCACCACCGCCGGCGTGGCCTATGTGCGCGAACTCAGCGCGGGGCAGCGCCCCGAAGTGTTCTGGGCGTCGGCGCCCGATGCGTTCGAGGTGCTGGGCAAGGGCAAGCTGCTCGAGCGCATTCCGGACCTCGCCAATCCCGCGGTGCCCAAGGACATCGCCGGCTATCCCATCAACGATCCGGACGGCTTCTACCTGGGCCAGGCCCTGGGGGGCTATGGGCTGATGTGGAACACCCGCTACCTCGCGGCCAAGAAGCTTCCCACGCCCGCCGAGTGGGCGGACCTGACCAAGCCGGTCTACCACAGCCACGTGGCCCTGAGCTCGCCCTCCCGCTCGGGCACGACGCACTTGACGATCGAGGCCATCCTGCAGGGCGAGGGCTGGGACAAGGGCTGGAACCAGGTGCTGCAGATTGCCGGCAACTCGGCCGCGATCACCGAACGCAGCTTCGGCGTGCCCGACGGCGTCAACAACGGACAGTTCGGCATCGGCCTGGTGATCGACTTCTTCGGCCTGAGCGGCAAGTATTCGGGCTTTCCGGTGGAGTTCGCCTACCCGTCGGTCACCGCGGTGGTGCCAGCCAACATTGCGCTCATCAGCGGGGGCAAGAACCCGGCCGAGGCGCGGCGCTTCATCAGCTTCGCACTGTCCAGGGAAGGACAGGAACTGCTCACGCTCCCGCAGCTGGCGCGCCTGCCGGTGCTGCCGCCGGACAAGATGAAAATGCCCGCCGGCTACCCCAACGCCTTCGAGGTCGCCAAGCGCGCCAAGGTGAAGTTCGATCCCGAGCTGTCCGCCGCGCGCTACTACGTGGTGACCGCCCTGTTCGACCAGGTGATCACCTTCCGCCACAAGGAACTGCAGGCGGCCACGCTGGCCATCCACCAGGCCGAGGCAGCCCTGGCCGGAAAACCCAACACCGAGGCCGCCAACCGCGTCAGGCGGGCGCGCGAACTGGCCTTCACGCCCCCCGTGACCGAGGCCATGGCCAAGGACCCGGCGTTCCTGAACCTGTTCACGTCCAACAAGAAGAACGCGGACACCAACAGGGAGGTGACGGCCACCGAAGGCGGCTGGAACAGCAAGGCGCTCGACAACTACCGGATGGCGCGCCAGCTCGCCGAAGAAGCCCGGGCCCTTGCCAAGTAAAGGACCACTCATGTCGCGCATCTTCCATCTGGCCCGGCCGGGCGCCTGGCTGGCGGCCGGCCTGGTGCTGGCCTTCCTGCTGCTGTTCCTGGTGCTGCCCGTCGCCTGGGTGTTCTTCTCGGCCTTCGTCAACGCCGACGGCAGCCTGACCCTGGGCCATTTCGCGGCCTTCTTCCACCAGCCGCTGATGACCGAGGCTTTCTGGAACAGCCTCTACGTCGCCACCATGGCCACGATCGCGGCGGCGCTGATCGCCGTGCCGCTGGCCTATTTCACGGTGCGCTTCGAGTTCCGCGGCGCGCTGCTGATCCAGACCCTGGGGGTGCTGCCGCTGATCATGCCGCCCTTCGTCGGCGCGGTGGCGATGCAGCTGATCTTCGGCCGCTCGGGCACGGTGAACCTGCTGCTCGAGCAGCACCTGGGTTTCACGGTTCCGATCATGGACGGCCTCAACGGCGTGATCTTCGTCGAGGCGCTGCATTACTTCCCCTTCATCCTCATGAACCTGACGCTGGCGCTGCGGAACATCGATGGCGCCATGGAGGAGGCGGCGTTGAACCTGGGCTGCCGCGGCTGGCGCCTGTTCCGCCGGGTCATCTTCCCGCTGGCGATGCCCGGCTTCGTGGCGGGGGCGTCGCTGGTGTTCGTCAAGGTGTTCGACGACCTGGGCACGCCGCTGGTGCTGGGCACCACCAACATGCTGGCGCCGCAGGCCTACCTGCGCATCACCCAGGTGGGCATCGACGACCCGCTGGGCTACGTCATCAGCGTGCTGATGATTGCCTTCTCGATCGCGGCCATGGCGCTGTCGGCCCGCGTGCTCAAGGGCAAGGACTATGCGACCACGCAAAAGGGCGGCGGCGCCATCCAGCGCCGCAGGCTTTCCCCGCTGGGCACGGTGCTGGCTTACGCGTGGATCGGCTTCATCCTGCTGCTGACGCTGTCCCCCCACATCGGCGTGCTGCTGCTGTCGTTCGCCTCCGTGTGGAGCTTCGCCCCGCTGCCCGACGGCTTCACGGCGGCCCACTACGCCACCGTGTTCCAGGACGCTGGCGGCATGATCTCCAACACCCTGCTGTACTGCGGCATGGCGGCCGGCATCGACGTGCTGCTGGGCACGACCATCGCCTATCTGATCATGCGCACCCGGTTGCCGGCCCGCCAGTGGCTGGACTGGATCGCCACGGCGGCTCTGGCCGTGCCGGGGCTGGTGCTGGCGATCGGCTACCTGCGTTTCTTCAAGGGTGTCCTGGTGCCAGGCACCGACGTGCTGCTCACCAGCACCTGGGTGGTGATCATGATTGCCTATGCCGTGCGCCGGCTGCCCTATGCCCTGCGCTCGTGCGTCGCCGCGCTGCAGCAGGTGCACATTTCGCTGGAGGAGGCCGCCGAAAGCCTCGGCGCGACCAAGATGCGCACCATCCGGCGCGTCGTCGTGCCGCTGATGGCGGGCGGGATCCTGGCTGGCTTCGTCACCAGTTTCATCACGGCGGCGGTCGAGCTGTCGGCCACCATCCTGCTGACCTCCTCGCAGTCGCAGGCGCCCATGAGCTATGGCATCTACCTGTACATGCAGAGCATCGCGGGCCGTGGCCCTGGCGCGGCACTGGGCGTTCTGGCGATCGCGGTCGTCGCGATCGGCACCTATGCCTCCCACGTGATCGTGGAGCGCACCGGCAGCCGCCTGAAGCAGCGGCCGGTCGATGAAGACCTGCCTCCCCTGCCCATCCTCCCCGCAGAAGTTGCTCCGGTACGCACCTGAGCCCTGCCCTTCCCCCCGATTGGAGACAAGCACCATGAAAAAAATCAGTGTCCAATGCCGCGGCATCCGCCTGGCCTATGGCAGCAACGAAGTCCTGAAGGACATCCACATGGAGATCAGGCCGGGCGAGTTCTTTGCGCTGCTGGGGCCGTCCGGTTCCGGCAAGTCGACCCTGCTGCGCCTGATCGCCGGCTTCAACCAGCACCAGCACGGAGAGCTGCTGATCGACGGGCGCGACGTCACCGGGATGGCGCCCTGGCAACGCAACGTGGGCATGGTGTTCCAGAGCTATGCGCTGTGGCCGCACCTGAGCGTCTGGGACAACGTGGCCTTCGGCCTGGTGGAGCGCCGGGTCTCCAAGGCCGAGCAGGTCCGCAAGGTCGAGGCCGCGCTGGCCACCGTGGGCCTGGAGCGCTTTGCCCGGCGCCGGCCGGGCCAGCTGTCCGGCGGGCAGCAGCAGCGCGTGGCGCTGGCGCGCACCATCGTGATCGAGCCGCAGGTGCTGCTGCTGGACGAGCCCCTGTCCAACCTGGACAAGTCGCTGCGCGTACAGATGCGCCAGGAACTGCTGCAGCTGCAGCGCCGCCTGGGCATCACCACCATCTTCGTCACGCACGACCAGGAAGAGGCCATGACCACGGCCGACCGCATGGCGGTGCTCGACAAGGGCGTGGTGCAGCAGGTGGGCACGCCCCAGGACCTGTACGACCTGCCTGCGAACGAGTTCGTGGCCGGCTTCGTCGGCACCATGAACCTGCTGCAGGGCACGGTGCAAGCCCGCGACGGGCATGACGTCACCCTCGACATCGAGGGTGTGGGACGGCTGCAGGTGCCCGCGCACGGCCATGCCCCGGCCAGCGGACGGGCGGTACTCAGCTTCCGGCCGCATGCGCTGCAGATCGATGCCGCGGCGGCGCGCAGTGACATGCGCTACGTCTGGATGAACGGCATCGTCGAATCCAGCGAATTCCTGGGCGAGGCCACGCGCTACCAGGTCCGGGTGGGGACGCAGTCCGTGGCCGTGGACCAGCCGCACCACCTGGGCGCATCCAAGTTCGTGGCCGGCAGCCCCGTGGGCATTGGCCTGGAGCCGGCGCAGACACGGCTGCTGCCCGCCTGAATCGAGCCCCCGGCTCAACCCCCGGGGCTTTTCCCTACCGGGCATTAGTCCCGATGCGTAGAAGCGGCCATCGCAACGACACTCGTGGCAATGGCGTGTGCAACCGCCAGACATCAGGAACAGCAGCGCGCATGAACAGGGTCAGTGTCAGATGTGAGCAACTGCAGCTCTCCTACGGCAGCGTCGTGGTGCTGGACGGCGTGACGCTGGAGATCGAGCCGGGCGAGTTCTTCGCCCTGCTGGGGCCCTCCGGCTCCGGCAAGTCCACCCTGCTGCGCGTCATCGCGGGCTTTCTCCAGCACCAGGCCGGGCGGCTTGTCATCGACGGGCGAGAACTCACCACCGAGCCCGCATGGGAGCGGCGCGTGGGCGTGGTGTTCCAGAACTACGCCTTGTGGCCCCACTTGAACGTGCGGGAGAACGTCGCCTTCGGGCTGGTGGAGCGAAGGCTTCCCGGCAAGGTGATCGAGCAGCGCGTGTCGGAGGTGCTCGACCAGGTGGAACTGGGCGCCTTCGCCCACCGCAACCCGAGCCAGCTGTCGGGCGGCCAGCAGCAGCGGGTCGCGCTGGCGCGCACGCTGGTAACCCAGCCCCAGGTGCTGCTGCTCGACGAGCCCCTGTCCAACCTCGACCGTTCACTGCGCGTGCAGATGCGCCAGGAACTGCTCAAGCTGCAGCGGCGGCTGGGCATCACCACGATTTTTGTGACACACGACCAGGAAGAAGCAATGACCAGCGCCGACCGGATTGCCGTCCTGAACAACGGGCGTGTGCAGCAGATCGGCACCCCGATCGCGCTCTACGACTACCCCGCCACCCCGTTCGTCGCCGGCTTTGTCGGCACCATGAACATGCTGGAGGGAACCGTCCGCTGCAGCCGCGGAAACGCCGTTTCCCTTGACGTCCCGGGCTGGGGCGAGATCGTGATCAGCTCCGATGCGGTGCCCGAGGATGGCCGCCGCGTCATCGTGGCCATCCGGCCGCAGACCATCCGGCTCGACGTGGCGGACGCGCGGCTCGACGCGCGCTTCGTGTGGCTGCCAGGCATGGTCGAGACGGTCGAGTTCCACGGTGCATTTGCGCGCTACCAGGTGCAGGTCGGCCCGCATGCCGTGGTCATCGACCAGCCACACCACGCAGGCCTGTCGAAATTTCCGGCCGGCGGTGCGGTGTCGGTCGGCATCGATCCCTCCCTGGTCCGCCTGTACAGCAGATGAGCCGTGCGCAGCGTGTGAGCGATGGAACTCTATCAAGTCCGGGCCTTTGTCACCGTCGCGCGCATCGGCAACGTCACCAAGGCGGCCGAAGCACTGCACGTCACCCAGCCGGCGGTCACCGGACAACTCAAGAGCCTGGAGCAGAGCCTGGGCGTGACCCTGTTCGACCGCAGCGCCGGCCGGCTCACGCTCACGCGCACCGGTGAACTGCTGCTGCCCAAGGCAGAGGCGTTGCTGGCCGCGGGCAGCGAACTGAGTTCGGTGGCCCGGCAGCTGCGCGGCGAGCTGACGGGACGCATTGACTTCGGCCTGCCCAGCGAGCCTGCCGACTTCCTGCGGCTGGGCGAGATGGCCGCCAGCGTGCACCAGGCACTGCCCCTGGTGGAGTTGCGCACGCGCAGCTACTCATCGCTGCAATTGCTGGACCTCATCCGCGCCGGCACACTTTCCGCGGGCTACTTCATCGACGCCAATCCGCCGCGCGACCTGCAATGGGTCGCCTTGCGTTCGGTGACCTACCGGGTGGCGGTGCCTGTGCGGATGAGCGAGTCCGTGCAGCGGGGCGGGTGGCGCACGCTGGCCGAACTGCCCTGGGTCGACGGCCTGGCCGACTCCCACATCCACCAGTTGATGCGGGCACTGTTCGAGCGCCAGGGCCTGGCGCCGCGCATTGTCATGCAGGCAGAGGAAACCAGCGGGCTGGACGCCTATGTGCGCGCTGGGAGCGGGTGCGCGCTGCTGCGCGAAGAGGTCGCAGTCCGGGGCAGCGAGCGCCAGGACTGGATGATCTGGGGGCCTGCGCAGCTTGATGCAAAACTCTATCTCGTCACCTCGGCGGAAGGGGCCAGCGATCCGCTCACGGTGGCGCTGACGTCGATGATCCGCGGGGTCTGGAATCAATAGGCAATAGGCGGGCGGGAACGCCGCGCTGCCGGTGCCCGCAATGCTGGACGGCCAGATCGAGTGGCCCGGCCGCGCGGCATGCCCCGCGGCGGCCCAATCACCGCACACAGGCAGCAGGGGTCAAAAAGACTCCCACTCCTCTTCAGACCCTTGGGCCACCGCCGGCTTGCGGCTGGAAGGCCCGGACACGGCAGGCGCCGCCTGCGCCTTGGCCGCCGCCGGCCGGTGGGCCGCTTTGGCCGCCGGGGCTGCGGAGGGAGGCCGCGGTGCCGTGGCGGAAGCCGCGGGCAGGGGCGCCCGCTGGGCGGCCGCGGCACGGGCGGCGCCAATGGCCGCCTGCGCCGGTCCATGGCTGGCGGCATTCACCTTGAACATCGACACCACCTGCGCCAGCTGGTCCGCCTGCTCCCGCAGGCTCTGCGCGGCGGCGGCGCTCTCCTCCACCAGCGCCGCGTTCTGCTGGGTCATCTGGTCCAGGTTGCCAATCGCCTGGTTGACCTGCGAGACCCCGGCGCTCTGCTCCGAGGAGGCGGCGGTGATCTCGCCAATCATGTCCGTCACCCGCTGCACCGACTGCACGATGTCGGTCATGGTGGTGCCGGCATCGGTCACCAGCCGCGAGCCCGCCTCCACTTTTTCCACCGATGCGCTGATGAGCTGCTTGATTTCCTTGGCGGCCTCGGCACTGCGCTGCGCCAGGCTGCGCACCTCGCTGGCCACCACGGCGAAGCCACGCCCCTGCTCGCCCGCGCGCGCCGCCTCCACCGCCGCGTTCAACGCCAGGATGTTGGTCTGGAACGCGATGCCGTCGATCACGCCGATGATGTCGGCGATCTTCTTGCTGCTGTGGTTGATGTCCTGCATGGTGACCACCACCTGGGTCACGACCTCGCCGCCACGGCGCGCCACGCCCGTGGCGCCCGCCGCGAGGCTGCTGGCCTGCTGCGCGCTGCCCGCGCTTTGCTGGATGGTGCTCGTGAACTGCTCCATGGCCGCGGCTGTTTGCTGCAGGTTGCTGGAGGTCTGCTCCGTGCGGGACGACAGGTCATGGTTGCCGGTGGCGATCTCGGCGCTGGCGATGGCGATGCTGTCGGTGCTCTGGCGCACCTGGTGCACCATCCGGCCCAGGGCGCTGCTCATGGTGTAAAGCGAGCGCAGCAGGTCACCGAACTCATCGCCCCGGGTCACGGATTCCTGCATGCTCAGATCGCCACCCGCGATGCGCTCGGCCAGCCCGCTGGCCTGCTCCAGCGGCCGCTGGATGCTGCCGATCAGGTAGTAGGCGCCCACGACGATGGCCAGCAGCAGCAGGCCCACGGCCACGGCGGCGATCTTCACGGTGAGCATGCGCGACGCGGCCATCTCCCGCTGCCGGACCTCGGCGGTCTGTTGCTGCTGCTGCACGAAGTCCCGCAGTGTCTGCAGGTAGGCCGCCACGGCCGGGTTGTACGACTGCTTGACCAGCACCACCGCCTGGTCCTGCTGGCCATCGCCCTTGAGCTTGCGGGCCTGGCCGCGCAGGTCCGTCATCGTCTTGCGGGCGGCGGCGATCTTGGCCATCTGCGCCTTGTCGGCTTCGGACAGCGCCATGGATTCGAGCGATTTCTGCACCTCGCTGATCTGCGCGGAAGTCGCCGCGATCAGGTCCTTGAACTCGGCCTCGACGGCGGTGTCGCTGCTCACGATCAGCGCCTGCGTGCGCGCCGCATTGGTCTCGGTGAGGCCGGACCAGCGCAGCGCCGCCTGCACACGCGCCTCCATGTCCTTGGTCATCATGTCCGCCTCGGCCTGCACCTTGGCCGAGCGATAGCCGGAAAACCCCACCACCGCCGCCAGCAGCACCACGATCAGCAAGACCGCCATCCAGAGTTTATGGGCCATCCGGAATCGCTTGGGCATGGTGTTCTCCTGCAGCCTTGTGTTGGCGCGCAGATATTTGCACGCTGTTACACCATTGCACAAACCCGGGCCTGATGCATGAGGGTCATCCCCAGGGCCCGCGCTGCACGGCAAGACCCCGCATTGCAGCCCGAACCACGCTGTGCAAGGGCTCAGGGCAGCAGGGGCGCCAGGGCCCCCGCCTGGCCCTGCCACCCGGCCCTTCCAGGGCGGCGAATCGGGCAGTCTGCGAGATAGCTGGCAATGGGCGAGGCCCACGCACTGGGCTGCACGCACGGGTCGCTTTGCCGCCAAGCCGGCGGCAGGATCAACACCGGTCTTTCACGGACCGGCATGGCAACCCTACCGTGGTCGGGTTCACGCGCGGCGGCGCAGCCGTCAAACTGGCCCGAATCCATCTCCCAAGGCCACCATCACATGACAACCTCCCGCACGTTCCGCCGCGCGCAACTCGGCGCCCCCTTCCTGATCGCACTGGGCCTGTCCGGATGCGCCGCCACCATCAGCCAGGAAGGCCTGGAACAGCGCACCTCGGCGGCCATTGGCCGCCAGGTGGGCGCCTTCACCATCACCCACAAGAGCGAAGAAACCGGCGGACGCATCAACTACACCGCCAAGACCACCGACGGCGCCACCTACCAGTGCTACATGTACTCCGCCACGGGGTTCCAGAAAGCCATGTCGTTCGGACAGACGCCGAATTCGGATGCCATCTGCACGCCGATGGCGGGCAAGGCGGCGACACCTGCAGCCGCCCCGGCCTCCTGCAACGCGCTCAGCAAAGCCGCGGGCAAATGCTGAAGCGCTGATCCAGGCACGGCAGCAGGCCGTCAGGCCCCGGCGCCCAGGAAGGTTTCGAAGCGCGCCAGCTCTTCGTCCAGCGCGCGCCGAAAAACCGCGCCGCGGGGCGGGCGGCCCGCCACAAAACCCAGCGCGTGCCGCAGTTGCCCGCGCTCCATGCGCAGGTTGGCCCAGCCCACCATCTGTTCGCCCCACAGCACGGGCAACGCATAGTGGCCCATGGTGCGCCTGGAGGCGGGCACATACGCCTCGAACCGGTACGCCCAGCCCCACAGCATCTCGAAGCGGCGGCGGTCCCAGACCACGGGATCAAACGGTGCCAGCAGCCGCACCCCCGCGTCCGGCTGGTGGCGGCGCGATGCCGGGTTCTCCTGCGCGGGCCAGAACCAGGCCGTGCCGTCGACCACCGCATGGCCGTAGCGCGACTGCGCGGCCTTGGCCACCGCGCGCGCTTCGGCCGCCAGTTGTGGGGCGCCGTACCGCAGCAAAGTGACGAGGTAGCCCAGGCTGGGCGCGGGCAGCGGCGCATACAGCGCCACGATGCGGTCAACCAGGGCTTCGGCACGCGCCATGCGGGCGGCGGGGCTGGCATCCTGCCCGGGGTGCTCCACCGGCGCATACACCCGGGTGCCCGATTCGCGGCGGCACACCCGCAGCCAGCCGTGGTGGTGCATGGCATCCAGCAGGCGGGTGCTCGCGTTGAGCTCTCCGCCCCAATAGCCCGCCACGCGGCCATGGTGCGCAAACGCCTCGCTGACCTCGCGCGGGTGCACCACGCCCCGCTCCTGCACGAAGGCCAGCACCTCGTGCGCGCGCCCGGTGGTGGCCACATCCCAGGGCCGGCGCGGCGTGCGCGGGTGCAGCAGCGCCAGCATGTCGCGCGACACGAAGCCGTAGTTGACGAAGGCGTCTTCCTCGATGCCCAGCCGTTCGTAGCGGCGCTCTAGGTCACCCGCGCGGTAGCCGCGCACCCGCATGCGCAGGATCAGGTCCTGCGCCCGCGCGGGGGCCCGCATCGGGTCGGCCTGCACAAAACCAAGCTTGCGGATCGCGCCGGGCAGCGTCAGCGGCTTGAACAGGCTGCGTGCAATCGCGTAGCGGCGCAGATCATCCAGCGTGGGTGAGCGCACCATCGCTTGGAGCGTGTTCAACGTCTTTTTGGAGTCGCACAAGTACCTTGACCCAAGGGTTGGAGTGAAATCGGGCGATTGCACTCCAATGCAACCTCCCAGAAGGCATTGAACACGCTGTTACTCCACGCGCGCCACGGCCGCAGGCTTGAAGCCCAGGTCGGCCGCCTTGCCCTTGCGCCCGCGCGCGGCCCGGGCGTTGTTGAGCGAGCGGATCTCCAGGGTCTCCTCGCGCTCCTTGCCACCCCGGCCGATGCCCTCGATGCGGATGCTGCGCGTATAGGCCGCGGCACCGGCCAGCGTGTCCTTGGCCTCCAGGTCGATCAGCATCAGGCCACGGCCGCCATTGGCCATGGTCTTGAGCTCGGTGATCTCGAAGGTCAGGATGCGCCCGCCCGCCGAGGCGCAGGCCACGTGCGTGGCCGGCGCGAGCGGCTGGCCGCCGGTGCTGCCCGCCGCATGCGAAGGGGGGCACACGGTCTCGCCCTCGCCCAGCGTGAGGAAGGCCTTGCCGCCCTTCTGGCGCGAGACCATGTTCTCCACCGAGGCCAGGAAGCCATAGCCGCCCGAGTTGGACAGCAGCAGGCTGGCACTGGCCGGCCCGGCGAAGTAGTGCAGGAGCTGCGTGCCCGACTCGAGCTCGATCAGCGTGGTCACGGGCTGGCCGTCGCCGCGCGCGCCGGGCAGCACCGACACCGGCACCGAGTACACCCGGCCATTGCTGCCGAAGGCCAGCAGGGTATCCACCGTGCGGCACTCGAAGGTGCGGTACAGGCCGTCGCCGGCCTTGAAGGCAAAGCTCGCCGCCTCGTGGCCATGGCCGGTGCGCGCACGCACCCAGCCTTTTTGAGAGACCACCACGGTCACGGGCTCGTCCACCACCTTGACCTCGGCCACGGCCTTCTTCTCGGCCTGGATCAGCGTGCGGCGCGCATCGGCGAAGGTCTTGGCGTCGGCCTCGATCTCCTTGACCATCAGGCGGCGCAGCGAACCCGGGTTGTTCAGGATGTCCTCGAGCTTGCCCTGGCTTTCGCGCAGTTCCTTGAGCTCCTGCTCGATCTTGATGGCTTCGAGCCGCGCGAGCTGGCGCAGGCGGATTTCAAGGATGTCCTCGGCCTGGCGATCGCTGAGGCTGAAGCGCGCGATCAGCGCGGCCTTGGGATCCTCGGCCGCACGGATGATGGCGATCACCTCGTCGATGTTGAGCAGCACGGTCTGCCGCCCCTCGAGGATGTGGATGCGGTCCAGCACCTTGCCCAGGCGGTGCTGCGAGCGGCGGGTGATGGTGGCCTGGCGGAAGGCAATCCACTCTTCCAGCATCTGCCGCAGGGATTTTTGCGTGGGCTTGCCATCGAGCCCCACCATCGTGAGGTTGATGGGCGCCGACGATTCGAGGCTGGTGTGCGCCAGCAGCGTGGTGATGAGTTCTTGCTGCGGTGTCTTGCCGGTCTTGGGCTCGAACACCAGGCGCACGAACGCGTCTTTGTTGGACTCGTCACGTTGCGTGTCCAGAACCGCCAGCACACTGGCCTTAAGCTGGGTCTGCTCCTGCGTCAGAGCCTTCTTGCCGACCTTGACCTTGGGATTGGTGAGCTCTTCAATTTCTTCCAACACGAGCTTGCTGCTCACTCCGGGCGGCAACTCGGTAATGACGAGCTGCCATTGCCCACGCGCGAGTTCCTCGATCTTCCAGCGCGCGCGCACCTTGAGGCTGCCGCGGCCGGTGCGGTAGGCGTCTGCGATGTCGCTGGCACTGCTGATGATCTGGCCGCCACCGGGATAGTCGGGGCCGGGCACGAGCGCCAGCAGGTCTTCCTGGCTCAGTGCGGGCGTCTTGATGAGCGCGATGCACGCATCGGCGATCTCGCGCAGGTTGTGGCTGGGGATTTCGGTGGCCAGGCCCACGGCGATGCCGCTGGCGCCGTTGAGCAGCACGAACGGCAGGCGTGCAGGCAGCTGGCGCGGCTCCTGAACGCTGCCATCGTAGTTGGGCATGAAGTCGACCGTGCCTTCGTCGATCTCGTCGAGCAGCAGGCTGGTGATGCGCGACAGGCGCGCCTCGGTGTAGCGCATGGCCGCGGCGCCATCGCCGTCGCGGCTGCCGAAGTTGCCCTGGCCGTCGATCAGCGGATAGCGCTGGGCGAAGTCCTGCGCCATGCGCACCAGGGCGTCGTAGGCCGACTGGTCGCCGTGCGGATGGAAGCGGCCCAGCACGTCGCCCACCACGCGGGCGCTCTTGACCGGCTTGGCCGCCGTGTTGCGCGTGGGGCCGCTGTAGCCCAGGCCCATGCGGTCCATCGAATACAGAATGCGCCGCTGCACGGGCTTGAGGCCGTCGCACACGTCGGGCAGCGCACGGCCCTTGACGACCGACAGCGCGTATTCCAGATAGGCGCGCTGGGCATAGCCCGCCAGGCCCAGGGAGTCGCCTCCGTCATCGCCGGCGGTGGTGAAATCGAGAGTGGGTTGGTCGCTCATTCGTTGGGTACAGTTTCTGGGTTCACGTTCTGGGGGGCGCTTTGCGTCTGCGCCACGCGGGTGGGCGGCAGGTTGCCCCGGTTCTGCGCGCCCCCCGAAAGCTCCATGCGCACGCGGCCGGGCACGGCGCGCTGCGCCAGCACCGGGGCTGGCGGCTTGAGCTGGGCGTACAGGCCCAGCACGGTGCGCACATAGTTCTGCGTTTCCTTGAAGGCCGGAATCTGGTTGCCCGCCTTTTGCACCGCGCCTTCACCGGCGTTGTAGGCGGCCACGGCCAGGTCCATGCGGCCGGGGAACAGGTCCAGCAGGTGGCGCAGATAGCGCGTGCCGGTGGGCACGTTCACGGCCGGGTCGGCCAGCTTCTGCTCCACCGAGCGCCTGGCATCCGCGCTCACACCAAAACGGCTGGCCGTGGCGGGCATCACCTGCATGAGCCCGACGGCGCCCCTGGGCGACACGGCCGTGGCGTCGAAGCCGGATTCCGTGGCGATCACGGCCTGCAGCAATTCGTAGTCCACGCCGTGCTTGCTGGCGGCGGCGCGCAGGTGGTGCTTGACGCGCTTGTAGTCGGGCGCGATGTCAAAAAAGGCCAGCAAGCGCGCACCGGCCGCAGGCAGCGCGTAGGGCATGGGCGGTGCGTTGGCCGGGGCGTCGCGGGTCGAGTCGAAATCACTGCCACGAAAAAACAGCTGGTAGCGCGTGTCCACCTGCTCGGCGGCGAAATGCGTCACGCCCCGCTCGTCCACGTGCGCCCACAGGTCCGCCTGGGCCGATTGCTGCATAAAACATAGCAGCAAGCCCAATAAATACAAGCGCAAGAGCCTGTTTTTGTGTGGATTCTTCATCACAGACACCGTGGGTGGCGGGTCCGGTCAGATGTCGATCTCGACCGCATCGCCGTGCAGTTCCATCAGCTCGCGCCGCGAGGCCGCCTCGCCCTTGCCCATGAGCTTGGTGATCAGGCCTTCGGTGGCGGCGAAGTCCATGTCGCCCAGCTGCACCGGCAGCAGGCGGCGGGTGTCGGGGTTGAGCGTGGTTTCCCACAGCTGCTCGGCGTTCATCTCGCCCAGGCCCTTGAAGCGGCTGATCTGGCACTTCTCGCGGGCCACGCCGTCCTTGGCGCACTTGTCGAGGATGGCGGTGAGTTCGCCATCGTCCAGCGCATACATCTTGGCAGCGGGCTTCTTGCCACGGGCGGGCACGTCCACCCGGAACAGCGGCGGGCGCGCCACATAGATGTGCCCGGCCTCGATGAGCTTGGGGAAATGGCGGAAGAACAGCGTGAGCAGCAGCACCTGGATGTGCGAGCCGTCCACGTCCGCATCGGACAGGATGCAGACCTTGCCGTAGCGCAGGCCGCTCAAATCCGGCGTGTCGTTGGGGCCGTGAGGGTCCACGCCAATCGCCACCGAGATGTCGTGGATTTCGTTGTTGGCAAACAGGCGGTCGCGCTCCACCTCCCAGGTGTTGAGCACCTTGCCGCGCAGCGGCAGGATGGCCTGGCTTTCCTTGTCACGGCCCATCTTGGCGCTGCCGCCGGCGGAGTCGCCCTCGACCAGGAAGACTTCGTTGTGGGCGATGTCGCGGCTTTCGCAGTCGGTGAGCTTGCCGGGCAGCACGGCCACGCCCGAGCCCTTGCGCTTTTCGACCTTCTGGCCGGCCTTCTGGCGCGTCTGCGCGGCCTTGATGGCGAGTTCTGCCAGCTTCTTGCCGTAGTCCACGTGCTGGTTGAGCCAGAGCTCCAGCGCCGGGCGCACGAAGCCGCTGACCAGGCGCACCGCGTCGCGCGAGTTCAGCCGCTCCTTGATCTGGCCCTGGAACTGAGGATCGAGCACCTTGGCCGAGAGCACGTAGCTGGCACGGGCGAACACGTCTTCGGGCAGCAGCTTGACGCCCTTGGGCAGCAGGCTGTGCAGTTCGATGAAGCTCTTGACGGCGTTGAACAGGCCGTCGCGCAGGCCACTTTCGTGCGTGCCGCCAGCGCTGGTGGGAATCAGGTTGACGTAGCTCTCGCGCATGGGCTGGCCGTCTTCGGTGAAGGCCACGCACCAGGAGGCGCCCTCGCCCTCGGCAAAACTCTCGTTGTTGCGGTCGGCATAGCCTTCGCCCTCGAAGAGCGGGATCACCGGGTCGCCGCTGAGCGTCTGCATCAGGTAGTCGCGCAGGCCGCCCTTGTACTGCCAGGTCTGGGTGTCGCGCGTCTTCTCGTTGACCAGGGTCACGGACACGCCGGGCATCAGCACCGCCTTGCTGCGCAAGAGGTGGGTGAGCTCGCCCATGGGCAGCGCGCTCGACTCGAAATACTTGGCATCAGGCCAGGCGCGCACGGTCGTGCCCTGCTTGCGCTCGCCCGCTTCCAGCGCGCGGGTCACCAGGGGCTCGACCACGTCGCCGGCCGAAAACACCAGCCGGGCGACCTTGCCTTCGCGGTGGCTGCTCACTTCCAGGCGGGTGGCCAGCGCGTTGGTCACGCTCACGCCCACGCCGTGCAGGCCGCCCGAGAAGCTGTAGGCACCGCCCTTGCCCTTGTCGAACTTGCCGCCCGCGTGCAGGCGGGTGAAGACCAGCTCGATCACCGGCGCGTTTTCCTCGGGGTGCATGCCGAAGGGGATGCCGCGCCCGTCGTCCTCGATGCTCACCGAGCCGTCGGCGTGCAGCGTGACCTTGATCTTCTTGCCATGGCCGGCCAGCGCCTCGTCGGCGGCGTTGTCCAGCACCTCCTGGATGATGTGCAGGGGGTTGTCGGTGCGGGTGTACATGCCCGGGCGCTGCTTGACGGGCTCCAGGCCCTTGAGCACGCGGATCGACCCTTCGGAATAGTCACTACTGGTGGACACGGAAGACGGTTTGGCAGACATAGCGGCGGATTGTAGTGCGGCAGCAGCGCAATAGCTGGATGAAAAAACAGTCATGACAACACTGGCAGCGTGCTCCGGGCCCCCCAGGCCCGGGGGCGGCGGCGGCAGACAGAGTGGCTGGGGGCGGGTTGCAACACAAAGGACGGTCCCGCGCAGCAGGCCTGGCGGCGACCCCGCTGCCAACTGTATTGGTCCCCGGTGTATCAGCGCGTTTCGCCCAATCTCGCTACATTCCTGCGCATGCATATGAATCCTCCCAAACTGTCCATGTTCCAGGTGCTCGCGTGCGGCGCGGCCATCGTGACCCTGTCCATGGGCATCCGCCATGGGTTCGGGCTCTGGCTCCTGCCCATCACGCAGGAGATGGGCTGGACCCGCCAGTCGTTCGCGCTGGCCATCGCCATCCAGAACCTGTCCTGGGGCCTGATCGGCATCTTTGCGGGCATGGCGGCAGACCGGTTCGGGGCGTTCCGCGTGCTCATCGGCGGCGCGGTGCTCTATGGCCTGGGTTTGGCGGGCATGGCGCTGTCGCCCACGACCACCCTGTTTGCGTTGACGGCCGGCGTACTGATCGGCGCCGCGCAGGCGGGCACCACCTACGCCGTGATCTACGGTGTGCTGGGCCGCCAGATCGCGCCGGAGCGCAGATCCTGGGCCATGGGCGTGGCGGCGGCCGCAGGTTCGTTCGGCCAGTTCCTCATGGTGCCCGTGGAGGGCTGGCTGATCGCCGGACTGGGTTGGCAGCAGGCGCTGCTGGCCTTGTCGATGGCCGTGCTGCTCATCGTGCCGCTGGCCTTTGGCCTGCGGGAGCCGGGCTTCAAGGGCGCCGCGCCGCCCAAGCGCGAGCAGACCATCGTGCAGGCGCTGGGCGAGGCGTTCCGCTACCCGAGCTTCAACCTGCTGATGGCCGGTTATTTCGTGTGCGGCTTCCAGGTGGTGTTCATCGGGGTGCACATGCCCAGCTACCTGAAGGACCACGGCCTGTCGCCCCAGGTGGCCAGCTACGCGCTGGCGCTGATCGGCCTGTTCAACGTGCTGGGGACCTACGTGGCCGGCACCCTCGGCCAGCGCATGCCCAAGCGGTTCATCCTGGCCTTCATCTACTTTGCCCGCGCGACGGTGATCACCGTGTTCCTGCTCGTGCCGCTGTCGCCGCTGTCGGTGTATGTGTTCTCGGCCGTGATGGGCACGCTGTGGCTGTCCACCATCCCGCCCACCAACGCCACCATCGCGCAGATCTTTGGCGTGCAGCACCTGTCGATGCTGGGCGGCTTCGTGTTCTTCAGCCACCAGATCGGCAGCTTCCTGGGCGTGTGGCTGGGCGGCTATCTGTATGACGCCACGGGCAGCTACGATATCGTCTGGTACATCGCCATCGCGCTGGGGGTGTTTGCCGGGCTGGTGAACCTGCCGGTCCGGGAAAGCCCCATCCCGCGCGGCGCCGCCCAGCCCGCCTGAACACGGCCCTTGCATCCGAACATCCCCATGTCCACCGCCAGCAGCGCCCCCTCGACCTCGCCCGGCCACGGCATGCCACGGGCCTGGCGCTGGCTGGCCTGGACAGTTGCCGTGGTGCTGTGCCTGGCGGTGTTTGGCATGTACACGGTGCCGGACTTCATGGTGATGCTGGCCGACCAGATGTGGGCGTGTTTCTGAGCTCGCGCCATCCACTTTCAAGTCTTTTTGGCCGCCAGCGCTTGATGAATAAGCGCTGATAGCTATATTTTCAATAGCAAATGCACGGTAACGAAGCCGCTTCCGACTGGGTCCGCCGCTGGTCCCACCTGATCGCGCCGGGCAGCACGGTGCTCGACGTGGCCTGCGGCGCCGGGCGCCACCTGCGCTGGCTGCATGGCCTGGGCCACCCCGTGGTGGGGGTGGACCGCTCTGCCGAGGCCCTGGCCGCCTGCGAGGGGCTGGGGGAACTCGTCCTGGCCGACATCGAGAACGGCCCATGGCCGCTGGCGGGCCGCCGGTTTGGCGCCGTGGTCGTCACCAACTACCTGTGGCGGCCCCTGCTGGCCACCCTGGTGGAGAGCGTCGCACCGGGTGGCGTGCTGATCTACGAAACCTTTGCGCACGGCAACGGCACCGTGGGCCGCCCTGCGCGGCCGGAATTCCTGCTGGCGCCCGGGGAATTGCTGAGCGCCTGCGCCGGGCTGCGCACCGTGGCCTACGAGGACGGCTTCCTGCAAAACCCCGACCGTTTCGTGCAACGCATCACGGCCGTGCGGGAACTCCCGCACGCTGGCGGCCCCTCGCGGAATCTTTTGGCCATGCCGCCTAGTTAGAATGCCCTTTTACCGTTTACCACTGCGGACATGACCTCTTCCTCCGTCCCCCTTACCGGCAGCATCGTCGCCCTCGTCACCCCCATGCACGAGGACGGTAGCGTGGACTACCCGGCCCTGCGCAAACTGATCGACTGGCACATCGCCGAAGGCACCGACTGCATCGGTGTGGTGGGCACCACGGGCGAATCGCCCACCGTCAATGTCGAAGAACACTGCGAAATCATCCGCGTGGCCGTCGAGCAATCCGCCAAGCGCGTGCCCATCATGGCGGGCTGCGGCGCCAACTCCACCGCCGAAGCCATCGAACTGGCCAAGTTCGCGCGCGGCGTCGGGGCCGACAGCCAGCTGCAGGTCGTGCCCTACTACAACAAGCCCACGCAAGAGGGCCAGTTCCAGCATTTCAAGGCGATCGCCGAAGCCACGGGCGACCTGCCCATCGTGCTGTACAACGTGCCCGGCCGCTCGGTGGCCGATATGCAGCACGACACCGTGCTGCGCCTGGCCCAGGTGCCCGGCATCATCGGCATCAAGGAAGCCACCGGCAACATCGAGCGTGCGCAGTGGCTCATCCGCGATGTGCCCAAGGGCTTCGCCGTGTATTCGGGCGACGACCCGACCGCCGTGGCGCTCATGCTGTGCGGCGGCCACGGCAACATCAGCGTGACGGCCAACGTGGCGCCGCGCCTCATGCACGAGCTGTGCGTGGCAGCGCTGGCAGGCAATGTGCAGCGCGCGATGCAGATCCAGTTCCAGCTGATGCCCGTGCACAAGAACCTGTTTGTCGAAGCCAACCCCATCCCGGTCAAGTGGGCCGTGGCCCGCATGGGCCTGTGTGGTGGCACCATGCGCCTGCCCATGACACCGCTGGCCAGCAGCAACGAGGCTGTGGTCGAATCCGCGCTGCGCACCAGCGGCCTGATCTAATCCGGGCTGCGCCCGCTCCCCGAGACACTCTCCAAGGATTTCCGCGTGAAAGCTGCTACCACCCGCCTGAGCCTGCTGGCCCTTGCCATGGCCCTGTCCGCCTGCGCCGCCCTGGAGGGCGACAAGATCGACTACAAGAGCGCCGCCAAGGGCTCGACCCTGGAGGTTCCGCCCGACCTGACGCAGCTGTCGCGCGATTCGCGCTATGCCGTACCCGGCGGCCCCGTCTCGGCGGCCGCCATGCAGGCCGGCCAGGCCGCGCAGCCCTCGGGCACCGCCAACGCCGCCGCCGTGCAACTGGGCGACGTGCGCATCGAGCGCGATGGCAACCAGCGCTGGCTGGTGGTTAACCGCCCGGCGGACAAGCTCTGGGAGCCGGTGCGCGACTTCTGGCAGGAAAGCGGCTTCAACCTGGCCCAGGCCGAGCCCAACGTCGGCATCATGGAAACCGACTGGGCCGAGAACCGCGCCAAGCTGCCACAGGACTTCATCCGCTCCACCATCGGCAAGCTCCTGGATTCGCTGTATTCCACCGGCGAGCGCGACAAATTCCGCACCCGCCTGGAGCGCAATGCCAATGGCGGCACCGAGATCTACATCACCCACCGGGGCATGATCGAGGTGTATGGCACGCAGACCAAGGACAACACCGTCTGGCAGCCCCGCCCGTCGGACCCGGAGCTTGAAACCGAATTCCTGCGCCGCCTGATGGTCAAGCTGGGCGTGAGCCAGGAACAGTCCAAGGCCGTGGTGGCAGCCCCCGCCCTGCGCACGCAATCCGCCCGCATGGCCACCGTGGACAACAAGCCCGTGGTCCAGCTGGACGAAGGCTTTGACCGCGCATGGCGCCGCGTGGGCCTGGCGCTGGACCGCACCGGCTTCACGGTCGAAGACCGCAACCGCAATGAAGGCACCTACTTCGTCCGCTATGTGGCGCCCAACGCCGACAAGAAGGAACCAGGGTTCTTCGGCAAGCTGTTCAGCGGCTCTTCGTCGGCCACGCCCCCGCTCAAGTACCGCATCGTCGTGCGCAGCCAGGGCGAATCCACCACCGTGTCGGTACTCAACGAAGCAGGCGCCCCCGAGTCCTCGGCCAACGCCGAGCGCATCGTGCGCGTGATCGCGGACGACCTCAAGTAACCCGCCGCATCGCCGCGCGGCACGCGTCTGCGTGCGTGCTGCGCGGAGTCCGCGAGGACCGGCCCCGGTCCGCCCCGCGGCACGACGCAATATCCTCGCCCTCCATGCTGCGTTTCAAGAACCTGGGGAGCGGCAGCACCGGCAATGCCACCGTGGTGGAAGGCCGCTGCGACACGCAGGTGCGCCGCCTCCTGATCGACTGCGGCTTCGGCATCCGGCAACTGCAGGGCCGGCTGGCGCAGGCGCAGCTGCAGATCGAGGACCTGGACGCGGTTTTCATCACCCACGAACATTCCGACCACATCGGCTGCGCGCAGGCCGTGGCCCTGCGCTACGGCATTCCCGTCTGGATGAGCCAGGGCACCTACGCCGCCCTGGGCCAGCCGGACTTTGGCGACATGCTGCGCGTCGCGCACGACATGGCACCGATCGACCTGGGCACGTTCGAGGCCCGGCCCTTCACCGTGCCGCATGACGCCCGCGAGCCGCTGCAGCTGCGCTGCTCCGACGGCGCCGCCCACCTGGGGGTGCTGACCGACCTGGGCCATGCCAGCGAGCATGTACTGCGGCAGCTCGAGGGCTGCCACGCGCTGATGATCGAAGCCAATCACGACCCCGCGCTGCTGGCGGCATCGCGCTACCCCCTCTTTCTGAAGCGCCGCGTAGGCGGCCCCTTCGGCCACCTGGCCAACCGGGTCACGGCGGACATCCTTCGCGCCGTCCGCCATCCGGGCCTGCGGACGGTGGTGGCGGCCCACCTGAGCGCCAAGAACAATGCGCCCTCCATCGCACGTGAGGCGCTGGCCCCCGCCATGGACTGGCCCGTGGAGGCCATCGCCGTGGCCTGCCCGACGGCAGGCACGGCATGGCTGCCGGTGGCGCAGGCGCCGATCTGACACGAGCGCGCCCACCGGCCACCCCGCCCGCCCCCCCACGGACGGCGCACCACAAAAACACGTTCCGCGCCCGGAAAAAAAAAGCCCCGACCTTGCGGTGCGGGGCCTTCGGGCAGTGGCTGGTCTTGCAACCAACCAGGGCCTGCAGCAAATTACTTGGCTGCGGAAGCGCCAGCGGCAGCGGTGGCAGCAGCGTCGGCAGCAGCCTTGGCAGCGTCAGCAGCAGGTGCAGCGGCAGCCGAAGCGGCGTCGGAAGCAGCAGGAGCTGCGTCGGAGGCGGCAGGAGCAGGTGCGGGTGCAGGAGCTGGTGCTTCCACGGCAGCAGGTGCTGGTGCTGGAGCGGGTTCTTCCTTCTTGCCACAAGCGGCGAGTGCTGCAGCAGCGATCAGGGCGGCCAGAACGAGAGAGTTCTTCATTTCGATTTTCCTAGTTGGACAGACAGAATCTTGAAAAGCCGCGGCGTCGGGCTCCTGGAAGCCTCGGAACGCGTCGGCACAATGCGCTTTGGCTTGCACCTTTTCGGCGCAGCCGCTAATTATATTGGTATTTAGTCAATACTGACTAACACTGACGAAAGCTTTACACCCCATTGACACGGCGCAAAGCAGGTATTTCATCTACAGACCCAGGGTCGAGGCGGGAAAACCGGGTGAACTCTTGCCACGCACCCACTCGTTGAGATTCTCGCGCAGCAGCACCCGCCGATCGGGTTCGCTGCCCGTGACGCCCACGCACCGCTCGGGGTCCAGGCGCTGCAGCACCCACTGCGGGGACCACAACGCGCTGGGGATATCGAGCGGGTCCGCCGCGGGGCTGCGGCGGCACGTGATGATGTGGTCCCAGGTACCGCGCCAGCGCACAAAACGGGCGTGGCGGCGAACCACATCGTCATAGCTGCACGCCAGCATCGTCAAGCGCCGGCTCCCGTGCGCCCAGTGCTGAAGGGCTTCTGCCACGCTGCGCTCACCCAGCGGCCAGTCGTGGAAGTTCGCGTCGCTGATCACGATTTCCGGCCACCCGTCGCGTGCGGCCGTGGCCATCGCGTCGCGCACCAGTTGCTGAAACGCCTCACGGCCGCTGAACCGTCCGGACGGCAGTTCACGCAGCGGATCCGCGGGGGTGGAGGAAGCCTCGGTCATGGGAGCGTCTCCTTGGGATGCACCAGTCTTTTCAGCCTTCAGCCCATGCATGCGCCCAGCCGGCATCGCACCAGGACGACAGCAGCTCGAGCGCATCGTCGCTCGCGCGCGCGAGTTCGCGGGCAGTCAGTTGGCGTTCGTCCGCCAGGCGGCGCATCAGCGTCGCGTCGCGGCCCGCGGCACGGTAGCTTTCGCCGTTGATGAACACGTGGTGGGTGTCATACATCATGCGGCTGCGGCGATCCAGGCGCACGCCTTCCAGCATCACGCCCGCGTCCCCGGGCTCGAACCACACGCTGGGCTTGGGCTCGGTCAGATATTCCCCGAGCGCACGCTCCAGCACCAGGGGTTGCGCCAAGGCGCGGGCCAGAGCGGCCCGCGCGAAATCGTGCAGCCCCGCCGGAATGGCGGCGGGCTGGGCAACCGCCGCCTGCTGCGCATCGCGGTACAGCAAGGGACTGCCCTCTTCATCGCCTGCATCCTCCGCCAGACGCACCAGCAGCTCCTGCGCGAGCTCGGCACAGGCCGGCGCCCGAAAGCCTATCGAATAAGTCATGCATTCGCCTTCGGCGATGCCGTCGTGCGCATAGCGGGGCGGCAGGTAGAGCATGTCGCCAGGCTCGAGAACGAACTCCTCTTCCGGCTCGAAGTGGGCCAGCACCTTCAGCGGAATGTCATCGCGCAGCGACAAGTCCTTCTGGCGGCCAATGCGCCAGCGCCGCTTTCCGTGGGCCTGCAGCAGAAAGACGTCATAACTGTCGAAATGCGGACCCACGCCCCCGCCGTCGGCGGCATAGCTGATCATGAGATCGTCCAGGCGCGCCTCGGGCACAAAACGGAACTGCTGCATCAGCGCGTGCACCGCGTCGTTGTGCAGGTCCACCCCTTGCACGAGCAGGGTCCAGTCGGGCTGCTGCAGCGCCGGCAGGGCGCGGCGGTTGAACGGTCCGTGGCGCAGCTTCCAGGCGCCCTTGGCCAACTGCACCAGGCGGGACTCCACCCCCTCCTGGGAAGCCAGCGCAAAAAGCTCGGCACGCATTACAGGCGGCGAAAACTGCGCGATGGCCTGCCGCACCAGCAAGGGCTTCTTCTGCCAGTGGCGGCGCATGAATTGCGCGGGGGTCATGCCGCCGAGCAGGGAAAGGGGTTGCTGGATATCCATGGGAGAGTGGCGCCCCTTTGCGGAGGCATTGGTCAAACTGCGACAATTCTCCTATGGAAATTACCCAACAATGCGTGGTCGCACTGACCTGGACGCTCAAAGACACCCTTGGCGAAGAACTGGATGTTCTCGATGACCCCGTGGAGTTCCTGGTAGGGGGCGACGACCTGCTGCCGCGCATCGAGGAAGCCCTGCAAGGCCACGGCCCGGGGGCCACGCTGGCTCTGCACCTGGAACCCGAGGACGCTTTTGGCGACTTCAACGATCAACTGCTTTTTCTGGAACCCCGGTCCCTGTTTCCGGCGGAGCTGGAAGAAGGCATGACGTTTGATGGAATGGCCCTGCCGGAGGGCTGCAACCCCGATGCACCGCGCAGCGGGCTGTACACCGTGACGGAGATCTATCCAGAGCACGTGGTTCTGGACGGCAACCACCCGCTCGCGGGCATCGCCCTGCGGCTGCAGCTGACGGTGCAGGCCGTGCGCGAAGCCACGGAAGATGAGATTGGCCGGGGCACCGCGGGCACCGGCTTCTTTCGGGTACAGCCGCAGGCGCCCGGCGGCTCCCTGCTGCATTGATTGAACGGGTGAGCCAAGCCCGGGAATCCTGAACAGCTCAGGATTCCCGCGGTGGCGGCTGCGCGGTTCGGTTTACAGGCGCGAAATCTGGCCGTTGTAGAGGCGCACGCGGTCGCCGATGCGCAGATCGCCCGGGCTGCTCACGTCGTAGGCACGGTAGCCGCCCTGGTCCAGCTGGACAGAGAGCCGATAGCCCTGGGCATATTCCTGGCTGTTGTTGCGGCCTTCGATGGCATTGCCTGCCACGGCACCGCCCAGGATGCCCACGCCAGTGGCCGCCGCGCGGCCGGAACCCTTGCCGATCTGGTTGCCCAGGACCCCGCCCACGACCGCGCCCAGCACGGCGCCCGCGCCCGAGGTCTGCCCTTGCGAGCGGCCCTGCAGCACTTCGATGTTCGACACACGGCCATACTCGGTGCCCGCCGGGCTGTTCGGGTAGGCGGGCGCAGACTGGTATCCGCCCGAATAGCCTCCCGAATACTGGGGCTGGGGGGCCGACCGGTTGTGGCCGCAGGCCGCCAGGGATCCCGCGAGGACAACGGCGCCCACAATGGCAAACGAACGCTTAAATTGCAGCATTTTTCAATCTCCTAAAGTCAGGGGCTGGCGCATGGTCCGACAATCCGGTCCGGGTACGCATGCCTTGATTGGAACAACGCGCAAGGGTCTTGTCGCGTGGACAAGGGGCTGAGGCCCTGTCCGTAACAGACCCTTCGAAAAGTAAGCCGTGTCTGACAGGCGCCAGCTCCCAGGCCAGAGGGACCCGCCCCTTCAGGCCTTGCCGGTGGACCCGTAGCCGCCCTCTCCCCGCTGGGTCGCCGCGAACTCGGCCACCACGTTGAACTGCGCCTGCACCACCGGCACGATCACCAGTTGCGCCAGCCGCTCCATCGGCTCCAGCGTGAATGCCGTGCCGCTGCGGTTCCAGGCGCTCACCATGAGCTGGCCCTGGTAGTCGCTGTCGATCAATCCGACAAGGTTGCCCAGCACGATGCCGTGCTTGTGGCCAAGGCCCGAGCGCGGCAGGATGAGCGCGGCATATCCCGGGTCCTTGATGTACACGGAGATGCCCGTGGGTACCAGCTGCCATGCGTTCGGCTGCAGGGTCAGCGGCGCGTCCAGGCAGGCTCGCAGGTCCAGGCCCGCGCTGCCGGGCGTGGCATAGGAGGGGAGTTGATCCGCCATGCGCGGGTCCAGAATCTTGACATCGATCTTCACTACTTCTTCTTTCCTGTCTTGCGCTGCTGGGCCACTTGCCGCAGTCGCTCTTGCAATGGTTGCACGCCTGGCGCGGCGCCTGGGGATGAAATGGCCCTGGGCGCCGCGTCCATCAGCCAGCCCAGCGCCCACCAGATGGCCGCCATGGCGACCAGGCCGGCCAAGGACCCCTGGCTGAACAGGAACAGCGCGATCCCCTGCGCGGCGATGAGCAGCAACAGCACCACGCGCACGGTTCGCAGCACGCCCATCAGGGGCCCGAGCGCCTGCGCGAGATCGGGCGGACCGGCGCGGGGGGTCGACCGGGAGCCGCCCGCGGACACCGATGGCGCAGGGCCGGTGGCCCCCGGAGAGAGGACCTGCGCCGTCCTGGACGGGGCCGGCGCCGTCAGCCGCTCCACATAGCGCGCAAAGTCGCCGTCGGGCGGCGTGTCCCATTCAGGCTTGGTGGAGCCAGTTTTCATACAACCTCCGGGGAAACGAACGTCACGAATCCGATGGCGGCAACCGCGCCGCGATGTCCTCGATGAGCTGCCGCGCCAGCACCCGCTTGGACGCGCGGGGCAGCTCGCGGTGCCCATCGGCATCCACGAGCAGCAGGGCATTGTCGTCCTGTCCGAAGGTGGCGGGCCCGATATTGCCCACCAGCAGCGGCACCCCCTTGCGCGCACGCTTGGCCGTGGCATGGGCCAGGAGATCGTGGCTCTCGGCGGCAAATCCCACGCAGTACAGCTGGCCCGCCTGCGCACGCGGCGACCGCGCCACGCCCGCCAGGATGTCGGGGTTCTCCACAAAGCCCAGCGTGGGGGTCTGGCCGGAGCCGTCTTTCTTGATCTTCTGTGTGGACGGCGCAGCAGGCCGCCAGTCTGCCACCGCCGCCGTTGCTATGAAAATAGAAGCATCGTGCGCTTGCCCTTCAACCGCTGCCAGCATTTCCTGTGCAGACTGGACATTCAGGCGCTGCACCCCGCGCGGCGTGGGCAGATGCACGGGACCGGCCACGAGCGTGACATCGCCCCCCGCTTCGCGCGCCGCGCGGGCGATGGCAAAACCCATCTTGCCGCTGGAAAGGTTGGTGATGCCGCGCACCGGATCGATGGCTTCGAAGGTCGGTCCGGCGGTGACCAGCACCTTGCGCCCCGCCAGCACCTTGGGCGCGAAGAAGGCAACCAGCTCCTCGAGCAGCTCTGAAGGCTCCAGCATGCGGCCATCGCCGGTTTCTCCGCAGGCCTGGTCGCCATTGCCCACGCCCAGCACGCGGGCGCCGTCCCTGGCCACCTGGGCCAGGTTGCGCGCTGTGGCGGGGTGGGCCCACATCTCGCGGTTCATGGCCGGGGCCAGCAGCAGCGGCACGCGGTCGATGGGGCGTGCCAGGCACAGCAGGCTCAGCAACTCGTCGGCCCGGCCCTGCACCAGCCGCGCGATGAAATCGGCGCTGCAGGGCGCGATCAGGATCGCATCGGCCTCGCGGCTGAGGTTGATGTGCGGCATGTTGTTGGGCTCGCGCGCATCCCACTGCGAGCCGTAGACGGGCCGCCCCGACAGGGCCTGCATGGTCACCGGCGTGATGAATTGCGCGGCCGCCTCGGTCATCACCACCTGCACGGTGGCGCCCTCCTTGATGAGCTGGCGGCACAGATCGGCTGCCTTGTAGCAAGCCACGCCCCCGCTCAGACCCAGAACAATGTGTTTGCCAGCAAGCTCATTCATGCGGCGAATTTAGCAGACGGGGGTGTCCCTGCCGGCAGGGGTGTCGCCGGGGCGCCATCTATAATCCCAATTTCCCACCACCAAAAAAGACATGACCAAATTTGTCTTCGTCACCGGCGGTGTGGTGTCTTCCCTCGGTAAGGGAATCGCCTCAGCCTCCCTTGCCGCGATCCTCGAATCGCGGGGACTCAAAGTCACCCTCATCAAGCTTGACCCCTACATCAACGTAGATCCGGGCACCATGTCGCCGTTCCAGCACGGCGAGGTTTTCGTGACCGACGACGGCGCAGAAACCGACCTGGATCTGGGCCACTATGAGCGTTTCATCGAAACGCGCATGAAAAAAACCAACAACTTCACCACGGGCAAGATTTACCAGTCCGTGCTGGAGAAGGAACGCCGCGGCGACTACCTGGGCAAGACCGTGCAGGTCATCCCGCACGTCACCAACGAGATCCAGGAATTCATCAAGCGCGGCGCCGGCATCGGCACGCCCGATGCCGTGGACGTGGCCATCGTCGAGATCGGCGGCACGGTGGGCGACATCGAATCGCTGCCGTTTCTGGAAGCCGTGCGCCAGATGAGCTTGCGCATGGGCCCCAACAATGCGGCGTTCGTGCACCTGACCTACCTGCCCTGGATCGCAGCGGCCGGCGAGCTCAAGACCAAGCCCACCCAGCACACCGTGCAGAAGCTGCGCGAGATCGGCATCCAAGCCGATGCCCTGCTGTGCCGCGCCGACCGCCGCATTCCCGAGGAAGAGCGCGCCAAGATCTCGCTGTTCACCAACGTGCCCGAATGGGGCGTGATCAGCATGTGGGACGTGGACACCATCTACAAGGTGCCGCGCATGCTGCACGAGCAGGGCCTCGACGGCCTGATCTGCGACAAGCTGCGCCTGAACACGCCGCCCACCAGCCTCAAGCGCTGGGACGACCTGGTGCATGAAACCGAGCACCCGCAAGGCGAAGTCACCATCGCGATGGTGGGCAAGTACGTGGACCTGTCGGACAGCTACAAGTCCGTCAACGAGGCCCTGCGCCACGCCGGCATGCGCAACCATGTGCGCGTGAAGATCGACCACGTCGACTCGGAGACCATCGACGGCGCCGATGCCGCCGCCAAGCTCGCCAAGTACGACGCCATCCTGGTGCCCGGTGGGTTCGGCGTGCGGGGCGTGGAAGGCAAGATCGCCACCGCCCAGTTCGCCCGCGAGCACAAGGTGCCCTATCTGGGCATCTGCCTGGGCATGCAAGTGGCCACCATCGAGTACGCCCGGCACGTGGCGGGCCTGGCCAACGCCAACAGCACCGAGTTCGACGCCACCACCCCCCACCCCGTGATCGCCCTGATCACCGAGTGGAAGGACGCCGACGGCACCATCAAGAAGCGCGACGAGAACTCCGACCTGGGCGGCACCATGCGCCTGGGCGCACAAAGCTCCGACGTGTCGGCCAACACACTGGCCCACAGCATCTATGGCGACGTGGTGACCGAGCGCCACCGCCACCGCTACGAAGCCAACGTGAACTACCTGGACCAGCTGCGCAAGGCGGGCCTCGTGATCTCCGCGCTGACCCAGCGCGAGCAGCTCACCGAGATCGTGGAGCTGCCGAACAACGTACATCCCTGGTTCATCGGCGTGCAGTTCCACCCCGAGTTCAAATCGACGCCGTGGAACGGCCACCCGCTGTTCAACGCCTTCATCAAGGCCGCCGTCGAACACCAGCAGACCGCCAAGGCGTAACCAAAGGAACCGACCCATGAAACTCTGCGGCTTTGACGTCGGCCTGGACCAGCGCTTCTTCCTGATCGCGGGCACCTGCTCCATTGAAAGCCTGCAGATGTCGCTGGACGTCGCGGGCCAGCTCAAGGAGACCTGCACCGCCTTGGGCATCCCCTTGATCTACAAGGGCTCGTTCGACAAGGCCAACCGCTCGTCCGGCAGCAGCCAGCGCGGCCTGGGGCTGGACGCGGGCCTTGCGATCCTGGACGAGGTGCGCCGCCAGTTGCACCTGCCCATCCTGACCGACGTGCACGACGAATCCCAGGTGGCGCCCGCCGCCAGCGTCGTCGATGTGCTGCAGACCCCCGCCTTCCTGTGCCGCCAGACCGACTTCATCCGCGCCGTGGCGCAGTCGGGCAAGCCGGTGAACATCAAGAAGGGCCAGTTCCTCGCGCCCTGGGACATGAAGAACGTCATCGACAAGGCCCGCGCCGCCGCGCGCGAGGTCGGCCTGTCCGAAGACCGCTTCCTCGCCTGCGAGCGCGGCGTGAGCTTTGGCTACAACAACCTCGTGGCCGATATGACCAGCCTGGCCGAGATGCGCCAATCCGGCGCGCCCGTGGTGTTCGATGTGACGCACTCGGTACAGAAGCCCGGCGGCCTGGGCGCCGTGAGCGGCGGCGCGCGCGACATGGTGCCGGTGCTGGCCCGCGCTGGCGTGGCCGTGGGCGTGGCGGGCCTTTTCATGGAAACTCACCCCCGGCCCGCCGAGGCCTGGTCGGACGGCCCCAATGCTGTGCCTTTGAAGCACATGAAGGCGCTGCTGGAGACCTTGGTGGCGCTGGACGACATCACCAAGAAAAATGGATTCCTCGAAAACAACTTTGGAGCCTGAGACATGAGCAGTGGTTACGTCATCGCATCCGTCACCGTCACCAACCCTGAGCAGTACGAAGAGTACAAAAAGTGGAGCACCGTGGCCATGCAAGCGCATGGCGCCGAGGTGTGCATTCGCGGCGGCAAGGTGGAAGTGCTGGAGGGCGACTGGAACCCCGGCCGCACCGTGCTGCTCAAGTTCCCCAGCTTCGAGGCCGCGCGCGCCTTCTACGACACACCCGAATACCAGAAAGCCAAGGCCGCCCGCGAAGGCGCCGCCATCATGCGCATGGTGTGCGTCGAGGGCGTCTGATACGCGGCGGCCAGCTCACGCCGGTCGGGTTGTACCCGGTTCGTACCTGCAGGCTGATTCACTATCAAATCAGTAGCATAAAATGACTACAGACGCGCCCAAGCGGCCATTTTGCCATTTGGCCTGAACAAGCAAAGCCCGTCCCGCCCGTCTGAATGAATTTCAAAAACCTCAAGGAAAATCATGAGTGCCATTGTTGACATCGTAGGCCGCGAAGTGCTGGACAGCCGCGGCAACCCCACCGTCGAATGCGACGTGCTGCTGGAATCGGGCGTGATGGGCCGTGCCGCCGTGCCTTCCGGTGCGTCCACCGGCAGCCGCGAAGCCATTGAAATGCGCGATGGCGACAAGAGCCGCTACCTGGGCAAGGGCGTGCTCAAGGCCGTGGAGCACATCAACACCGAGATCAGCGAAGCCGTGCTGGGCCTGGATGCCTCCGAACAGGCCTTCCTGGACAAGACCCTGATCGACCTCGACGGCACCGAGAACAAGAGCCGCCTGGGCGCCAATGCCATGCTGGCGGTCTCCATGGCCGTGGCCCGCGCCGCCGCCGAAGAGTCCGGCCTGCCGCTGTACCGCTACCTGGGCGGCATGGGCAGCGTGCAGTTGCCTGTGCCCATGATGAACGTGATCAACGGCGGCGCGCACGCCAACAACAGCCTGGACCTGCAGGAGTTCATGATCATCCCCGTGGGCGCACCGACCTTCCGCGAAGCCGTGCGCTGGGGCGCCGAGGTGTTCCACGCGCTCAAGAAGATCATCCACGACAAGGGCATGAGCACCGCCGTGGGCGACGAAGGCGGCTTTGCCCCCAGCGTCGAGAACCACGAAGCGGCCATCCGCCTCATCCTGCAAGCCATCGAAGCCGCGGGCTACACGGCGGGCGAGCAGATCGCCCTGGGCCTGGACTGCGCCGCGAGCGAGTTCTACAAGGACGGCCACTACGTGCTGGAAGGCGAAGGCGGCCTCAAGCTCACCGCCCAACAATGGACCGACATGCTGGCTGCCTGGGTGGACAAGTACCCCATCATCAGCATCGAAGACGGCATGCACGAAGGCGACTGGGATGGCTGGAAGCACCTGACCGAACGCCTGGGCGACAAGGTGCAACTGGTGGGCGACGACCTGTTCGTGACCAACACCAAGATCCTGAAGGAAGGCATCGACAAGCGCATCGCCAACTCGATCCTGATCAAGATCAACCAGATCGGCACGCTGACCGAAACCTTCGCCGCCATCGAGATGGCCAAGCGCGCCGGCTACACCGCCGTGATCTCGCACCGCTCGGGCGAAACCGAAGACAGCACCATCGCCGACATCGCCGTGGGCACGAATGCGGGCCAGATCAAGACCGGCTCGCTGTCGCGCTCGGACCGCATCGCCAAGTACAACCAGCTGCTGCGCATCGAGGAAGACCTGGGCGAGATCGCGCACTACCCCGGCCGCGCTGCGTTCTATAACCTGAAGTAATGGCCCCCACGGTCGCCCACTGCCTGTGGCTCCCTGCCTCCCCAGGGGGCCGCGTGTTGCCTTGGGGCGGCCCGGCGGCAAAACCCCACGCCAAGGGGTAAGCCATGGTCTCCCGCATTGTTCCCGTCATCCTGCTGGCCTTGCTGGCAGCACTGCACGCCCAGCTCTGGCTCGGGCGGGGCAGCGTGCCGCGCGTCAACGAGATGCAGCGGCAGATCGACGTGCAGAAGGCGGCCAACGACCAGGCCCGGCAGGCCAACGAACGCTTGTCCTCCGAGGTGCATGACCTCAAGGAAGGGCTCGACATGGTGGAAGAAAAGGCGCGCAGCGAGCTGGGCATGGTCAAGCCCAACGAGGTCTACGTGCAGTTCACGCCGCGCTGAGCCGCGGCCACCGCGGCGCTATCCCGCCCCCGGCCTTGGAAAAGGGCGTGCCCCCTCCTTCTCCACCTCTCGCCCTCCTGCCATCGTGCCGTCCCAGCCCACTCTCGTTGTCCTGCTCGGCGCGCCCGGCACCGGCGCGCAGGCGCTGGCCGCCGCGCTGCAGGAACGCCTGCCCTCCGGGGCGGTGCGCATTCTGTGGAGCCGCGACCTGGGCGGCCTGCATTCCCCGGGCCAGGCCGATGCCACCCGACACGTGCTGCTGATGGGGCTCGATCTGCCCTGCCCCGCGCGCGACCGGCCCGAACAGGAAGCCGCCGATGCGCGCCTGCGCACGGACCTCGCCCAGCGGGAGATGGGCTATCAGGTGGTGTATGGACATGGCGATCAGCGGCTCGCCAATGCGCTGAACGCCATCAAAAACATGGCTCCGGACGCCAGTCTGTGGAGCACCGGCAGCACTTCTGCACCCACACCGGCTGCTCGGCCCGCGCGCACGGCACGCCTGCGCGCCTGGAACTGCGAGAAGTGCAGCGATCCGGAGTGCGAGCACCGCCTGTTCACCGCCCTGACCGGCCGGAGCGCCCGCGGCGCCTGACCCGCCATCCGGCCATTCCGTCAGGGCAGTGGCTGCTGCACCAGGCCGCGCTTGAGTTCCTTGAGGAGCAGCACGACCTGGCTGGAGCCGTAGCGGTATCCGCCGTTGAGCACCTGCACGGCCTTGTCCCATTCGCCCTGCTGGGCCAGTGCCACCAGCATTGCGGCCTGTTCGTGAAAATACTGGTGGCGCGCCATCAGCACGGCATAGGCGGGCTGGTCGCCCAGCAGTTCACCGCCCACGCCATGGAGCCACCGCCCCAGCGCGCCACGGTCGCCGCGCCGCACCTCCGAAGGGTCGAGGCCCTGGGTCGTGCGCCCTTCGAGGTAGTCCATGAGGTGCGCCTTCCAGCGTTCGTGGGCATTGATGGCTGCGTCGATGTCGAGGGCCGCGAGCACGGTGTCCGCGCGTTGCGAATCCTGTGCCCCTGCGCTGCCGCTGCCGCACAGCTCCAGCGACGGCCCGGCCTCCCGCCCGCGGGCGCCAAATACACGACGAAAAAAATCCATAACCCCTCTTGCTGCGCCACACGGACAGGCGGCGCACGCGCACCCCAAGTGCGCGGCGACCGGCGGACATCGCGGGCGGCAACGCCCGGGGCCGTGTGGAGAGCGCCGATCTTAGGCGCGATGGCGGCGGGCGATTGTCAACGATGGTCAGCCGGCGCGGCGGGCTACTGCAGGATCCCGCTCGGTCCGGGTGGCTGGCTGGAGGACGGCGGCACGAAGATCTGCGCGGCGTCCACGGCGTCGAAACGGTACTGCTGGCCGCAGAATTCGCAGCCGACCTCGATGTCGTCGCGCTCGGACAGGATGCTCTCGGCCTCTTCGCTGCCCAGGTTGCGCAGCATGTTGCTCACGCGCTCACGGCTGCAGGTGCAGGCAAAACGCGGGCCGCTGGCACCCTGCTGGGGTTCGAAGCGCAGCAGCTTTTCCTCCCAGAACAGGCGGCGCAGGATGGTGTCCACGTCCAGGGTCAGCAGCTCCTCGCGCGTCAGGCTGGCAGCCAGGTGCGCGATGCGGTTGTAGTCCTCGTTGTGGCCGATCTGGTCTTCGTTCTCGCGGTGGGTGAGGCCCTCGGCCAGGTTGCCCTCGCCCTTGATCGGCATGCGCTGGATCAGCAGGCCCGCGGCCACCTGTTCATTGGCGCCCAGGACCAGGATGGTGTCCAACTGCTCGGACTGCAGCATGTAGTGCTGCAGCACATCCGACAGGCGTTCCAGCTTCTCGTGCCGGTCGCCATACAGCGGCACCACGCCCTGGTAGGGCTGCTGGCCGGGGTGGCGGTCCTTGGGGTCGAGCGTGATGGCGCAGCGGCCACCGCCGCCCACGTTCACCATCTGGCTCAGGGGCGCGCCCTCGGGCACCTCGCTGTTGACCGTGGCGGTGGCGCGCAGGCTCAGGTCCGACTGCACCTCGGCCACGGCCAGCTTCACGGGGCCGTCGCCAAACACCTGCAGCACCAGCGCGCCGTTGAACTTGATGTTGGACTGCATCAGCACGCCGGCGGCGGCCATCTCGCCCAGCAGCTCGCTCACCGGGGCGGGGTAGGCGCCGGTGCCGGTATTGCCCGCGCGGCGGCGCAGGATCTCGGTCCAGGCATCGGTCAGGCGCACGATCATGCCGCGCACTGGCAGGCCATCGAAGAGAAACTTGTGGAGTTCAGACACGCAAGGGTTCCAGAAAGGGTCGGCGTTCAGCCGATTTTGTGCAGGCCGCGCTGAAAGCGGCGCGCGTTGTCGATGTAGTGCTGGGCGCTCTGGCGCAGGCCCTCGATCTGCTCGGGCGTGAGTTCGCGCACGGCCTTGGCCGGGCTGCCGATGATCATGGAACCATCGGGAAACTCCTTGCCCTCGGTCACCAGGGCGCCCGCGCCCACCAGGCAGTGCCTGCCAATCTTGGCGCCGTTGAGCACGATGGCCCCGATGCCGATCAGCGACTCGTCGCCGATGGTGCAGCCGTGCAGCATGACCTGGTGGCCCACCGTCACGCGCTCGCCGATGACCAGCGGCTTGCCGATGTCGGCATGCAGCACGCTCGCGTCCTGGATGTTCGAGCCCGCGCCGATGGTGATGCTTTCGGTGTCGCCACGCACCACCGTCCCAAACCAGACACTGGCATCCTCGCCAAGAACGACGTTTCCCATGACCTGGGCGCCTTCCGCCACCCAGGCCGAAGCCGCCAGCTGCGGCGCCACGCCGTCGAGTTCGTAAATCGCCATGCAAACACTCCAGAAAAATGAAGGCCGGAACCGGGCCTGCCAATGGTTACAAAGCGTGTGCAGTGTTCCGGGTGGCAGGGCCTAGAATTGTAAGGATGGAGCTTCGCCACCGTGCATTGCAGGTTTTGTGCCTTGCAGACCCTGAACAAAAAGCGGCCGCAGCGCTTGATCTGCAATCGCAAGCAGCTATTCTTTCCATAGCAGACAAAGCCCCTGAGGCCCCGCTGGATCCCGCGGCCCTGCCCGGCCGGCCGGAGCGGCCCCTGCTGCTGCGCCACACGCAGGTGGCCCGCCGCTCGCCCGCGACGGCCGAGGGGCGCGCAGTCCTCATCCATGCCATCGCGCACATCGAATTCAATGCCATCAACCTGGCGCTGGACGCGGTCTGGCGTTTCGACGGCATGCCCCGCGCCTACTACACCGACTGGATGCGCGTGGCGGGCGAGGAGGCACAGCATTTCCGCCTGCTGCGCGACCACCTTCGCGGCCAGGGGCACGACTACGGCGACTTCCCGGCCCACCAAGGCCTGTGGACGATGTGCGAGAAGACGCGGCACGACATCCTGGCGCGCATGGCGCTGGTGCCACGCACGCTGGAGGCGCGCGGCCTGGACGCCACGCCGCAGATCCAGGCCAAGCTGCGTCAGGTGGGCACGCCCGATGCGCTGGCCGCCGTGGAGATTCTCGACACCATCCTGCGCGAGGAGGTCGGCCACGTGGCCATCGGCAACCACTGGTACCGCTGGCTGTGCGAGCGCCGGGGCGTGGACCCTGAAACCCACTATGGCGCCCTGGTCAGGCAATACGAGGCCCCCCGCCTGAAACCCCCGTTCAATGAAAAAGCGCGCCGCAGCGCCGGATTTACCGACGCCGAGCTGCGGTGGCTGCAACAGGTCTGATCCACCACCATGCGCCGACATGCGATGGCTCCTACAATCCGCGGCGCCTGCGGCCGCTGAAGCGGCAACACACTCACCCGAACCTCTGACCATGACTTCACTCTCCGCCCCTGGGGCCTCCCTCGCCCCGCCCCCCGGCACCCAGTCCTCGGTCGCGATGATCGCGCGGCAGGCCATCGTCAACGCGCAGCAGGTGGTGGTCGGCTACGAGCTGTTCAACCGCTCGCGCAGCGGCGCGGCGCACACGGCCGCCACCGACGTCATCCTGGTCTTCACCGCGCTCTCGCACGCGGGCACCGAAGAGCTGGTGGGCAAGAAACTCATCTTCGTCAACTGCACGCACGAGAGCCTCTCCGGCGGCCACCTCGAACTGGTGGACCCCGACAAGGTGGTGCTGGAGATTCCGCCCCTGGGCCACACCGCCGCCGAAGAGGTCGCCACGCGCATGCCCATCCTGGCCGAACTGCGCGAGCGCGGGTTCCACCTGGCGTTCAACCACACCGTGCTGCAGTCGGCCTATGCCCCCTGGCTGCCGCTGGCCGACTACATCAAGCTCGACCTGTCGGTGCTGGCGCCCGACCAGCTGGCCGTGCTCATCAGCTACGCGGGCCGCCACTGCCAGGCCGAACTGATCGCCGAGAAGGTGGAAACCGCCCAGCAGTACGACATGGTGTCCAGCCAGGGCGTGCAGATGTTCCAGGGCTACTGGTTCGCGCGCCCGGCCCTGGTCGAGGCCAAGCTGCTCACGCCCTCGCAGGCGAGCATCATCGAGCTCATCAACCAGGTGCGCAAGCAGGCCAGCACGGACGACATCGAGGAAGTGCTCAAGAAGGACGCGGGCCTGGCCTTCAACCTGATGCGCCTGATCAACTCCGCGGGATTCGGCCTGTCGCGCGAGATCACCTCCTTCCGCCAGGCCGTGATGCTCATGGGCCTCAAGAAACTGTTCCGCTGGGCGGCGCTGCTGCTCACCGCGTCGCGCACCAGTGGCACCCCCTCCTCCGTCGGCCAGACCGCCGTGGTGCGCGGCCGCCTGATGGAGCTGCTGGCCCTGGAAACCCTGCCCCCCGAGGAAGCCGACCAGGCCTTCGTGGTGGGCATCTTCTCGCTGCTCGACGTGATGCTGTCCATGCCCATGGAATCCGCGCTGGGGCTGCTCAACGTGCCCGAGCCCGTGGCGGCGGCGCTGCTGCGGCGCGAAGGCTTCCTCGGAGACCTGCTCACGCTGGCCGAAGCCTGCGAATCCAGCGACGACGTGGTATTCGACCGCACGGCCGGCTTGCTGCACCTCACCAGCCAGCAGATCAACTTCGCGCACCTGCAGGCCCTGGCCTGGGCGGACCAGCTCGCGGACTGAGCCCCGTTTGCGCGTCCCACGCCCCCGCCGCGCGGCCTGCGGGGCCGCACGGGGCACGCTGGCCGCAGCCGCCTTGGCCGCCATCTAAATCCGCGCGGCCAGTTCGCGAAGTGGCATGCCGGTCTAGAATCAGTGCAGACCCCAGCCCTTCACCACAGCGGACCCCATGTCGAGCACACCTGAACAAGACGCCCCGCAAGCTGATTCCCCCGCGGTTGAACCCGTGGATGAGAACATTGCCATCATTGCGCGACAGGCCATCGTGGACGAATCCCGCGCCGTCTATGGCTACGAGCTGTTCGACCGGTCCACGGCCTCGGACTCCCACACGGCGGCCAGCGATGCCGCGCTGCTCTTCAACGCCCTGTCGTACGCCGGCACCGAAGCCCTGGTCGGCAAGAAGACGGTGTTCATCAACTGCACCCACGACAGCCTTTCCGGCGGCCACCTGGAACTGATCCACCCCGAAAAGGTGGTGCTGGAAGTACCGCCGCTGCACGACACGGCCACCCCCGAGGAAATCGAAGGCCGGGTGCCCACCCTGGAGGCCCTGCGCACCCGCGGCTTTCGGCTGGCCTTCGACCAGCAGGCGCTGCGCCGCGCCTACACCAGCTGGCTGCCGCTGGCCGCTTTCATCAAGCTGGACATGATGGCCTTCAAGCCCGAACTGGCGGGGCCGCTGGTCAAGTTTTCCACCACCCACAGCAAGGCCACGCTGGTGGCTGAAAAAGTGGAGACCGCCGAACAGTACGAACTGATGCGGGGACTGGGTGTCAAGCTGTTCCAGGGCTTCTGGTTCGCCCAGCCGTCGCTCGTGAAGGCCACGACGATCCGCCCTTCGCAGGCCACCATCATCCAGCTCCTCAACCTGGTGCGCAAGCAGGCCACCACCGCCGAGATCGAGGACCTGCTCAAGAAGGACCCCACGCTGTCCTTCAACCTGCTGCGCTTCATCAACTCCTCGGGCTTCGGGCTCTCGTGCGAGATCACCTCGTTCCGCCACGCGGTGATGATCCTCGGCCTCAAGAAGCTGTTCCGCTGGGCGGCCCTCCTGATGACCACCTCGCGCGCGGGCGGCGTGCCGCCGGCGGTGGGCCAGACCGCCGTGGTGCGCGGCCGCCTGATGGAGCTGCTGGCCGCCGAACTGCTGCCGCCCGAAGAATGCGACAACGCCTTCGTGGTGGGCGTGTTCTCCCTGCTCGACACCATGCTGGGCGTGCCGCTCGATAAGGCGCTGGAATCCGTGGCCCTGCCCGAACCGGTGATGGACGCGCTGCTGCGCGGCAGCGGCGTGTTCGCGCCCTTCCTGGAGCTGACCAAGGCCTGCGAGAGCGGCGATGAGGTGGCCTTTGCCAAGGCGGCCGACGCGCTGCACCTGTCCAACCGCCAGGTCAACTGGGCCCACCTGCAGGCCCTGACCTGGGCCGAGAGCCTCAACGAAGACTGAGGCACGCCGTCGCGGGGCCCCTTGGCCCGGCGTTCGCACACCCGGGCCCTGGTCATCCAGGGCCCGCTGCGTTGTCATGCCGGTCAATTGTTTCCCCGGATGCCCGCCATGCGGAGGGTGCGCGCGTTGCCGGCGGCATCCAGCTTGCGGCGGATGTCCCCCAGGGCCAGGATCGCAGAAGGCGCCTGCGCGGGGACATGGATGCCAACCGGCGACGGCAGATCGGGCCGTGCGGGCGCTCCCACCGCCAGCGGCTGGAGCCTGCCCGCCTTGCCTTCAGGTGCTGAAAAGACCGCGCCCTCGGGCGGCAGGAGAATCCATCAATCGAGTTCGAGCTTGCGCTCGCGGATGAGCTTGGCCCATTTCTCGTTCTCGCCCTTCACGAAGCTGAAGAACTCCACAGGGCCCAGCGAATGCACTTCGGACCCCGTGGACGCGAACTTGGCTTTCACGTCGGCCTGCGCCAGCACCTTCGCCAGTTCGGCGGCCAGCCTGTCCACGGTGTCCCTGGGCATGCCAGCCGGCCCCACCAGGCCCTGGAAGCCCACGGACTCCATCGCCGCGAAGCCCAGCTCACCGACCGTGGGCACATCGGGCAGCTGTGGATCGCGCCGGGGGCCGGTCACGGCCAGCGCCTTGAGCTTGCCGCCCTTGATCTGGGGCAGCAGCACCGTACCCGCGTCGATGAGCAGTTGCGTCTGGCCGCCGATCAGATCCTGCACCGCGGGCGCACTGCCCTTGTATGGCACGTGCGTCACGTCCAGCCCGGTGGCCTGGTTCATGAGCTCGCCATTGAGGTGGGTGGACGTGCCCGCGCCGCCCGAGGCGAAGTTCACCTTGCCGGCGTTGGCCTTGGCCCAGGCCACCCACTCCTTGAGGTCCTTGGCCGGGTGGTCCAGCCGGGTCACCGCGATGTAGCTGCCCTGGCTGATCTGGCCGATGTAGCTGAACTGCTTGAGCGGGTCATAGGGCATCTTGCGCTGCAGGTAGGGCGCGATGGCGAAAGGGCCGGTATTGGCCAGCAGGATGGTGTAGCCGTCCGGCGCCGCGCGCGTGAGCTCCGTGGCGGCCAGCATGCCGCCCGCGCCCGGCTTGTAGTCCACCACGATCTGCTGCTTGAGCGCTTCCTGCAGCGGCACCTGCACGGTGCGCGCGGCAAAGTCGATGCCGCCCCCTGGCGGGTAGCCCACGATGAGCCGGATGGGCTTGGCCGCGGGCCAGGCCTGCGCCATGGACAGGGTGGCGGCGCCCAGCAGCAGCGCGCCGGCAATCATTTTTTTCATGCATGTCTCCTGGTTGGTATCGAGGGGGTCGGTCACGCGGCCTGTCTGCCTGCTGCGCTAGCCGCGTGGATGGTGCTGCGCGTGCAGCGACTTGAGCCGCTCCCGCGCCACGTGGGTGTAGATGGTGGTCGTGGAAATGTCCGCATGCCCCAGCAGCAGCTGCACCACGCGCAGGTCGGCGCCATGGTTGAGCAGGTGCGTGGCGAACGCGTGCCGCAGCGTGTGCGGCGAGAGCGGCGTGGTGATGCCGGCGACGGCCGCCCACTTCTTGACGATGACCCAGAACATCACGCGGGTCATGCCGCTGCCGCGCTGGGTCACGAACAGGTCGTCGGTCTGCTGGCCCGCAAGGATCTCGCCACGCGATTCCCGCAGGTAGCGTTCCAGCCACTGCCGCGCCTCTTCGCCAAACGGCACCAGCCGCTCCTTGCTGCCCTTGCCCATCACCCGCAGCACGCCTTCGTTCAGGCCCAGCTGGAAGGTCTTGAGCGTGACCAGTTCGGTCACGCGCAGGCCGCTGGCGTACATCAGCTCCAGCATGGTGCGGTCGCGCAGTCCCAGGGGGTTGCCCAGGTCCGGCGCCGCGAGCAGGGCCTCCACCTGCGCCTGCGACAAGGTCTTGGGCACGCGCAGGGGCTGGCGCGCGGCGGTGAGCCGCACCGTGGGGTCGGCGGCGATCCGCCGCTCGCGCAGCGCCCAGTGAAAGTAGCGCCTGAGCACGGTGAGGCGCCGGTTGGCCGACGTGGCGCGGGTCTCGGCGTGGCGCGCCGCGAAGTAGCCCTGCAGGTGGTGTTCGGCCGTGCCGTCCAGCGCCAGGGCGGGTTGCTGCGCGGCCAGCCACTGCGCGTACAGCGTCAGGTCGCGGCGGTAGGCCGCCAGCGTGTTGCGCGAAAGGCCGTCCTCCAGCCACAGGGCATCCACAAAGGCATCGATCGCGTTCAGGCTGGGGGCAAGCATCCAAAAACGATAGCACGTAAAAAAGCCGCCCGGGCGCGGGCGGCTTCTGGAGTGCGCACGGAATTATTCGAGCGCCAGTTTCTGCTTGACCACCACGTCCTTGTACACGGCGAATTCCGCCTTGATCTGCTCGGCGAACTGCTCGGGCGTGTTGCCCAGCACGATGGAGCCGGTGTCTTCGATGCGCTTCTTCACGGCCGGATCTTCCAGCGCCTTGCGCACGGCGGCGTTGACCTTGTCCACCACCTCCTTGGACAGGCCCTTGGGGCCCACGATGCCGTAGTACGCCATGCGGTTCACGGGCTCCAGGCCCATTTCCTTGAACGTGGGCACGTTGGGCAGGGCGGCAACGCGCTGCGGCGCGGCGACCACGATGGGCACCAGGCGGTTTTCCTTGATGAAGGGCAGCGCCGAGGGCAGGTTGTCGAAAATCATGGGCACCTGGCCGGCCACGGTGTCATTCAGGGCGGGGCCCGCGCCACGGTAGGGGATGTGCGTCACGAAGGTGCCCGAGAGGTTCTTGTACAGCTCCATCTGCAGGTGGCCGATGCCGCCCGTGCCGGACGAGGAGTACGAATACTTGCCGGGCGACTTCTTGATCTCGGCCACGAACGCCTTGTAGTCCTTGGCGGGGAAGCTGGGGTGCACCGCAATGATGTTGGGCGTGGCCGCGATGTTGATGATGGGCGTGAAGTCCGTCAGCGGGTTGTACGGCGTCTTGGGATTGATGGCGGGATTGGCCGCCGTGGTGGACACGGTGGCCACGCCCAGCGTGTAGCCATCCGGCGCCGAACGGGCGGTTTCGGCCGCGCCCACGATGCCGCCGCCACCGGCCTTGTTTTCCACGATCACGGATTGGCCCAGGGCCTTGCCCAGCGGGTCGGCGATCACGCGCGCAATGATGTCGGTGGTACCGCCGGGCGCGAAGGGCACCTGCAGCTTGATGACCTTGTTGGGGTAGCCCTGGGCGGCAGCGGACCCTGCGGCGGCAGCCAGTACGGTCAGCGCGAGCCATTGACGACGATGCATTGAGTTCTCCTTCATGGGTGACAGACAGCCTGGATGGTATGCGCAACCGGTGTCCTGGCAGCCTGCGGATTCCACATAAGGGCTAACCCGCAGAACACGGCACGGATCAAGTATTCTCCGTGCGTGAATTACGCCCAGCTCCTGCTTCCCGACTTCTCCCTCATCCTGTGCGGCTACCTCATCTGCCGCTACACCGCCCTGAACCGCTCGGTATGGCAGCCGGTGGAGAGCCTGGTGTACTACCTGCTGTTCCCCGTGCTGCTGTTCCAGTCCATCGTCAAGAGCCCGGTGGACATCGGCGCCGCATCGGGGCTGATCGCCGCCGGGCTGATCTCCGGCCTGATCGGGATCGCGCTGGCCTACAGCCTGCCGCACTGGCCCTGGCTGGGCCGGCGCATCGACGCGCGCGACCATGCCGCCAGTGCCCAGGTCGCGTTCCGCTTCAACTCGTTCATTGGCCTGGCCATTGCCGAGCGCCTGGCGGGCTCCGAGGGCCTGCTCATGATCGCCGTGCTGATCGGCGTGTGCGTGCCGCTGTTCAACGTGGCGGCCGTGTGGCCGATGGCGCGGCACGGCCAGCACAGCTTCGCGCGGGAGCTGGTGCGCAACCCGCTGATCGTCGCCACGGTATCGGGGCTGGTGGCCAACCTGCTGGGCTTCAGGATTCCCGACTGGGCCGCGCCCACGGTGGGCCGCATCAGCGCGGCATCGCTGGCGCTGGGGCTGATGGCCGCGGGCGCGGGCCTGCAGTTTGGCCTGCTCACGCGCGGCAAGGCGCTGAGCGTGGCGGTGTTGTCCATCCGGCACCTGCTGCAGCCGCTGCTCGCGTTCGGCATGGCGCGCCTCTTTGGGCTGAACCCGGTGCAGACCACCATGCTGCTCGCCTTCTCCGCGCTGCCCACCGCCTCCACCTGCTATGTGCTGGCGGCGCGCATGGGCTACAACGGACCGTACGTGGCGGGGCTGGTCACGCTATCGACCCTGCTGGGCATGGTCAGCCTGCCGTTTGCCCTGGGATTTCTGCGATGACCGATCCACACCCTGCCCTGCGTTCCGCCGCCCTGGTCCAAGCACGCCGCCGCGCGTTGATGGCGGGCGTGGCGGCCGTGGCGCTTGTGCCGCTGGCGGGCTGCGGGCGCAAGGCCCCGCGCGCGCAGGCGGTGCCCACCGGCGCCACGGTGCTGGCGCTGGGTGATTCGCTGACCTCCGGCGTGGGCGCATCGGCCGACACCGCCTACCCTGCCGTGCTGGCGCGCCTGACGGGCTGGAAAGTGGTCAACGCCGGCGTGTCGGGCGACACCTCGGCCCAGGCGCTCGAACGCCTGCCAGCGCTGCTGCAATCGCACCAGCCCGCGCTGGTGATCGTGGGCATCGGCGGCAACGACTTTCTGCGCCGCCAGAGCGCCAGCACCACCCGCGCCAACATCGTGCGCATCTGTACGGAGGCGCGCGCCAGCGGCGCCCAGGTGCTGCTGGTGGCCGTGCCCGAGCTGTCTCTCTTGGCGGCCTCCACCGGCCGGCTGGGCGATCACGCGCTGTACGAAGAAGTGGCGACCCAGCTGGAGATTCCACTGCACAGCAAAGGCTGGTCCGGCGTGCTGTCCGACGCCCGCCTGCGGTCCGACCAGATCCACGCCAATGCGGCCGGCTACGAGCGGTTTGCGCAAGGGCTGGTGGAAACGCTCAGGGACGCCGGGCTGCTGGCGCGGTAAAGCCACACAGAGCCTCGGCCTGAATACTCATTTTTTGATAGCTGCCAGCGCTTAATTATCAAGCGCTAGAGCCCACTTTCATTCAAAATCCAGCGCCCAGGCCACATGTTCGCGCACGAGTTCACTGGGCTCCTGGGCACGGGACTGCAGCGCCGCACGCACCGCGCCATCGCCCGTGGCCCGCAGCGCATTGCCCAGCGCCACGGCCACGTTGCGCAGCCAGCGCTCGTGGCCAATGCGGCGGATGGGGCCGCCTTCGGTCATGCGCAGGAAGGTGGCCTCGTCCCATGCGAACAGGTGTGCCAGCTGCTGGCCCGCCAGGCCCTTGCGCTCGTCGAAGTCGGGCAGCCGGCTGGCCTGCGCGAACTTGTTCCAGGGGCAGATGAGCTGGCAGTCGTCGCAGCCGTAGATGCGGTTGCCCATGAGCGGCCGCAGTTCCAGCGGGATGGGCCCCGCGTGCTCGATGGTCAGGTACGAGATGCAGCGCCGCGCATCGAGCCGGTGCGGCGCGATGATGGCCTGCGTGGGGCAGATGTCGATGCAGGCGCTGCAGCTGCCGCAGTGCGCGGTGACCGGGGCGCTTTCAGGCAACGCCATGTCCACGTAGATCTCGCCCAGGAAGAACATCGAGCCCGCCTCGCGGTTGAGCACCAGGGTGTGCTTGCCGCGCCAGCCCTGGCCGCTGCGCGAGGCCAGCTCGGCCTCCAGCACCGGCGCGGAATCGGTGAATACGCGGTGGCCGAAGGGGCCGATGGCCTCGGCGATGCGGTCGCTGAGTTTTTGCAGGCGGGCGCGCAGCACCTTGTGGTAGTCGCGCCCCCGGGCATAGACCGAGACGATCCCTTCCTGCGGGCGGGCCAGGCGCCCCAGTTCGAAAGCCTGCCAGCCGCCGGACGCACCCGTGCCCGTATCGCGCGGCAAATAATCCATGCGTGCCGTGATCACGCTCACGGTGCCGGGCACCAGTTCGGCCGGGCGCGCGCGCCTCATGCCGTGCGATGCCATGTAATGCATGTCACCATGGAAGCCCTGCGCCAGCCAGGCCGAAAGGCCGGGCTCTGCGGCGGACAAGTCCACCCCCGCCACGCCGATTTGGGAAAATCCCAGTTCGCGGGCCCACTCCTGCATTTGAGGAACGAGTTGACTGTTGCACCACATACCTGCCAGATTGTAGGAAGCGGCACGGCCGCCCCGGCGGAACCCGCCCACCCCTTCACCTGGCACAGCGAGGATGACACCGCCGCCTTCGCGCAGCGCCTGGCCGCGCAGCCGGGGCTGTCCAACGCCTTCGTCACGCTGCACGGCGACCTGGGCGCGGGCAAGACCACGCTGGTGCGCCACCTGCTGCGCGCCCTGGGCGTGCAGGGCCGGATCAAGAGCCCCACCTACGCCGTGGTGGAGCCACACGAGGCCCCGGGCCTGGCGATCTGGCACTTTGATTTCTATCGCTTCGACGATCCGCGCGAATGGGAGGACGCGGGCTTCAGGGACATTTTTGCCAACCCGGGGCTCAAGGTGGCAGAATGGCCGGAAAAGGCTGCAGCGCTTACGCCGCCTGCGGACCTTGCTATACACATTGAAGCAATTGACGACACCGAAAGGAAGATCACGGTGCACGCCCAAACCGCCAACGGCCGCCACATGCTGCAAGGGCTGCTGAACCCATGAGCCGCCCATCGGCCGCACCGACCCCGGCCTGCCCCCGCGCGCCCCGCACGGGAGGCCCGCGATGAGCCCCGGCAGCGCCAGCGGCACGCCCCCGGCCGCAGCCCGGGGCGTGGCTTCGCGCCGGGCCGTGCTGCAGGCGGGCAGCCTCGTGCTGCTGCTGGGCACGCAGCAGATCGCGCGCGGCGCCACCATCCTGGCCGTGCGCGTCTGGCCCGCGCCCGAATACTCGCGCGTGACCATCGAGTCCGACGGCGCGCTGGTGGCCAAGCAGTTCTTCGTGACCACGCCGCCGCGCCTGGCGGTGGACATCGAGGGCATCGACCTCAGCCCCGAGCTGCGCGAACTGGTCGCCAAGGTCAAGCCGGACGACCCCAACATCGCGGGCATCCGCGTGGGGCAGAACGCGCCCGGGGTGGTGCGCCTGGTGGTGGACCTCAAGCAGCCCGCCATGCCGCAGGTGTTCACGCTGCCCCCCGTGGCGGCGTACCGGCACCGCCTGGTGTTCGACCTTTACCCCGCCGCGCCGGTGGACCCGCTGGAGGCCCTCATCGCGGAGCGCCTGCGCGATGCCCCCGTGACCACGGCCGCCGCCACCCCCAAAGCGCCCACGCCGCCCGCCGAGCACGACCCGCTCGGCGACCTCATCGCGCAGCGCACCACCCGCCCCGTCCCGGCAGAGCACCCGCCCGTGGCGGCGCCCCCGGTGGCGGCCGCCCCGGCCGAAACCACGCGCCTGCCGGGCAACCGGGCCACGTCCACGCACACCGACCGCATCATCATCGTCGCGCTCGACCCCGGCCACGGCGGCGAGGACCCGGGCGCCATCGGCCCCTCGGGCACGCGCGAGAAGGACGTGGTGCTGCGCGTGGCCCACCTGCTGCGCGACCGCATCAACGCCACCACCGTGGGTGGCAATCCCATGCGCGCCTTCCTCACGCGCGACGGCGACTACTTCGTGCCCCTGGGCACGCGCGTGCAGAAGGCCCGGCGCGTGCAGGCCGACCTGTTCGTGAGCATCCACGCCGATGCCTTCACCACGCCGGCCGCGCGCGGCGCCAGCGTGTTCGCGCTGAGCCAGGGCGGCGCCTCCAGCACCGCCGCGCGCTGGCTGGCCAACAAGGAGAACCAGGCCGACCTGGTGGGGGGCATCAACGTGCAGTCCAAGGACCAGCACGTGCAGCGCGCGCTGCTCGACATGAGCACCACCGCGCAGATCAACGACAGCCTCAAGCTCGGCTCCGTGCTGCTGGGCGAGATCGGCGGCATGGCCAAGCTGCACAAGCCGCGCGTGGAGCAGGCGGGCTTCGCGGTGCTCAAGGCCCCCGACATCCCCAGCGTGCTGGTGGAAACCGCCTTCATCAGCAACCCCGACGAGGAAAAGCGCCTGCGCAGCAGCGCCTACCAGGAGCAGCTGGCCGACGCGCTGATGCGCGGCATCACGCGCTACTTCGCCAAGAACCCGCCACTGGCGCGCAGCCGTTCCGTCTAGCCTTGCGCGGACCGCCAAGTGCAGGCAAAGTAGCCTTCATCACCCACGCCCCGGCGTGCAGGCATGTGCTTCCTGCACACCGGCACGCACCGGGGAGGACGGAAGGAGAAACGCCATGGCACTGCCCCACGCCCAATCCGGCCAGATCGTCAGCGTGCGCCCCCTGGGCGACCGCCTGCCCGAGGCCATCACCACCGCCATCCTGAAGGCCGGCCAGCTCGAAGTCATGCGCGTCGTGCTCCCCGTGGGCAAATCCATGAAGGAACACCAGACCCCCGGCGAGGCCACGGTGCAGTGCATCGAGGGCGTGGTCGAGTTTGTCAGCGAGGACGGCATCCAGCAGCTGCATCCCGGCGACTTCGTGCACCTGGCGCCGCGCGCGCTGCATTCGCTCAAGGCGGTGGAGCACGCGTCCCTGCTGGTCACCCTGTGCCTGCTGGCGGGTGGGCGCTGAGGTTTTTTCAGATCCCTGTTTTGGCGCAGCCACTATTCATCGGGCCGTGCGCCACCGGCGACGAATGCAGCTGGCGCAGCCAGCGCGAGTGCGCCCCGCGCAAGGGCCGCCAGGCCGCGCATGCGGCGCTTCGCCTGCATGCGCTGGGAGCATCTCCCTCCCGGCTCGCACGGCGAGGCGAGGAGGGGCTGAGGGCTGAGGGCCGAGGCACGAATCGACTCAGAGGGAGTTCGCCTCACCGCTCCAGGCGGAACACGCTCACGACCTCCGCAAGCCGCGCCGCCTGGTGCTTGAGGCTGTCGGCGGCGGCGGCGCTCTGCTCCACCAGCGCGGCGTTCTGCTGCGTGACCTGGTCGAGCTGCGTCACCGCCTCGCCGACCTGGCTGATGCCGATGGTCTGCTCGCCCGTGGCGCTGGAGATCTCGCCAATCAGGTCGCTCACCCGCTGGACCTGCGCGACGATGTCTTCCATGCTGTGGCCGGCATCCCCCACCAGCTGGGTGCCGTTTTCCACCTTCTGCACGCTGTCGCTGATGAGCGCCTTGATCTCCTTGGCCGCGGAGGCCGAGCGCTGCGCCAGGCTGCGCACCTCGCTGGCCACCACGGCGAAGCCACGCCCCTGCTCGCCCGCGCGCGCCGCCTCCACCGCCGCGTTGAGCGCCAGGATGTTGGTCTGGAACGCGATGCCGTCGATCACCGCGATGATGTCGGTGATCTTGCGCGACGCGGCCGAGATGTCCTGCATGGTGGCCACCACCTGGCCCACCACCTCGCCCCCCTTCACCGCCGCGGCCGATGCCGCGCCCGCCAGCACGGCGGCGCGCTGCGCGGTGTCGGAGTTGTTCTTCACGGTGCTGGTGATCTGCTCCATGGACGCGGCCGTCTGCTCGAGGTTGCTGGCCTGCTCCTCGGTGCGCTGGCTCAGGTCGGCATTGCCCGAGGCGATCTCGCTGGAGCCGGTGGCGATGGAGTCGCTGCTGTGGCGCACGTCGCCCACGATGCGCACCAGCGATGCCTGCATGGTTTCCATGGCCTGCATCATCTGCGCCACCTCGCCGCGCCCCTGCGCGTGGATGGGCCGCGACAGGTCGCCCTCGCCGATGCGCCGGGCCACCGCGGCCACCTCGCCCAGCGAGCGGCGGATGCGCCGCACCACCACCCAGGACAGCAGCACCAGCAGCGCCAGCCCCGCGATGCCCGCCGCCAGCACGGCGGCGCGGTAGGAGCCGATCAGGCCCGCGGCCTCGGCGGCCTGGTCGGCCGACCGCTGGATCTGGTATTCCACCATCTTGTCCGCGACCGCGTTGTACTGGTTGACCACCGGCACGAAGGTGGACATGGCAAACGACTTGGCCTGTGCCATGTCGCCTGCCTTCTTGAGCGCCAGGGCCTTGTCGCGCGTGGCGAGATACGGCGTGCGCACCGCCGCCAGCTCCTCCTGGATGCGCAGGCCTTCGGGGCTGGTTTCCAGCTCGCTGTAGCGCTTTTGAACCTTGGACGTGTCGGCCGTGGTGGCGGCGATCAGGTCCTTGAAGAAGTTCTGCAGGTCGTCGCCTTCGGACTGCACCACCGAGAACACCCGCGTGGAGTTGACCGCGATGTTGCTGCGCCAGCGCAGGGCCAGCTGCAGGCGTTCGACCTGCTCATTGGCCAGACCGTCCACCGTCCTGCCCAGGTGCTGCACGCGCACCAGGCTCAACGCCAGGATGAGCACGAGCGCCAGGACGGCCACCCCCACGATCAGGCCGATTTGTTGCGCCACCGTCAGCTGCGGGCCCGTGTGGGATGTTTGAGGGTCCATGGTGTGTGTCCTTATACGAATGGATTGCATTAGAAATGATCTGCTGCCGCCCGCCGGTTGGCAACCACCGGCGATGCCACGTAACCCCGCCCCAGGGGGAACGTGATGCCCGCGCACCACGGGAACCGCCGGCACTTGGCAACGCGGCGGGCGTTTCCCATGAGGTCGCATGTCCTACAGCGGCATCCCACGGCTGCCTACGCGGGGGCCCCGCCGGGCGACGGATAGTGAAGCCACAGGTCCAGCCCGTCTGCAGCCGCAGCCGGACTCCCAGGCCTGATTCCATTCACAAAGGACTCTTGCCATGAAAATCCGTCACATCCTTCTTGCGACCACCTGTACCGCAGCCCTGGCACTGGGTGGTTGCGCTTCGAACCCCACCAGCGCACAGGTGGGCACCGGCGTGGGCGCCGTGGTCGGTGGTGTCGCCGGCAATGCCGTCTTCGGGGGCCCCGCAGGCACGATTGGCGGTGCCGCCGCCGGCGCCCTGATCGGCCATGAGATCGGCGAGGACCGCGATCAGCGCCGGCCTTATCGCCGCTGATCCCCCCGGCCGCCGGACAACCTCCCCTGCGGCCGAACCGGGCTGCCGGTGAGTTCTGCATAAAAGAAGCTGCCAGCGCTTGTCACACAAGCGCTGGCAGCTTTTTTTTTCATAGCACCCGTTGATTCAAGGTCAAGGTGCGGTCCTGGCCTGCCGCCCGGCGCGCCAGGCACCAAAGATGGCGATCAGGCCGGGGATGAAGATCATGGCCCAGATGATCTTGTCCAGGTTCTCCTTGACCCAGGCAAAGTTGCCAAAGAAATACCCCGCCGAGCAGATGCCCAGGACCCACAGGAGCGCGCCCCCCACGTTGAACGCGGTGAACTTGGCGCGGCCCATCTCCGCCACACCCGCCACGAACGGTGCGAAGGTGCGGATGAAGGGCATGAAGCGAGCGATCACGATGGTGATGCCGCCATAGCGCTCGTAAAAGTCATGCGCCTGGTTGAACGCACGGCGGTTGAACCAGCGCGAGTTTTCCCACTGGAACACCTTGGGCCCGAAGTAGCGGCCCAGCGAGTAGTTGCACTGGTCGCCCAGGATGGCCGCCGCCAGCAGCACCGCGCAGGCCAGCGGAAAGCTCATCATCCCCGCGCCGCACAGCGCGCCCACGATGAACAGCAGCGAATCGCCCGGCAGGAACGGCATCACCACCAGCCCTGTCTCGACGAACACGATGGCGAACAGCAGGGCGTACACCCACATGCCGTAGGCCTGTACGAAGGCCTCCAGGTACTTGTCCACGTGCAGGATGAAGTCGATGAGAAAAGTGACAAGTTCCATGGAAGGGCGGGTCCGGACACCGGGCAGCAAAAAGGTGGGCGCATTATCCCCATCGGGCCCCGCCCCGGCCCGATACCCCTGCGCGGCCCCCGCCCTAAAATCTCACGGGTGAACGACACCACCCCCCTCCTCGCGGCGGCGCAGCCCGCCACCACCCCCCTCGCCACGGCCCGGCGCCCCATCCGCGACCTGCCCGATGAACTCATCAGCCAGATCGCCGCCGGCGAGGTGGTCGAGCGCCCCGCTTCCGTGGTGCGCGAACTGGTGGACAACGCGCTGGACGCGGGCGCCACGCAGATCACCGTGCGCCTGTCGGCTGGCGGCGTGCGCCTGATCACCGTGGAAGACGACGGCGGGGGCATTCCACACGCAGAATTGCCCGTGGCGCTGCGCCGCCATGCCACCAGCAAGATCACCAGCCTGAACGACCTGGAGACCGTGGCCACCATGGGCTTTCGGGGCGAGGCGCTGGCCGCCATTGCCTCGGTGTCGGAGATGGCCCTGCTCTCGCGCCCGGCGGCGCAACCCAATGCCTTCCTGCTGGACGCACGCAGCGGCGAGCTGCGCCCGGCCGCGCGCAGCACCGGCACCACGGTGGAGGTGAAGGAGCTGTTCTTCTCCACCCCCGCGCGCCGCAAGTTCCTGAAGACCGACGCCACCGAACTCGCGCACTGCATCGAATCGGTGCGGCGCCATGCGCTCGCGCGGCCGGATGTGGGCTTTGCCATCTGGCACGAAGGCAAGCTGGTGGAGCAGTGGCGCGCCACCTTCGTGCCCGGACAGGGGGATGCCCAGGACGCGCTGGCCCGCCGCCTGTCCGACGTGCTGGGCGAGGACTTCGTCACGCAATCCGTGGCCGTGCAGCACCGCGTGGGCCCCGTCACCGTCACCGGCCGCGCGGGCCTGCCCGACGCCGCCCGCTCGCGCCCCGACCACCAGTACTGCTACGTGAACGGCCGCTTCGTGCGCGACAAGGTACTCACCCATGCCGCCCGCAGCGCGTACGAGGATGTGCTGCACGGCCACAAGCAGCCCATCTATGCGCTGTATGTCGAGATCGACCCGGCCCGCGTGGACGTGAACGTGCACCCCACCAAGATCGAGGTGCGCTTTCGGGACAGCCGCGAGGTGCACCAGGCCGTGCGCCATGCCGTGGAAAACGCGCTGGCCGCACCGCGCGCCGCCGCGCTCGCGGCCGTCGCTGCGGCTGCTGCGGGGACAGCCGCGCCAGACGCGGGCGCCACGGCGCAGGGCCCCACCGAGGACTTCAGGCCCAATCAGCCTCCAGCCCTTCACTGGCAAGCGCAGTCAGCTATCAAATTTGAAGAGCGTGGCCACCACGTGGCGGACCTGCAGGCGCTGTGGGGCCCCAGGAGGGAGACCGGGCCCATGGGCCATGACGCGCCAGCCGCCGTGTTGCCCACCGCGGCGCCATCGCAGCCCCTGCCGGGCACGGCCGATGCCCCGCACGGCAACGGCCCTGCGGCCGCCCCCGCCGGCGGCGCGGTGCCCGGCGCCCCTTCCGTGCCGCCAGCGACCGCCCGCGGCCCCGCCGGCAGCGAGACCACCTGGCCCCTGGGCCGCGCGGTGGCCCAGCTGCATGGCGTGTACATCCTGGCCGAGAACGCCCAGGGCATGGTCATCGTGGACATGCACGCCGCCCACGAGCGCATCGTCTACGAGCGCCTCAAGGCCCAGGTGGATGGCGACGCCCGCATCGCCAGCCAGCCGCTGCTGATCCCGGCCACCTTCGCCGCCACGCCCGAGGAAGTGGCCACGGCCGAGGCATCCGCCGAGGTGCTGGCCATGCTGGGCATGGAAGTGGTGCCCTTCTCGCCCAAGACGCTGGCCGTGCGCGCCGTGCCCACCACCCTGGCCCAGGGCGACCCGGTGGAACTGGCCCGCAGCGTGCTGGCCGAACTGGCCGCGCACGACGCCACCACCGTGGTGCAGCGCGCCCGCAACGAGATCCTGGGCACCATGGCCTGCCACGGTGCCGTGCGCGCCAACCGCAGGCTCACCATCGACGAGATGAACGCCCTGCTGCGGCAGATGGAAACCACGGACCGGTCGGACCAGTGCAACCACGGGCGGCCCACCTGGCGGCAGCTGAGCATGAAGGAACTGGACGCGCTGTTTCTGCGCGGGCGCTAGCCCCAGCGGCCGGCACCACCACCGCCTGCGACATCGCCCGAGCCCCGTCCTCCAGCCGTCGCCCAGTCACCGCGCCGCCCATGACCGACCCCACCGCCCCGCCCCTGCTGCTGGCCGCTGCCGCCCTGTGCCTGGTGGCTTTGCCTGCCCATGCGGGGCGCCCCCTGTCGGTGGACGACGCCGGCGTGGACGAGGCAGGCCACGGCCACATCGAAGTGTGGTGGGAAGGCCGGCGCGGCCAGCGTGGCACCGTCTACGCAGCCCCGGCATTCACCCCTGTCGAGGGATGGGAGCTGGGCGCGCTGCTGGCTCGCGACCGGGACGAGCGCCATACCCTGCAAGGCCTGCAGGCCAAATGGCTGTGGAGCCCGGCACAGGAACAGGGCTGCAACGCGGGCAGCAGCGCGGGCATCACCCACCGGCGCCAGAGCCCCGGACAAACCGCCGGCAGCCTGGTGGCGCTGAACCTCATCGGCACCTGCGCGGCGCCCTGGGGCGTGGTCAACGCCAACCTGGGCAGCCAGCGGGAACGCGGGCAATCCTGGCGGGCCACCTGGGGGGCATCGGTGGAGCACGGCTGGGGCGCAGTCACCCCCCATCTGGAAGCCTTTGGCACCCAGCATGGCGCGCCCACCTTCCAGACCGGTGCCCGGTGGGAATGGGCGCCCAGCCGGCAGCTGGACGCCACGATCGGCCGCCAGCAGGGGCGCACCTGGCTGAGCGTGGGATTCGCGCTGGGGTTCTAGGAGCCAGCCCGCGATCTCGCGCCCCCCGAGGTGGGCGCCGAAGTGCTTCTTTGGCTGGCCTCAAGGCACGGAGCGCGGCTTTGCCGGCAGAATCGGCCGCCCTGCCCCCAAGGACCCTGCCCATGATGGCCTTCGACGCCCAGTCCATCGCACAAACCACCCCCACGGGCGACGCCATTGCCCGGGCCGTGGCGGCCGGCTGGGCGCTCGGTCCCGTGGAGCACTGCGTGCTGCTGCGGCGCGGCTTCAACCAGGTGTACGAAGTGCGCTTTGCCAGCGGCCAGCACGCCATTGCACGCCTGTGCGCCGAGAGGCCGCGCGGCGCGCCGAACATCGCCTACGAGACCGCCCTGCTGACGCACCTGCGGCGCGAGGGTATCCCGGTCGCCGCCCCGCTGCCGGCGGCCGATGGAAGCTTCAGCGTGGCGCTCGCCCTGCCAGAGGGTGGCCGCGCGCTGCTCCTGTTCGACTTTCTGGCGGGAGATCCCCCCGGCGAGTCGCTGGTGGACATCGAGGCCACCGGCCGGGGGCTGGCCCGGATGCACAACGCAGCACAGGGCTACCACGGCCCGCCAAGCCGCTACACGCTGGACCTCTCCCTGCTGCTCGATGCATCGCTGGAACGCATGCTCGCCGCCCCCACGGTGGACGCGGCGCTGGGACGCGAGTTTGCCGCGCTGGCCGGCGGGCTGCGCCAGCGCTTTGCCGCATGGCCCGACCTCACCCGCGTGCACTGCCACGGCGACTGCCATGGCAGCAACAACTTCATGAGCGACGGACCCGGGCAGGGAGACGAAAGCAGCCGCGTGGCAGCCTTCTTCGACTTCGACGATGCGGGCCCGGGCCTGCTGGCCTACGAGCTGAGCGTGTTCCTGTGGGTGCTGCTGCCGCGCAGCCTGGAAACACCCCTGTCCGCCGCCCTGCGGGAACGCTGGCAGCGCTACCTGGCGGGCTACACCGGCGTGCGCCCCGTACCGCCGCAGGATCTGGCGGCCATTGCGCCCTGCCTGGCGGTGCGCCAGTTCTGGGTGATGGGCGAATACGCGGGCCGTATCCCCGTGTGGGGCACCCAGGCCATGCCCACCCACTGGCTGCGCAAGCAGATCCCGCTGATGCAGGCATGGATGGACCTGCCGACCGCCGAGGGGCTGGTGGCCGCGGCACCGGCCGTGGCCGCGCCCGCCGCACAGGCGCATTGAACGCTGGGGCCCGCCAGGGCGCCCTGGCCCTCCGCCCAGAACAAGGCCCGCGGCGGCGGGCCTTGTCGTGTGGTTTCAGCCTGGCACCGGGCCAGGGCCCGTGGCCGTTGGCGGATCAGTTGTCCCGCGCTGCCTTGGCGGTGTCCGGGAAGTCGCTGAACACGCCGTCCACACCCAGGTTGTAGAACAGCTTGTACTCGGCCTTGGGGTCGCCCTTGAAGTCCGAAGCCAGGCGCTTGGCCTCGCTGCGGAAGGTGTAGGGGTGCACCATCAGGCCCGCGGCGTGGGCATTCTTCACCACATCGGTGGGCGCCATCATCACGCGGTCGCGTTCGTCGATCTTGCCGTCGCCATTGAGGTCATCGGCCTTGCCGTCCTTGTTAGCGTCCACCTGCTTGGAGGGGATGAGGTACGGCTTCCAGGGGCCGATGCCGTCGGCATAGGTCTTGACCTCCTTGAGGCCCGCGGGGGTGAGCAGGCTGGCGAAGGTGCGCGCGTCGCCGGCCACGGCAAAGTCGTAGGGCTTGTCGTAGGGGGCGGTCAGGTCCATGCTGCCGTCGGGGTTCACGTCGTTCGCGTCCACCAGCTGCACCAGGCGGATCTGCGTCTTGGTGCGCAGGTACTTGAGGTTGGACACCTCGAACGACTGCACGATGACCGGCGAGCTCTTGGCGGTGTAGCCGTACTTGGCCAGCGTGGCGAGCAGGCGGTCTTCCAGCGGCAGGCCCAGCTTGGCATGGAAGGTGGGGTGCTTGGTCTCGGGGTACACGCCCACGGTGCGGCCGGCCTTGGCGCCTTCGTTCTTGGCGAGGTCCAGCACTTCTTCCAGGGTGGGGATCTGGTACTTGCCGTTGTGCGACTGGTCGCGGTCCGACAGGGGCTGGACGGCGCGCAGGGTCTTGATCTCGGCCAGGGTGAAATCCGACACGAACCAGCCCTCTTCCTCCACGCCGTCCACCATCTTCTTGGTCTTGCGGCCCGCGAACTCGGCGCGGGTGGACACATCGGTGGTGCCGGTGATGTTGGGTTCGTGGCGCGCCACCAGCACGCCGTCCTTGGTGGCCACCAGGTCGGGTTCGATGAAGTCGGCGCCCATGTCGATGGCCCGCTTGTAGCCCTCGAGCGTGTGGTCGGGCAGGTAACCGGCGGCCCCCCGGTGGCCGATCACGAGCGGCTTGTCGCCATTCAGCGTGGGATAGGGGTTGTCATCGTTGCCGCCGCAGGCCGCCAGCGTGGCCAGCAAGGCCAGCGCACCCAACTTCGCACCAGGAATGTGCATGCTCTTCTCCTCGTTGTGTTTAGAACCGCCGAACTGTGGCCGCCGCCTGTGACAAGGCGATGACTCCCGTTTTGCGCGCCGGTGACAGCCCACGCCAGCCCCCCGCCGCACCAACATATGGCAACTCACCCGCCACATTCCCCACCATTGTGCATAGGCATGCGCATAAACGTATAACTTTTGAACATAATTCGATGTTGCAGCGCGCCATTGCCTGCTTTTTGACGCAGAAAGCTTTTTGAACATGAAATACGAGTCCGCAGGCAGCTTCCTTTCCCACGTGGCCCACCGCAATCCGGGTCAGCCCGAATTCCTGCAGGCCGTCACTGAAGTCATGGAAAGCCTGTGGCCGTTCATCGCCCAGCACCCCCGCTATGCCGAGCATGGCCTGCTGGAGCGGCTCGTCGAGCCCGAGCGCATCGTGATGTTCCGCGTGTCGTGGGTGGACGACCATGGCACCGTGCAGGTCAACCGCGGCTACCGCATCCAGCACAGCATGGCGATCGGCCCCTACAAGGGCGGCCTGCGCTTTCACCCCTCGGTGAACCTGTCGGTGCTCAAGTTCCTGGCGTTCGAGCAGACCTTCAAGAACGCGCTGACCACGCTGCCCATGGGCGGCGGCAAGGGCGGCTCCGACTTCGACCCCAAGGGCAAGAGCCCCGGTGAAGTCATGCGTTTTTGCCAAGCCTTCGTCTCCGAGCTGTTCCGCCACGTGGGTGCCGACACCGACGTGCCGGCAGGCGACATCGGCGTGGGCGGCCGCGAGGTGGGCTTCATGGCGGGCATGATGAAGAAGCTCAGCAACCGGGCGGACTGCGTGTTCACCGGCAAGGGCCTGTCGTTCGGCGGATCGCTGATCCGCCCCGAGGCCACGGGCTATGGCACCGTGTATTTCGCGCAGGAGATGCTCAAATCCCGGGGCCGCTCGCTCGACGGCATGCGCGTCTCGGTCTCGGGATCGGGCAACGTGGCGCAGTACGCGGTCGAAAAGGCCCTGCAGCTGGGCGCCAAGGTGGTCACCGTGTCGGATTCGAGCGGCACCATCGTGGACGAGGACGGTTTCACCCCGCAGAAGCTGGCCGAGCTGATGGAGGTGAAGAACCATCTGTATGGCCGCGTGAGCGACTACGCAGCCCGCACGGGCTCCCGCTTCGAGGCCGGTGTGCGCCCCTGGCACGTGCCCGTAGACGTGGCTCTGCCCTGCGCCACGCAGAACGAGCTGGACGCCCAGGACGCCGCCACCCTGATCAGGAACGGCGTGGTCTGCGTGGCGGAAGGCGCCAACATGCCTTCCACCATCGATGCCGCCAAGGCCTTCGAGGCGGCAGGCGTGCTCTACGCCCCCGGCAAGGCCAGCAACGCCGGCGGCGTGGCGACCTCGGGCCTGGAAATGAGCCAGAACGCCGCCCGCCTGTCGTGGCCCCGCGAAGAGGTCGATGCGCGGCTGCTGCAGATCATGCAGGGCATCCATGCCGCGTGCCTGCACTATGGCAAGCGCAGCGACGGCAGCGTGAGCTACGTGGACGGCGCCAATATCGCGGGCTTCGTCAAGGTGGCCGACGCCATGCTGGCGCAGGGCGTGGTCTGACCTTTCTTCGGGAAACGTTTCAGAAGCGGTGAAAAGAAGGGCAGTTGCCGGGCAGTTGGCGGGCTCTGCGGGAAGATGGGCACAAACCCTGCTTTCCGTGCGAGAACTTTCCGGCACGATGGCGACTCTCTCCTTTCCATGAAACGCACCCCCCTTCTGATCTCCCTGGCGCTGGCCATCGCCGTCTCGGCGGGCTGCGCCACCCTCGACGCCAAGCAGCGCGAGTGGATCTTCCAGCCCAGCGACCGCAGCTGGGGCGGCCCCCAGTCCACCGAGGACATGCAGGACGTGTGGATCGATTTCCAGTCCGAGGCCACCGGCCAGCCTGGCCGGCTGCACGGCCTGTGGCTGGCCCATGCGCGCGCGGACGCCCCCGTGATGCTGTACCTGCACGGGGCGCGCTGGAACGTGGCGGGCTCGTCCGGCCGCATGCGCCGCATGCAGGAATTGGGGTTCTCGGTGCTCGCCATTGACTACCGGGGGTTCGGCCAGAGCAGCGCCGCGCTGCCTTCCGAGGTCACGGCCGGCGAGGACGCCCGCGCCGCCTGGGACTGGCTCGCCCGCCAGGCGCCGGGCACGCCGCGCTACATCTTCGGGCACTCGCTGGGCGGGGCCATCGCCATCGACCTGGCCCGCCAGGTCCCCGACGAGCAGGGCACCATCGTCGAAGGCACGTTCACGAGCATCCCCGAGGTGGTCAGCACCTTCAAATGGGGGTGGTTGCCGGTGTCGGCCCTCATCACCCAGCGTTTCGAATCCGTGCGCAAGGTCTCCGAAATCGGCTCGCCCCTGCTCGTGGTGCATGGCAGCGAAGACAGCCTCATCCTGCCCAGCCTGGGCCGCAAGCTGTACGAGGCGGCGGCCGAGCCCAAGCGGTTTGTGCTGGTGGAGGGTGGATCGCACCACACCACCAACGCCGTGGGCCAGGGCCTCTACCGCGAGGCCATGGTGGCTCTCTTCAAGCTGAAGTAATTTGGCCTGGAGGGCACGCCCTCAGCGCCGCACCGCCTGCGCCAGTGCCGCCCAGGCCTTGAGGGTGAGCGGGTGGGTGAAGCCCGCGCCCGCCACCGGGTGCGACGAGAGCTTGACCACCACCATCTCGGCAGCCGGGTTCACATGGATGAACTGGCCGTGGATGCCCGCGGCCTCCCAGGCGCCATCGGCGTTGTGCAGCACCCACCACTGGTTGCGGTAGCTGTAGCCGGGGCGAAACGCCATGCCGCCCATCTTGAACTTCTCGCGGTCGCCGCCTTTGGCGGTATCGTCGATCACGGCCTTGTCAAAAATCTTCTGGCCGTTGTAGCTGCCGCCCAGGCGCAGCATTTCGCCAAACCGCGCCAGGTCGCGCGCCGTGGCATTGAGCCCTGCGCCCTGCAGCGGCGTGCCCACGCTGTCCACCATCACGTGGGCGTCTTCTTCCATGCCCAGTTTCTGCCAGATGTTCTCGCTCATCAGTTCGGCCCAGTGCTTGCCGGTGGCGCGCGAAACAATCCAGCCCAGCACCTCGGAATGCACGGTGCGGTACACAAAACCCGCGCCGTGTTCGCCTTCCTTCTTGAGCGTCTTCAGGAAGTCATACACATTGGTCGGCCCCTGGTAGCCCGGCGGGCGTGGCAGCATGCCGCTGGACCAGCTGTAGCCAAAGATCTCGGTGGCGGGGTCGGTGTAGACCTCGCGGAAACGCACGGCACCCGTCATGTCCATCACCTCGCGCACCTTCATGTCGCCCCAGGCCGAGTCGGCCAGCTCGGGCACATATTTGGTGACCAGCGCGCTGGGGTCGATCTTGCCCTCGTGCGCCAGTTGCGCGGCCATGAGGCCGGTGAACGACTTGGTGACCGAGAACAGCAGGTGCGGCGTGTACGGCTTCATCTGGTTGTCGTAGCGCTCGTACACCACGCGGCCCTTGTGCACCACCACCAGCGCATCGGTGTAGGTGCGGGTGAGCCACTGGTCCACCGTGATGGGCTGCCCCTTGTCGTCATCAAACACCACGCCGCCCAGGGGCTTGGGGTCTGCAGGCAGGGCCGATGCAGCCGCCCCACCCCGGCGGATGTTGTGCGTGGGCTGCAGCTCGCGCAGGTGCTGCAGCGCCCAGCGCATTTGGGGGTACTTGAAGGAATTGCTCAGGTCCACACGCTGCGCGCCCTCGGGCGGGAAGGTGGTCATGTAGCCCAGCTTGTCCAGCGTCACGCTCTCTGGCGCGGGCAGGGCCGGAGCCTGGGCCTGGGCGGCCAGGGCTGTGCCCAGGGCGGCCAGCGCCAGCGCACTGCGCAGCCGGGTGGTCATGGCGGGGCGCCAGCCCTGGGACCCTCGGCGGGTTGTGATCTTGTGCATGGGATGTCTCCTGGCTTGTTGTGTTGTGTGTTGTTGTGCGGCGGCCTGGATCCGGCCAGCCGCACCACCATGGTGCTGCGCCACCGGCCTCGCGCCCTGTCACCCGCGCGACGCGCGTCACACACCAACTCTCACCATCTCTCACAAGCCCCGCCCGGCAAGGCGCCCATGCCCCATCTGGTACCCTCAGACAGATATGTCTGCCCCCTCCGCCACCGCCGTGCCCACGGCTGCTTCCGCCTCCATCCAGCCCGGCCTGGCCATCCTGGTGCTCGCGCTGCTGCTCTCCATCCAGCCCGTCACCACCGACCTGTACCTGCCCGCCCTGCCCGCCCTCACGCGCAGCCTGGGCGCACCCATGGCGGCCGCGCAGCTCACGCTCAGCGGCCTGCTGCTGGCGTTTGGCTGCTCGCAGATGGTATGGGGGCCGCTGTCGGACCGCTTCGGACGCAGGCCCATCCTGCTGGCGGGGCTCGGCATCTACACCCTGGCATCGCTGGGCAGCGCATTTGCACCCACCATGGCGCTGCTCATTGTGTGGCGCATCGCCCAGGGCGCCGCGATGGGCGCGGTGGTGATGTGCGCGCGGGCCATCGTGCGCGACCTGTACACGCCGCTCGACGGCGCGCGCGCCATGTCCAAGGCGCTCACGGGGCTGGGCATCGTGGCCTGCATCTGCGCGCCCATGGGCGGGCTGCTCAGCGAATGGCTGGGCTGGCGCGCGGCGCTGCTGGCGCTCACGGTGTATGCCGTCGTCACGCTGGCCCTGGTGGCGCTGCGCATGCCCGAGACCCTGGCGCGGCGCAACCCGCAGGCACTGCAGCCCCGTGTGCTGCTGGGCACCTGGATGCAGGTGCTGCGCCACCCCACCTTCTGGGCGTTCTCGCTGCAGACCACGGCCACCTACGGCGGCCTGTTCACCTTCCTGGCAGCCTCTTCGTTCGTCTATATCGACGTGCTGGGCCTCACCCGCACGCAGTACGGCTGGACCATGGCGTCTGCCTGCCTGGCCTACTTTGGCGGCACCTTCCTGTGCCGCAGCCTGCTGGCCCGCTTCGGCCTGCAGCGCACGGTGGCCATCGCGGGGGCACTGAGCATCAGCGGCGGCACGCTGATGGCGCTGGTGGCGCACCTGGGCTGGCACCAGCCCTGGGCGCTGACCTTGCCCTTCTATCTCTTCATGCTGGGCCACGGCATCCACCAGCCCTGCGGGCAAAGCGGCGCTGTCGGCCCGTTTCCGCAGGCGGCGGGCGTGGCGTCGGCGCTCAATGGTTTCATGATGATGCTGGCCGCCTTTGCCATCGGCGGCTGGCTGGGCGCGCGCCTGGACGGCACCGTGTGGCCCCTCGTCAACGGCATCTGGTTCTGGTCGGCCGCGCTGGCGCTCATCTCGTGGACGCTGGTGCAGAAGTTCGGAGCCCGCGCGTGACCCTGCCCGAGCCCCTGCTGCCCGCCATCGCCCTGGCAGGTCCCACGGCTTCCGGCAAGACGGCGGGCGCGCTCGCGCTGGCCGCCGTGCTGGGCAGCCAGGGCGTGCCGGTGGAGATCATCAGCGTCGATTCCGCCCTCGTCTACCGGGGCATGGACATCGGCACCGCCAAGCCCGCCCCCGAGGAACGCGCCGCCGCGCCGCACCACCTCATCGACATCCGCGACCCGCTGCAGGCCTACAGCGCGGCCGAGTTCGTGCAGGACGCGGCGCGGCTCATCGGCGAGATCCGCGCGCGCGGCGCGCTGCCCCTGCTGGTGGGCGGCACCATGCTGTACTTCAAGGCGCTGTTCGACGGCATCGACGACATGCCCGCCGCCGACCCCGCCGTGCGCGCGCGGATCGAAGCGCGGGCCACCGAACGGGGCTGGCCCGCGCTGCATGCGGAACTGGCGGCGGTAGACCCCGTGACCGCCGCCCGCCTGGCGCCTGCCGACAGCCAGCGCATCCAGCGCGCGCTGGAGGTGTGGCATGTCTCCGGCCAGCCCCTGTCGAGCTTTCACACTACAAAAAAGAGAGCTGCAGGCGCAGATCCAGCAAGCGCTACAGCCCTCTTTTCCTTGGAACCGGAGGACCGCACCTGGCTCCACGCCCGGATTGCCCAGCGCTTTGACGCCATGCTCGCTGGAGGTTTGCTCGACGAAGTGCGGACCTTGCGCGCACGCGGCGACCTGCATCCGGACCTGCCCTCCATGCGCTGCGTGGGCTACCGCCAGGCGTGGGAAGAGCTGGACTTCCAGGCCACCCGCGCACCCGGCACGCCCCTGAACCTGGCCCACCTGCGCGAGCGCGGCATTGCCGCCACGCGCCAGCTCGCCAAGCGCCAGATCACCTGGCTGCGCGGCATGCCGGGGCGCTACACCATTGCGTGCGACCAGCCCGACGCCACGGCCCGGCTCGTGCAGGCCGTGCTGCGGCGGCTCGCGCAGCGCGAGCAGGCCACGCCATGACGCTGCTGCGCGCCGAACAACTGGGCAAGCACTACGGCGACACGCCGGTCTTCGCCCAGGTGCAGTTCACCGTGGCGCCCGGCGAATTCGTGGCCATCGTGGGCGACTCGGGCGTGGGCAAGTCCACCCTGCTCAACTGCCTGGCCGGGCTGGACAGCTGGGACACCGGCCGCATCACCCACGGCACCACCGACCTGGGCGAGCTCGACGACACGGGGCGCGCCCTGTGGCGCCGCGCCCACGTGGGCTTTGTCTTCCAGGCCTTCCACGTGCTGCCGCACCTGGACGTGGCGCAGAACGTGGCCCTGCCGCTGATGCTGCTGGGCCGCAACGACCCGGCGCGTGTTCAGCAGATGCTGGACGCCGTCGACATGGGCGCACTGGGCGCGCGCCTGCCGCAACAACTGAGCGGCGGGCAGCTGCAGCGCGTGGCCATCGCCCGCGCGCTGGTCCATCGCCCCGCCCTGCTGCTGGCCGACGAACCCACCGGCAACCTCGACCCCACCACCGCCGCCCGCGTGATGGACCTGCTGCTCGCGCAGACACGCGGGCATGGGGCGTCGCTGGTGCTGGTCACGCATTCGGACGCCGCTGCGGCGCGGGCAGACCGGGTGCTGCGGTTGAAGGCGCAAGGGGTGCGAGAAAGCCGACCGTAACGCAGCTCTGCCGCCACGCCACGTAGGCGTAGCGTCCGTATCGACAGATACTTCGGCAGCCCAGTCCACACCATTCATCCGCAACAAGCGGCATGCCACACGCGTCATCGACCAAAGTAGTATTTCGGTGCTAGGTAGGTACCCCCCGTGCCACTTTCCCCGGCATACGCGGTATAGCTTTCCCCTTTCCTGTCTCCCTCTGTATACCGGTAGTACAGCTGCGCCGCCAAGATACCGGCATGCTGTTGGCTGAAGAACTGGTTGGCATAGGTGTTGTCGTCCCAGTCGCGGTATGACTTCACAACCAGGTTGCCACCGTCCGTGACCACGTAGCCCCATACAAAAATGCTACGTTGCTTCCCATCTTTATGCTCGCCCGTCCCTATCGCTCCCGAAGGGCATTTGAAAGTCATCTGCGTGTCGCCATTGGCCTCGCCAGCGTAGCTCAGTGTCTTGCCACAGAGCGATCTGAATTGTGGGTCGCCAGGCAACGTGGATTGGGTCGACACTTTTCGGGGCGTGTCAACGCCTTTAACCGCTACCAGAATGGTGCCCGTGGAACGGTTCCCCGGTGTACCCGTGTCGGTGCCTGGCGTAGGAACAGGCGCTGGAGACGATACGCGGCTGCCCGTGAAGTTGCCGCTGATGGCCTCGCCATCCGAGGTGCCCGTGAAGCTACCCGTGACACCGCCATTCGCCCCGATTTTGCCGTTCAGCGTCGCATGGGTGCCGTCCCCATCACTGCCTTTGAGGGTGAAATCGCCGCTGATGGCCACCTTGCCAGAGCACGTGATCAGCGTGCCCGCCGAGCATTGGCCGATATTGCCATTGCCATCCACCGGGAACGTTACGGCCACGCCACCACCGGAGACTTTGTAGGTGCCCGCATGCAGAAACGCAGGCGCCGGACTGGGAACGGGAGTGGGACTTGGTGCGGGGGTGGGAGCGGGGCTGGGGGCTGGTGATGGCGGGGGGCTCGGCGCGGGTGCGGTACCCGTGCCTGCAGGCTTGACCTGCGTCCAGTCCACCACACCGTTGGCAGATGGCGCCTTGGGATTCCTGCTCAGGTCGCCAATCGTCGCAGCTATCTGGTCGCGCGGCAGGTCAGCAGAATTTCCACCATTCGCCAGGATTGGGGTCTTGATGATCTGAGTGGATGTGCCCATTTCCTGGCGTGGCAGGGATACCAGACGTTCTGCAGCGTTTTGCAGCTCATTTGATGCAAAGAAGTCCTTTCCTTTCTGAACGAATGCAGCACCAGTTTCCCCCAATCTTTCGACAACCTTGGAACCTTTGCCGGCCAGGTATCCGAAAAACTCCGCTGCCGGAGTCGCTTCCGCCATGACCTCCGCCACCGAACACTTGAAATCGATCACTTTTCCCCAGATAGGTTTCTCTGACTCTTCCACGGGGTTGTTATCCAGGCACTTCTGGCCAAAAATCCCCCATTTCTGAAGAGACTTCTCTATGGGCAGGGAGCCAGTGACCACGCTGCCATCGCGGCCAACAATGGAGTAATACCGGAGTTGCCCACGGAGGTCCATGGCAATCGTCAGACCATCGAACTGCATGACCATCTCGTTCTCTTTAGGCCATGAAAAATGGTAAATGGTCTTGTCCTTTGCCAAATAGTCCACATGCGACACCACGCCAGCAGCGTTGCGGTAGCTCACGAACCCCGTTCCGTCCGGATTGCTCTCTATAAAGGCCACCATCGAGGCCTTGTCAGTGAAATAGACCGCTGAATACTGCGGCACGGCAGGCGACGGAGCCGCGGGGGAGTCGCTTCCGCCACCTCCGCCGCAGGCATGTAGGGACGCCACCAGCCCGACCAGCAGGGCCAACCGCTGCGCGCGGTGTGGGCCGTCCACCGCGGTGAATTTGGATGAAGTCTGCATGGGGTTGTTCCTCTCTTATTGAATAGACATCCAACAATATTCTTGGGATGCAAAAAACAAAATCATGCAAATGCAGTATTTTTGATACAAATTCGACTAGGCTCTATCCGCCATGCCCGCCCCTGACAGCTATAACAAACTGCTGCTGCACCTGTACCGCCTGTCTCACGAACTGCCGCTTGATCGCTTCCAGGACGCAGCGCTGGAACTGGTCAAACCGGTTTTGCCGTTCGATTCGTCGATGTGGGGTTCAGCCACACTGACCTCTGCGGGCATCGACGTGCACACACTCCACCTGCACTGCCAGCCGCCCGAGATGCTGCAGGCCTATGAGGAGATCAAGCACCTGGACACCGCCGCAGCGCTGGCCGCGCAGGAGCCCGCATCCGCGTTGGCGTTTCACACTGACTCGTGGTTTGGTGCTCCTGCACAGAAGCCCCTGCGCGCGCATGGCAAGCGCTTTGGACAGGCGCACTTTTTCATTGGCGCAGTCCTGCACTCCCAAACCCGCTTCACCCGCTGGCTGACGCTGTTCCGCGCCAATGACCGCGCCTACTGCACCGAGACGGAGCGCGCACTGCTTGCGAGCCTGATGCCGCACGTGCAGCAGGCGCTGGAGCTGAACCGGCTCACGCACCTGAGCCAGGCGGCGGGGGCGCCGGGCCAGGTCGCGCGCGGCGCTGCCATCGCCGACCTGCGCGGCGTGCTCTACCACGCGGACCCGGCGTTCGAGCAGGCCCTGTGCGCCGAGTGGGAGGGCTGGCGCGGCCATGCGCTTCCGGCAGGGGTGATGAAGTCTTTTCAGCAAGGAGCCGCCCGCTTCATGGGGCGCAGCCAGGTAGTGGCGCTGCGGGTGGAGCACCAATTGCTATTCCTGCAAAGCCGCCCGCGCTGCGCGGCCGATGCGCTGACGCCGCGGGAGTTCACGGTGGCGCAGCTAGCAGCCCGGGGAAACACGCACAAGGAGATCGCCGCCATGCTCAAGCGCTCGCCTGCCACGGTGCGCACTCAGATCCGGGCGGTCTATGACAAGCTCTGCGTGAGCAACGTGGCGGGGCTCATCGAAGCGCTGCGGCTCGCAGAATGATCGAGCCACCCAATTGCTACTAGACCAATAGCTTCCAGCGTAACAAGGACAGGCGCTGGAGCCCGTTTTATTCACTCCCTGTCCCGTCAGCTGGGCGTGCGCGAGGCGGCGGGCAAGCGGCGCTCAGCCTGATCCGCCACGACCTCTTTTAAAGTGTCCCAATGACAGGGCGCTTTTGCTAGGGGCCGCACAATCCCCTCATGCTCGCACTGCTTCGCACCTTCTCCTGGCAGGATCTGCGCCACCATCCCTGGCGCAGCGCCGCGGCCGTGACTGCGGTGATGCTGGGCGTGGCGCTGGCCTTTGCGGTGCATGTGATCAATGCGTCCGCGCTGGACGAGTTCTCGCAGGCGGTGCGGGCGGTCAACGGCCAGCCCGACCTGGAGCTGCGCGCCATGCAGGGCAGCCTGCCCGAGGCGTTGTACGGGCAGCTCGCCACCCATCCTCAGGTGGCGCGGGCCAGTCCGCTGCTGGAGCTGGCGGCGGTGGCACGGGCCGCCGTGCGGCAGGATGCCGAAGCGCCGCCAGCGCCCCCGCCGCCCGGCACGCCGCTGCGGGTGCTGGGCGCCGATGCGCTGCTGGTGCCCACGATGGCGCCCGCGCTGATGCCCCGGCCGTGGCCGGGCGCCGATCGCTTCGCGGTCTTCGCCCCCGCCACGGTGTTCCTCAACGCCGCCGCGCTCCAGGCGCTGGGGCTGCCAGCAATCCCCACCGGCCCTGCGCCGCGGCTGTTGCTGCAGGCCGGCCTGCGGCAGTGGACGGTGCACGTGGCCGGTACGGTGGCGGCCGGCGGCGCCCCCCTGGCGGTGATGGACATCGGCGCCGCGCAGGACCTGTTTGGCCGCACGGGGCAGTTGAGCCGCATCGACATCCAGCTGCAGCCCGGCACGGACCGCAGCGCCTGGGAGCAGGCCGTGCGCGCCCTGCCGGGCTGGCCCGCCGATGTGGTGTTCGCCCAGCCAGGCGACGCGGCCCAGCGCATCGGCAACCTCTCGCGCGCCTACCGGGTGAACCTCACCGTGCTGGCGCTGGTGGCGCTGTTCACGGGGGCGTTCCTGGTGTTCTCGGTGCTGGCGCTCAGCGTGGCGCAGCGCGCGCCGCAGTTCGCGCTGCTGGCCGTGCTGGGCGCAACGCCGCGCCAGCGCCTGTGGCTGGTCCTGGCCGAGTCGGCCACGCTGGGGCTGGTAGGCAGCGCCGCCGGCATCGCACTGGGCTCGGCCCTGGCCGCCGCCGCGCTGCGGCTGCTGGGCGGCGACCTGGGCGGCGGCTACTTCGCGGGCGTGCAGCCCGCGCTGCAATGGAGCGCCCCGGCGGCCCTGGCCTATGGCGCCCTGGGCGTGGTGGCCGCGCTGGTGGGCGGCTGGTGGCCCGCGCGTGCCGCGCAGGCGCTGCCGCCCGCGCAGACGCTCAAGGGCCTGGGCACGGCATCCCGGCAATCCGCCAATGGCGCGATGGGACTCATCTTGACCGCAACGGGTGCGTTGCTGGCCATGGCGCCACCTGTTTTTGGCATACCGCTGGCGGCCTATGCGGCCATCGGCCTGCTGCTCGTCGGCGGCATTGCCCTGCTGCCCTGGGGCATGGCCTGGCTGCTGCGCCGCCTGCAGCCGCTGGCCGCACGCCATGCCCTGCCACTGCTGGCGGTGGAGCGTGCGCGGCGCATGCGCGGCACGGCGGCCATCGCCGTGGGGGGCGTGGTGGCCAGCCTGAGCCTGGCGGTCGCACTGACGGTGATGGTGTCGAGCTTTCGCGGCTCGGTCACGCAGTGGCTGGACGCGGTGCTGCCCTCGCCCCTGTATGTGCGCCCGGCCATCAACGCCCCGGGCAGCGACGCCGCGCTGCTGCCCGCCGGCTTTGCGGAGGCGGTCGCCCAGCTGCCCGGGCTGGAGCGCGTTCAACCCCTGCGGGCCAGTCCGCTGCAGCTCGATGCCGCCCGTCCCGCGCTCATGGTCATCAGCCGCCCGCTGGGCAATGATCCCGCGCGCCAGCTGCCCCTGGTGGGCGATGCGCTGCCTGTGCCCGCGGGGCACACCGGGGTGTACGTGAGCGAGGCGGTGGTGGACCTGTATGGCATGCGCCCGGGCATGGAATGGCCAGCCCTCTCCAGGGCTTTCAGCCCTCCCGCCCTTGGTGATAAAGCGCAGGAAGCTATCTTTTATATAGCAGGCGTCTGGCGCGACTATGCCCGGCAATCGGGCGCAGTGGTGATGGACCGTGCGGTCTGGCTGCGCCTGACCGGTGATGCCCGCACCAGCGATCTGGCCCTGTGGCCCCGCGAAGGGGCCGATCTGCAGGCCCTGCAGGAATCCATCCAGGCCGTGGCCGCGGCGCATGCCGGCGAACCCCGGAGGGCGGGTGCGGCGGACGCCGCGCCCCTGGCTGACTTGCAGCCGGCGGCGCTGGTGGAGTTCGTCTCCTCCGGCACGATCCGCGCGCGCTCGCTGCGCATCTTCGACCGCAGCTTCGCGGTCACCTATTGGCTGCAGGCGGTGGCGATCGGCATCGGGCTCTTTGGCGTGGCCGCCAGCTTCAGCGCCCAGATCCTGGCGCGCCGCAAGGAGTTCGGCCTGCTCGCGCACCTGGGCCTCACGCGCCGCCAGATCCTGGCCGTGGTGGCCGGCGAAGGCGCCGCCTGGACGGGTGTGGGCGCGATCGCGGGCCTGCTGCTGGGCCTGGCCGTGTCGGTGGTCCTGGTGCACGTGGTCAACCCGCAGAGCTTTCACTGGACCATGGACCTGGCGGTTCCGGTGGGACGGCTGGGCGCCCTGTGCATGGCCGTGGCCGCATCCGGCACCCTCACGGCGTGGCTCGCTGGACGCGCCGCGGCGGGAAGGGATGCCGTTCTGGCGGTGAAGGAAGACTGGTAGACAACGGAAACCCAGCGCCTCCCACTAGGCTTGGAGCCCTTGAGAGAAAGCAACTTTTGCTCACTTGGGTTAAATTATGTTGCATCGGCCCTGGCGATTGGCGATGATCCAGCGCGTCCGGGCATGCGGGGTCAGCCCGCCGCAGACATCCAGACCAAACAAATACACTGTCAGGCCCCGCAGGGCCTGCTCGCAAAGGGAAAAATAGCATGGCGAATTTCGGAGGCCGCTGGCCTGCAGGCCTCGTTTTGGCAGCATCGATGCTGCTATCGTCCGCCTGGGGGCAAGTCAACATTCCTCCCGGGAGCTCGATTGACCTTTCCGCAGGGGACATCGACTTTTCCTGCCTGGCCACCACCAACCAGGGCGACCTGATTCTGGGCACCGGCACCCTGACCACCGGTAGCCTGACACTTGACATCGGCTCGACGGTGTCGGGCACAGGCAGCACTTTGAACGTGAGCGGCGATCTCGCCGCCACCGCTCCCACCAACCTTGGCACGAGCACGATCGTCGTGTCGGACATCTGCGCTCCAGGAACCCAGTTCCAGTTGAGCGGGAACATCGTGGTGCGGAATCTGGTGTTCATCAGCACCACGGGCGCCCCCGCCACCTTTGTGCTGCCCGTGGGTACCAACATCACCGTGACGGGCTCCGTCACACTCGGAACTCCGGGGTCTCCCGTCATATTGGCCCCCTCGGGCCCAGGCACGGCGGTGATCACGCTCGCCCCAGGCGCAACCTTGCAAAATCCCAGCGGAAGCGTCATTCCACCCACCGTGAGTTTTGGGCCCGTCGTCACCGGGGCGGCCAGCATCCCTACGCTGGACACCTATGGCCTCCTTCTGCTGTCCCTGCTGCTGGGGGGTTTCGCGCTGGGTGCACGCCGGCGCGGCCCTCAGCCCAGCGCGCGGCACTTGCGAAGCTAACGCGCTTTCACCGGGCCATCCGCCCTGGTGGACGCTACGCCCGAGCAGCCGATGACGTGCGCCCAGGCTGCAGCGTTGTCAACAACGGTCGCAGCCCCCGGCACACCCCGGTCTTGCACGACGCTGAAACCTGATTTGCATCCGGCGCCCTGAGCCCATGAGCCGCATCTGCCTGAACATGATCGTGAAGAACGAGGCCCCGGTCATCGCCCGGTGCCTCGGCTCGGTCAAGCCCTGGGTGGACCACTGGGTCATTGTGGACACGGGCTCCACCGACGGCACGCAGGACCTCATCCGCGCGTTCATGCAGGACGTGCCTGGCACGCTGCACGAACGGCCCTGGAAGAACTTCGCGCACAACCGCAACGAGGCGCTCGAACTGGCGCGCCCCCATGGGGCCTATCTGCTGTTCATCGATGCCGATGAGCAGCTGCGTGTACCGCCGCAGTTCACCTGGCCCGAACTCACGGCCGATGGATACACCCTGACCTGCCACATGGACGGCTGGGAATATCAGCGCAACAGCCTGGTGGCCACCCGCATCGGCTGGCGCTGGGAGGGTGTGCTGCACGAGTACCTGACCGCCGCGCAGCACGGCCCCTGGCAGACGCTGCAGGGACCGGTCATCCATGTGTCTCACGATGGCGCCCGCGCGCGCGACCCCGAGACCTATCTGCGTGACATGGCGCTGCTGGAACAGGCCGTGCGGGACGACCCCACGAACACGCGCAATGTGTTCTACCTTGCCCAGAGCTGCCGCGATGCCGGGAAGATCGAGCCCAGCCTGCTGTGGTACCAGCGCCGGGTCGACATGGGGGGATGGGACGAAGAGCGCTGGTATGCCCTGTTCCAGATCGCCGTGCTGCATGAGCGCAACCAGGCCCCACCCGCCACCGTGCGCGATGCTTATCTGGCGGCCTACGCGGCTCGCCCGCAGAGGGCTGAGCCCCTTTGCGAACTGGCCCGCTATCACCGCGAACGGGCCGAACATGCACTGGCCACCGTGTTTGCCCTGCAGGCGTCACAGATTCCGCAACCTGCGGACATTCTTTTTGTGGATACACAGGTGTACACATGGCGTGCACTGGATGAGCTGGCCGTCAGCGCCTTCTACACCCCCCACCGAGACCTGGGTCGTGCTGCGCTGCAGCGGCTGCTGGCCGAGCGCCGATACCCGGCGGACCAAGCCCAACGCATCGAAGCAAATCAGGTTTTCTACGGTCCGTGACCATCTCTGCGGCCCAGGCTGGAGGCGCTGCGACAATGCTCGCATGCAGACTCTCTCCCCTCCTTCCCGCTGGCTCCACGAAGCCATCGCCCGCATCGAAGCCGACTACCAGCGCAGCGCCGACACGCACCTGATCCCGCTGCGGCTGCCCGCGTTTGCCGCGCATGGCATTGACCTGTACCTCAAGGACGAATCCACCCACCCCACGGGCAGCCTGAAGCACCGGCTGGCGCGGTCGCTTTTCTTGTATGCACTGTGCAACGGCTGGGTGCGTGAAGGCTCGACCATCGTCGAGTCGTCCAGCGGCTCCACTGCGGTGAGCGAAGCCTACTTTGCGCGGCTGCTGGGGCTGCCGTTTGTGGCGGTGATGCCGCGCAGCACCTCGCCCGAGAAGGTCGCGCAGATCGAGTTCCATGGCGGGCGTTGCCATTTTGTGGACAGCGCGGGAGCGGTGTATGAGGCGGCCCATGCGATTGCCGAGGAGACGGGCGGCCACTACATGGACCAGTTCACCTATGCCGAGCGCGCGACAGACTGGCGCGGCAACAACAACATTGCCGAGAGCATGTTCACGCAGATGGAGCGCGAGCCGCACTCGGTACCGCGCTGGATTGTGGTGGGCGCGGGCACGGGCGGCACCAGCGCCACCATTGGCCGCTATGTACGCTACCAGCGCCATGCCACGCAGGTGTGCGTGGCCGACCCGGCGGGTTCGGTGTTCAGTGCCTACCACCGCACGGGCGATGCGCAGCTGACGGCGCCAGGATCCCGCATTGAAGGCATTGGGCGCCCACGGGTGGAGCCCAGTTTCATCCGCACGCTGGTGGACCGCATGGTCGATGTGACGGACTGCGAATCCATTGCCGCCATGCGCGCACTGTCGCAGCTACTGGGGCGGCGCGTGGGGCCCTCCACCGGCACCAACTTTGTGGCCATGCTCACGCTGGCCAGCGAGATGCGCGGGCGGGGCGAGCGCGGCTCCATCCTGTCGCTGCTGTGTGATGCGGGCGAGCGGTATTTACCCACGTATTTCGACACCGAATGGGTGGACCGCACGTTCGGCGATTGCTCGGCAGCGCAGCAGAAGGTAGATGGCCTGATCGGCTGATGCCAGCCACGCACTGCACCATGCCCTCCACCGCCCTGTCCCCGGGCCCTGCCGGGCCATCCACCGGCCCCGCTGCCACGCGCCGCCAGTGGCTGGCCAGGCAGCTGCCGCTGGGCATGGCGCTGGCGGGAGGGGCGGCGGGCTGGCTGCCCGGTCCGGCATCCGCCCTTCCGGCCCGCACGCTGGCCTTTCCGCGTGACCATGGCAGCCACCCGGAGCTGCGCACCGAGTGGTGGTACATCACGGGGTATGTGCAGGTGCGGGGCCAGCCCTGGGGATTTCAGCTCACGTTCTTTCGGTCACGCGTGGACGCCACGCAGCCACTGGAGTCCGCGTTTGCCGCCAAGCAGCTGCTGTTCGCGCATGCCGCCGTCACGGACGTGCAGGGCCAGCGTCTGGTGCACGACCAGCGCATCGCACGCACGGGTTTTGGCGTGGCGCAGGCCAGCGAGGCCGATACCCGCATCCGGCTGCAGGACTGGACGCTGGAGCGCAGCGACATGGCGCACGGCAAGCCCCACCTGGCGCTCAGCCGCTACACGGCGCGGATCGCAGGCAGTGAATTCGGCCTGGAGCTGCAGTTCGACAGCACCCAGCCCGTGCTGCTGCAGGGCCAGCAAGGCCTGTCGCGCAAGGGGCCTGACGCGGCGCAGGCCAGCTACTACTACAGCCAGCCGCAGCTGGCGGTCAGCGGCCACCTGACGGTGGGGGGCCGCCGCATGGATGTCACACCCGGCACCGGCCGCGCCTGGATGGACCACGAATGGAGCGAGGCCCTGCTGCACCCCGAAGCCCAGGGCTGGGACTGGATCGGGATGAACCTGCACGATGGCAGCGCGCTCACCGCGTTCCGCCTGCGGCGTGCCGATGGCTCGGCGCTGTGGGCGGGGGGATCGCTGCGCGCGCCAGGGCAGCCCGTGCAGGCATTCGACGCACGGTCCGTGGTGTTCACGCCGCAGCGGTGGTGGAGCAGCCCGCGCAGCGGCGCGCGCTATCCGGTGCAATGGCGGGTGCAAACACCCGCTGGCGCATTTGAAGTGCGCACCGTGCTGGACAACCAGGAGCTGGACAGCAGCGGATCGACGGGCGCGATCTACTGGGAAGGCTTGTCCGAGCTGGTGGACCACGCAGGCCTGCCCGTGGGCCGGGGCTACCTGGAGATGACCGGATATGCAAAACCGCTGCGCCTGTGACGGCGGCAGCGGCTGGGGATGGGAGGGCCGCCACAGGCGGCCGTATCGCCTCAGTGCTTGGCGGAGTTGCCCGAGCGGCGCTGCGCCAGCCACGCGATGATCTCGCCCATGATGCCGCGGCGGAAGGCGAGCACGCAGACGACGAAGATCAGCCCCGTGACCATGGTGACGGATTCGCCCAGGGTCTTGAACCACTCCACGCTGGTCAGCGCAGCGAGCAGGTTGCCGAATTCGCCGATCTTGTTCTCCAGCAACACCACCACGGCCGAGCCGATCAGCGGGCCCGACAGGGTGCCCAACCCCCCCACGAGCGTCATCAGGATGACCTGGCCCGAAGCCGTCCAGTGCACGTCGGACAGCGTGGCGAAACCCAGCACCAGCGTCTTGAGCGAACCGGCAAGGCCTGCCAGCGCCGCCGACAGCACGAAGGCCAGCAGCTTGAAGCGGTGCGTGTCGTAGCCCAGCGAGATGGCGCGAGGCTCGTTCTCCTTGATGCCCTTGAGCACCTGGCCGAACGGCGAATGGATGGTGCGCACGATGACGAGGAACGCCAGCACCACGATCACCAGCGCCACGTAGTACATGACCAGGTCGCTCTGCAGGCTGATGATGCCAAACAGCTTGCCGCGCGGCACGCCCTGCAGCCCGTCCTCGCCCCCGGTGAACGGCGCCTGCAGGCAGGCGAAGAACAACATCTGCGCCAATGCCAGCGTGATCATCGAGAAGTAGATGCCCTGGCGGCGGATGGCCAGCCAGCCGAACAGCAGGCCCAGCAGCGCACCACCGGCCGTGCCCAGCAGCAGGCCGATCTCGGGCGTGAGGCCCCAGACCTTGATGGCGTGGCCGGCCACGTAGGCGGCGCCCCCCAGGAAGGCGGCATGGCCGAATGACAGCAGGCCGGTGTAGCCCAGCAGCAGGTTGAACGCGGAAGCGAACAGCGCGAAGCACATCAGCTTCATCACGAAGACGGGATAGGCGCCAAGGAAGGGCGCGGCGATCAGGGCCAGCAGCAGCAGGCCGTAGCCGATGGAGGCAAGGTTCTTGGTATTCATGCGGACGGCCCCTTATTTTTCTTTGCCGAACAGGCCGGCGGGGCGGATGAGGAGAACGATGACCATGATGACGAACACCACAGTGGAAGACGCTTCGGGGTAGAACACCTTGGTGAAGCCCTCGATGACACCCAGGCCCAGCCCGGTGAGGATGGAGCCCATGATGGAGCCCATGCCGCCAATCACCACCACGGCGAAGACCACGATGATGAGGTTCTGCCCCATGAGCGGCGTGACCTGATAGACCGGCGCCGCCAGCACGCCGGCAAACGCGGCCAGCGCGGCACCGAAGGCATAGGTCAGCGTCACCATCACCGGCACGTTGATGCCGAAAGCCTCCACCAGGCGCGGGTTCTCGGTGCCGGCGCGCAGGTACGCGCCGAGCTTGGTCTTCTCGATCACGTACCAGGTGGCCAGGCACACGACCACCGAGGCCACCACCACCCAGGCGCGGTAGTTGGGCATGATCATGAAACCCAGGTTGGTCGCGCCCTCCAGCAGCTCGGGCGTGTCATACCCCAGTCCGGAGACGCCATAGATCGAGCGGAACACCCCCTCGATCAGCAGCGTGAGGCCCAGCGTGAGCAGCAGGCCGTACAGGTGATCGAGCTTGTAGATCCAGCGCAGCAGCAGGCGCTCGATCAGCACCCCGAACAACCCCACCGCCAGCGGCGCCAGCACCAGCATCCACCAGTAGTTGATGCCGAAGTAATTCATCGCCATCCAGGTCATCAGGGCTCCCGTCATGAACAGCGCCCCGTGGGCGAAGTTGATGACGTTGAGCAGGCCGAAGATCACGGCCAGCCCCAGGCTGAGAATGGCATAGAACGAGCCGTTGACCAGCCCCAGGAGGAGCTGGCTCAACAGGCCCGGCAATGAGACACCAAAGATTTCCATGGGAGGCAGCTGCAGGTGGGGGTGAACGGTTCAGGTCGGGAGGAAAGGAGGTGTCGGGCAGGCCCCTGCGGGCCACCGGACCGGCCCTGGGCGCGCGCACGCGCACCCGGGGCCTTCTTTCTCAGCGGTTTACTTCCAGAGCGCGCACTTGCTCTCTGCCTTGGTGGTGAACACCGTGTCGCCCGGCAGCTTCTTGATGAGCTTGTAGTAGTCCCATGGCTTGGTGGATTCGGCGGGCTTCTTCACTTCCATGAGGTACATGTCGTGCACGTAGCGGCCATCGGGACGCAGCTGGCCAGACGCGAAGAAGTCGTTCATCTTCATGCCGCGCCAGGCTGTCATGACCTTGTCGGCATCGATGCTCTTGGCCGCTTCCACGGCCTTGAGGTAGTTCATGGTGGCGGAGTAGTCGGCGGCCTGGATCTCGCCGGGCATGCGCTTGGTCTTTTCAAAGAAGCGTGCGGCGAACTTGCGCGTGTCGTCGTTCAGGTCCCAGTACCAGCTGGTGGTGAACTGCAGGCCTTCGGTGTTGCGCAGCCCCAGGCTGTGCACGTCGCTGATGAAGATCAGCAGGCCCGCGAGCTTCATGCTCTTGCCGATGCCGAATTCCTTGGCGGCCTTGATGGCGTTGATGGTGTCGCCACCGGCATTGGCCAGGCCCAGGATCTGCGCCTTGGAGTTCTGTGCCTGCAACAGGAACGACGAGAAGTCCGACGCGTTGAGCGGATGGCGCACGGTGCCCACCACGGTGCCGCCCTTGGCCTTGACCACCGTGCTGGTGTCGGCCTCCAGCGCATGGCCGAATGCATAGTCGGCGGTGAGGAAGTACCACGACTTGCCCCCGGTGTCCACGATGGCCGAACCCGTGCCCTTGGCCAGCGCCACGGTGTCGTAGGCGTAGTGCACCGTGTAGGGACTGCATTGCTCGTTGGTCAGTGCGGAGGATGCGGCGCCATTGTTGATGTACACGCGCTTCTTCTCGGCGGCCACCTTGGCGGACGCGAGGGCCGTGCCGGAATTGGTGCCGCCAAACAGCATGGTCAGGCCCTGGGTGTCGATCCACTCGCGCGCCTTGGACGCCGCGATGTCGGCCTTGTTCTGGTGGTCCGCGGTGAGCAGCTCGATGGGCATGCCCAGCACCTTGCCGCCGAAGTCGTCGATGGCCATCTGGATGGCCACAGCCCCGTTCTTGCCCTCCACGTCGGCGTACAGGCTGGACATGTCGGTGATGAAGCCGATCTTGACCTTGTCCTGCGCGTGCGCGGCCGAGGTGGCCAGGCCCGCTGCGCCCAGCATCAATGCCAGCACTTTGAGTTTGTTCTTCATGGATTGTCTCCTGTGGGTGTGGTGGAAGAAAACGGGAAAGAGGTCACCTGGACAGCTCAGACGCCCAGCAGTTCGGTGAGCACGGGCATCTTTGCCTCAAGCTCGGACGCACCGAACTTCTCGACGATGCGGCCGTGCTCCATGACGTAGAAGCGGTCGGCCAGCGGCGCGGCGAAGCGGAAGTTCTGCTCCACCATGACCACCGTGTAGCCCTTTTCGCGCAGCATGGTGATCATGCGGGCCAGCGCCTGCACGATGACAGGCGCCAGGCCTTCGGAAATCTCGTCCAGCAGCAGCAGGTTGGCCCCCGTGCGCAGGATGCGGGCCACGGCCAGCATCTGCTGCTCGCCGCCCGACAGGCGCGTGCCCTGGCTGTTCCTGCGTTCGGCCAGGTTGGGAAACATGGCGTAGATCTCCTGCACCGACATGCCGGGAGTGCCGGTCTTCAGCGCCGGCGGCAGCAGCAGGTTTTCCTCGCACGACAGGCTGGAGAAGATGCCGCGCTCTTCCGGGCAGTAGCCCACGCCCAGGTGGGCGATGCGGTGCGTGGGCATGTGGATCGTCTCGACGCCGTTGATCTTGACCGAGCCCTTGCGCGCGCCGGTCAGCCCCATGATCGCGCGCATGGTGGTGGTGCGGCCCGCGCCGTTGCGCCCCAGCAGCGTGACCACCTCGCCGGGTTGCACGACGATGTCCACGCCATGCAGCACGTGCGACTCGCCGTACCAGGCCTCGAGGTTGCTGATTTCAAGGGCAGGGGTCTTGGATGCGGTGGTCGCCATCTCAATGTGCTCCCTGCAGTTGGCCATCGGTGGTGCCCATGTAGGCTTCCATCACTTGCGGGTTGTTGGACACCTCGGCATACGGGCCTTCGGCCAGCACGGCGCCGCGCTGCAGCACCGTGATGCGGTCGGCGATGGTGGAGACCACCTTCATGTTGTGTTCCACCATCAGGATGGTGCGGCCGGCCGAGACTTTCTTGATGAGCTGGGTGACGCGGTCCACGTCCTCGTGGCCCATGCCCTGCGTGGGTTCGTCCAGCAGCATGAGTTCGGGCTCCATGGCCAGCGTGGTGGCGATCTCCAGCGCGCGCTTGCGGCCGTACGGCAGGTTCACGGTGACCTCGTCGGCCAGGTCCTCCAGGCCCACCTCGGTCAGCAGCTGCATGGCCCGGTCGTCCAGCTGGTGCAGGGTGCGCTCGCTGCGCCAGAAGTGAAATGAGGTGCCCAGCTTGCGCTGCAGGCCCAGGCGCACGTTCTCCATCAGCGTGAGGTGCGGGAACACGGCCGAGATCTGGAACGAGCGGATGACGCCGCGCCGGGCGATCTGCGCGGGCTGCTCACGGGTGATGTCGTGCCCGTTGAAGCGGATGGTGCCCGACGTGGGCGTGAGGAATTTTGTCAGCAGGTTGAAGCATGTGGTCTTGCCTGCGCCATTGGGACCGATCAGCGCATGGATGGAACCCCGGCGCACGGCCAGGTTCACATCGCTGACGGCGGTGAAGCCCTTGAACTCTTTGGTCAGGCTGTGGGTTTCAAGAATGACGTCGCTCATTGCGCCTGGGTCGCTCCGTTGGGTGCTGGGGGAAGAAGCCTTGCGGCAAGGACTTCATGCGTGCGTTTTTGTCGCAGTGCATCGTATGCCCCCCTACCCTGCGGTAGATACTGGGACTAATGCCTATGTATAAACGCCTATGCCTTCTGGCGCACCAGGCCAGCGCATGCGCGCCGCCTCCGTCCAGGGCGAGGCACCCGCCCTGCCGCCATCGCGCTTTTTGCCGCCCTGGCCGTCTCGGCAGGCCCCATGGCGAGGGTTCTGCCCGGCAGGTGCGGTCCGGCAAGACACTGACTTTTTACTTACAACCTGCAGCGTCGGGAGCCCCGCAGGGCTGCGGATGGGCAGCCCGGCGCGCTTCTGGCAAACATTCCCGTGGCCTGGGAGATTGCCCCGCCGCGTGCGGAGCCCGGGGATGGGCCCCTACACTGCATCCATGGCTTCCACCCCCTCCCAACCCGCCCGCGGGGCGCCCCGCTCCCTGACAGGCCTGCTTCCATTTTTGCGGCCGTACCGGGCCCGCATCGCGTTGTCGGTGGTGTTCCTGGTGCTCGCGGCCCTCGCCACCCTGGCGTTTCCACTGGCCTTGCGCAACCTGGTGGACGGCGGCCTTGTCAGCGCGGACAAGGGGACCCAGACCATGGCGCTGCGCAACCATTTCGAGGCCCTGTTCGCCGTGGCCGTGGCGCTGGGGGTGTTCTCCGCCGCGCGCTTCTACATGGTGAGCTGGCTGGGCGAGCGCGTGACCGCGGACCTGCGCGACGCCGTGTACAGCCATGTGCTGCGCCAAAGCCCCCAGTTTTTTGAAACCACGCAGACCGGGGAAGTGCTGTCGCGCCTGACCGCCGACACGACGCTCGTCCAGACCGTGGTCGGTTCGTCCTTGTCCATGGGCCTGCGCAATGCCGTCATGGGCGTGGGCGCGCTGGCCATGCTGGTGTGGACCAATCCCTATGTCATGTCGGTCGTGCTGCTGGCCGTGGTGCTGGTGGTGCTGCCCACCATGTGGATCGGGCGCAGGGTGCGGCGCCTGTCGCGCGACAGCCAGGACCGGGTGGCGGACTCGAGCGCCATCGCGGCGGAAGTGCTCAACGCCGTGCCGGTGGTGCAGAGCTACGCGGCCGAGCCCCGCGAGTCCGCCCGCTTCATGCAGGCCACCGAAAATGCGTTCCAGGTCGCCATCAAGCGCACCCGTGCCCGGGCCCTTCTGGTGGCCTTCATCATCATTGCCAACGCCGCGCTGCTGCTGTGGGGCCTGTACCGCGGCACGGAAGCCGTGCTGGCTGGCAAGATGACCGCCGGCCATCTGGGGCAGACCGTGGTGTACGTGATCCTGCTGGCCGGCGCCGTGGCAGTGCTGGGCGAGGTCTACGGCGACCTGCTGCGCGCCGCGGGCGCCACGGAGCGGCTGATGGAGCTGCTGGGGAGCCGCTCCCCCGTGGCGGACCCGGACGAGCCCCAGGAACTTCCGCTCTCCGAACGCGGCCTGGAGGTGGAGTTCGAGCAGGTGCAGTTCCACTACCCCTCGCGCCCCGATCAACCCGCCCTGCACGACTTTTCCCTGCGCCTGGCGCCCGGCGAAACGGTGGCGCTGGTGGGCGCCAGCGGCGCGGGCAAGACCACCGTGTTCCAGCTGCTGCAGCGCTTTTACGACGTGGACTCCGATGCCGACGGCGTCCCGCAGGGGCGCATCCGTCTCAATGGCGTGGACATCCGCACGCTGCGGCTCAAGGCCCTGCGCTCGCACACGGGCACCGTGCCACAGGACGCGGTGATTTTCTCGGCCTCCGCGATGGACAACATCCGCTATGGGCGCCCCGACGCGACGGACGAGGAGGTGGTGGCCGCCACGCGCGCCGCGTTCGCGCACGACTTCATCACCGCGCTGCCGCAAGGGTATGCCACCTTCCTGGGAGAGCGCGGCGTGCGCCTGTCAGGCGGCCAGCGCCAGCGCATTGCCATCGCCAGGGCCATGCTCAAGAACCCGCCACTGCTGCTGCTGGACGAGGCCACCAGCGCGCTGGACGCCGAGAGCGAGCGCATGGTCCAGGCGGCCCTGGACACCGCCATGCAGCGCCACACAGGCCGCCGCACCACGCTGGTCATTGCCCACCGGCTGGCCACCGTGCAGAACGCGGACCGCATCGTGGTACTGGACCATGGGCGCATCGTCGAGCAGGGCACCCACACGGCCCTGCTGGCGCAAGGCGGCGTCTATGCCCGCTTGGCGGCATTGCAGTTCACGGTGTAGCACCGGCTCCCCGGGGCACGGGCGGAGCTTCACAGGCTTCAGGAGATCGCTACAAATACAATAGCTTATTGCGCTTGCGCATCAAGCGTTTGCGACCAAAATGGTCATAACATATCGGCGGCCAGGCAGCGCCGGGAAGGCTATTGAAGGGTTTCCTTGGCCGCCGCGGGCAATGCCAGGGGCAGGACGGCAATGCCCTCCTCCAGCAACTCCAGGGCCTCGTCGGGGGTGGCATGACCACGAATCGCACGCTCCTGCACCTCGCCATGGTGCATGCGGCGGGCTTCCTGGGCAAAACGCCCTCCCACATCCTCGGTGCTGGCGACGATCTTGCGGGCCAGCTCCAGCCAGGCGGCCTGCAGCGCGGGCGCAAGCACGCCGGCATCGGCCGGCGCCCCTCCGGCTCCGGGCACGGGAGACGGCGTTGTCACGGTGGGTGTGGCGACCGCTGGATCTCGCGCGCCCAGATTCAAGCGCGGAGCGCTCAGGCGCTTTTCAATGTGGGCGTCTGCGCACAGGGGGCATTGCACCAGCCCGCGCTGTTTCTGGCCCTGGAAATCATCCTCCGATCCAAACCAGCCTTCAAAGACATGGCCGAGCCGGCATTGGAGATCAAGCACCTTCATGGCAACACCTGAACGCGCCGGCCGTCACCCGTGGCGGCGCAGCAGGTACCGGTAGACAAAACCTGGAAAGGCCAGCGTGAGAAACAGCGTCCCGGTGATGGCATAGAACTCCCAGCCTTGCGGCGCGATCTGCCCTGCGCGGCGCTCCAGCAAGAGCGCGAGGCCACCGACCAGGACATACAGCAGGAGGAGCTCAGCCAGCCGGCCGACGAGCGGCTTGCGCTGCCCGGCAACGGGCCCCACCACCAGCCAGCGGTGGTTCACAAACGGCAGGTTGGCGGCGATGAAGGCCGCCACGATGACCAGCCAGACGGACCCGGTAACAGACACAGGAACGAACGAGAGCGGCGAGGCGCTCAGGTCGCCAGCGCGCGCACGACAGCGTCCGCGCACAGCGCCATCAGACCGCCGGGCAGAAGGCCCAGCACCAGAAGAAGTGCACCGTTGAGCGTCAGTACCACGCGGACGTCCACGGGCGCCGATACGTTCGAAGCCGTCAGCGGGGCGTCGAAGTACATGACCTTCACCACCCGCAGGTAGTAGAAGGCGCCAATCAGCGACATCATCACGGCGAACACCGCCATCGCGATGTACAGGCCCTGGCCGGAGGCCACCAGCGCCTGCAGCACCGCCAGCTTGGCGTAGAAACCCACCAGCGGGGGAATGCCGGCCATGGAGAACAGGCAGACCGCCATCACGCCCGCATACAGGGGGCTGCGCTGGTTCAGGCCCGCAAAGTCCGAGATTTCTTCGCTCTCGAAGCCCTCGCGCGCCAGCAGCAGGATCACGCCGAACGCGGCCAGCGTGGTGAGCACATAGGTCACCACATAGAACATGGAGGCGCTGTAGGCGTTCTCGACGGCCGTGGCATCCACATTGCCATTCACCACACCCGACATCAGGCCCAGCAGCACGAAGCCCATCTGCGAGATCGTGGAGTAGGCCAGCATGCGCTTGAGGTTGGTCTGCGCGATGGCGGCCAGGTTGCCCACGAGCAGCGAGCCGATGGCCAGCACCGCGAGCATCTGCTGCCAGTCGATGGCCAGGGGCAGCAGGCCGTCCACCAGCAGGCGGATCGTGATCGCGAAGGCTGCCAGCTTGGGCGCACCACCGATCATGAGCGTGACGGCCGTGGGGGCACCCTGGTACACGTCGGGAATCCACATGTGGAACGGCACCACGCCCAGCTTGAAGGCCAGGCCAGCCACCACGAACACCAGGCCGAAGACCAGCACCTGATGGCGGATCTGGCCCGAATTGACCGCCTTGAACACCTGGCCGATGTCGAGCGAACCCGTGGCACCGTAGATCATGGACAGGCCGTACAGCAGGAAACCGCTGGCCATGGCGCCGAGCACGAAGTACTTCATCGCCGCTTCCGTCGCCGTGGCGTTGTCGCGGCGCAAGGCCACCAGGGCGTAGCTCGACAGGGTCAGGAGTTCCAGGCCCAGGTAGATCACGAGGAAGTTGTTGCCCGAGATCATGATGAACATGCCCAGCAGCGCAAACATCGACAGCGTGAACATCTCGCCGCCACGCATCATGCCGCGGTCCGCCGCATAGGGACGGCCGTAGACCAGCGTGATCATCATCGCCACGGTGGCGAAGCACTTGAGCCAGTTGCCCATGGCGTCGCTGACCACCATGTTGCCAAAGCCGTAGAAGGTGTTGCCGCTGCTGGCGTACATGGCCTGCAATGCCGCCACCACGGCCAGCGTGAGCAGGGTCAGCACATAGGTGCCCGTGCGGCGTGCGCTGTGCACGCCCAGATCGACCAGCGCGATCACGCAGGCCATGGTCAATAGCACGATTTCGGGGTAAATCGCGAGCCAGCTGATGTTGTCAATCATCTCGAATCTCTCAGTTCAGTCTGGTCAGTTCAGCTTGGACAGCGCGACATGCTTGAGCAGTTCGGCCACCGAGGTGTCCATCACATCGGTGAAGGGGCGCGGGTACAAGCCCATGGCCAGCACGGCGATGCCCAGCAGTGCAAGCACCAGGAACTCGCGGCTGTCGATATCGGTAAGGCCCTTGACGTTGTCGTTGCCGACAGGTCCCAGGTACACCCGCTTGAACATCCACAGCGTGTAGGCGGCGCCAAAAATCAACGCCGTGGCGGCTGCTAGGCCGATCCAGAAGTTGGCCTTGACGGCCCCCAGGATCACCATCCATTCGCCGACGAAACCGGCGGTGCCCGGAAGGCCGCAGTTGGCCATGGCGAACAGCAGCGCGAAGGCCGTGAAGTTGGGCATGGTGTTGACCACGCCGCCGTAGGCCGCGATTTCACGCGAGTGCACGCGGTCGTACAGCACGCCGATGGACAGGAACATGGCACCCGAGACGAAGCCGTGGGCAATCATCTGCACCAGGCCGCCGGAGACGCCCAGGTCGTTGAAGATGAAAAAACCCAGGGTCACGAAGCCCATGTGCGCCACCGACGAGTAGGCCACCAGCTTCTTCATGTCCTTCTGGACCATGGCCACCAGGCCCACATAGATCACCGCGATCAGCGACAGCGCGATCATCAGCCACGCCCATTCGCGCGAAGCGTCGGGAGCGATGGGCATCGAAAACCGCAGGAAACCGTAGGCACCGAGCTTGAGCATGATGGCGGCCAGCACCGCCGAGCCGCCGGTGGGGGCTTCCACGTGCACATCGGGCAGCCAGGTATGCACTGGCCACATGGGCACCTTCACGGCGAAGGCCGCGAAGAAGGCGAAGAACAGCAGCGTCTGCGCGCGGCCGCTCAATGGCAGCTGGTGCCACGTCGCGATGTCGAAGCTGCCACCCGACTGGTTGTACAGGAAGATCAGCGCGATCAGCATCAGCAGCGAGCCAAGCAGCGTGTACAGGAAGAACTTGAACGCCGCGTAGATCTTGTTGGGGCCGCCCCAGATCCCGATGATCAGGTACATGGGGATCAGCGTGGCTTCGAAGAACACGTAGAACAGCATGCCGTCCAGCGCCGTGAACACTCCGACCATGAGGCCTGACAGGATCAGGAACGCGCCCATGTACTGGTTCACGCGCTCGGTGATGGATTCCCAGGAAGCCACCACCACGATGACGGTGATGAAAGCCGTCAGCGGCACGAACCAGAACGAAATGCCATCCACGCCCAGGTGGTAGTGGACATTGAAGCGCTCGATCCAGGCGGCCTTCTCGACAAACTGCATCGCCGCCGTGCCCAGCTTGAAGCCATCGTACAGGGGCAAGGTCACCAGGAAGCCGATCACGGCCCCGACCAGCGCCAGCCACCGCACCGCGCGGGCATGCTCATCCCGCCCAATGGCCAGCAGCAGCACACCGAAGGCAATCGGTGTCCAGATTGCAAGACTCAACAGACCCATTTGTTGTTTTCCTTATTTGATGAGCTGCAAGAAAGCATCGCCCCAGACAAACCAGGTCATCAATGCGAAGACACCCAGAATCATCACCAGCGCATAGTGGAAGATGAAGCCCGACTGCATCCAGCGGACGATGCCGGAAACCCCGCGCACCAGCTTCCAGGAGCCATTCACGAGGGCCCCGTCGATGATGGCCTGATCGCCACCCTTCCACAGGCCGACGCCCAGGGCACGCGCGCCGCGGGCCAGGATGTTCTCGTTGATCCAGTCGAGGTAGTACTTGTTCTCCAGCAGCGTGTACAGGGGCTGCACGCGGGCCTTGATGCCGGCCGGCAGCGCGGGGTTGACCATGTACATGTAGTACGAAGCAACCACGCCAGCGAGCGCCAGCCAGAACGGCGCGGTCTGCAGTCCGTGCACCGCCATGGCCACCGGACCGTGGAAAATTTCAGCCAGTTTCGCCATAGCCGGATGCTTGACCGCATCGACAAAGATCACGTTCTTGAAGAAGTCGCCGAACAGCATGGGCTGGATGAACATGAAACCCACCACCACCGACGGAATGGCCAGCAGCACCAGAGGCACGGTCACCACCCAGGGCGATTCGTGGGGCTCGTGATGGTGATCGTCATGGCCATGGTGGTCATCATGGTGCGCATCAGGATTCTGGTCGTAGCGCTCCTTGCCATGGAAAACCAGGAAGTACATGCGGAACGAATAGAACGCCGTGATGAATACACCCGCCAGCACGGCGAAGTGCGCAAAACCGGCCGCGGGCAGATGGCTGAAATGGACCGCCTCGATGATGCTGTCCTTGGAATAGAAGCCCGCGAACAGCGGGGTGCCGATCAGCGCGAGCGAACCCAGCAGCGAGGTGATCCAGGTGATGGGCATGTACTTGCGCACGCCGCCCATCCAGCGGATGTCCTGGTTGTGGTGCATGCCCATGATGACCGAGCCGGCACCGAGGAACAGCAGCGCCTTGAAGAACGCGTGGGTCATCAGGTGGAACACGGCGACCGAATAGGCCGACGCACCCAGCGCCACGGTCATGTACCCGAGCTGCGACAGCGTGGAGTAGGCCACCACGCGCTTGATGTCGTTCTGGATGATGCCCAGGAAACCCATGAACAGCGCCGTGATGGCCCCGATCACCAGGATGAAGTTCAGGGCGGTATCCGACAGCTCGAACAGGGGCGACATGCGCGCCACCATGAAGATGCCGGCCGTCACCATGGTGGCCGCGTGGATCAGTGCCGAGATGGGGGTCGGGCCTTCCATCGAGTCGGGCAGCCAGACGTGCAGCGGGAACTGGGCGGACTTGCCCATCGCACCGATGAACAGGCAGATGCAGATCACGGTGATCAGCATCCAGTCGGTGCCGGGGAAAGCCAGGCCGCCGAGCTCACCCGACTTGGCAAACACTTCGCCGTAGTTCAGCGTGCCTGCGTAGGCCGCGATGAGGCCGATGCCCAGGATGAAGCCGAAGTCCCCCACGCGGTTGACCAGGAAGGCCTTCATGTTGGCGAAGATCGCGCTGGGCTTGTTGAACCAGAAACCGATCAGCAGGTAGGACACCAAGCCCACGGCTTCCCAGCCGAAGAACAGCTGCAGCAGGTTGTTGCTCATGACCAGCATGAGCATGGAGAACGTGAACAGGGAGATGTACGCGAAGAAGCGGTTGTAGCCGTCGTCCTCTTCCATGTAGCCGATCGTGTAGATGTGCACCATCAGCGACACGAAGGTCACCACCACCATCATCATGGCCGTGAGGCTGTCGATCAGGAAGCCGACTTCCATCTTGAGGCCGCCGACCACCATCCAGGTGTACAGCGTTTCGTTGAAACGGGCGCCATCCAGCGCAACACTCTTGAGCGTCATGGCCGACAGGACGAAGGCCACGAGCACGCCCAGGATGGTCAGGGTGTGGCTTAGGCGGCGGCCAATCCAGTTACCACCAAAGGTCGTACCGAAGATGCCGGCCAGCAAGGCGCCCGCCAGCGGAGCCAGCGGCACGGCCAGGAGCGTTGAAGCAGAGAGGGTTTGACTCATTCTTGAGAACCTTGGGAATACAGGTGGCTCATCAACCCTTGAGGGTGTTGAGGTCTTCCGCGTTGATGCTGGACTTGTTGCGGAACAACAGCACCAGGATGGCCAGGCCGATCGCCGATTCGGCCGCTGCCACGGTCAGGATGAAGAACACGAACACCTGTCCATGCATGTCGCCCAGGTAGTGGGAGAACGCCACGAAGTTCATGTTGACCGCGAGCAGCATCAACTCGATCGCCATCAGCAGCACAATCAGGTTCTTGCGATTGAGGAAGATGCCGATCACCGCCAGCGCGAACAGCATCGCACCCAGCGAGAGAAAGTGGCCCAATGTCAGCGTCATGCTTTTTTCTCCTCGGCGACAGCCTCTGCAGGCGCTGGCGCCTCAGCCTTCTGGGTGGCGACAACCTTGACCACTTCGAGGCGGTCGCTGGCGCGCACGCGGATCTGTACGGACGGATTGATCGCCTTGCTGTCCTTGCGCTGGCGCAGCGTCAGGGCAATGGCGGCAATCATCGCCACCAGCAGGATCACGGCCGCGATTTCCACGGGATAGAGATACTCGGTGTAGAGCAGCTTGCCCAGCGCCTTGGTGTTCGAATACTGGACGACCTGGCCCGCCGCATTCACCGCCGTGGCGACAGCCTTGGGCTCATCCATGCCCCGGAAGCCACCCATCAGCACCGCGGCCATTTCGAGCGCGATCAGTGCGCCCACCGTGGCGGCCAGGGGAAAGTGCTTCCAGAACCCCTTGCGCACCGTGTCGATGTGGATGTCCAGCATCATCACGACGAAGAGGAAAAGCACCATCACCGCGCCCAGGTACACCAGCACGAGCGCAATGGCCAGGAACTCGGCCTTGAGCAGCAGCCAGACGGCGGCGGCCTGCGAGAACGCGAGGATGAGGTAGAGCACCGCGTGCACGGGATTGCGCGCGGTGATCACCCGGAAGGCTGCGAACAGCAGCACGACCGAGAAGAGGTAGAAGAAACCTGTCTTGGCGTCCATGAATCGGGTCTTTATAGAAAGTCTGGCAAAGAGGCTGAACCCAGCACCGCTCAGCGGTACTTGGCGTCCGCAGCCTTGGCTGCCGCGATTTCACCTTCGTACCGGTCGCCCACGGCCAGGAGCATGTCCTTCGTGAAATACAGATCGCCACGCTTTTCGCCGTGGTACTCAAAAATGTGCGTCTCGACGATCGAGTCCACCGGGCAGCTTTCTTCGCAGAAGCCGCAGAAGATGCACTTGGTCAGGTCGATGTCGTAGCGCGTGGTGCGGCGGGAGCCATCGTCGCGCACGTCCGACTCAATGGTGATGGCCATGGCGGGGCACACGGCCTCGCACAGCTTGCAGGCGATGCAGCGCTCTTCGCCATTCTCATAACGGCGCAAGGCGTGCAGGCCACGAAAACGTGGCGACAAGGGGGTCTTCTCTTCTGGGAACTGCACGGTCACCTTGCGGCGAAAGGCGTAGCGCCCCGTGAGGGCCATGCCCTTGAGCAGTTCCACGAGCATGAAGCTCTTGAAGAAATCCTTGAACGAGAAAGGTGCAGCAGCAGCAACAGCAGTCATTTGTGTCCCCGCTTATTTCCAGATATTCCAAGGCGAGAGCAACCACCCGCCGACGATCAGCAGCCACACCAGCGTGACCGGAATGAAGATCTTCCAACCCAGACGCATGATCTGGTCATAACGGAAGCGGGGGAAAGTCGCCCGGATCCAGATGAACATGGACACCACAAGGAATGTCTTGATCCCGAGCCAGATCCAGCCGGGAATGAACGAGAGGAAATCCACCGGAGGCAGCCAGCCGCCCAGGAACATGAGGGCGGCCAGGATGGACACCAGCCACATGCTCGCGTATTCCGCCAGGAAGAAGATCGCGAAACCCATGCCGGAGTACTCCACCATGTGGCCCGCCACGATTTCGGCTTCGCCTTCCACCACGTCGAACGGATGGCGGTTCGTCTCAGCCACACCCGAGATCAGGTAGACCAGGAAGATGGGCAGCAATGGCAACCAGTTCCAGGACAGGAAGCCCAGGCCCATGTTAGAGGCCATGCCGCGGGACTGGGACATCACGATCTCGGTCAGGTTCATGCTGCCCGAAACCATGATCACCACCAGGAAGCAAAAACCCATGGCGATTTCATAGCTCACCATCTGCGCGGACGCCCGCAGTGCGCCCAGGAAGGCGTACTTGGAGTTCGATGCCCAGCCGGCAATGATCACGCCGTACACCTCGATGGAGGTAATGGCCATCACCAGCAGCAGGCCGGCGTTGACATTGGCCAATGCCACGTCCGGGCCGAACGGAATCGCCACCCAGGCAGCCAGCGCGGGCATGATCGCCATGACCGGCCCCAGCACGAAGAGCCCTTTGCTGGCGGCAGTAGGCTGAATGATTTCCTTGGTCAGCAGCTTCAAGGCGTCCGCGATGGGTTGCAGCAACCCGAGCGGGCCGACCCGGTTGGGGCCATGGCGCACCTGCATGAAGCCCAGGAGCTTGCGCTCCCACAGCGTGAGATAGGCCACCGCCCCCATCAGGGGCGCCAGAATGCAGACGATCTTGAGCAGGATCCAGAGCACCGGCCAGACCACTCCGGTCCACCAGCCAAAGGAAAGCAGGTTCAGGCCCGCGTTGTAGATCGCGTCGATCATGCTGCCACTCCTTCGCGTGCCAAGCGCGCGTCGGCGGTCAGCTGCAGCGACGTGGAACGGCGCACCAGGCCGTCCAGTTGATAGATCGAGGCCACCACGGGCTCGCCCACCACTGCGGTGGCGACAGGGACAGCAGCGCTCACGGCATTCGACAATTGAGCGGCCGGGACCTGCGCGAAGGTGCCAGCAGGCGCATTCGTGGCGCGGGCCAGCACATCCTGCGACGTCTCGAAATCAAAACCCGGCACGCCCAGCAGATTGGCCAGCACGCGCAGCACCTTCCAGGCCGGACGGGTATCGCCCAGAGGACGCACCACGGCATGGAAACCCTGCAGGCGGCCTTCCGCATTGATGAAGCTGCCCGAGGTTTCCGTGAACGGCGCCACCGGCAGCAGCACATCACTGAATTCCATATTGGCCTTGAACGGGCTCAAGGTCACCACCATCTCCGCCCCTCCCAGGGCCGTGGCGGCCTGCAGGCCGGCTGCAGAGTCATGGACAGGCTCGGTATTGAGCAGCAAGGCCGCCTTCAGTCCACCCGCCAGCATCTGGCCTGCATTCAGGCCTCCGTTCACGGGATGGGCGCCGGCGAATTGCGCACCCACGGTGTTGGCGGCTTCCGTCAGGTAGCCGACGGTTGCCCCGGTTTGTTCACCAATCCAGTTGGCAAGCGCCAGCAGCTGGGTTGCCTGGGCATGGTGCGCTGCGGCATTGCCCAGCAGTACGGCCTTGCGTTCGCCGCCCAGCAATGAGCGGGCGATGACCAGGGAGGCTTCGGTGGGATCACCGGAACCTGCGGGTGCGGCCGTGCCCTTTTCCTGTGCCACGGCAGCGGCGATGGTGCCCAGCGCCTGCAGCCACTGACCGGCGCCTTGCAGCAGGGAGTGCTTCACGGGCATGGCCCAATCGACCAGGGCCGAGTCGACCACGCTGACCTGGCAGCCTTGGCGCGCAGCCTGGCGGATGCGCTGCGCGAACAGCGGATGGTCCTTGCGCAGGTTGGAGCCCACCACCAGGACGCGCTGCAGCGTGGACAGCGTGGCGATGGACGTACCGAGCCAGCGAATGCCTTCGGGCGCGGCGAACTCGGCGTTGCGCAGGCGATAGTCGATGTTGTCGCTGCCCAGACCACGCACCAGCGCGCCAGCCAGGTACAGCTCTTCGACCGTGCTGTGCGGGCTCACCAGAGCACCGATGCTGTGGGCACCATGGTCGTTCTTGATGTTCTTCAAGCCGTTGGCCACGTATTCGAGCGCGGTCTGCCAGTCGACGGTCTTCCAGACACCGCCCTGCTTGAGCATGGGCTGGGTCAGCCGCTCGTCGCTGTTGAGCGATTCGTACGAGAAGCGATCACGGTCGGCGATCCAGCATTCGTTGACGGCTTCGTTCTCGAACGGAACGACACGCATGACCTTGTGGTTCTTGACCTGCACGATGAGGTTGGCACCGGTGGAGTCGTGCGGGCTGACGGAGCGGCGGCGCGACAGTTCCCAGGTGCGGGCGCTGTAGCGGAACGGCTTGCTCGTGAGCGCGCCCACGGGGCAGATGTCGATCATGTTGCCCGACAGCTCGGAATCCACGGTATCGCCCGCCACGGTGGTGATCTCGGAGTGCTCGCCGCGGTGGATCATCCCGAGTTCCATCACGCCGGCGACTTCCTGGCCGAAGCGCACGCAGCGAGTGCAGTGGATGCAGCGGCTCATCTCCTCCATGGAGATCAGCGGGCCCACATCCTTGTGGAAGACCACGCGCTTTTCTTCCTCGTAGCGCGAGGAGGAACCGCCGTAGCCCACGGCCAGATCCTGCAGCTGGCACTCGCCGCCCTGGTCGCAGATGGGGCAATCCAGCGGGTGGTTGATCAGCAGGAATTCCATGACCGACTGCTGGGCCTTGATGGCCTTGTCGCTCTTGGTGCGCACGATCATGCCCTGCGTGACCGGCGTGGCGCAGGCGGGCATGGGCTTGGGGGCCTTCTCCACGTCCACCAGGCACATGCGGCAATTGGCGGCGATGGAGAGCTTCTTGTGATAGCAGAAATGGGGAATGTAGGTGCCGGCCTTTTCGGCTGCATGCATCACCATGCAGCCTTCGGCGACTTCTACCTTCTGCCCGTCGAGTTCGATTTCAACCATATGCGTTTCTCGCGATCAGGCGGAGGCGGAAGCCTGCGGGGTCTTCTCTTGGCGGATCAGCGCTTCGAATTCCGGACGGAAGTGCTTGATCATGGCGCGCACCGGCATGGCCGCTGCGTCACCCAGTGCGCAAATGGTGCGGCCCTGGATGTTGTCCGCCACCGAATTGAGCAGGTTCAGGTCGCCATCGCGCCCCTGGCCATGCTGGATCCGGTCGATCACGCGCCACATCCAGCCCGTGCCTTCGCGGCACGGCGTGCACTGGCCGCAGGACTCGTGCGAGTAAAAATAGGACAGGCGCAGCAGGCTCTCGACCATGCTGCGGGAGTCGTCCATCACGATGACCGCGCCCGAGCCCAGCATGGAGCCGGCCTTGGCGATGGAGTCGTAGTCCATCGTGCATTCCATGATGATGGAAGCCGGCAGCACCGGTGCGGACGAGCCGCCGGGAATCACGGCCTTGAGCTGGCGGCCCTTGCGCACGCCACCAGCGAGTTCGAGCAGCTTGGCGAAGGGCGTGCCCAGGGGCACTTCGTAGTTGCCGGGCTTTTCCACGTCGCCCGAGACCGAGAAGATCTTGGTGCCGCCGTTGTTGGGCTTGCCGCATTCAAGATAGGCAGCACCGCCGTTGCGGATGATCCACGGCACGGCCGCGAAGGTCTCGGTGTTATTGATGGTGGTGGGCTTGCCGTACAGGCCGAAGCTGGCCGGGAACGGCGGCTTGAAGCGCGGCTGGCCCTTCTTGCCTTCCAGCGATTCGAGCAGCGCGGTCTCTTCGCCGCAGATATAGGCGCCGAAGCCGTGCGCGGCATGCAGCTGGAAGCTGAAGTTGCTGCCCAGGATCTTGTCGCCCAGGTAGCCTGCGGCGCGTGCCTCTTCAAGCGCTTCTTCAAAACGGTCGTAGGTCTGGAAGATTTCGCCGTGGATGTAGTTATAGCCCACGGAGATGCCCATCGCGTAAGCCGCGATGATCATGCCCTCGATGACGATGTGCGGGTTGAACTGCAGGATGTCGCGGTCCTTGCAGGTGCCCGGCTCGCCTTCGTCGGAGTTGCACACCAGGTACTTCTGGCCCGGGAACGAGCGGGGCATGAAGCTCCACTTGAGGCCGGTGGGGAAGCCCGCGCCGCCACGGCCGCGCAGGCCCGATTCCTTGACGGTGGCGATCACCTGGTCCTGGGTGAGGCCTTCGCCTTCGCCCTGCGCCAGGATCTTGCGCAGCGCGGCGTAGCCGCCACGCGCTTCGTAGTCCTTGAGGCTCCAGTTCGTGCCGTCCAGGCCCGCATAGATCTGCGGGTTGATGTGGCGGTCGTGGAAGCAGGTCTGGACGCCGGTGGCCTGGAACTGCGAGAGGATCTGTGCGGCGGTGGTCATGCTTGTCCTTCCGCAGCGCGCAGGCCATCCACAAGCTGGTCAAGCTTGTCGTTGTCCATGAAACTGCACATGGTGCGGTCGTTGACCAGCATCACGGGCGCATCGGCACAGGCACCCAGGCATTCGCACTGCTGCAGCGTGAACAGGCCGTCGGAAGTGGTCTCGCCCATGGCCACGCCGAGCTTCTTCTCGAGGTGGTGCAGCGCCTTCTGGCCGTCGCGCAGCTGGCAAGGCAGGTTGGTGCAGACGTTGAGCTTGTACTTGCCCGTCGGCTGCTGGTTGTACATGTTGTAGAACGTGGTGACTTCGTGCACCGCGATCTGGGCCATGCCGAGGTACTCGGCGATCACGGCCTCGCTCTCGACACTGACCCAGCCCTGCTCCTGCTGCACGATGGACAGGCAGGCCATCACGGCCGACTGCTTCTGCTCGGGGGGGTACTTGGCGACTTCGCGCGCAAAACGGGCAAGCGTCGTCTCGGTGATGGCGGTGGCGCCAGCGGTCTGGTTCTTCGATTCGGTCGTACTCATCGGTCAATCTCTCCGAACACGATATCCATGGTGCCGATGATGGCCACCGCGTCGGCGATCATGTGGCCGCGGGCCATTTCATCGAGCGTGGCCAAGTGGGCGAAGCCCGGCGCACGGATCTTCAGGCGGTAGGGCTTGTTGGCCCCGTCACTCACCAGGTAGATGCCGAACTCGCCCTTGGGATGCTCGACGGCGGCATAGGCCTCGCCCTCGGGCACATGGAAACCTTCGGTGAAGAGCTTGAAATGGTGGATCAGCTCTTCCATGTTGGACTTCATGGATTCACGGTCGGGCGCAGCCACCTTGTGGTTGTCGGTGATGACCGGGCCGGGATTGGCACGCAGCCAGTCCACGCACTGCTTGATGATGCGGTTGGACTCGCGCATTTCCTGCACGCGCACGAGGTAGCGGTCGTAGCAGTCACCCGTCTTGCCCACGGGCACGTCGAAGTCCATGCGGTCATAGACGTCGTAGGGCTGCGTCTTGCGCAGGTCCCAGGCAATGCCTGAGCCCCGCAGCATGGGGCCGGTCATGCCCAGGTTCAGCGCGCGCTCCGGGGGCACCACGCCGATGCCGACGGTGCGCTGCTTCCAGATGCGGTTGTCGGTCAGCAGGGTTTCGTACTCATCCACACAGGCGGGGAAGCGCTGCGTGAAGTCGTCGATGAAGTCGAGCATGGAACCTTGGCGGTTCTTGTTCATGGCCTCCAGGGCCTTGGCGTTCTTGATCTTGCTGACCTTGTACTGCGGCATGGAATCCGGCAGGTCGCGGTACACGCCGCCCGGACGGAAGTACGCCGCGTGCATGCGCGCGCCGGAGACGGCTTCGTACATGTCAAACAGGTCTTCGCGCTCGCGGAAGGTGTAGATCAGGATGGTGGAGCTGCCGCAGTCGTTGCCGTGCGAACCCAGCCACATCAGGTGGTTCAGCAGGCGCGTGATCTCGGAGAACATCACGCGGATGTACTGGGCGCGGACAGGCACTTCCAGGCCCAGCAGCTTTTCGATGGCCAGGCAGTAGGCGTGCTCGTTGCACATCATGGACACGTAGTCCAGGCGGTCCATGTAGGGCAGCGACTGGATGTAGGTCTTGTGCTCGGCCAGCTTTTCGGTGGCGCGGTGCAGCAGGCCGATGTGCGGGTCGGCACGCTGGACGACTTCGCCGTCGAGCTCGAGCACCAGGCGCAACACGCCGTGCGCTGCAGGGTGCTGCGGTCCGAAGTTCAGGGAGTAGTTCTTGATTTCAGCCATGGTGGGTCACGTGGGGCGCGGGGCGCCTTAGTGCAGGCCTCCGTACTTGTCTTCGCGGATGATGCGCGGCGTGATCTCGCGCGGCTCGATCGACACCGGCTCGTAGACCACCCGGCGCTGCTCTGCGTCGTAGCGCATCTCGACGTGGCCGGACAGCGGGAAGTCCTTGCGGAAGGGGTGGCCGATGAAGCCGTAGTCGGTCAGGATGCGGCGCAGGTCGTTGTGGCCGTCGAACACGATGCCAAAAAGGTCGAACGCCTCGCGCTCGTACCAGTTGGCCGAGTTCCAGAGATCGGAGACCGAAGCCACCACAGGGAAATCGTCATCCGCGCAGAACACCTTCACGCGCAGGCGCTGGTTCAGGCTCACGGACAGCAGGTGCGAGACCACACAATAGCGGGCTCCCTCGTTCACTGCGTCTGCATAGGCGGAATAGTCCACGCCGCACAAATCGATCAGCTGTTCGAAACGGCAACCCTCCGCATCACGCAGGAGGCGCATGGCATCGAGGTAGTCGGCGGCGGCAACGACCACCGTGACCTCATCCAGGGCCACCGTGATCTGGCGCACTTTCGCGCCCAACGCCGCGGCAATGTTGTCTTTGAGGTTTTCGGGCCAAATGGCAACAGCAGTCATCATCAACCCTTCAGACGCGAGCAATGGTGTTGGTGCGGCGTATCTTCTGCTGCAGCTGGATGATCCCGTAGATCAGCGCTTCGGCAGTGGGCGGGCAGCCGGGCACGTACACGTCCACGGGCACGATGCGGTCGCAGCCGCGCACCACGGAATAGCTGTAGTGGTAGTAGCCGCCGCCGTTGGCGCACGAACCCATCGACAGCACCCAACGGGGCTCCGACATCTGGTCGTACACCTTGCGCAGGGCGGGCGCCATCTTGTTGCACAGCGTGCCGGCCACGATCATCAGATCGGACTGGCGGGGGCTGGCACGAAACACCTCCGCACCGAAGCGGCCGATGTCATAGCGCGCGGCGGCGGCATGCATCATCTCCACCGCACAGCACGCCAGGCCAAAAGTCATGGGCCACAGAGAGCCCGTCTTGGCCCAATTCACCACGGAGTCATAGCTCGTGGTGATGAAGCCTTCCTTCATCACGCCTTCAATCATTGCATCATCCTTGTTGAGGCCCGCTCATTCCCAATCCAGGGCACCCTTTTTCCACTCGTAGGCAAAGCCCACGACCAGGATGGCCAGGAAAATCACGACGGCCACGAAGCCGGCGATACCCACCTCATGCAGCGTCACCGCCCATGGGAAGAGAAATGCGATTTCGAGATCGAAAAGAATGAAGAGAATGGCCACGAGGTAGTAGCGCACGTCAAACTTCATGCGCGCATCCTCGAAGGCTTCAAAGCCACATTCGTAGGGGGAGTTCTTCGCGGCATCCGGGCGGTTGGGGCCCAGTATGTAGCCGAGGACAAGGGGGACAACGCCGACGGCGATGCCGACCAAGATGAACAAAAGGACGGGGAGGTACTGATCGAGGTTCATCTTGAGGATGTGCTCACCGCTGTGGCCTTGCCCGTCAGGACCCGAGCCGGGTCATGCAGGCAGGCCTTTGTTTTGGTGCCGTCGGCGAGACTCGAACTCGCACAGCTTTCGCCACTACCCCCTCAAGATAGCGTGTCTACCAATTTCACCACGACGGCTGTTTTTTGCATCTGGATGGCATGAGGAACCTTGCGGTTTTGGCTTTCCAGACAATCCAGAATTCTACTCCGGAAAAACCCTGCTTCGGCTTACGAAGCCCAATTTAGTGCAGATTATTTGGTGGGGATCTGCGCGGCGCCTGAAGCGGGCACCGCAGGAGCCACAACAGCATCCGAAGCCGAGGCCGCAGGAGCACCCGCGGGCACTGCAGCAGCCGGGCTTTCCAGCACGCTGCCCGAACTGGCGGGACGCGCATTGCCAAAGTAGGCCAACGCCAGCGTTGCGACAAAAAACACCGCAGCCAGGACTGCCGTGGTGCGCGACAGGAAATTGGCACTGCCGCTGGCGCCGAACAGGCTTCCGGAACTGCCGCTGCCAAATGCCGCCCCCATGTCCGCACCCTTGCCATGCTGGACAAGGATCAGGCCAATCATCCCCAGGGCCGTCAGCATCTGCACCGCCAAAACCACATTCACGATCACGTTCATTCTCTGTTCACTCCTGATTGAATAGCTGGAAGGGCCGCCTCAACGGGCAGCCGCAATAATTTGCAGGAAATCGGGCACCTTCAGCGATGCCCCCCCGACGAGGCCGCCATCGATGTCAGGCTGCGCAAGCAATTGCGCCGCATTGACGGCATTCATGCTGCCGCCGTACAGCAGGCGGATGCGGTCGGCGTGCTCGCTGGCCGCAGACAGCTGCGCACGCAGCACCGCGTGCACGGCCTGCGCCTGTTCGGGCGTGGCCGTGCGGCCCGTGCCGATCGCCCAGACCGGTTCGTATGCCACCACCACTTCGCTGATGCAATGGCCATTGAGATGGATCACCGCCGCCAGCTGGCGCTTGACCACGGCCTCGGTCTGGCCGGCCTCGCGCTCCTGCAGGGTCTCGCCGACACAGACAATGGGCGTGATGCCCGCGGCCAGTGCCCGCTGCGCCTTTTCGGCAACGGCGACATCGGTTTCCCCATGGTACTGGCGGCGCTCCGAGTGCCCCACCAGCGCATAGCGCACGCCAAATTCCTTCAGCATGGCAGCCGAGACCTCGCCGGTGTACGCCCCTGCATCGTGCTGCGACACATCCTGGGCGGCAATCGCCACCACGGATCCGAACGCGACGGACTGCGCCTGCGCCAGATACGGAGCAGGCACGGCGACAGCGACGTCGCAGGCCGCGCCCTCAAGGCCGGCAATGATGCCTTTCAACAAGGCATCGTTGGCAGCCAGGCTGCCGTTCATCTTCCAGTTGCCTGCGATGAGTTTTTTCTTGCTGTTCATGGTCACCACGTCAAAACAATCTTGCCGATGTGCTGGTTCGACTCCATCAGGGCATGGGCCTTGGCGGCATCCGCCGCGGCAAACGTGCTGTGGATGACGGGACGCACCCTCCCCTGCGCCAGCAAGGGCCACACATGCTCGCGCAACGCGCGGGCGATGGCGCCCTTGAATGCCACGGGACGCGGGCGCAGGGTGGAACCCGTGATGGTAAGCCGGCGCCGCAGCACCAGGCCCGCATTGAAGTCACTCTTGACACCACCCTGCACCGCGATGATGACGATGCGCCCGTCTTCGGCCACGCACTCCACCTCGCGCGCCACATAGTCGCCAGCGACCATGTCCAGCACCACGTCCACGCCCTTGGCCTGCGTGATGCGCTTTGCTTCCGCCACGAAGTCCTGCGTCTTGTAGTTGATGGCATGGTGGGCCCCCAACTGCAGACAGGCCGCGCACTTGTCGTCGCTGCCCGCCGTGGCAATGACGGTCGCTCCGAACGCCCGCGCCAGCTGTATGGCAGTCACGCCAATGCCGCTGGTGCCCCCCTGGACCAGCAGGCTTTCGCCCGCCTGCAGACGCCCCCGGTCGAAGACGTTGCTCCACACGGTAAAGAACGTTTCCGGCAACGATGCCGCCTCGACGTCGCTCAAGCCCTCGGGCACGGGCAGGCACTGCGCGACAGGTGCCACGCACCACTGCGCATACCCCCCGCCCGCCACCAAGGCACAGACGCGGTCGCCCACGCCAATGCCCGCCTGCGCCATGGCAGCAGGATCACCCGACTCCACCACGCCCGCGACCTCCAGGCCCGGCAGGTCCGAGGTGCCGGGCGGCGGAGCATAGTGCCCCAGTCGCTGCAGCACGTCAGGGCGGTTGATCCCGCTGGCGGCAACACGGATCAGCAACTCGCCGGCGCCCGGCTGCGGCATGGGGCGTTCCCCCAGCTGCAACACCTCCGGCCCACCAAAGGATGTGACCTCGACAGCACGCATGTTGCTATTCCTTGGACAGTTGGTTGGTTTGTTTGAGTGATTTTGATTGCCAACGCCCTTTTCACAGGCGCCAGCAGCTACAAAATCAATAGCAAATCACCAACTCAGCCCACGATCTGCCCGGAACCGTTGTCCGAAGGCAGAGATTGCTGTTGTTGTTGCTGCTCCGCCGGCTGGCGGCCGCCGTCGCGCCCTTGGTCACGGCGAGGCTCACGGTCACCGCGCTCCGCGGGAGCAGGACGATCGCTGCCACCCGCCGGGCGGTCGGCCAGCACCTTCATCGACAGTTTGATGCGGCCCTTCTCATCGGTCTCCATGACCTTGACCTTCACGATCTGGCCTTCGGCCAGGTAGTCGGACACCTTCTCGACACGCTCGTGGGCGATCTGGCTGATGTGCAGCAGGCCATCCTTGCCGGGCAGCAGGTTGATCAGCGCGCCGAAGTCCAGGATCTTGGTCACGGGACCTTCGTAGATCTTGCCGATCTCGACCTCGGCCGTGATCTGCTCGATGCGCTTCTTGGCTTCGTCCGCCTTGGCAGCGTCGGTGGCCGCGATGGTGATGGTGCCGTCTTCCTCGATGTTGATCTGGCAGCCCGTTTCCTCGGTCAACGCACGGATCACGGCGCCGCCCTTGCCGATCACGTCGCGGATCTTCTCGGGGTTGATCTTCATGGTGTAGAGCTTGGGCGCGAAGGTGGACACCTCGGTCTTGGCTTCGCCCATGGCTTCCTGCATCTTGCCCAGGATGTGCATGCGTGCTTCCTTGGCCTGCGCCAGGGCGACCTGCATGATCTCCTTGGTGATGCCCTGGATCTTGATGTCCATCTGCAGCGCGGTGATGCCGCCGGTGGTACCCGCCACCTTGAAGTCCATGTCGCCCAGGTGATCCTCATCACCCAGGATGTCGGTCAGCACAGCGAAGCGGTTGGCATCCTTGATCAGGCCCATGGCGATACCCGCCACGTGGGCCTTCATGGGCACGCCGGCGTCCATCATGGACAGGCAGCCGCCGCAGACCGAAGCCATGGACGAAGAGCCATTGGATTCGGTGATTTCCGACACCACGCGCATGGTGTAGGGAAATTCTTCCTTGGTGGGCAGCACAGCCACCAGGGCACGCTTGGCAAGGCGGCCGTGGCCGATTTCGCGGCGCTTGGTCGAACCCATGCGGCCCACTTCGCCCGTGGCGAAGGGAGGCATGTTGTAGTGCATCATGAAGCGGTCTTCGTACTCGCCAGCCAGGGCGTCGATGCGCTGCGCATCGCGCTCGGTACCCAGCGTGGTCACGACCAGCGCCTGGGTTTCGCCACGCGTGAACAGCGACGAGCCATGGGCGCGCGGCAGCACGCTGCTGCGGATTTCGATGGGGCGCACAGTGCGCGTGTCGCGGCCGTCGATGCGGGGCTCGCCGGCCAGGATCTGGCTGCGCACGATGCCCGCCTCGATGTCGAACAGCATGCCTTCGACCTTCACGGCATCGAACTCGACGCCATCGGCCTTGAGCGCGGCCATCACGGCGGCGTAGGACTCGCGGCAGGCCTGGGTGCGGGCCTGCTTGTTGCGGATCTGGTAGGCGGCGCGCAGCTTGTCGTCGGCCAGCGCAACCACCTTGGCGATCAGGGCTTCGTCCTTGGCGGGCGCTTCCCACTGCCACACGGGCTTGCCAGCATCGCGCACCAGTTCATGAATGGCGTTGATGGCCACATTGCCTTGCTCATGGCCAAACACCACGGCGCCGAGCATGATTTCTTCGGACAGTTGCTGGGCTTCGGATTCGACCATCAGCACCGCGGCTTCGGTGCCGGCCACGACCAGATCCATCTGCGAGCTCTTGCGCGCCGTCTGGCCGGGGTTGAGCACGTATTCGCCATTGATGTAGCCCACGCGTGCGGCGCCGATGGGGCCGTTGAACGGGATACCGGAGATGGCCAGCGCCGCACTGGTGGCGATGAGGGCAGCGATGTCAGCATCCACTTCGGGATTCAGCGACACCGTGTGGATCACCACATGCACTTCGTTGAAGAAACCCTCGGGGAACAGCGGGCGGATCGGGCGATCGATCAGGCGGCTGGTCAGCGTTTCGTGCTCGCTGGGCTTCGCTTCGCGCTTGAAGAAGCTGCCGGGGATCTTGCCGGCGGCGTAGGTCTTCTCGATGTAATCCACCGTCAGGGGGAAGAAGTCCTGGCCGGGCTTGGCGCCCTTGGATGCCACCACGGTGGCCAGCACCACGGTGTCATCAATGTTCACCAGCACGGCGCCAGAGGCTTGGCGTGCGATTTCGCCGGTTTCCATGACGACGGTCTTGTCGCCCCATTGGAAGGTCTTTGTGACTTTGTTGAAAATGCTCATGTTCAGCTCCTTTTTTAATAGCTGGTAGCGCTCTACCAGACTGCGGCGGAGAGCAATTCAGAACACGATGCCATTCCAGTGGGCCTGCCTGCCGCCCTGCGGCGGCAACCCCATTGGAATGACACAGCTTCGCTCTGTTTTGCGGCTCCGAAGTAAAAAACGCCTGAGCTAGCGGACTAACCCAGGCGTTTTCGCATGCAATGAAGATTACTTGCGCAGACCCAGCTTGGCGATCAGCGCGGTGTAACGGTCAGCGTCCTTGGCCTTCAGGTAGTCCAGCAGCTTGCGGCGGCGGCTCACCATGCGCAGCAGGCCGCGGCGACCGTGGTGGTCCTTGGCGTGCGTCTTGAAGTGAGGGGTCAGTTCGTTGATGCGGGCCGTCAGCAGGGCCACTTGCACTTCTGGACTGCCAGTGTCGTTGGCAGCACGGGCATTGGCCTTGACGACTTCGGCCTTGATGGAGGATGCGATCATAATTTTTCCTTGATGGAGTCTCGACAGACTTGCCGAGCCTTGGTTTTTACTTGCGCCAGCAGCTGGAACGGCCGCAGGCGTGCGTCTTGCACCATGCAAAACTTGTCGATTATAACCCCCACGTGGAATTCTTGCCCCGCCTAGGTTCCCGCCCCACACCTGAAAGCCCCCTCATGACGCAACTTGACGCTTTCCTTTCACACACCACAGTCCGCCATGCCTTGCTGGCCACAGGCGTCGCTTTGGTCCTGATCACAAGCCCTGGCTACGCACTGGCCAAGCGCTCTGCCAGTGACACCGCCACCACCGCCACCACCGCCACCACCGCCACCACCGCCAACACCTCTTCCAAGAAGAAAAGCGTTAGCAAAGTCACCTATCAGCGCAGCAGCTCCGAAGAGACACCCGCCCAGCGTGATCGCCGGATGTACCGGGAATGCAAAGGCATGCACAACGCGGGGGCTTGCCGGGGGTATACGCGCAAGTAGCAAACCGCTCATCCCAATGCGAGCACCATTGGTCGAGCAGCATCAGCCTGCCGCGCCAGCAGGCTAATAAGATGGCCTCATGCATGCATCGTCACTACTACAACCTCGAGGAAAGCAGTTCATCACTCCAAGTTCTCGAGCACAGCGCGGCTTCACAGCCATTGAGTTGATGGTCGTAGTAGCCATCGTTGCTGTATTGGCCGCACTGGCGGCCCCCAGCTTCACTCCCCTGATCGAACGTTGGCGCGTGCGTCAGGCAACGGAAGAGCTGCAATCCACACTCTACTTTGCCCGCTCCGAAGCCATTAAGCGCGGCGGAGGCGTCAGCATTGTGCAGGATAGTAACAATGGCTGGGCTGTGTATTTTGATGCCAACAGCAACGGCAACAACGAGGCGAGCGAGTTACTGCAACTAACCAACTCGTCTCCAAGACTAAGCATCACATTTCCTGCCAACGTTCTTGCCGTTGACCGATGGGGCACACTTCCGGTGGCAGCGGGCTTCTTGATTAAGCCTGATGGGAAGGCAGACGACGACGTCAATGCGCAGCGTGTATGCGTCAGTGCTGGAGGCCGAATCAAAACAGAGAAAGGGGCAAATACATGCTGAGCTCCTCCCCCCCGTCAATAGCCTCTGCGGGTTTCTCCGCCGTGGAGTTGATGGTCGTGGTTGCCATCATGAGTGTACTGGCGGCCTTGGCGGCACCCAGCTTCACTCCCCTGATTGAAGGGTGGCGCGTCCGCGAGTCCGTAGAACAGCTCCAATCTACGCTGTACTACGCACGCTCGGAGGCCATCAAACGTGGTGGCCAAGTGGTTATTCAGAAAATTCCCAACAACACCAACGGCTGCTCCAGCGCTGTTGATACCGACACTTGGGATTGTGGCTGGGTGGTATGCCACGACACCAGCGGCAACCGTATCTGCGATGCTGCCGAACCGGTGTTGCAGCGCATTGAATCTTCCGCCAGGGTTCATGTCAACTTCATAAGCGGCGGCGCAGGGATTGCGCTCAATCGCTGGGGTCTCGTCAGTGGTCCTTATTTGAGCTTCACCTTCGTGCCGTTGGGTAAGAGTATTTCCCATCCAGGCGTACGCGGCCTTTGTATGAGTTCCGGGGGCCGTATTCGCGTCATTCCTCAAGAAGCCGTCCCATGTACCGGCTGATCACCATGACCACCACACTGCACAAATGCCAACGCGGTATCACACTGATTGAGTCCCTTGTCGCTATCGTCATTGCCGCACTGGGAATTCTGGGCATCCTAGGTGTACAGATGCGAACCCTGAGCGATACCCAGACGACCGTGCGTCGAGCCCAGGCCATCCGGTTGACTGAAGATCTCAGCGAACGCTTAAAAGCGCACCCCAACGCTCTGATGAGCCTCAGTAGCTATGCCAGCGCATGGACAACCCCATCCACCCCTGTCACGGCGCCCACCAAGAACTGCGCGAGTGCGGCATGCACCGGCACTGAACTTACTCTATACGACGTGGCTGACTGGCGGCGTGCAGTGCAACGCGCGCTGCCGGTGGGGGATGCCACGATTTTTCTGGCTCCAGGCGACACGGATGCCACCAATCGCCGGCAACTGGGCATCATGATTCGTTGGCGTGAAAACGAGATAGATATCGATACCGCTGCAGACAAAAAGATCCACAGGGACAACATCGATGCAACGCAAGTTCGCGCCACAGACGGCACACTCAGCGCAGGAGGAGGCGCGGCGGCCTCCTGCACCGCCGGATATACCTGCCATCTGCAATACATCCCTGTTTCGGCGCGCTGTGCCTCCGCCGACATTGGCGGAGGCGTCAAGCAGTACTACTGCCCCGGAGCCTGAAATGCAGCCTACTAACACCCTCCCCAACGTACGCACCAGAAATATTCCGCTTCGGGCCGACAGCCAGCGCGGAGTCACGCTGATCGAGTTAATGGTGGGCATCGCGATTGGCTTGCTTGTCGTTGCGGTAGCAATGGGTGCGCTAATGGTGTCCCGTGGCGTTTCCGGCTCGGTCAGCGATGCCAGCAACATTCAGCAACAGTCTGCCTACGTCATGAGAGTCATTGGCCTGCAACTGCGTCAGGCCGGCTCGCTATACCTCAACCTCAATCCCGACAGCGCGCCCACAGCCCTCGCCAACGCGGTCCCCGTTGCATTTGAAACTGTCGCTCCCGCTTCAGGCGCTGGCAACAGCTTCGACCCTACCACCGACACCCTGAGCGCCACCGCCACGGCCCTCACAGTGGGCTACCGTCGCTACAAGGAGCCTGTCCACTATGCAACCACGGACCAAGCCATAGCACGAAACTGCGTTGGTGGCCCAACCAACGGAAGTGACGATCAGCGGGTGGAAAGCATTTTCCAACTCAACGGCACCGAATTGCGATGCCAGGGCAACGGCGCTGCGGCGCAACCCATCGCACAGAATGTTGCCAATTTCCAGGTGCGCTACCTCCTGCAAGACAACACCCTTCCTGGCGCCCCCACCATTCGATACGTCGCTGCAGCCGGCGTAGGCAGTACAGATTGGGGCCGAGTGCAGGCAGTAGAGGTGTGTTTGGTGCTCTTTGGCACCGAAGCCATTGATATGAATGGCCTGAGCTCAAGCGCTACGTCCTACACCGACTGTGATGGCAACACCGCAGTGGACATGGCGGCCCTTGCTGGCGCCCGAGCTCGGCGCATGCACGTTGTCTACCGCAACGTATTCCAACTCCGTAGCCAAGGGCTAGTGGGCATCGCACTCTGAATCCCATTCAAAAAAATCGCCATGTACTCCGTGCGCTTTCCTCTCCCCCGACACAGCCATCCACAACGCGGTATCGCGTTGTTTGTTGTCATCGTGTTTGTCATGCTGTCCATGTTGTTGGCACTGTGGGCATCACGCACCTCGCTGTTCAATGAACTGGTGGTCGGCAATGATGCAGATTACCAGCGCGCCTACGAAGCCGCACAAGCCCTGCTGCAGGATGCAGAACTGGACATACGCAACCAAAAGGCTGATGGAACTGAATGCCTTGGCACCCTTGACGTCTGCCGCACAGGAATTAATGAAAAAATTCCTCTTGAGACCAAGGATGTCGGCCCCTTGCTCGCGGATTTGGAGGAAAAGACCGCCCTATGTAGCAAGGGCCTGTGCGTAAAGCGCTTGGGCAAACAGGACTTCTGGAACAACACCGATGCTGCCAAAGGCGTAACGCTGGCCCAGATGACCACCGCCGCAACGGGAGCACGCTATGGGCAGTTCACTGGAGCAGGGAAGGGCAGCGTCTCTGCCCCCGTCAATCCAATTTTGCAATGGGATGCCACTACTCCTGCCAACTCAGGTGGCTGGTACTGGATCGAGGTCCTGCCTTACTTAGATCTCAAAAACTCCAAAGTCATCGTGGATGCATCTCGCGCCAACCTGCTGGCCATTAATCCGAAATCTCTCGTAGTTTATCGCATTACTGCCTTGGCTTATGGCCGCAAGCCGGGCACATTGGTTGCACTACAGCAAACCTATGCGCAGCAAAGAACTCTCAATTAACACCCGCACTATCCAAAAATCGGCTTCTAGTTCAATTCACATACAAGCTAGAGACGATTTAGCCTGAAATTCCAGACAAAGAGGAGCACCCCATGCACCGCAATACGCCACCTCGCTTTCGCAAAAATCTACTCACGCTGGCAATAGGCGCTGCCTTGGCGTCCCCAGGAGCCTGGGCCATCGACTTGGTACAGGCTCCGCCCGGCACCGTCCAACCTTATGTAACACCCAACGTCATCATTTCCATTGACGATTCAGGGAGCATGGACTTTCGGGTAGACCAAGAAAATGAAACCAACGCCAGCAACTTAGTAACCCCTAATGCCGATGGGACTTGGCCTAGCAACAGCCGCCGCATGAACGTGCTGAAATACGCGCTCAAGTCGATTTTTGACCCCACCCATCCCAAATACGATAGCTCCTTACTACCTGACAAGAAGATACGTCTGGCATGGCAGTCCATGAACGCTAACAACAACACCCCGGGCACACTGCCCGGCACCCCGACAGTCACCCCGACACTCACCACTAATGCTATGCAGGTATTGGCCGGAACTCACCGGACCAACTTCCTTAACTTCGTCAATAATCTGGATCCGAGCAGTTCAACGCCTTCGCATAAAATGTTCAAGCAGGCTGACGAATATATGCGCGCCAAGCTGGACAAGAATGGGCCCTGGGCCTCCGTACCTGGCACCACAGCAACGCCCTATCTAGGATGCAGGCGCAACTATCACATCTTCATGACCGATGGCCGCTGGAACGGCACCGTCTCTGGTGGCTCGCAGGACGATAACACCACGAACATCAGTCTACCCAATACTACCGTGTATGGCAGCACCGTCGCCGCCAGTCGGCCCAAGAATGACTTGTATGCGGACACCTACAGCAACTACTTGGCCGACTGGGCTTTTGCAAGTTGGTCCAAGAAACTGCAGACGGCAGTGGATGCGAATGGCGTTACTGGATTGAAAGGAACCCCGCAGCCCACGGCCGAATACAACAAGGCTCCCGCGACGGAAGATTTTGGCAAAGACACTACAGGTAAAAGTGCCATTCTGGATCGCTTTTGGAATCCGCGCTACAACCCAGCCAATTGGCCGCATATGGTTACCTATACCATCGGACTGAGCAAAATGGCCTATACATGGCCTGGCTTAAAAGATCTTGATACACCCCATCCGCCTGGCCGTTGCAATACCACCAACAAGATCCGTGCTCCTGGCCAAACATGTGATGCCAGCAACATTGCCACCTTTGATACCGCATTGATGGTCCCTTTTAGCTATGACAAGGGTGCAAATGGTAGCCTGCCCGATTTTATTACTGGTAATATTAAATGGCCCGACCTGAGCGTCGGCAATAACAATACTGCCAAAGAATCGGTTCGATCACTCGATTTGTGGCATGCAGCCCTCAACGGCCGTGGTCGCTTCTACGCCGTGGAAAAAGGGGAAGACTTGGCAAAAGCCTTCCGGGACATTTTCCAGCAAATCAATACACAGGTTGATCCCGACCTCACTTCTACCGCCACCAGCGGCTCCAACGTTTCGCGTACCGATGTTGGAAAATTCACCGGTAATTACGAACCCAAGAATGCATGGAAGGGCTTCGTGACCGCAGAAACGGTGAAAAAAGATGGCACCACTGTGCCGACTACAAGTTGGGACGGGAAAAATACAGCCGATAAGCTGGACGATGCTACTTTTACGGTCAGCAGTCGCGTCATTCTGAGCTGGAGTGATCAGTGGGTCAGCACCAAAGACAAGGGCGGGGTGCCCTTCAAATGGGCCAGCGATCAAAGCAACCTCAGTACTGCACAAAAGAACCTGCTGGGCAAGGACCCAGGCGATGCCACCGTAACCGTCGCCACCAACGCCCAGAATCGGCTCAATTTCATTCGTGGGGATCGCGTTCTGGAAGGCTCCGAGACCAATGGCTACACCGTAGCCAAGCCCTTCCGCGAACGCAAAAGCCGCCAAGGGGACATTATCAACTCCGTGGTGTGGTACGCAGGGGCGCCTGCAAGCAATTACCCCTTGAAGGGTTATAGCGCTTTTACGCGCTCCAACAAATCCCGGACGCCCATGCTCTATGTGGGTGGTAACGATGGCCTGCTGCACGGCTTTTCAGCCACAGACGGCACAGAGAAAATTGCCTACGCCCCACGTGGCGTGCTTGCCAACCTTCCTCTGCTGAGCGACCCCACTTACAATAATAAGCACAGATTTTTTGTGGATGGTTCACCCATGACTGGCGACGTAGATCAAGGGCAACCAGACCCGGCCGATCCCGCCATCTATGTGCCCGATTGGCGAACTTTTCTGGTAGGCACGATGGGTGCCGGAGGCAAAGGTTACTTCGTGTTGGATGTAACCAATCCTGCCACCGCAGATACGCCGGCCGGCCTCCCAGGCTTCTCGGAAGGAAATGCCCAAAAGCTGGTGGTGCTTGACCGCACTAGAGGCACCGAAACCGCCCCCAACTGTGCGGCGATGACTGGCGCTCAAAAGACCGCGTGCGATAAAGCCGTGGATGAGGATAAGGACATCGGCAATATCACGGCCCGACCTGTGCTGGATGAGAACAACCCTATGCGCACCACCCAGATCACGCGCATGAACAATGACCGCTGGGCCGTAGTCATGGGCAACGGTTACAACAGCGCCAACCAGCGCCCCGTCCTATTGATCCAGTACCTGGATGGCAACAAGGAATTGAAACGTATTGCTGCCGCGACTGCCGATACTGTAGGCACTGGCGAAGCCGCCGACAACGGCTTGGCAACTCCTCGCTTGGTTGACCTCAATGGCGACAGCCGCCCAGACGTGGTGTACGCAGGTGACAATCGAGGCAATCTCTGGAAGTTCGACCTGACGAATGTCGATGACGCCAGCTGGGGCGTTGCTTTGGGTGGACAACCGCTCTTTACGACCACCGGTCCTGCCACACTGGGTAGTACACGCGCCCGTGTCGATGCCACTGGCGCCATCAGACAGCCAATCACAGCCACTCCCACGGTGCGTGCCAATGATCGCACGATGACCATCGGAACGGGCGTCAGCGCCAAGACCGTATCGGTAGGGGGCATGATGGTGGCGTTTGGTACTGGCCGCAATGTCACCAAGGCAGACGAGAACGATTCAAATGTGCAATCCTTGTACTCGGTGCTGGACAACACCCGCTATCGCATCGTCGACACCGCGAAGGGCAAACGTCTTCAGGTGCACCCAGGTGCAGGTACCTGCCCCAGTGGCAGCGACTGCATTCCTGCTCCGGTGCCTTTGGGCGTGGGAGTAGTCAACGCCAAGCTGGCTGCCCAGAAAATTACAGCTGTGGATGCCAACTACGCCACGGTGGACATCACGGATGAATTGAAAAAGGACACCTGGGTCAATTTCAATGGCTGGTACATGGATTTGCCAGCCGTCGGCGAGCGATTGCTGAAACCCATGGAGTTCTATGACGGCAGCAATATATTGGCTGTGTACTCTCAAGTACCAGCAAAGGGATCTGATATAGACCCCAACGTGGAAAGCTGCGAATCCAATACGGTGGACGAAGAACGCCAGTACCTCACTCTTGTCAACATCATGGACGGGAAGCGGCCCACGGTGCAGATCCTCGACTCTGACAAGAACGGCACGTTTTACACCCCTCCTGGAGGTGGTAGTCCAGTATGTACTACATGTGGCGATGACAAATCTGTGTCGCGCGCATCAGTGACAAAGGGCTCACATACGCTGATCAAAAAAGAAGCCGGAGACAAGTGCGAGAATCGCGATATTGATGCCAAGGGCAATGGTTTCAACATGCAGTGCATGCCGGAGCAATCGCTGCGCCCAAGTTGGCGCCAACTGAAGTGAGAAACTCATCATGAACCGACCTCTGCGGAAAGGGCAGCATGGCTTCACCCTTATCGAACTTATGATTGTGGTCGCCATCGTTGGCATCCTCTCGGCCATTGCCTATCCAAGCTATGCCGAGTACATTCGGCGCGGGCATAGAGCAGACGCTCGCGCCGGACTGCTGCAGGCACAACAATGGCTCGAGCGAGCTGCCACAGCCACTGGCGTGTATCCCACTGCGCTTCCTGCTGCACTCACTTGGGCTGGAGATGCGACCAAGCGCTACACCATTGGTTTTCAGGCAGGCAACACCAATGCGGCCTTCACCTTGGTGGCCACCCGCAAGGCCGGCCCCCAGGCCACAGACCGTTGCGGCGACTTCACGCTGACCAACACAGGCACGCGCAACGCGCTCAACCTGGGCTCGGGCACAACTGCTGCGGATTGCTGGAACAAGTAATCCTCTACGCTACCATCTGCGGCGCAATGAACACCACAGCGCCCTTACCAATGGACCAAGCGCTTGGGCTAGCCGCCCAGGCGCTTTTTCTTTCCAGCCCCAATCCCCGCGTTGGTTGCGTCATCACCGCTCCCGACGGTGAGGTGCTGGGCCGAGGATTCACTCAGCGTGCTGGTGGCCCCCATGCAGAAATCATGGCGCTGCGCGATGCCGCAGCAGCTGGCCGCGACGTGCGCGGTGCCACCGCCTATGTCACCCTGGAGCCATGCTCTCACCATGGCCGCACCGGTCCATGCTGCAATGCATTGATCGAAGCCGGGATTGCAAAAGTGGTGGCATCCATCACCGACCCCAACCCTCTGGTCGCAGGCCACGGATTCGAGCGATTGCGGGCGTCGGGTATCGAGGTTGTCGTGGGCCCAGGGGCAGAAGAATCACGCGAACTCAACATCGGTTTTTTCAGCCGCATGGTTCGGGGCACGCCATGGGTGCGGCTCAAGACGGCAGCGTCCCTGGACGGCACCACGGCGCTTCACAACGGCGCCAGCCAGTGGATCACCTCGCGCACGGCGCGCGCGGATGGGCATGCCTGGCGGGCAAGGGCCTGTGCCATTCTGACCGGCATTGGCACCGTGCTGGACGACAACCCCCGCCTGGACGTCCGGGAAGTACCTACACCCCGCCAGCCCCATGTGGTCTTGGTGGATAGTCAATTGCAGCTGCCCCCGCATGCCAACCTGCTGATGGGCGGACGTGATTGCCTTGTCTACACAGCCAACACAAGCAAGGAAAAGAAAGCCGCCTTGGAAGCTCGCGGTGCCACGGTGATCCATCTGCCCAATGCCAGCGGCAAAGTGGATCTGGCAGCGATGCTGAAAGACCTTGGCCAGCGGGGAATCAATGAGCTGCATGTGGAAGCAGGCCACAAGCTCAATGGATCCCTCGTCCGAGAAGGCCTCATCGATGAACTGCTTGTGTACTTGGCCCCTCGCCTGCTGGGCCCCGGGCTGGGCATGGCGAACCTGGACCCGCTCCATGCGCTGGCGGACGGGCTTGCGCTGCAGTTCACATCCGCAGAGATGATCGGACCGGACCTTCGCGTCCTGGCACGGGTCCAGGGTCGGGATAGTTTTTAATCCAGCCCTCGCGATCGCCTTCGGCCGCACCGCCCCAAGGCAGTGCAAAAGCCACGCACCAACCTCTGGCGCGCTTCTTGCTTCAATTTGGTGCAAATCTGGTGCACCCACTCAAACCGCACCAGAACGGATCAATTTACTGCAAGAGGATGTTATGGAAGCACTCAAACAGGGCACGGATGCCCTGTTCATTCTTCTGGGGGCCATCATGGTGCTGGCCATGCACGCCGGTTTTGCCTTCCTGGAGCTGGGCACGGTCCGCAAGAAGAACCAGGTGAATGCGCTGGTGAAGATCCTGGTGGATTTTTCTGTGTCCACGGTCGTGTACTTTGCCGTGGGGTACAGCGTGGCCTACGGCACGCACTTTTTCGTGGGGGCCGAGTCGCTGGTGCAGCAAAGCGGCTATGCACTGGTGAAGTTCTTCTTCCTGCTCACCTTTGCAGCGGCCATTCCGGCCATCGTGTCGGGGGGGATCGCGGAACGCGCCAAGTTCTGGCCGCAGCTCATGGCCACGGCGGTCATCGTCGGCTTTGTGTATCCATTCTTCGAGGGCATTGCCTGGAACCAGCATTTTGGCGTGCAGGCCTGGATCAAAGGGTTCGCCGGCGAGGAGTTCCATGATTTCGCAGGCTCCATCGTGGTGCACGCGATGGGCGGCTGGATCGCCCTGCCTGCCGTGATCCTGCTGGGCTCCCGCGCCAACCGGTATCGCAAGGATGGCGCCATCTCCGCGCACCCGCCTTCCAACATTCCGTTTCTGGCGCTGGGCGCATGGGTGCTCGTCGTGGGCTGGTTCGGCTTCAATGTGATGAGCGCGCAGACCGTGGACAAACTTTCCGGCCTGGTGGCGGTGAACTCCCTGATGGCCATGGTCGGCGGCACGCTGGCCGCCCTGGTGCTGGGCAAGAATGACCCCGGCTTCGTCCACAACGGCCCGCTGGCGGGGCTGGTGGCGGTGTGCGCGGGCTCCGACCTGATGCACCCGCTGGGTGCGCTCGTGGTGGGTGCGGTGGCTGGCGCCATTTTTGTGCTGATGTTCACGCTCACGCAGAACCGGTGGAAGATCGACGACGTGCTGGGTGTCTGGCCGCTGCACGGCCTGTGCGGCACCTGGGGCGGGCTGGCGGCGGGCATTTTTGGCAGCAAGGCGCTGGGCGGGCTCGGCGGCGTGAGCTTTTCCGCCCAGCTTGTCGGCACCGCCCTGGGCGTGGCCTGGGCACTGGCGGGCGGCTTCGTGGTGTATGGCATTCTCAAAAGCACGGTCGGCCTGCGGCTCTCGCAGGAAGAGGAGTTCGACGGTGCGGACCTGTCGATCCACAAGATCAGCGCCACACCCGATCGCGAAGTGAGCTGGTAGCCGCCGCGGCGCCAGGGCACCGCACCGCGATGCGCCCGCGTCCACCCGGTCGCCACCGTGGCTGCGTTGGCGCCGCGTCTGACAAGCGCGAGCGGCGCCGCACGGTCACAATCGCGCCATGCCTGCACTGCCCCCTGCTCCCGCCGCTCCAGCGTCGTTCCTGGGCACCACCGCCCGCTATAGCTGGCTGGCCGTCCTGGCCATGTGCATTGCAAGCGCCATCACCGGCTGCGCCGGCCTGCCCAAGGATGTGGACCGGCCGGTGTCGAGCGCATTGGCGTCGCCTGCGGACACGGCCCTGGGCCAATTGGTGGAAACGCGCCGCGCGTCGGTGGGCGGCCGCCATCCTTCCGGGTTCCTGCTGCTCAGCGGGCCCCAGGCGGCCTACAGCAGCCGCCTCGCCCTGGTCGACGCCGCACAGAAGACGCTGGACCTGCAGTACTACGCCATCCACGCTGACGCCAGTACCGAGCGCCTGCTGCTGGGCGTGATCGCGGCGGCCCAGCGCGGCGTGCGTGTGCGTGTGCTGCTGGACGACTTCCACAGCACGGGGCGTGATGCGCAGGTCATGCGGCTGGCCTTCGTGCCCAACATCGAGATGCGCATGTTCAACCCGCTCACGGGTGCGCGCGGCTCGCCCCTGGGGCGCATGCTGGGCGCGCTGGGGGACTTCTCCCGCGTGCAGCAGCGCATGCACAACAAGCTCTTCATCGCCGACAACGCCATGGGCGTGACGGGTGGCCGCAACCTGGGCGACGCGTACTTCGGCAACGCCGATTCCGGCAACTTCGTGGATCTGGACGTGCTGGCGGCCGGGCCCGTGGTGCAGGACCTCTCCCGCAGTTTCGACAGCTACTGGAACAACGAGCGCGCCTATCCCGTGCAGTCGCTCGTCACGCAGCAGGAGCTTGACACCCTGCGCGAGCGCACGCGCACTTCCGACGCGGCGCGGCGGGACCGGATCGCCGGCCAGGGCGGCACCCTGGCGCCCGACAGCCAGCCGGTGCAAGACGGCAGCCAGACCACCACCGCGCAACGCGCCCGCATCTGGGACTACCAGCCCATGGACCTGGCGCAAGCGCAGTTCACCTGGGCCCCCGCGGCGGTGCTGGTGGACAAGCCCGCCAAGATCCCCCCAGACGGTACGTCCACGGGTGCGCTGCCGGAAAAAGCCCCCGCCAGGGCATCCCCCATGGCGATCACCTCGCGCGGGCCGCGTGCGGCGACGGCTGGCGCCGTAGCATCGGCGCCAGTACCTGCACGTGCCACGGACACCGCCAGCGGCCCCCTCCCCGGCCCCAACCCACCCTCCACCGCCTCCGCCGCGCCCGGGGTGCCCGGCGCCGAAGCCCTTGATGCCCAGACCGACACCGTGGTGGACGGCCTGCTGCAGCTGATGGGCCAGGCACGGCAGGATCTGCTCATCATCTCGCCCTACTTCGTGCCCGGCCCGGACATGAAACAGGCCTTCGCGGCGGCGCGCGCGCGCGGCGTTCGAGTGCGGGTGCTCACCAACTCGCTCGCCTCCAACGATGCGCCCATTGCCCACGCAGGCTATGCGCGCCACCGCCCCGACCTGCTGGCCATGGGCGTCGAGTTGTATGAGATGCGCAGCGAACTCACGGGCGTGCTGCGGGGCGCCCTGGGCTCCACGGGCAGCACCGGCGGGGGCGGCAAGGCTGGCGCTTCTGGTGCCGTGGGCAGCTCGCGGGCCATGCTGCATTCCAAGCTTCTGATCCTGGATGGCCGCCTGCTGGCCGTGGGCTCGATGAACCTGGACATCCGGTCGCAGCGCCAGAACACGGAAATCGCGCTGCTGATCCGCAGCGGCGACCTGTCGCGCCGCGCCACCGCGCAGATCGAGGCCGCGTTGCGCGAGGTCGCCTGGCATGTGCAGCTGAACGACGGCCACCTTGTATGGCGCGCGCCCGAGGGCAGCGGCCTGGCGGACGCGACGTCCGAACCCGACGCCAGCGCCCCGCTGCGGTTGATGCTGCAGCTCCTGGGCCCGCTGGCGCCCGACCACCTGCTCTAGGCACCTGTCCAGGCGCCTCTTTGCGGCACCGCGCAGTGATGCGCGGCTAGTCCCCGGCCCGCAGCGCCTCCACCCAGGCGGTGATCGCCCGCTGGTCCGTCATCGTGCGCACGTGCTGGTAGGCGGCCTCGGCTTCCGGAAAGCGCCTGCGCAGCAGATTGAGCCACTGCTTGAGGCGCCCCGCGCGCTGGCGGGGCTCCAGGTCCTCGCACACCAGTTGCCAGAAGGCCGCGATGTGCGCCAGCAGGTCGCTCCAAGCCACCGTGTCCGAACCAGGCCGGCCCGCATCGGCCGCGCGGATGGCTCGGGCCAGCCCCGGGTCTGCCACCATGCCGCGCCCGAGCATGAGCGTGGCGCAGCCCGACACCTCGCGGCAGCGCAGCGCATCGGCCACCGTCCAGATCTCGCCATTGGCCACCACCGGTATCTGCACCGCCGCGCGGATGGCGGGAATGTGCTCCCAGTACGCCGGGGGCCGGTAGCCATCGGCCTTGGTGCGCGCATGCACCACCAGCTCGGCGGCGCCGCCCGACTGCATCGCCTGGGCGCATTCGCGCATCAGCCCGGTGTCGTTGAAGCCCAGCCGCATCTTGGCGGACACCGGCAGGTGCGAAGGCACCGCGCGGCGCACGGCGGCCACGACGGCGGCGATGCGTTCGGGCTCCTGCAGCAGCGCGGCGCCGCCACCATGGCGGTTGACGACCTTGGCAGGGCATCCAAAGTTCAGGTCGATCCCCTCGGGCCCCAGGTCCGCCAGGCGGGCCGCGTTCTCGGCCATGCTGACCGGATCGGAGCCCAGCAACTGCGCACGCACCGGCACACCCGCGAGCGTGCGGCTGCCGTTGCGCAGCTCGGGCACATAGCGCAGGAACACCTTGTCGGGCAGCAGGGTGCCGGTGATGCGGATGAACTCGGAGACACAGCGGTCCACCCCGCCCACGCGGGTCAACACATCACGCAGCACAAAATCCAGAAGCCCCTCCATGGGGGCAAGCAGCAAGGTCATCGCGAGAAAGGCCGCCGCGCCCTGCGCCCCGCACGGGGCGCGGCCGGCACACAGCCAGGATATGAGTCAAAAAGGGCCGCAATGCTTGATGTACAAGCGCTAGCAGCTATTAAATATATAGCATCCACCCCCCAGGGTCCTGCACGCCGGGGAGCAGCTCGCCATTGTGCGGCAGCGAGGTCATCACCGCGTCACGGCGGACTGATGCAATCGCCGCCATCCACCCGTGAATGGAGGCTCCCATGCTGCTACAAAAAACCGAAAAAGCCCGCCTGGAACTCTTGCCCGGCGTCCGCACCCTGAGCCTGCGCGAGCGCTCTCTGCTGCTGCTGGTCGACGGCAAATCGCTGTCGGACCTGCAGGCCATGTACAACGGCATCGGCGCGCAGATCGTCGACAACCTCATGCGCCAGGGCTATCTGGCCGGCCCCGCGGCCGGGCTGCCCTCCGCCGCGCCCTCGCCCAGCACCGCGCCACCGGGGCCATCGGTCCAGCGCCCGGAGCCTGGCGAATCCCTGCGCTCGCTCGCCGGTGCGCGCATGTACCTTTTCGACACCTGTGAGCGGCTGTTCGCGCGCCGCGACCCCACGCTGGCAGAGCAGTTCCGCCAGGCGCTGCGCGCCGCCAAGGACCGCACGAGCATGCTGGACGTGGGCGAGGCCATGTTCGAGGAAGTGGCGCTTGCCGCCGGCGCCGAACGGGCCGCGAGCCTGCGCGAAAGGTTCGAGCAGCTGCTGCCCCGGCATGCGCAGTCCTAGAGGCCCCGGGGCAATGGAGTGGAGACGGGCCGGGCCGTCCGTCAGGCGGCGGCCAGGCGCCACAGCGACGTGACCTCGGCCGCGCGGGCCGCATGCAGCGCATCGCCCGCATCTGCCGCCTTGGCATGGCCCGGCTTCACATCGTGCCGGCCCCGCACCACCAGCCCCGCATCGGCAATCCACTGCAGCAGCTGCTCACGCGGGCGCAAGCCCAGGTGCTCGGCCAGGTCCGACAGGATCAGCCAGCCTTCGCCGCCTGGCTCCAGGTGCTCCGGCAGGCCCGCCAGGAAGCCCTTGAGCATGCGGCTGCCTTCGTCGTACACCGCGTGTTCGATGGGCGAGCTGGCGCGGGCCGGCACCCAGGGCGGGTTGCACACCACCAGCGGCGCGCGCCCCGGGGGGAACAGGTCGACCTGCAGCAGTTCCACCTGGGCAAGCACACCCAGGCGCTGCAGGTTCTCGCGCGCGCAGGCCAGGGCGCGCGGGTCCTGGTCGGTGGCCACCACGCGCTGCACGCCACGGCGCGCCAGCACCGCAGACAGCACCCCGGTGCCCACGCCAATGTCAAAGGCCAGTGTCTTGGTGGGCAGCGCCGTGTCGGCGACCAGGCCCACATATTCGCCGCGCACGGGCGAGAACACGCCGTAGTGCGGGTGGATGCGGTTGAGCGGCGGCGCACCCAGGGCGGGCACTTCCACGCCTTTCTTGCGCCACTCGTGCGCGCCCACCAGGCCCAGCAGCTCGCGCAGCGTGGCCACCGAACGCTCGCCCGTGGCCGGGCCCCAGGCCTCGGTGCACGCCTGGCGCCAGTCGGGCGCACGGCGCAGGTCGATGCCGTAGTCGCCTTCGAGCGGGATGAGCACCGACGCCAGCACCCGCGCGCGCTGCGCCTGCGCCTGGCGGTGCAGGTGAAAGGCCTCGGCCGGGGTGGCGGCAGCGGCTTTGTCGGCCGCCCTGGCGGCGGACTTACGGGGTCTGGCCGACTTGCCCCCCTTGCCGGACCTGGCATCGGCCCGGCGCATCAGCGCCTGCAGCAGCATGCGGGCGTTCTGGAAGTCGCCCTGCCACAACAGGCCGGTGCCTTCACAGGCCATGCGGTAGGCCGTGTCTGCGGCCAAGGTATCGTCGGCGGTGACGACCCGGCGCGGGGCCGGGGCACCGCTCTCGGAGCGCCACTGGACTTGTTGAATCTGGCCCTGGCGGCTCCATTCGATCATAGGAAGAAGTGTGGGCATCAGATTGCTATTGCTTCGGGCGTTAACAGCAGCCCGTGAAACTGGCGCGGCCCCTGCCAAGGCCGCCGCGCAAGGGCCGCCCCGCCGCGCTGGCGGCGTCCCCCTTCCCGCGCAAAGCGCGAGAGAAGGAGGAAGCGACGAAGTCGCTCAGGGGGTGGTTGTTCATCCTACGCGTTGATGGGGCGCTTCAGGCGCACTTCTTCGATCTTGACGCCCCCCACCACGGCCGTCTTGGCGGTGGAGAGTTCGCGCTTGAAGCCCGCCAGCTCGTGGAACCGGATGGCGCGCTCGTTGCGCAGGGGCACCCACGCCGTGACGTTGGTGCAGCCTTCTTCCTGCAGGCCGTCGCGGGCGGCATCCCACAAGGCCAGGCCCACGCCCTGGTTCCAGTGGGTGGGGGCGGCGTAGATGGCCCAGATTTCACCGGTGGTGGGGCGGGATTTTTCATCGCGCGAGCGGTCGTAGCCCACGAAGCCGACGATCTTCTCGCCGTCCACGGCCACCTGGACCTGGGGCTCGCAATATTCGATGGCCTCGCGCCAGTAGGCCTGGCGCTTTTCGACCGACATGGATTTCAACTGCTCGTCTGGCACCAGCCCTTTGTAGACCTCTTGGGCTGAGACGGTATGGATCTGGGCAATGGCTTTGGCATCGCGAAGCGTGGCGGGACGAACCTGGATACTGGACATGGAAAAACCGAACGAAAACGGGGAATGAAAAAACGAAAGGACCGGCATTGTCGCCGCAAACGGTTTTTACCCTTGTACGGCCCCCCGCCCGGCCCCCCATTCACGCCCTATCCACCCCCTGCGTCCACCGCGTCCAGCCAGGGCTGGCACACCGCTGATGCTGCACCGCAGCACGCTGGCGCGGGCGGCCCTGCGCGCGTCAGGCCAGCGCCATGGAACCCGAGAGCGAGGCACCGGCCGCGGCGGCGGCGGCACGCTGGACCAGCGCACGCTTGTTGCGGGGGCGCGGCACATGCACCGCCGGGGGCGTGCCATTAATGGCCGCAAGACCCAGCACCAGCGTGACCGTGCGCGACCCGTCCTCGCGTTCGTCGCTGGCATAGGCCCGGTAGCTGCCATTGCCCTGCGCATGGCTGCGCTGCACGGTGTGAAATGCCACGCGCGCCCCGCTCACGCGGTGGCCCCCAAAGGGCAGCACGCGCAGCCGCGCATCCCGGTCCAGCGCCAGGCCCAGGTTGCCGGGGCGGTTGACGAGGTCGGTGCGGATGGCGCGCCATGTGCACCCGTCGTCCGTCGAAAACTGCCAGGTCCCGGCCTGGGCGTCCAGGTGCTCGATCACCACCCCGGCCGATGCCAGCATGCCGGGGCAGTTTTCCTCCACGATCCGCGCCACCGTATTGCCCCCCAGGCCCGAGGAGGCCGTGCCATGCCCTCCCCCTGCGGCGGCCGGTCGTCGCTCATCGCGGCGGTGGGACGCATCGGGGGAAGCTGAACCATCGAGGAAGGCATTGGCTGTCATGGGAGCACCTTTGAAAAACGAAGGATGAAGACGAGGTTTGCGCATTGGTGCGCACTCCAGGTGCTTTTCAATGCTTGACGGAAAGTCTAGAAAGTGCATAACCGGGCGTCCATCGCACAAATGGACTAGTCCGCAACAGCGTGTTGTGCGCAATACTTGCCGTATGACTGCCCGCCTTTTGCTTGTGGATGACCACAACCTGTTCCGCACAGGCCTGCGCCTGATCGTGCAGGACCATCCGAGCGTCGGCACGATTGCGGAGGCGGGCTCCATCGCCGATGCCTGCGCGCAGCAGCTGGCGGACACGGATCTGGTGCTGCTCGATATCCAGTTGCCCGGCATGAGCGGCCTGGACGGCCTGCGCCTGCTGCGCCAGGCCTGCCCCAGGGCCCGCATCGTCCTGGTCTCGGCCAGCGTGGCGCCCGATGCGATCCACGAAGCGCGCGCGCGCGGCGCCGATGGATTCCTGCCCAAATCCGCCAGCGCCGAAGACATCCTGGAAGCCATCACCTGCGCCCTGTCGGGCCAGCCGTGTTTTCCGATCAACAGCGGCAACAGCGCCACCACGCGCGGCCCCGACACGCCCTCGCTGACCGCGCGCCAGCTCGACGTGCTGTCGCTGCTGTGCACCGGCAAGCCCAACAAGGTCATCGCGCGCGACCTGGGCTTGAGCGAGAACACGGTGCGCGTGCACGTGGCCGCCATCTTCGCGCAGCTGGGCGTCAACAGCCGCAGCGCGGCCTTGCTCGCCGCGCAGCGCCTGGGCCTGTCCACACCCCAGCTCCATGACACACTCTGAGGCCCTGCGGGGGGCGCCTGCCGCCGATGCCGTGCTGCCCCCCACCCGCTGGGGGTGGCCGGTGTGGGAGCGCGACGAGGTGCTGCGCGAACAGGTGGCCCTGCTGCGGCAAAACTTCCCGATGACGCTGCTCGCGTCGCTGGCCACCGCCCTGGGCACGCTGTGGGTCATGGCGCGGGTGGCCGACACGCAGGCCATCACGGTCTGGCTGGTGTCGCACACGCTGGTGGTGGCCGGGGTGTACCTCACCCTGCGCAGCATCGCGCCCTTCACCGACCCGGCGCCGCAGGCGGCGCGCAAGCTGATCGCCTGCATGGCCGCCATGGGCCTGAGCTGGGGCAGCCTGGGGTATGTGGTGCTCTACTGGGGCACGTCCGACAGCGTGATCTACGCCATCGGCATCATCAGCACGGTGTCGTCCGGCGCGCTGGGGCTGGGCGCCCCCCTGTACCGCGCCTATGTCACCTACCTCACCTGCGCGATCGGCGGCGTGATGATGGCCGTCGCCCTGGCCGGCGGGCCCGTGATGTGGCCCGCGCTGTTCCTCACGGGGGTCTACTACGCGCTCACCGGCATGCAGGCGCGCACCGCCGACCGGGCCACCCGGCGCAGCATCGCGCTCAAGCTGGAGAACGACCGGCTCGTCAACGAGCTGCGCGCCGAGTCGCAGCGCGCCCTGGCCGCGCAGGGGGCCGCCGAGCAGGCCGACCGCGACAAGTCCCGCTTCCTGGCCGCCGCCAGCCACGACCTGCGCCAGCCCCTGCATGCCATGGGCCTGTTCCTGGAGTCGCTGCAGCGCAGCCCGCTCAACGACCACCAGCTCACCGTGCTGGGGCACGCCCATGCGGCCTCGGGCGCCGCCGCCGAGATGCTGACCACCCTGCTCGACTACTCGCGGCTGGAAGCCGGTGTCGTCAAGGTGCGGCCCGAAGCCTTTGCTGTGCAGCCGCTGCTCACGGCGCTGGAGCAGGAATTCGGCGTGCAGGCGGATACGGCGGGCCTCGTGTACCGCACGCGGGAGACCTCGGCCGCGGCCCATGCCGACCGCTCGCTGGTCGGGCTGGTCATGCACAACTTCATCTCCAACGCCCTGCGCTACACCGCCCGGGGTGGCGTGCTGATCGCGTGCCGCACACGCGGCAAGCGCCTGGCACTGGAGGTGTGGGACACGGGGGCCGGCATCCCGCAGCACCAGTGGGAACACATCTTCAAGGAGTTCCACCAGCTCGGGAACCCCGAGCGCGACCGGCGCAAGGGCCTGGGGCTGGGCCTGGCCATCGTGCAGCGGCTGGCGCGGGAGATGAACACCTCCGTGGAAGTGCTCTCCCAGCCGGGACGGGGCTCGGTGTTTCGGCTGTGGCTGGACCGCTGGCAGGGCGCGCTGGAAGACGACACCGCCCCCGCTCCGGATGCCCGAAGCCTTGCGGGCCTGAAGGTGCTGGCCATCGACGACGACGAAGCCGTGCGCATCGGGATGCAGTCGCTGCTGCAAAGCTGGGGTTGCCAGTGCATCACCGCGGAATCGAGCGCCGATGCGCTGGAGCGCCTGGAAGACATCACGCCGGACATCATCATCACGGACTTCCGCCTGCGCCACGAAGAAACCGGCAAACAGGTGCTGCAGGCCCTGCGCGCCTACCTGGGAACGCCGGTGCCCGCGATCATCATGACGGGGGACACATCGCCCCAGCGCCTGCGCGATGCGCAGTCCACGTCAGCGCTGCTGCTGCACAAGCCCGTGTCCACGGGCCAGCTGCGCAGCGCCATGGTCCAACTCATCACGCACCCTCAAACCGCCAGCACGATGGAGCCCTTGCCGCCGGACGGCGGCACGGAGGCTACAGCCAGCGCCGCAGCAGCCCCATGACCTGGTCGAACTTCGCGCCGTACGGCGGATAGAACAGCGAACCCATCGCCCAGCGCGACTGCACCAGCACGGATTTCTGGTGGCAAAAGCGCAGAAAGCCCTGCTCGCCATGGTAGGCGCCCCAGCCGCTGTCGCCCACGCCGCCAAACGGCAGGTTGTCGTGGGCAATGTGCATCAGCGTGTCGTTCACCGTCACGCCGCCGCTCACGGTGCGGCGCAGCACGTCGTCGCGCACCGCTTCGCTCTGGCCGAACCAGTACAGCGCCAGCGGGCGCGGCCCGGCATTGATGTGGGCAATGGCGTCGTCGAGCCGTTCATAGGAAATCACGGGCAGGATGGGGCCGAAGATCTCCTCCTGCATGAGCTGCATCTGGGACGTGGCCCCGAACACCAGCGTGGGCAGCATCTGGCGGCTGGCGCCATCGCCCAGCGTGCCCACGGTGTGGACGACAGGCTTGCCCTCGGCCGGCTCGATGGTCTGCACCTCGGCGCCCTGGGTCTGCGCCTGCTGCAGCATGGTGCGCAGGCGGGCATGGTGGCGCGCCGTGATGATGGAGGCGTAGTCCGCATTGCCCTCGATGGTGGGAAACAGTCGGCCCACGGCGGCCCGGTAGGCCTGCGCGAACTCCCCCTCGCGGCCCCGGGGGAGCAGCACATAGTCGGGGGCAATGCAGGTCTGGCCGGCGTTGAGCAGCTTGCCGTGCGCGATCTTGAGCGCCGCGTCCTGCATGTCGCAATGGCCGTCGATGATGCACGGCGATTTGCCGCCCAGCTCCAGCGTGGTGGGCGTGAGGTGCTGCGCCGCCGCCTGGGCCACCTTGCGGCCCACGGCGGTGGAGCCGGTGAACACCAGGTGGTCGAACGGCAGCGACGCGAACAGCGCCGACAGGTTCGCATCGCCCTGCACCACGCAGAACTCGTCGGGCGAAAAGAACTGCGCCACCAGCAGCGCCAGCTGCGCCGAGGTGTGCGGCGTGAGCTCGCTGGGCTTGAGCATCACGCGGTTGCCCGCCGCCAGCGCGGTGATGGCGGGCGCCAGGGCCAGCTGGACGGGGTAGTTCCACGGCGCGATCACACCGACCACCCCCAGGGGCTGGCGCTGGATCCAGGCACGGGCGGGCTGCAGGTACAGCGGCGTGCGCACTTTCCGGGGCTTCATCCATTTCGCCAGATGGCGCAGCGTGTGCGACAGCAGGGTGCGCAGCACGAAGAAATCGGCCACCTCGGTCAGGCGCGGGGACCGCATGCCGAAATCGGCCTGCACCGCAGCCGCCAGCACCGGGCCGTGCTCGTCGAGCATCTTGGACAGGCGCAGCAGCCGCTCGCGGCGCACCAGCAGCGGCACATCGACATGCTCGCGGCTGGCCTGGCGTTGAAGATCGAAGTGGGCGTGGATATCGGCAGGTGTCATGGTCGGATCATAGAAGACGCCCCGACAGGCGCGCCACGAAAAAACCGGGGAGGCAGGGCGCGGACGGGCCGCGCAGGCGGGGGCGCCGCGCAGTGCAAGAAGGCAGGGTGCGGCGCCGGGTCAGCGCACGTCCCGCGCTTCGACGTCGGTCACCTCGGCGGCGCCGGGCAGGATGCCGCCACGGCGCGACGCGGCCGCGGCCTCGCCGCCGGCATCGTCGGGCGCGGGCGCCGGGCCACGGCGGCCGGACGACCAGCGCTCGGTGGAGCGGAACACGGTGCTGAAACCCGTGCGGGGGTCCATGCGCATCACCCAGGGGGTCACCGGCTGGCCGGTGAGGCGCGCCCAGCCTGCGCGCAGCGCCCACACCAGCGCGAGCACCATCACGGCGACCAGCAGGCTGGCGAACAGCACCAGGCCCATGGCGATGACCACCACCCGCAGCAACAGGCGCACAACGCCCGCAACAAATTCATTCAAACGACACCTCTCCTTCACAACTTGGGGTCGGGATTGCAGCCCTGGCCAGCGCCGCAATCCCTTTCCCGGCCCACATCACTCCTGCGGGGCCACGCCGAACTGGAACACACCCGGCTCCAGCACGGGGTTCACGGTGACCGGAATCACGCTCTTGGGCGGGAAACGCCCTTCCAGCAACAACTTGGACAGCGGGTTCTCGATGCGCTGCTGGATCGCCCGCTTGAGCGGCCGCGCGCCGAACACCGGGTCGAACCCCACCTTGGCCAATTCTGCCAAGGCCGCATCCGACACCTGCAATTCCAAATCCATCTTGGCCAGCCGGGATTGCAGCAGCTGCAGCTGGATCCTGGCGATCGAGGCGATGTGCTGCGCGTCCAGCGCGTGGAACACCACGGTCTCGTCGATGCGGTTGAGGAACTCGGGCCGGAAGTGGTTCTTGAGCTCGCCCCACACCGCTTCCTTGATGTCCTCGGAGTCCTGTCCGACCATGGCCTGGATCAGGTGCGAGCCGATGTTGCTCGTCATCACGATCACCGTGTTCTTGAAGTCCACGGTACGTCCCTGGCCGTCGGTCAGGCGGCCGTCGTCCAGCACCTGCAGCAGCACGTTGAACACATCCGGGTGGGCCTTCTCCACCTCGTCGAGCAGCAGCACGCTGTAGGGCTTGCGGCGCACGGCCTCCGTGAGGTAGCCACCCTCCTCGTAGCCCACGTAGCCGGGCGGCGCGCCGATCAGGCGGGCCACCGAGTGCTTTTCCATGAACTCGCTCATGTCGATGCGCACCAGGTGGTCCTCGCTGTCGAACAGAAAGCCCGCCAGCGCCTTGCACAGCTCGGTCTTGCCCACGCCCGTGGGGCCCAGGAACAGGAACGAGCCCGTGGGGCGGTTGGGGTCACTCAGGCCCGAGCGCGAACGGCGGATGGCGTTGGCCACGGCGGCGATCGCCTCCTCCTGGCCCACCACGCGTTCATGCAGCTTGGCCTCCATCAGCAGGAGCTTGTCCTTTTCGCCCTGCATCATCTTGGCCACCGGAATGCCCGTGGCGCGGCTCACCACCTCGGCAATTTCTTCGGCACCCACCTGTGTGCGCAGCAGGCGGCGGGTGGCGGGGGCGCCGTCCTTGCCATCCTCCTGCGCCTGCGCTTCCTTCAGCTGCTTTTCCAGGTCGGGCAGCTTGCCGTACTGCAGCTCGGCCACCTTGTTGAAGTCGCCCTTGCGGGTGAATTCCTCGATCTGGAACTTGAGCTTGTCGATGGCCTCGCGCACGTGCGCGCTGCCCTGCGCCTGGGCTTTTTCGGACTGCCAGATCTCGTCGTAGTCGGCGATTTCCTTTTGCAGCTTGGCGATCTCTTCCTCGATGAGCGCAAAGCGCTTTTGCGAGGACTCATCCTTCTCGCGGCGCACCGCTTCGCGCTCGATCTGCAGCTGGATCAGGCGGCGGTCGAGCTTGTCCATCACCTCGGGCTTGGAGTCCATCTCGATCTTGATCTTGGACGCGGCCTCGTCGATGAGGTCAATCGCCTTGTCGGGCAGGAAGCGGTCGGTGATGTAGCGGTTGGACAGCTCGGCCGCGGCCACGATGGCCGGGTCGGTGATGTCCACGCCGTGGTGCACCTCGTACTTTTCCTGCAGGCCGCGCAGGATGGCGATGGTCGCCTCCACGGTGGGTTCGCCCACGAGGATCTTCTGGAAGCGCCGCTCCAGCGCGGCGTCCTTCTCGATGTACTTGCGGTACTCGTCGAGCGTGGTCGCGCCCACGCAGTGCAGCTCGCCGCGCGCAAGCGCTGGCTTGAGCATGTTGCCCGCATCCATCGCGCCCTCGGCCTTGCCCGCGCCCACCATGGTGTGCAGCTCGTCGATGAAGACTATTGTTTGCCCCTCGTCCTTGGCCAATTCGTTCAGCACGGTCTTCAGGCGCTCCTCGAACTCGCCGCGGAACTTGGCGCCCGCGAGCAGCGCCGCCATGTCCAGCGACAGCACGCGCTTGTTCTTGAGCGACTCGGGTACCTCGCCGGCCACGATGCGCTGGGCCAGGCCTTCGACGATGGCCGTCTTGCCCACGCCGGGCTCGCCGATGAGCACCGGGTTGTTCTTGGTGCGGCGCTGCAGCACCTGGATGGCGCGGCGGATCTCGTCGTCGCGGCCGATCACGGGGTCGAGCTTGCCGATGCGCGCGCGCTCGGTCAGGTCGATGCAGTACTTGGCCAGGGCGCCGCGCTGGCCCTCGGCCTCGGCACTGTCCATCTTCTGGCCGCCGCGCACGGCATCGATGGCGGCTTCCAGGCTCTTGCGCGTCAGGCCGTTGTCCTTGGCGATCTTGGCGGCCTCGCCCTTGCTGTCGATCACGGCCAGCAGGAACAGCTCGCTGGCGATGAACTGGTCGCCGCGCTTGATGGCCTCCTTCTCGGTGGCCTGCAGCACGCGGCCGAGCTCCGGGCCGCCCTGCACCTGCTCGTTGCCCTGCACCTGGGGCAGGCGCTTGACGGCGGCCTCGGCCGCAGCCAGCAGGCCGGGCACATTGGCGCCCGCACGCTGCAGCAGCGCCTTGGGGCCGTCGTCCTGCTTGAGCATGGCCACGAGCATGTGCACGGGCTCGATGTAGGCGTGGTCATTGCCCAGGGCGATGCTCTGGGCATCGCTCAGGGCTTCCTGGAACTTGGTGGTGAATTTGTCGAGACGCATGGTGGATGTCCTCCGAATTGCAGAGCACTTGAGGCGGGGTGTGCCTGATTTCAAGACACTGCCCCCGCCCACCGATTGACCTGCGTCAGCGAATCATCCAGCCGATGGCTTCCCCATTAGCTACCATTTTTATAGCTGCCAGCGCTTTACCATCAAGCGCTAGCGGCTGATTTCTCTCGAAACTCCGGACCAGGTACCGGCCCAGTGGGCCCGCAGGGCCGTGCGCCGGCCGCCCCGCAAGGCCAGCAACCCCAGAAGGGCAGCCAGCCCACCCAGGCCCCCGGCCGACAGCGTGGGGATCGCCACCGGGCCAGGCGCCAGCAGCACGGGGACGACAGGGTCGTTGATGGTGCCATCCTGCGCGCCAAAGCTGTCGTCCCCCCAGCCACCGTCCGTCACATCGTAGGTCACGGTGTTGCCGCTGATCTGCAGGTTCACGGGGTCGTAGTATCGGCTGGAGGAAGGGCTGTCGGGTGTGGGCCCGTACTTCTTCACGGTGAAGCCCGTGAGGTCTGGAAAGGTCACCGCCACACGCACCGTCTCACCCGGCTGGCAATGGATGAGCCGCAGGCGGAACGCCCCGTGCGGCAAGGTGGCGCCGGGGTACGGCGCCGGCGCCGCCACCGGGCCGGTGCCCGCCAGGTCCAGCTGGCAGCCCGTGCTGCCATCCACCACGCCCACGTTGACGGGCCCCGATCCGGTGTTCGTGGGTGTGGGCAGGGTTTCAAAACGCGCCTGCACGGTGCAGGCGGCCGTCACCGCTGCCGTGGTGTAGGTGCTACCGGCCAGGCTGCCGCCACAGCCCGCCACGGACGCGATGCGGTAACCCGCGCCGGGCGTGACGGTGAAGGCCTGCGTCTGTCCCTGCGCCACGTCGACCGTGCCGGCCGGGCCGATGCTGCCACCCGAGCCCGCCAGGGCCGTGACCGCGTGCCGGACCGTCTGGTCGCGGACCACGGTGATGGTGTACGTCCGGCGGGCCACGCCGTTCTGCGCGAGCACCTCCACCTGGATCACATTGGTACCCGGCACCAGGGCCAGGGGCGGCGTCGCGGAGCCGCTGGCCACGGGCGTGCCGTTCACGGTGATGGAGGCCCCGGCATCGGCGGCGACGGGCGTCAGGGAAAGCGCGGTCACCGCATGCGGCACGCCAGCCGCATACGCCACTACCTGCGGCTGGAACGCGGGGCTGAGGACACCCTGCGACAGCGCCAGGGAGGCCAATGCGGCATCGGCCGACGGGGAGGCATTCATCAGCACCGTGATGCCCGCGATACCGTTGGCAATGGCGACGTCCGGCCTGCCGTCGCCATTGAAATCGGCCACCGCCATCTGCTCGGCCGTGCCTCCGGCGAACCGCGCGACAGGCAGGCCCAGAGCGCCCACCCCGGCCTGCCCGCGCAGGATGGCGATCCCACCCGACGCGTCGGCGCCCACCACGTCGGGCAGCCCGTCGCCATCGAAATCCGCGGCCGCGAGCGCCTTGGCCGCGAGCCCTGCGCCGTACTGTCCCACCACGCCCATCGCCTGCCCGGGCGCCGCGGCCAGAGACGCGATCTGCGTGCCGGCGGCCGTGAACACCCCCGCCCGCCCCGCGACGCCCCACCCCGCGACCGCGCCGAGCGGGCCGGCCGAGACTGGCAGGTAGACCGGCTCCAGCGGCTGCGAAGCGGCGGACAGCGAAGTGCCCACGGTGCCCGCCGAGGTCGCGGCCACCAGGTCGGTGCGCCCATCCTGGTTGACATCGACCGGCGCGAAGCCCCGCACGCCCTGCCACACCGTCATGTCCAGCATGTCGACGGCGCCTTGGGGCGTGACGCCCACCCATCGGATGGCTTCGAGCGAGCTGGTCGTCTCCAGCGCCCACACGGCAGCATGGGCAGGGTAGCCCGGCCCGCGAAATGTCCCGGTGACGATCGACCTGGGCGACAGCCCGGTAAAGAAACCCTGGCCCGCCAGGGAGAAGTCGCCCGCCCCCCGGCCCAGATAGACCATGACGCTCCGGTCGGTTTCGCTGACCACCGCCAGGTCCGCGTGGCCATCCCCGTCGAGGTCGCCAGCGGCCAGCGCGCGCACCTGCGCCCCGGTATCGAGCCGCGTGGACAACACGAAGCCGCCCTGGCCATCGCCCCGCAGGATCCAGACACTGGATTCATCCGCGTAGGCGACGGCCAGGTCGATCCGCCCGTCCTCGTTGAAGTCGGCCACCGCCACCGCGCGCGCGTCCCGCTCGGGGATGCCGTAGCTGCGTGCGGCGGCAAAGCGGCCCGCGCCGTCTCCCAGCAACCGGACCATTCGCCCGCCCCACCCGTTGGCCACGGCAATGTCCGGGTGGCCGTCGCCGTTGAAATCGGCCACCGCCAGGGTGCTTTCGTCATCACCCACCGAGTACTCCTGGCCCCCTGCGTTGAAGCCGAACCCGCCACCGGCGAGGCCGGGCCACACCACAATGGTGCCGCTGGAGCGCGCGAGCACCAGGTCCGCCCGTCCATCGCCCGTGGCATCCACGATGGCAGCGCTCGAGAACCATCCGGGGGAGCCCACCCCGCGGCGTGAAAAGTTTCCCGTGCCGTCCCCGGTCAGGAGGATCGGGCTGGCCGAGGTGTTCTGCACCAGCGCCAGGATGTCCAGGTGGCCGTCTCCGTTGGCATCGCCGACGGCCACGAAAGGCACGTACTCATCGCCCGTCAGGCGCTGGGCCGCCGCGAAGCCGCCCGCGCCGTCTCCCCGCAGCCAGAAGACGCCATCGCCCGAGCCCACCACGATGTCGGCATGCCCGTCTTCATTCCAGTCGCCCGAGACGATGCGTGTCGTCGACACACCCATGCCGATCTCCGTGCGGGGACGCCCATCCAGCCGGCCTGTCCCGTCGCCCCACAGCACCGAAACCCCCTTGGCCGCGCCCGAGAAGACCGCAACGGCCACGTCCAGCCGCCCGTCGCCATCGAAGTCCGCCACCGCCAGGCCATAAGGATTGGGGCCGGCGCCGAAGGCGGTTGCTGCAGACAGCCCGCCATGGCCGTCGCCCAGGCGGACCGTGACGGTGCCTTCGTTGAAGCTGGCCACCGCGATGTCCAGATGCCCATCCCCATTGAAGTCGGCCGCCACCAGGCCGTAAGGGGCCGCGCCCACGCCGAACGAACCCGCGGCCGAAAAGCCCGCAGCGCCGCCGGTATTGAGCAGGATCCTGACGGTGTTGTCTTGCCGGTCCACCACGGCAAGGTCCGGCTGGCCGTCTTCATTGAAGTCGCCGCGCGCCGTCTCGCCGAGCAGCCCCCCCAGGGAAAGGCTGCTGGCGGCGACAAAGGCCACGTCGGCCCGGGCCGGACCCGAAAGCGCCAGCATGAGCCCCACGGCCGCCAGGCACCATCGGCACGCGCGTGAAAATGCCCGCGCTTGAAGTTCCATGACACATTCCTCCCTGTCAGCCCTCGCCGGGCAGAAGAAAGGTGCCAGCGGGACAGCAGGCGATTCTCAAAAGGGGACCAGCGCCGCACAAGTCCAAAGATTGCATCGATCTGCGAAACCGCCGGCCTGGCGCGCGGCTGCAGCGCCGGCAGCAGGGGCATTCCGGCCGGCCGGCGGGTGCGTTCAGGCGTTGGTGGCCACGATGCCCCAGCGCGCCAGCGCAGCGTCGTCGCTCACCCGCGCGTCCACCCAGCGCGCGCCCTGGGCGGTTTCTTCCTTCTTCCAGAACGGGGCCTGGGTCTTGAGGTAGTCCATGAGGAACTCGCAGGCCTGAAAGCTCTGGCCCCGGTGGGCGCTGGTCACGGCCACCAGCACGATCTGGTCCAGCGGTTGCAGCAGCCCCACGCGGTGGATCACGCGGGCGCCAAAGATGTCGAAACGCCGGAACGCCTCGTCCACCATGGCCTCGATGGATTTTTCGGTCATGCCGGGGTAGTGTTCCAGCTCCATGGAGGACACCTGGTCGCCTTCGTTGCGGTCGCGCACCGTGCCCACAAAGCTGCACACCGCGCCCACGCCCTTGTTCTCGCGGCGCAGGGCGGCGATTTCGGTGGACAGGTCAAAGTCCTCGGTCTGGATGGAAACGCGGGGCAAGGTCATGGCAGAAGCTCTCTACAGTGCGAATGGCGGCAAGGCGGAATGGCGCGGCGTGGCCGCTTACGGCGAACGGTGCAGCCGTGGCGCGGCCAGCAAGGCACGCTCTTCTTCCACCACCTTGTTCAGCTGCGCCAGCGCGGGCGAAGGGGGCAGTTGGGCCAGCAGGGTCTGCAGCCGGGTGACGTCGCCGACGGTAGGTGCCACCTTGATCTGCGCGATGGCGGCGGGCAGGTTGCCGCCGCGGACCAGCGCCAGCACCTTGGAGGGCCATTCACTTTTGTTGCGTGCCATAGATTGGTAAAAAGGTTTGTCTGTACGATTCGCCCGCACTGTACCCGTACTGCAGCCACCCTCGCACCTTAAGCCCATGGCCACACAAACGATCGAGACCGATCTCTACAAGCTCTACCCGTCCCCGCGCAACACGGTCCGCGATGTGTTCAAGCACCAGGTCTTCGTGCCCCACCCCTACGCCATCATCGACCTGGAGGTGATGGAGCTGGCAGGCAAAACCACCCTGTTTGGGGCCTGCCGCCTGTCGGACATGAAAATGGGCCAGGTGGTGACCTTCGAGCTGGCCGCAGACCAGGCCAAGTTCGAGCGCCTGTTCACGCCGGACTGAAACAGCAACCCTGCACCGCAACACGCGCCATGGACCTGCAAGAATCCTTCGAAGCGCTCGACTCCCAGGCTCCGGACACCTACACCCAGGCCGTGGAGGCCTACTGCGACGGCATCCTGCGCCTGCACTGGAACGAACGGCTCATCAACAAGATCTTCGGCCGGGCGCTGCAGTCGCACGCGGCGGGCCGGCTGGTGGTGCAGCACTACCAATGGCAGCTGCGGGGCGCGCCACGCCCCACGCTGACGCTCCTGCAGCAACGCATGCCGGGGGGCGCCCGCACGCTGGCCACGTTCTTCGCCGTGCTGCGGCTGGCGGGCATGGTGGCGGTGGACACCGATCCCGCCGACCGCCGGCTCCGCTACCTCGCGCCCACCCCCCGGCTGCTGGACGGCCTGCGCACCTGGGTGCGGCACCACCTGCACTGCGCCGAGGCCCTGGGCGCCCTGCCCGCGGGCCATGCGCAGCGGCTGGACAGCGACGCGGACTACTTTGCCGCCTTTCTGGCCGGGGCCGACCACATCCTGGATCGCCTGGCCGAAACCCGGGGCCGCTTCGGCGGCTGGGACTGGTTTGACCAGCGCGAAGGCGGCGGGCGCATTGCCATGCTGCTGCTGCGCGAACACTGCCGGGTGCACCGCCCCGGCGATCAAGGGCCCACGCCGTTTGCCCTGCGCGCCAGCGAGCTTGCGCAGCGCCTGGGCTTTTCGCACTCGCATGTGCGCAACCTGGTCAACGAGGCAACGGCGCAGGGCCACCTCACCCAGGATGCCCCCCGGGGCCTGGTCGCGCTCACGCCCCGCTTTGAGGCTGAACTGCGAATCTGGCTGCAACACCTGCTGGGCTGGTTTGCCGAGACAGCGGCCATGGCGCACAACCACCTGCAAACCTGCTCGCAAGCCCCCGCGCACCACCAAGCCGCGGATATGCAAAGCCCCTGACTGAACCGCTCTGGCGGGCATTTTTTCCGCCGCCTGATCGCTCCCACCACCTACCCAGCCATGTACGACGACAACCAGATCCACGTGCCGCCCTCCTTCATGGCGGTGTACACCGACACCCGAGGACGCCTGACGGAAAAGGCAGACGGCGTGCGCGCCCGCTACGAGCTGTGCGAAGACCTGGCGGGCCACCTGGTGGAACACGCACAGACGCTGTACCACGTGCAGGCGCCTTCCGAGGCCGAGATCCTGCGGCGCATCCATGCGGGGCTGTGCACCCTTGAATCCGGCGTGTCGGTGCCCGAGGCCACATGGATCGTCACGCGCCTGGCCGAACTGCTGGCGTGGCCATGCCCCGGGCTGGTGCCGCCCCCGCCTGAACCTGCACACGATGCGGCCCAGCCACCGCAGGCAGGCTGACCACTCCTGGGACACGGCAGGCGCTTCGCTATACTGCGGCGCATGTCCACACACATCCCCTTTGCCATGACCGCCGCACCTGCGGTGGCGTTGCGGTGCGTGGGCAAAGCCAAAAAACCAGAGCTCATCTGACCGGAGCTGTGGTTCCGTCCGGATGAGCGACGGAACCACCTGGTAGAGAAATTCCCTTTTTTCTTTTCTCTTTTCACTCCCCGGCATTCCGCACGCACTCCCTCCGGACGGTTCTTCCCCTGGTCGAACCCTGAAAGGATGCTTCGCATGTCTGCCACCGATACCGCCACCTCCCACCAGCCCCCGTTCAGCGGGCTCTGGATCGCCCTGGTCACGCCGTTCAAGGACGGCGCCGTGGACCATCCGGCCCTTGCCGCCCTCACCGCCCGGCTGTGTGCCGACGGTGTTTCGGGCTTCGTTGCCTGCGGCTCGACCGGTGAGGCTGCGGCCCTCGACAAGGCCGAGCAGCTCCAGGTGCTGGAAACAGTGCTCAGCGCCGCACAGGGCTTGCCCGTGGTGATGGGCGTGTCGGGCTACCACCAGGGCCAGGTGCTGGAGCAGGTGCAGGCCCTTGCACACTACCCGGTTGCGGGCCTGCTGGTGTCCGCCCCCCACTACATCCGTCCCTCGCAAGAAGGCCTGCTGCACTGGTTCCGCACGCTGGCCGACGCCAGCGCGGCGCCCGTGCTGATTTATGACATTCCTTACCGCACGGGCGCCACGCTCACCACCGAGACGCTGCTGGCGCTGGCGGGGCATCCGCGCATCCAGGCCATCAAGGACTGCGGCGGCAACCCCGCCAAGACGCAGGCCCTGATCGCCGATGGCCGGCTGCAGGTGCTGACGGGCGAAGACGCGCAGATCTTCCATACGCTGGCCCTCGGCGGCGCGGGTGCCATCTCTGCCTGCGCGCACTGGCAGACACCGCGTTTCGTGGAGTTGATGGCCCTGCTGCGCCTGGGCGATCTGCCCGCGGCCCGCGACTTGTGGCAGGCCCTGCAACCCTGGGTGGAAGCGTGTTTTGCAGAGCCCAACCCTGCCCCGCTCAAGGCCATGCTGGCGCACGCAGGGGAGATCTGCAATGGCCTGCGGGCACCCATGACGGCGGCCTCCAAGGCATTGGAGCAGCGCCTGCGGGCGCTGCCTGGCGTCAGCCGCCCGTAACCGGAGGGAAAAATGCCACCTCGGCCCCCTCGGCCAGGGTGGCGGATTCGTCGCTCAAGGTCTGGTTGAGCGCCATGCGCACCGCCCTGCCGCGCGCCAGGCTGCTGGCGTGGGCGCCGCCGCGTGCGATGAGTTCGTCGCGCAAGGCACCCAGCGTGGTGGCGGAGGTCTCCAGTGCCTCGCTGCCCTGCCCGATGGCCTCGCGGATCGAGGCGAAGTAGCGCACGGTGATCTTTTTCATCGCCGGGCCGCCCCAAGATGAAAAGCGGCCCCCTCGGGGGGCAGCGACCACACACAGTGGGGAGCGTGGGGCTGGTTTCTCATGACAACAACTCCGCAAAGGAGATAAATCGCACCGTATCGCCAGATGCAATGGTCTGGCCCGCCGGGTTGTCCACCACGCCGTCGCCCCAGGCGGCGGAGGTGAGCACGCCCGAGCTCTGGTTGTTGAACAGCTCCAGCCCCCCCGCCGCGTTGTGCCGCACGCGCAGAAATTCGCGGCGTTTGTCGGCCTTGGGCCAGGTGAAATCAGCGCGAGCAGCCAGGGATTGAGGAGCGACGTCGTGCACACCCTGCAGGCGCAGCACAAACGGCCGCACGAGGAGCGCAAAGGTCAGGAAGCTCGACACGGGATTGCCCGGCAAGCCCATGAAATGGGCCGCACCAATGCGGCCATAGGCGAAGGGTTTGCCGGGCTTCATGGCGATCTGCCACAGGTCCAGCGTGCCCAGCGTCTCCACGGCGGGCTTGATGTGGTCTTCCTCGCCCACGCTCACGCCGCCGCTGGTCAGGATCAGGTCGTGTGCGGCACTCGCCTCGCGCAGGGCGTCGATGGTGGCGTCGCGCCGATCCGGCACGATGCCAAAGTCGGTCACCTCGCAGCCCAGGCGCAGCAGCATGGCGCGCAGGAAGAAGCGGTTGCTGTTGTAGATGGCTCCCGGCCGCATCTGCTCGGGCGGTACCTGGCCGGGCATGACGAGTTCATCGCCCGTGGAGAACAGCGCCACGCGGGGGCGGCGGGCCACCTGCAGCTGGTGCAGCCCGATGCTGGCGGCCAGCCCCAGTTCGGCCGGGGTGAGGCGTGTGCCGGCCGGCAGCACCACGGCACCCCGGGTGATGTCCTCGCCCGCACTGCGGATCCATTGGCCCCGCCGGGGCACGGCGTTGATGCGCACCTGGCCCAGGCCGTCCTCCATGGCCAGGGCTTCGCAGTCTTCCTGCATCAGGATCGCATCGGCCCCGGCAGGCACGGGCGCGCCCGTGAAGATGCGGGCGGCGCTGCCCGGCACCAGCGGATCGCCCGCGCTGCCCGCCGCAATGCGCTGCGACACGGGCAGCACCACCCCCACGGCCGCCACATCGGCGCAGCGCACCGCGTAGCCGTCCATGGAGCTGTTGTCCTGCGGGGGCACCTGCAGGGCCGAGACGCAGTCCTGCGCCAGCACGCGGCCGTCCGCATCGAAGGTGGTGACCGTCTCGGTGCCCTGCAGGGGCGCGGCCTGCGGCAGCAGGTCCTCCAACGCTGCGTCGAGGGGCTTCAAGGGGTTGTTCGGGCGGTTCATGCGAGACCGGCTCCATAGAGTTCGCAGTCGTAGTCGAAGCGGTGCTGGTTCTCGATCAGCCAGTCCACCACCTGCCCCGGCGCATTGAGGTCCAGCAAGGGCAGCTGCGTGGACACGGGCAGGCCCCGCGGTGCATCGGTGGCGATGGCGACCACGAAGTCGTCCTCGGGGTAGCGCACGGGCTTGGCCACCTGCCCGGGCTCGGGTGCACGCCACACCTCCACCTTGAGCAGGTCGCTGTCCTTGAAGCCCTCCACCAGCACCCAGTCCACGCCCGGGTACAGCTCCGCGATCAGGTGGTGCACGCTGAGCGTGGCGGGCCGCTCGAACTCGCGCACGAGCATGAGCCGCTTGTCGGAGGCCGCCACCACCTCGAAGGCGCCTGCCTCGCGGTGGCGGTAGGTGTCCTTGCCCGGATGGTCGAGGTCAAAACTGTGGTGGGCATGCTTGACCACCGACACGCGCAGCCCCCGCAGCCGCAGCTCGGGAATCAACTGCTCGACCAGCGTGGTCTTGCCACTGCCGGAAAAACCGGCGAAACCGACAACCTTCATCCACTGCTCCTTGGTTAGCTATTGTATTTATAGCTGCTAACGCTTATCAGACACGCGCCAGGGGCATTTTTCATATCAAATCAAGCCATCCAGAGCCGTCCACCGCCTGCGCAGCGGCATAACGTCTCTGGATTGTCTGGCCACCTGCCTACAGGGCTGGCGCGCAGTGGCGCTCGATGTATTGCTTCACCAACTGCACGTTGGCAGGCATGACGTGCACCCGCTTGGGCAGGTCTTCGATGCCCGCGAACTTGGCGGGCCGCTCGGGCGCATGGCCCAGGGCTTCGACGATGGTCTCGGCGAACTTGATGGGCAGCGCGGTCTCCAGCACGATCATGGGCACCGTGGCGTCCTGGTGGTGTTCGCGCGCCACCTTCACGCCATCGGCCGTGTGGGTGTCGATGGTGACGCCATGGCGCTCATAGTTGTCCTTGATGGTGGCCAGGCGGTCGGCATGGGTGCTCTTGCCGCTTTCAAAGCCGTACTTGGTGGCGGCCTCGGCAAACAGCGGGTCGGCGCTCAAATCGAACCGGCCATATGCGGGCAGTGCTTTGGCAAACAACGCGTTCGTACGCTGGCCGTTGCGGCCCAGCAGGTCGAAGATGAACCGCTCGAAGTTGCTGGCCTTGCTGATGTCCATCGAGGGGCTCGATGTTTCGTGTGTATCGGCCGCAGCGCGCACGCGATACGCACCAGTGCGGAAAAACTCGTCGAGCACGTCGTTCTCGTTGGTGGCCACCACCAGCTTGTCGATCGGCAGGCCCATCATGCGCGCCACATGGCCGGCGCAGACGTTGCCGAAGTTGCCCGAAGGCACCGTGAAGCTGACCTTCTGGCTGTTGTTCTCCGTGGCCTGGATGTAACCCGCGAAGTAGTACACCACCTGCGCCAGCAGGCGCGCCCAGTTGATGGAGTTGACGGTGCCAATCTTGTACTTGCGCTTGAAGGCCAGGTCGTTCGAGACGGCCTTGACGATGTCCTGGCAGTCGTCGAATACGCCTTCGATGGCGATGTTGTGGATGTTCTTGTCCTGCAGGCTGAACATCTGCGCCTGCTGGAAGGCGCTCATGCGGCCGTGAGGGCTGGTCATGAAGACGCGCACGCCCTTCTTGCCGCGCATGGCGTACTCGGCCGCGCTTCCGGTGTCGCCACTCGTGGCACCCAGGATGTTGAGCTCTTCGCCACGGCGGTTCAGTTCGTACTCGAACAGATTGCCCAGGAGCTGCATGGCCATGTCCTTGAAGGCCAGCGTGGGGCCGTTGGACAGGGCTTCGAGCCACAGGCCGTCCTCGAGGTGGCGCAGGGGCACGATCTCGCCCGTGCCGAAGACTTCGGCGGTGTACGTCTTGGCGCAGATGGCTTTCAGATCGGCGGCAGGGATGTCGTCGATGTACAGCGACAGGATCTGGAAGGCCAGCTCGGCGTAGCCCTGCTCGTGGTAGGCCTTGCGCAGGCGCGTGAGCATGGCGTCGTTGACCTGCGGGTAGTGCTCGGGCAGGTACAGGCCGCCATCGGGGGCCAGGCCTTCGAGCAGGATGTCGCAGAAATGCTTGCGGTCGGCATGGCCGCGGGTGGAGATGTACAGCATCAGTTCAGTTCCTCTTTGCGGATGCGCGTGATGGGCGCCAGCACCGTGGGCAGGGCCTGCATCTGGGCGATGACGGCGTCCATGGTGCCTTCGCGGGTGTCGTGCGTGAGGATGATGAGGTCGGTCTGGGTGGAGCCTTCGCCGCCCACTTCATCGGCCTCGCGCTGCAGCACCGCGTCGATGCTCACGCCCGCCTCGGCCAGCAGGCCCGTGACCTTGGCGAGCACGCCGGCCTGGTCGGCCACGCGCAGGCGCAGGTAGTAGCTGGTGACCACTTCGCTCATGGGCAGCACCGGCGACGCGCCCATGGCGTCGGTCAGCGTGTGCGGCTGGAAGGCCAGGTGCGGCACGCGGTGCTCAGGGTCGGCCGTGTGCAGGCGGGCGATGTCCACCAGGTCGGCGATCACGGCGCTGGCGGTGGGCTCGCTGCCCGCGCCCTTGCCGTAGTACAGCGTGGTGCCCACGGCATCCCCCTGCACCACCACGGCGTTCATGGCGCCCTCCACGTTGGCGATGAGGCGCTTGGAAGGCACCAGGCTCGGGTGCACGCGCAGTTCGATGCCCTTGTCGGCGCGCTTGGTGATGCCCAGGAGCTTGATGCGGTAGCCCAGTTGCTCGGCGTACCTGATGTCGGCGGCACCGAGCTTGGTGATGCCTTCGACATAAGCCTTGTCGAACTGCACCGGGATGCCGAAGGCGATGGCGCTCATCAGCGTGACCTTGTGCGCGGCATCCACGCCTTCGATGTCGAAGGTGGGGTCGGCCTCGGCGTAGCCCAGGCGCTGGGCTTCCTTGAGCACCACGTCGAAGTCCAGGCCCTTGCTGCGCATCTCGGACAGGATGAAGTTGGTGGTGCCGTTGATGATGCCGGCGATCCACTGGATACGATTGGCGGTGAGGCCTTCGCGCAGCGCCTTGATGATGGGGATGCCCCCGGCCACGGCGGCCTCGAAGGCCACCATCACGCCCTTGGCCGATGCGGCCGCGAAGATCTCGGTGCCGTGCACGGCCAGCAACGCCTTGTTGGCGGTGACCACGTGCTTGCCGGCCGCGATGGCCTCCAGCACCAGTGCGCGGGCGATGCCGTAGCCGCCGATGAGTTCGATGACGATGTCGATGTCGGGGTTGGCGATGACGGCGCGGGCATCGTTGACGACCTGGATGCCGGCGCCCACGACCGATCTGGCACGCTCCACGTCCAGATCGGCCACCATGGTGATCTCGATGCCACGGCCAGCGCGGCGGCTGATCTCGTCCTGGTTGCGTTGCAACACGTTGAATACGCCGCTGCCGACGGTGCCGATGCCCAGAAGGCCTACTTGGATGGGTTTCATAGCCATGGTGGTGGAGTAACTAAGGATTTTTTAAAGGAACCAGGAAGCGATGGGGTGCAGCACCAGGATCACCGCGTGACATAGGTGGGCAATTGCCATGCGCCACCGGCAAAGCCACGGCACATGCTGTCTCCGGATTCGCTGGCCAGCACAAAGCCCTGGCCATCGAACTGCCACTGGCGCACCCACCAGCAGTCGCCGATGCCGCGCCCTTTCATCGCCGAATGCACGCTGCCCGTGGCGGGGTCGAAGTCCCCGTCCACATCGGCCAGGAACACTGGCTTGTGGGGAGGCCGGTCGCTGGCGATCCAGAGCAGGCTGCTGAAGTTGTAGGCTCCCATGCCGCAGGGCACGGACAGCAGCACCTTGCGCTCCGTCAGGCGGTGCACCTGCGCATTGGCCGGGTTGAACGGGTCGCCATTGCACTGGTCTTCCACGCTGGCACGGTCCAGCGCCGCGAGCAGGGGCTTGGCCAGGGCGGCATCCCCCGGGCGCGTGGGCAGCGGGCTCACGGCCTTGACCACCGGGGCCGGCACGGGTGGCAGCACGGAAGACTCGGGCCGCGTGCCACGGCGCACCAGCGCGCCCGGGGTGCCCACGCGGCCCTGGGCCTCGTCCATCTTGAGCAGCACGGCACTGGCCCCGGCGAGCGAAAGCGCCCACTGGTCCTTGCCAGCGCTCACGGTGGCCTCTTCATTCTTGAGCAGTTCCTGCAGCAGGCGGGGCACCTGGTCCGCGGGCACCTGCGGGGCGTCGCCTTTCAGCCCGGCCAGCGACAGCCTTCCCACCTTGAGGTGCAACGCGGCGGGGCTGGCTTTTTCCGTGGACACCTGCAGATCGACCCGCACCGGCGTGCCGGGCCCGGCTTCGCGCACCAGGAGGATGGAGACGGGCCCGGAGTCGCCGGACTCGGACTGGTAGCCCACGGCCCGGCAGGCGAGGGTGTTGTCGCATTGCAGGGCCCAGTCCTTGTGCTGGAAGCTGACGGCGCCCTTGCCATCCGCCTGCGCAGGCGGCAGGAATGCGGCGGCGAGCGCCAGCGCATACGCCAGGAACACCCCGGCGCGGCAGGCAGCTGAGCGGATGCGCATGGAGCAGGCCTTCACGCGGCGGCGCGCCGCCTCATGCGGCCACCGCAGCCGCCTGCGCGCGCTTGCGGTATTGCTCCAGGAAGCGCGCCACGCGGCCGATGGCGTCGCGCAGGTCGTCTTCGTGGGGCAGGAACACGATGCGGAAATGGTCCGGCGCGGCCCAGTTGAAGCCCGTGCCCTGCACCAGCATGACCTTGGTCTCCTGCAGAAGCTCCAGGAAGAACTGCTGGTCGTCCGCGATGGGATAGACCGCAGGGTCCAGGCGAGGAAACATGTACAGCGCCGCACGCGGCTTCACGCAGGTGACGCCGGGGATGGCGGTGATGAGCTCATACGCCAGATCACGCTGCTTGCGCAGGCGCCCGCCTTCGTTCACCAGCTCGTTGATGCTCTGGTAGCCGCCCAGCGCCGTCTGCACCGCCCACTGGCCCGGCACGTTGGCGCACAGGCGCATGTTCGAGAGCATGTTCAGGCCCTCGATGTAGTCCCTGGCGGGCTTCTTGTCGCCCGACACCACCAGCCAGCCGGCGCGGTAGCCGCAGGAGCGGTAGCTCTTGGACAGCGAATTGAAGGTGAGCGTGAGCACGTCCTCGCTCAGCGAGCCAATGGCCGTGTGCCTGGCGCCGTCGTACAGCACCTTGTCGTACACCTCGTCGGCAAAGATCACCAGGCCATGCTCGCGCGCGATGGCCACGATGCCCTTGAGCAGATCGTCCGAATACAGCGCGCCCGTGGGATTGTTCGGGTTGATGACCACGATGCCCTTGGTGCGGGGCGTGATCCTCGCGCGGATGTCATCGAGGTCCGGCATCCAGCCATTGGCCTCGTCGCACAGGTAGTGCACGGGCGTACCGCCCGACAGGCTGGCGGCCGCCGTCCACAGCGGGTAGTCGGGTGACGGCAGCAGCAGTTCGTCGCCGTTGTCCAGCAGCGCATTGGTGGCCATCACGATGAGTTCGCTGGCGCCGTTGCCCAGGTAGATGTCATCGAGCATCACGCCCTTGATGCCCTGCTTTTGCGTCTCGTGCATCACCGCCTTGCGCGCCGCGAAGATGCCCTTGCTGTCCGAGTAACCCGCCGAATTGGGCAGGTTGCGAATCATGTCCAGCTGGATTTCCTCGGGCGCATCGAAGCCGAACACGGCCAGGTTGCCGATATTGAGCTTGATGATCTTGTGGCCGTCTTCCTCCATCTGCTTGGCCGCGTCCATGATGGGCCCCCGGATGTCGTAGCAGACGTTGGCGAGCTTGGCGGATTTTTGGACGGTTTTCATGCGCTGACGGTGGTGCAGTGGGGTCAGGTGGCGGCCAGAGCGGCTGGCACCTTGGCGAAACCTATAATTTGACCACAGATCACCACCGCTGCCGGGCCGTGCGCCCTTGCGCACCCGCTGCGCCAGCGCCTGCAACCCGCACCAACGCCCATGAAATTCCAGCCCGACCGCTCGAACGCACAGACCATCAGCGGCTACGGCCCCGGCTGGATCGGCATCGACGCGGAAAAGATCACCCACAGCGTCATCGTGGGGTCTGGCGGATTGCGCCAGGCGTGGCCATGTGCCCGCTTCGAAGACCTGACGCCGGAACACTTCGCGCAGCTGGCGCAACTGGAGACGGAACTCATCATCTTCGGCAGCGGCACGCGCAACCGCTTTCCGCCGCCGGCCTGGCTCGCCCCCCTCATTGCGCGGAGGCTGGGCCTGGAGACCATGGACACGCCCGCGGCCTGCCGCACCTACAACATCCTGGCCAGCGAAGGCCGCAACGTGGTGGTCGCGCTGATCCTGGAAGACTGAAACGCCGCCAGAGGGCAGGCCGCCCGCCGGCGGAGACCCGGCTCCCCAGCCCCGCAGCGCCCCGGCAGCCCCTCCCTCCATACCCGCAGACGCCGACGCGGACACACTGTCTTACATTTGGCTGGCAATCGATTTCGGGGTAAAATCACCGGTTGCGGTCGGGGGCACTTCCAAGAGCAATAACACACCCGCTCCCCCGGCTTACCAACGACTACATCCTGAGAGATTGAAGTGATATGGCGATCGTTGTCAACAAACCCCTCCCTGAATTTGAAGCCAACGCAACCGGTGGTATCAAGGTTTCCAATACCTCCCACCTTGGCCAGATTCTGGTTCTCTACTTCTATCCCAAGGACAACACGCCTGGCTGCACGACGGAGGCCATGCAGTTCCGCGACAAGTACAAGGACTTCGTGAAGGCAGGCGCCGCGGTGTTCGGCGTTTCGCGCGACAACATGAAGTCGCACGACGATTTCAAGGAAAAGCTGGAACTGCCCTTCGAACTGATCGCCGACACCGAAGAGAAGATGTGCCACATGTTCGGCGTGGTCAAGAACAAGATCATGTACGGCAAGAAGGTCAAGGGCATCGAGCGCAGCACCTTCCTGATCGGCCCCGATGGCCTGCTGGTGCAAGAGTGGCGCGGCCTGAAAGTGCCGGGCCACGTGGACGAAGTCCTGAAGGCCGTCAAATCCATCAAGGCCCTGAAAAAAGCCGCCTGATCCGCACCTTGGGGCTTCAAAGCGACAACCCGCTGGTTTTGCCCAGGCAAGACATCGCGAGTAGGCATAATGGATTTATGCCCCTGGTTACCGCAACGCCTGCCCCCTGCCACCCCAAAGCCGCCTTGGTCTCCAGGCGGCTTTTTGCTTTCTGACCGTCTTTCCCATTACCGACCGAGGCCCCGCCACCATGCCCCTGCCCCCCGCCCCCAGCCGGCGCGCCGCACTCCTCGCGCCAGAAGCCTTTGAAGTCGCAGCCCGCCCCCGGGTGTCGCAAGCCTCCGCCAATGAACCCGTTGTGGCGCCACCAGCACGTGCGGCCACACCCGCTGCCCGCTCGGGGCGCAAGGCGGACAGCGTGGCTTCGGCCACGGCCGCACCGAGCACGGCACCCCTTGTCCAGGTGGAGACCCGCTCCCGCGCGCCGGAGCCCGCAGCCGTGCCCGCCTCCCGCCCGACCAGCACCCGCAAGGCACGCACCACCGGCGGCAACTCCGTGGCGGCCGGCGCTGCTGCCGCACCCGCCAGCACGCGCGGCAGAAAGTCCGCGCCGCAAGGTCCCACCAAGCTCTTCGTGCTGGACACCAACGTCCTGCTGCACGACCCGACCAGCCTGTTCCGCTTCGAGGAACACGACATCTTCCTGCCGATGATCGTGCTGGAAGAACTCGACGGCCACAAGAAGGGCATGACCGAAGTGGCCCGCAATGGCCGCCAGGCCAGCCGCACGCTGGATGCGCTGGCAGCCGCACAAGGCGCCGACATCGCGCGCGGCCTGAAACTTGACTCCACGGGGCAGCGCGCGGCCGGCGGCTGCCTGTATTTCCAGACCGCGCCCCTGGACTACAGCCTGCCCACCAGCCTGCCACCGGGCAAGGCCGACAACCAGATCCTGGGCGTGGTCGAGGCCCTGCGCAAGCTGCACGCCCCGCGTGAAGTGGTGCTGGTGTCCAAGGACATCAACATGCGCGTGAAGGCGCGCGCGCTGGGCCTGACGGCGGAGGACTACCAGAACGACAAGACGCTGGAGGACGGCGACCTGCTCTACGCCGGTGTGCTGGCCCTGCCCCCGGACTTCTGGGCCAAGAGCGGCAAGAACGTCGAAAGCTGGCAAAGCGGCGCGCACACCTACTACCGCATCGGCGGGCCCATCGTGCCGCAGCTGATGATCAACCAGTTCGTGTACTTCGAAGCGCCCGGCGAGCCCAGCCTGTTCGCCCGCGTGAGCGAGATCCGCGAGAAGACGGCGGTGCTGCAGACGCTCAAGGACTACGGCTCGGCCAAGCACGCGGTGTGGGGCGTGACCACGCGCAACCGCGAGCAGAACTACGCCATGAACCTGCTCATGGACCCCGAGATCGACTTCGTGACCCTGACGGGCACGGCGGGCACCGGCAAGACCCTGCTGGCCCTGGCCGCGGGCCTGACCCAGGTGCTGGACGACCGCCGCTACACCGAGATCATCATGACCCGCGCCACGGTGAGCGTGGGCGAGGACATCGGCTTCCTGCCCGGCACCGAGGAGGAAAAGATGGGCCCCTGGATGGGCGCGCTGGACGACAACCTGGAGTTCCTGGCCAAGGGCGACGGCGGCAATGCGGGCGAGTGGGGCCGCGCCGCCACCAACGAACTCATCCGCAGCCGCATCAAGATCAAGAGCATGAACTTCATGCGCGGGCGCACCTTCCTGAACAAGTACGTGATCATCGACGAGGCACAGAACCTGACGCCCAAGCAGATGAAGACGCTGATCACCCGGGCCGGCCCCGGCACCAAGATCATCTGCATGGGCAATCTGGCGCAGATCGACACGCCCTACCTCACCGAAGGCTCGTCAGGCCTGACCTACGCCGTGGACCGCTTCAAGGGCTGGCCACACAGCGGGCACATCACGCTGGCGCGCGGCGAGCGCTCGCGCCTGGCGGACTTCGCCAGCGAGGTGCTCTGAGTTGGCGGCGGGCTGGGTCGCGGCACTGAAACTGGTGCCCTGGGGCGACGTCATCGAGGCGACGCCCCAGATCCTGCAGGCGGCCAGGAAGCTGCTGGGCACCACGCAAAAAGGGAATGCCGATGCTGCGGCAGGTGCACTCGAGGGTGCCGGCGGCGAGCCCGCCATTCCGGTCGCGCTGCAGTTGCAGCATCTGCGGGACCGCGTCGCGCGGCTGGAGCAGGAGCAGCAGGAATCAGCGGTGCTGATCCAGTCCCTGGCCGAACAGAACGCCCAGGTGGTGCAGGCGGTGGAAGTGCTGCGCCAGCGCCACCGGCGGCTCACGGTGGCCATGGGTGTTCTGGCGGCCGGCTGCGCTGGCTTGCTGGTGTGGGCGCTGCGACAGTAAGGGCAACCACCACACAACGTCAGCAGCCACGCAGGCGTTGCACAGTCCCCTCACCCGGGCACTGAGAGAACGCTATCAATTCAATAGCTGCCAGCGCTTATACAACAAGCGCTGGCAGCTATTTTTATTAGAAATCGTCGCCCGAGCCCATCGCCAGGTTCTCGAAACGCGTCTGGTTCTTCTGGAAGAACAGTTTCACGGTGCCGGTGGGGCCGTTCCGCTGCTTGCCGATGATGACCTCCGCGACGTTGGGCTCCTTCGAGTCCTTGTTGTAGTAGTCGTCGCGGTAGATGAACATGATGATGTCGGCATCCTGCTCGATGGCGCCGGATTCGCGCAGGTCGGACATCATGGGGCGTTTGTCGGTGCGCTGCTCCACCGAGCGGTTGAGCTGCGACAGCGCGATCACCGGGCACTGCAGTTCCTTGGCCAGCATCTTGAGGCCCCGGGAGATTTCGCCCAGCTCGGTGGCACGGTTGTCGGAGCTGCCGGCCCCCGAGCCGCTCATGAGCTGCAGGTAATCCACCACGATCAGTCCGAGCTTGCCGCATTGGCGCGCGAGGCGCCGGGCGTTCGCGCGCAGCTCGCCAGGTGTCAGGCCCGGCGTCTCGTCGATGTGCAGCGACACGGTGCGCAGCTTTTCGATCGCCTCGGTCAGGCGGGGCCACTCGTCGTCGGTCAGCTTGCCCGTGCGCAGGTTGCCCTGGTTCACGCGGCCGATGGAACCCACGATACGCACCGCCAGCTGGGCGGCGCCCATTTCCATCGAGAAGATGGCGACCGGCAGGCCTTCGTTGAGCGCCACGTGCTCGGCGATGTTCACCGCGAACGAGGTCTTGCCCATGGACGGACGCGCCGCCAGCACCACCATGTCGCCCGCCTGCAGGCCCGAGGTCATGCGGTCCAGGTCGGCAAAGCCGGTGGGAACGCCGGTCACGTCCACCGGGTTGTCCGCCATCTCCTGCACCCGGTCGAGCAGGTCGATCACCAGGGTGTCGAGCGACTGGAAGCCCTGCTTGGTGCGGGAACCCTCCTCCCCGATCGCAAAGATCTTGGCCTCGGCCTCGTCCAGGATGCGCTCGACCGTCTTGCCCTGCGGGTTGAACGCATTGGTGGAGATTTCATCGCTGGCCGTGACCAGCTTGCGCAGGATGGCGCGCTCGCGCACGATCTCCGCATAGCGGCGGATGTTGCTGGCGCTGGGTACGTACTGGGCCAGGTTGTTCAGGTAGGCCAGCCCGCCCATTTCCTGCGCCTTGCCCTGGTTCTGCAGGTGCTCGAAGACGGTGATGACGTCGGCCGGCTTGCTGGCATTGATCAGCGCACCGATGGCCGAATACACCATCTGGTGCTCGTGCCGGTAGAAGTGGCTCTCCACCAGCAGGTCGCCCACGCGGTCCCAGGCGTTGTTGTCCAGCAGCAGGCCGCCGAGCACGCTGGATTCGGCCTCGATGGAGTGCGGCGGCACGCGCAGCTGCGCCACTTCACGGTCGGGCACGGGCGTGAAGCCATCATCAAGGGCAGGAAAGACGGCGGACATGGGCAACAGTTTCTTGAAAGCGGAAAGGGATGCGTCGACGGCCGGCTGGGCGCGTGGTCTGGCGGCAAACCGCAGCGCACGGCAAGCCTTGCATGCTAGCGTGTGCACGGCGCGCCGTCATGGCACAAGTCTGTGGATAACGGGTGGGCAGCCGGTGGGCAAGCCTGTATGGCGCAGTGGGGCCAAAAAAACAAAGGCCGCCCGAAGGCGGCCTTGCGACATTCCAGCTCCAGGGCCGGAAATGGCCGATCAGGCGGTCTCGCCGTAGACCGACACGGTCACTTCCACCACCACATCGGTGTGCAGAGCAACGTTCACGGTGCTTTCGCTCACGACCTTGATAGGGCCGTTGGGCAGGCGGATCTGCGACTTCGCGACCTTGTAGCCTTGCTTGTTCAGCTCTTCGGCGATGTCGTGGTTGGTCACGGAACCAAACAGACGGCCGTCCACGCCAGCCTTTTGCGTCAGCTTGACGGTGGTGCCAGCCAGCTTCTCGCCTTGGGCCTGGGCTTCTGCCAGCTTGGCGGCAGCTGCCTTTTCGAGTTCAGCGCGCTTGGCTTCGAATTCTGCCTTGGCAGCTTCGGTGGCACGGCGGGCGCGGCCAGCGGGGATCAGGAAGTTGCGGGCGTAGCCGTCCTTGACCTTGACGATTTCGCCGAGGTTGCCGAGGTTCACAACCTTGTCGAGCAGGATGATTTGCATGGGTTGTGCTCCTTAGATCTTGTGCTGGTCGCTGTAAGGCACCAGGGCCAGGAAGCGGGCGCGCTTGATGGCGGTGTTCAGCTGACGCTGGAAGATGGCGCGCGTGCCGGTCAGGCGCGCGGGGATGATCTTGCCGTTTTCGGCGATGAAATCGCGCAGCGTGTCGACATCCTTGTAGTCGATTTCTTCAACACCCGTCACCGTGAAGCGGCAAAAGCGCTTGCGCTTGAACAGCAGGGACTGGGTGTTGCGCTTTGGGCGCTTGTCTTTGTTGAACTTCTTGAACGTGGCCATTGCGGACCCCTTGCAAATTAATTTTGTTGAATATCCTGGATGTGGAGCACTGCGTTCTTGCCATTGCGCGGTGTGGCGAGGAATCCATTGAAAGTCCAGAGACTTCCGATGTTCTGCCTTGCCAGGCGCTCGGCCATCGCACCAAAGGCGACGGCTTTCATGGTGGCCTTGACCTCGCGGGGATGGCCTGCTTCGGTTTGCTGGGACTCGTGTTCGAGCCGCAGGGCGATGGCAGGCAATCCGGCAGGCGTGTAGCGCAAGGGTTCAGCCTCTGCGATACAGGCGGTCAAGACAACGCGGTTCTCCACTCCAACGAGGAAGGATCAGCGCTCGCCGCGCTCGCCGCCGGCCGCTGCGTATTCAGCTTGGCTGGCCTTGCGGGCTTCTTCGCGCTCGACGGTCTTCATCATGGAAGACGGACCGGTATCGGCCTTCTTCTTCTGAACCGTCAGGTGGCGCAGCACGGCGTCGTTGAACTTGAAGGCGTGCTCCAGTTCAGCCATCACGGCCTGGTCGGCTTCGATGTTCACGCACAGGTAGTGGGCCTTGGCCAGCTTGTTGATCAGGTACGCCAGTTGACGGCGGCCCCAGTCTTCCACGCGGTGCACCTTGCCACCGCCAGCGGTGATCATGCCCTTGTAGCGCTCCAGCATGGCTGGAACCTGTTCGCTTTGATCCGGATGGATCAACAAAATGATTTCGTAATGACGCATGCATACTCCTTTTGGGTAAGACCACCTGCTGCGTCGTGAGCAGTGTGGCAAGGCAAAGCCGGCAATTATAGCCCGCTCCTGGCCGCTTGTACACTCAGGAGCTTTCCAAGAGCGGCATCCCTCCCGAAAATGCGGCCTTGTCGCGCCCTGGCCCTTGCAAATCCGCCGGGCGGGACGACATGCTTTACAGCAAAACACGCCGGGCATGGGCCCACAGCCACATGCCCCTTCGCCAGACCTTGAAATGCGCGGGCATGTCCCCACCTCCCGCGCGTACTACTTTTATCCACTTTTAGACCACGACATGTCAGACACCAGCCAACCCATCCCCCCACAGAGCGCCCCCGCCCCCGAAGAAGTTGAAGCCGCCATGGCAGCCCACGCCTCCGACGAGCTGGCGCGGCTGCAGGGCGAGCTGGCCGAACTCAAGGCCAAGAGCGCTGACCTGGCCGACCAGTTCCTGCGTGCCAAGGCCGAGGCCGAGAACGCCCGCCGCCGCGCCGAAGACGAGGTCTCCAAGGCGCGGAAATTCGGCATCGAGAGCTTTGCCGAAAGCCTGCTGCCCGTGGCCGACAGCCTGGATGCCGCGCTGGCCATCAAGGAAGCCACGCCCCAGCAGCTGCGCGAGGGCGCCGACGCCACCCTGCGCCAGCTGACCTCGGCCCTGGAGCGCAACAAGGTGCTGGCCATCAACCCTGCCGCCGGCGCCAAGTTCGACCCCCACCAGCACCAAGCCATCAGCGTGGTGCCTGCCGAGCAGGAAGCCAATACCGTCGTGGCCGTGCTGCAAAAGGGCTACGTGATCGCCGAGCGCGTGCTGCGCCCGGCGCTTGTCACCGTCACGGCCCCGAAGTAAATCCTCAAATAAATCAGCACGGATGACTTGAACCCCCACGAGTTATCCACAAGTTACTAGCCATCCAAACCATTCCAGCATTCGGAGAAAAATCATGGGAAGAATCATCGGCATTGACCTCGGTACCACCAACAGCTGCGTGTCCATCATGGAAGGCAACACGACGCGCGTGATCGAGAACAGCGAAGGCGCGCGGACCACGCCCTCCATCGTGGCCTACCAGGAAGACGGCGAGATCCTCGTCGGCGCCTCGGCCAAGCGCCAGGCCGTGACCAACCCCAAGAACACGCTGTACGCCGTCAAGCGCCTGATCGGCCGCAAGTTCACCGAGAAGGAAGTGCAAAAGGACATCGACCTGATGCCCTACAAGATTGTGGCCGCCGACAACGGCGACGCCTGGATCGAAGTGCGCGGCAACAAGCTGTCGGCCCAGCAGGTGTCCGCCGACATCCTGCGCAAGATGAAGAAGACGGCCGAGGACTACCTGGGCGAGCCCGTGACGGAAGCCGTCATCACCGTGCCCGCGTACTTCAACGACGCACAGCGCCAGGCCACCAAGGACGCCGGCCGCATCGCCGGCCTGGACGTCAAGCGCATCATCAACGAGCCCACCGCCGCGGCACTGGCCTTCGGCCTGGACAAGCAGGAAAAGGGCGACCGCAAGATCGCGGTGTATGACCTGGGTGGCGGCACGTTCGACGTGTCCATCATCGAAATCGCCGACGTGGACGGCGAAAAGCAGTTCGAAGTGCTGTCGACCAACGGCGACACCTTCCTGGGCGGAGAAGACTTCGACCAGCGCATCATCGACTACATCATTGACGAGTTCAAGAAGGAGTCGGGCGTCAACCTCAAGAACGACGTTCTGGCCCTGCAGCGTCTGAAGGAAGCGGCCGAGAAGGCCAAGATCGAGCTGTCGAACTCGGCCTCGACCGACATCAACCTGCCCTACGTGACCGCCGATGCCTCGGGCCCGAAGCACCTGAACATCAAGCTCACGCGCTCCAAGCTCGAAGCGCTGGTGGAAGAGCTGATCGAGCGCACCATCGCCCCCTGCCGCATGGCGATCAAGGACGCCGGCGTGTCGGTCTCCGACATCCATGACGTGATCCTGGTGGGCGGCATGACGCGCATGCCCAAGGTGCAGGAGAAGGTCAAGGAATTCTTCGGCAAGGAACCCCGCAAGGACGTGAACCCCGACGAAGCCGTGGCCGTGGGCGCCGCCATCCAGGGCCAGGTGCTCTCGGGCGACCGCAAGGACGTGCTGCTGCTGGACGTGACGCCGCTGTCGCTGGGCATCGAGACGCTGGGCGGCGTGATGACCAAGATGATCACGAAGAACACGACCATCCCGACGAAGTTCGCGCAGACCTTCTCGACGGCTGACGACAACCAGCCCGCCGTGACCATCAAGGTCTACCAGGGCGAGCGTGAGATGGCCACGGGCAACAAGCTGCTGGGCGAGTTCAATCTGGAAGGCATTCCACCCGCATCGCGCGGCGTGCCGCAGATCGAGGTGTCGTTCGACATCGACGCCAACGGCATCCTGCACGTGGGCGCCAAGGACAAGGGCACGGGCAAGGAAAACAAGATCACCATCAAAGCCAACTCCGGCCTGTCGGAAGAAGAAATCCAGCAGATGGTGAAGGACGCCGAGCTCAACGCCGCCGACGACAAGAAGAAGCTGGAGCTGGTGCAGGCCCGCAACCAGGGCGAGGCCGCCGTGCACAGCGTGAACAAGAGCCTGGCCGAACACGGCGACAAGCTCGACGCAGGCGAGAAGGACGCGATCACCGCCGCCGTGAAGGCGCTGGAAGAAGTCCTCAAGGGCGAGGACAAGGCCGCGATTGACGAGAAGACCACGGCCCTGATGGCCGCCAGCCAGAAGCTGGGCGAGAAGATGTATGCCGACGCACAGGCAGCGCAGGCGGCAGCCGGCGCCGGTGCGGGCGACGCATCGGGTGGTCAGCAGGCATCGTCCTCCTCCAGCAGCAAGCCCGACGACGACAACGTGGTCGATGCCGAGGTGAAGGAAGTCAAGAAGGGCTGAACACGCCCCGTTTGACCCGAGCCGCCGCGCGAGTTTCCTGACAGGGGGGCTTGCGCGGCGTTCCTGTTCCAACCGGGCTCAGAAAGACCATGTCCAAACGAGACTTTTACGAAATCCTGGGCGTTCCCAAGAACGCCTCGGACGAAGAAATCAAGAAGGCCTATCGCAAGCTGGCGATGAAGCACCACCCGGACCGCAACCAGGGGGATGCGGCCAAGCCTGCCGAAGAGAAATTCAAGGAGGCCAAGGAGGCCTACGAGATGCTCTCCGACCCGCAAAAGCGGGCCGCGTATGACCAGTACGGCCATGCCGGGGTGGACCCCAACATGCGCGGCCCCGGGGGCCCGGGCGCGGAAGGCTTCGGCGGGTTCGCCGAGGCCTTCGGCGACATCTTCGGCGACATGTTCGGCCAGCAGGGCGGGCGTGGGCGCGGTGCTGGCGGACGCCAGGTGTACCGGGGCAGCGACCTCAGCTACGCCATGGAGATCACCCTGGAAGAAGCGGCGCGCGGCAAGGATGCGCAGATCCGCATCCCCTCGTGGGAAAGCTGCGACACCTGCCACGGCAGCGGCGCCAAGCCCGGCACCAGCGCCAAGACCTGCGGCACCTGCCAGGGCGCGGGCACGGTGCAGATGCGCCAGGGCTTCTTCAGCGTGCAGCAGACCTGCCCGCACTGCCGCGGCACGGGCAAGATCATTCCCGAACCCTGCACCACCTGCCACGGCCAGGGCAAGCTCAAGAAGCAAAAGACGCTGGAAGTGAAGATCCCCGCCGGCATCGACGACGGCATGCGCATCCGCAGCACGGGCAACGGCGAACCGGGCACCAACGGCGGCCCGCCCGGCGACCTGTACATCGAGATCCGCCTGAAGAAACACGACATCTTCGAGCGCGATGGCGACGACCTGCACTGCCAGGTGCCCGTGAGCTTCATCACGGCGGCGCTGGGCGGCGAGATCGAGGTGCCGACGCTCGCGGGCAAGGCGGCCATCGACATCCCCGAAGGCACCCAGGCCGGCAAGCAGTTCCGCCTGCGCGGCAAGGGCATCAAGGGCGTGCGCGCCAGCTACCCCGGCGACCTGTACTGCCACATCGCGGTGGAAACGCCGGTCAAGCTCACCGAGCACCAGCGCAAGCTGTTGCGCGAGCTGGAAGACTCCCTCAAGAAGGGTGGCGCCCGCCACTCGCCCAGCGGCGAGAGCTGGACGGACCGGCTGAAGAACTTCTTCAGCTGATCCGGGCGCCAGCGCCTGCCAAAAACCGCCTGCGGCCTATCTACGGCCCAGGCGGTTTTTTTGCGCGCGCCGACGCCAGCGATGCCGGGCCGGCCACAGGCCGCTCGTGCTGCGCAGAGCGGTAAAAACCCAGGATGCGGCGCACGTACTCGCGGGTCTCCGCATAGGGAGGAACACCGCCGTGGCGCTCCACGGCCTTTTCGCCGGCGTTGTAGGCGGCCGATGTCAGGGCGACATCGCCGGCAAAACGGTCCAGCAGCCAGCGCAGATAGGCCAGCCCGCCCCGCACATTCTGCTCGGAGCTCCAGGCGTCCCGGACGCCAAAACGCTCCGCCGTCTCCGGAATCAGCTGCATCAGCCCCTGCGCATTGCGGGGCGACAGCGCACGGGCCTGGAAGTTGGACTCCGACCGCACGATGGCCAGCGCCAGCCGTGGGTCCACGTCGAAGCGGGGCGCGAGCCGCTGCACCAGTTCCGCGTGACGACGCTTGTCGTCCGGCAGGTTGCTCACGTAGCGGTCCACCACCTCCTGCGGCACCACCTCCTGGGCGGAGTCCCTGACCTCCAGCCGAGGGGCCTCACCCGTGGTGAGGCAGTCGGGGAGGTGGTCGCCGGGCACCATGCCCTGCGCCAGGCTGCGGGCCTTCTCATGCCCACGCTGGGCGGCCATGGCGAGCAGGGTGGCCGCCGCCGCGGGATCGGGCACCACGTCACGTCCATGCAGCAACAGGCGGCCCAGGCGGTACTGCGCCTCCACGCTGCCATAGCGCGCCGCGTCGCAATACCGCGAGGCAGCGCGGTGCGGCTGGCGCCGCACCTCCGCGTCGTAGCCCTCTTCCAGCCAGCGCGACAGCACGGGGGGCTCGTCGGCCCACTCGGGCGGCTCGTCCGGCACCTGCGCGTGCACACCCGTGCCCGCGGCGATCAGGACCGCCGCCAGCACGGGACCGTGCGCTGGAGAGGAAAACCAGGGTTGCATGCCAGAACCCGCCTGCGGAGACAACCGCCCAAAACCGCTCACCCGAGTGGAAGCGGTGCCCCACGGTAGCACCGAAGTCCCCATGGCAACAGGAAAACATTGCCAGCCGCCATTTCTTGATCTGAGGCAAGAAGCCGCCGGCAGGCCGCCCCCGCCCACCCGCCCGCGAAGTAGCATGGAAATCCACGCTGCCGCCCTCCAGGGCGGCACCACGGCCCCAGGACCATCGCGCAGGAGCATCCGGCATGAACAACGACGTCAACCTCACCTTCCTGGGCGGCTCCGGCACGGTCACAGGGTCCAAATACCTGGTCCGCCACAACGGCAGGTGCCTGCTGGTCGATTGCGGCCTGTTCCAGGGGTACAAGCAGCTGCGCCTGCGCAACTGGCAGCCCTTGCCCGTCACGCCCCGGCAGATCGACGCGGTGGTGCTGACCCATGCGCACCTGGACCACAGCGGCTACCTGCCCCTGCTGGCCCGCGACGGCTATGCCCGCACCATCCACTGCACACCGGCCACACGCGACCTGTGCACCATCCTGCTGCCCGACAGCGGACACCTGCAGGAGGAAGACGCCGCGTACCTCAACCGGCACCAGCTCAGCAGCCACACCCCCGCCCTGCCCCTGTACACCCGGCTCGACGCACTGCACTGCCTCAAGCAGTTCCAGGTCCATGCCTTCCACCAGGTGTTCGAGCCCCTGCCGGGCTGGCGCGTGACCTTTTCCCCCGCAGGCCACATCCTGGGGGCGGCCAGCGTGCTGCTGGAAGTGGGGGGCCGCCGCATCCTGTTCTCGGGCGACCTGGGGCGGCCCGACGACCTGCTCATGAACCCGCCCGATGCTCCGCCCCCGGCGGACACGGTCCTCATCGAGTCCACCTATGGCGACCGCGAGCACCCCGCAGAAGACTTGCAGGGCGAGCTGGGTGCCGCCCTGCAGCGCCTGGCGGCCCGTGGCGGCATTGCGGTGGTGCCGGTGTTCGCCGTGGGCCGCGCGCAAGTGGTCCTGCATGCCATCGGCCAGCTCAAGGCGCGCGGGGTGGTGCCCGCCTCGCTCAAGGTGTTTTTGGACAGCCCCATGGCGGTCAGCACCACGGGGCTGTTCCAGCATCACATGCAGGAACACCGGCTGAGCGGCCGCGAGGTGCAGGCGCTGGAACATGGCGCCACCATGGTCCAGACGCCCGAACAATCCAAGGGGCTGGCCAGGCTGCATGGCCCCATGGTCATCCTGTCGGCCAGTGGCATGGCCACGGGGGGCCGCGTGCTGCACCACCTGGCGCTGCACGCGGGTGACCACCGCAACATGGTCATCCTGACCGGCCACCAGGCCCCCGGCACCCGGGGCGCGCGCCTGGCGGCGGGCGAGAAGAACATCCGCATCCACGGCCAGGACGTGGCCGTGCGCGCGGAGGTGGTGCATCTGTCGTCCGCCTCGGCGCATGCGGACGGTCACCAGCTCATCGCCTGGCTGCGCAGCATGGGCCATGCGCCGGACCAGGTGTACGTGGTGCACGGAGAAATGGGCGCTGCCGACATGCTGCGCCAGCGCATCGAGCACGAACTGCGCTGGCACGCCCTGGTGCCGGAGCACGGCAGCACCTGCGCCGCCTGAGCCCGGCGGCTTCTTGAGCACGCGTCGCCCGCTGGGGTCACAGCGGAGCGGCAGCCCAGCCATCGCGCACAACGATGGCAACCAATTCATAATAGGAAGAAAATACAGAACCTTCTCTTTTCGAGAAGACAATGACACGATGAAAAGCTCCGAGCGCAGTTTTGCGCGCCGTATCGACCTGACCTCGCTGCAGCTGTTTGTGGCGGTGTGCGAGCTGGGCAGCATCGGCCGGGCGGCCGAGCGGGAGTTCATTGCCGCATCGGCCGTGAGCAAGCGCCTGTCCGACCTGGAAACAGCCGTGGACACCGCCCTGCTCTACCGCCACAGCCGCGGCGTCACGCTGACGCCCGCGGGCGAAAGCCTGCTGCACCACGCGCGCACCGTGCTGTTCGGGCTCGAACGCATGCAGGGTGAACTCAGCGAATACGCCGACGGCGTGCGTGGCCATGTGCGCATGCACGCCAACATCTCGGCCATCTTCCAGTTCCTGCCGGAAGACCTGGGCGCGTTCGCCCGGGAGCACAGCCAGATCAAGATCGACCTGCAGGAACACCTGAGCAGCGACGTGCTGCATGCCGTGCAGGAGGGCGCGGCGGACCTGGGCATCTGCAATGTCAGCATGGCCAGCGGCAACGGCGCCCTGGAACTGCAAAGCCGCCCGTACCGCGCCGACAACCTGGTGCTGGTTGTGCCGCAGGCGCATGAACTGGCGGGACGTGACGCTATCAATTTTGAAGACATCCTGGACTGGGACATCGTTGGCCTGCATGCCAACAGCAGCATCAGCCTGGCCATGCGCTCGGCGGCTGCGGCGGCCGGGCGCCCGCTGCGCCAGCGCATCCAGGTCACCGGGCTGGACGCCATGTGCCGGATGATCGACAGCGGCCTGGGCGTGGGCTTGCTGCCCGACCGCGCCTTTGAGCTCATGCGCGGCGTGGGCCGGCTGCAGGCCATTGCACTGACGGACGCCTGGGCCCACCGCGAGCTGCGCGTGGTGGCCCGCGATTTCGATGCCCTGCCCGTCACCGCCCGGCTGCTGGTGGAGCACCTTGCTCCCCGCGCCGCGGCCATGCCGCCCAGACCCCAACACTAAAATCACCCCACCTGAAGGAAGAGAGCCACCCCATGGGACGCACCCTGTACGACAAGATCTGGGACGAACACGTCGTCCACACCGAAGAGGACGGCACTTCCATCCTCTACATCGACCGCCACCTGGTGCACGAAGTCACCAGTCCGCAGGCCTTCGAAGGCCTGCGCGAGGCGGGCCGCAAGGTCTGGCGCATGAGCTCCATCGTGGCCACGGCCGACCACAACACGCCGACGACGGGCTGGGAGGCAGGCTATGACGGCATCACCGATCCGATCAGCAAGGAACAGATCACCACGCTGAACGACAACATGGCGCAGATCTCGCCCGCTGCGTTCTTCCCGTTCATGCACAAGCGCCAGGGCATCGTGCACGTGATCGGCCCGGAGAACGGCGCCACCCTGCCCGGCATGACCGTGGTGTGCGGCGACAGCCACACCAGCACCCACGGCGCATTTGGCGCACTGGCCCACGGCATCGGCACCAGCGAGGTCGAGCACGTGATGGCCACGCAGACGCTGCTGGCCAAGAAGGCCAAGAACATGCTGGTGCAGGTGGACGGCACGCTGGCCAAAGGCGTGACCCCCAAGGACGTGGTGCTGGCCATCATCGGCAAGATCGGCACGGCCGGCGGCACGGGCTACACCATCGAGTTTGCGGGCTCCGTCTTCCGCGCCATGAGCATGGAAGGCCGCATGACCGTGTGCAACATGGCCATCGAAGGCGGCGCGCGCGCGGGCCTGGTGGCGGTGGACGACAAGACCATTGACTACGTCAAGGGCCGCCCCCTCTCGCCCACGGGCGTGGAATGGGACCAGGCCGTGGCGTACTGGAAGACCTTGCATTCGGATGCCGACGCGAAGTTCGACACCGTCGTCAAGCTCGACGCCGCCGACATCGTGCCGCAGGTCACCTGGGGCACCTCGCCCGAGATGGTGCTCGGCGTGGACGCCCGCGTGCCCGACCCCGACAAGGAAAAGGACGCCAACAAGCGCGGCGCCATCGAGCGCGCGCTGACCTACATGGGCCTGCAGCCGGGCAAGCCGATCAACGACATCACCATCGACAAGGTGTTCATCGGTTCGTGCACCAACAGCCGCATCGAAGACATGCGCGAAGCCGCCGCCGTGGTGAAGAACCTGGGCCGCAAGGTCGCCAGCAACGTGAAGCTGGCCATGGTCGTGCCCGGCTCGGGCCTGGTCAAGGAACAGGCCGAGCGCGAAGGCCTGGACAAGATCTTTGTGGCCGCGGGCTTTGAGTGGCGCGAACCCGGCTGCTCCATGTGCCTGGCCATGAATGCCGACCGCCTGGAGCCCGGCGAGCGCTGCGCCAGCACCAGCAACCGCAACTTCGAAGGGCGCCAGGGCGCTGGCGGCCGCACGCACCTGGTGAGCCCCGCCATGGCCGCCGCCGCCGCCGTGCACGGCCACTTTGTGGACATTCGTCAATTTGCCTGAAGGAGCCCTGTCATGAAAAAGACCGCAACCCTCATCGTGCTCGCCATCACCTTCGTGCTGGCTGGCTGCAACACCGTCAAGGGCGTGGGCCAGGACGTACAGCGTGCCGGCGGCGCCCTCGAGCGCGCCGCCAAGTAATCCAGAGAACGCCATGCAGAAATTCACCTTGCTCAAAGGCCTCGTGGCCCCGATGGACCGCGAGAACGTCGATACCGACGCGATCATCCCCAAGCAGTTCCTCAAGTCGATCAAGAAGACCGGCTTTGGCGTGAACCTGTTCGACGAGTGGCGCTACCTGGACCACGGCGAGCCCGGCCAGGACCCCGCCAGCCGCAAGCCCAACCCCGACTTCGTGCTGAACCAGCCGCGCTACGCGGGCGCCTCCGTGCTGCTGGCGCGCAAGAACTTCGGCTGCGGCTCCAGCCGCGAGCACGCGCCCTGGGCGCTGGACCAGTACGGCTTCCGCGCCGTGATCGCGCCCAGCTTCGCCGACATCTTCTTCAACAACTGCTTCAAGAACGGCCTGCTGCCCATCGTGCTGCCCGAGGCCACGGTGGCCCAGCTGTTCGACGAAGTGCTGGCCTTCCCCGGCTACCAGCTCACCATCGACCTGGAGCGCCAGGTCATCGTGCGTCCCCAGGGCGAAGAAATCCCGTTCGAGGTGCAGGCCTTCCGCAAATACTGCCTGCTCAACGGCTTTGACGACATCGGCCTGACCCTGCGCCAGTCCGACAAGATCAAGGCCTTTGAAGTAGAGCGCCTGGCGACCAAGCCCTGGCTGGCGCACACCATGGTGTCGTGAGTCGGCGTGGGCATCCAAAATATCAGTCAAATTGGCATCTAGCGCTTTACCCACAAGCGCTGATAGCTATCAAAAACAAAGCAAATTCAATGAAAATCGCAGTTCTGCCGGGTGACGGCATTGGCACCGAAATCGTCTCTGAAGCCGTCAAGGTTCTGGAGGCCCTGGAACTCCCGTTCGAGATGGAGTCCGCCCTGGTGGGCGGCGTGGCGTACGACGCGCACGGCCATCCACTGCCCGAGTCCACGCTCAAGCTCGCCAAGGAAGCCGACGCCATCCTGTTCGGCGCCGTGGGCGACTGGAAATACGACAAGCTCGACCGCCCCCTGCGCCCCGAGCAAGCCATCCTGGGCCTGCGCAAGAACCTGGGCCTGTTCGCCAACTTCCGCCCCGCCATCTGCTACGAGCAGCTGGTGGGTGCATCCAGCCTCAAGCCCGAGCTGATCGCGGGCCTGGACATCCTCATCATCCGCGAGCTGACGGGCGACATCTACTTCGGCCAGCCCCGCGGCCGCCGCGTGGCCACCGACGGCCACTTCCCCGGTGCCGAGGAAGCCTTCGACACCATGCGCTACAGCCGCCCCGAGATCGAGCGCATCGCCCACGTCGCCTTCCAGGCTGCGCGCAAGCGCAACAAGAAGGTCACCAGCGTGGACAAGGCCAACGTGCTCGAAACCTTCCAGTTCTGGAAGGACGTGGTCACCGACGTGCACAAGGAATACCCCGACGTCGAGCTGCAGCACATGTATGTCGATAACGCCGCCATGCAGCTCGTGAAGGCGCCCAAGGCGTTCGACGTGGTGGTCACGGGCAACATGTTCGGCGACATCCTGTCGGACGAAGCCTCCATGCTCACCGGCTCCATCGGCATGCTGCCCTCGGCCAGCCTGAACAGCACCAACCAGGGCCTGTACGAGCCCAGCCACGGCAGTGCGCCGGACATCGCCGGCAAGGGCGTGGCCAACCCGCTGGCCACCATCCTGTCGGCCGCGATGATGCTGCGCTTCAGCCTGAACCAGGAAGCCGCCGCCCAGCGCATCGAAGCCGCGGTGCAGAAGGTGCTGGCCCAGGGCCTGCGCACCCCCGACATCTACAGCGAAGGCACCACCAAGGTGGGCACGGCGCAGATGGGCGATGCAGTGGTCAAGGCGCTGGCCGCCTGAACCCCACCGCCCGGCGGTCACGAAAAAGCGCCGGTCCTCCGGCGCTTTTTTATTGTTGTGGCGCCCGCGTGCCGCCTACACCCACGCGTTGTCGATGAACTCCATGATGGAATAGCACCGGTTTTCCAGCGGCCGCTCGCGCACGGCCGCCACGATGTGCGCGACACCCTCCGCATACGGTGCATCGCCATAGACACGGGTTTCCAGCGTCACGCTGCACGCGCCATCCTCGATCAGCACCCGGTGGTAAGCGTGGCGGGCGAGATGCTCCTGGGGAATGTGCAGCACGTCCCGTTGCACCCCGGCATCGCGCACGGACCGGATGTCCCCCGGCGCCAGGCCCAGCGCCTGCGCCATGCTGACGGCCGTGCCCGGCACCGAGGACTTCTGGGCCTGGTGGGATTCGGTCAGCCCGGTGCGGTAGCCGCGAAACAGAGGCCCGCTGCGCTCCAGCATGGCCATGAACTTGAGCATGAGGATGTTGGTGTTCGGACACAGGACGACCGGAAAACCCACCACACGCCCTTCCAGCCCGGACCCGGTGGCCAGTTCCACCAACGGGGAGTGCGTGGATTCGCAAAAGGCGCAGGCAGCCTCCAGCTCCCTGCCGGAACCGGCATGCAGCACGACAGATTTTTCTGCACGCTGCCCCTCACCGGCCCATGGCAAAACCTGCGCTTCGCCACGGGCAGGCAGCGCCCCCAGAAGCTCCTTGGCCAGCTTGCCTGACCCCACAACGATGACTTGCATTTCTACTTTCGAATTGAACAAAGGAGGCAAAAGCAGCACTGTAGACCGCCGCACCGGCGTGGCGCGCGGCCAGCCCGGCGGGGCGGGCTCTTTTTGCGCTGCCCACGGAGGGCGCGCGCCGCAGGGCCGCCGGCGCACCCGGATCCAGGCCGTATCCGGTACAATATTCGCCTATGTTTGCCGCCCGCCCGTTCGCCCTGAACATCGCACCCGCCGCCCCGGTCGGTGTGGCTGCGCGCGCAACCATCACCAAAACCACGACCATTAAGGGCTGACTCAGCCTGGTTCGTCGTGCGCCCTCCCTGGCCAGACGAGCCAGGCGAGCAGTCCGGTCTGGCACTGTTTCTTATTTAGAAAGGGCGTTGAAATGAGCAAGTTGGTAGGGTTGGTTGGCTGGCGCGGAATGGTCGGCTCGGTCCTGATGGACCGCATGGCGCAGGAGAAGGATTTCGACCTGATCGAGCCGATGTTCTTCTCCACCTCGAACGCAGGCGGCAAGGCTCCCGCGCAGGCAAGGAACGAGACCACCCTGCAGGACGCGTTCGACATCGAGGCCCTCAAGCGCTGCGAAATCATCATCACCGCCCAGGGCGGCGATTACACCAACGAGGTCTATCCCAAGCTGCGCGCCGCCGGCTGGAACGGCCACTGGATCGACGCCGCCTCCTCCCTGCGCATGGAGAAGAACGCCGTCATCGTCCTGGACCCGGTCAACATGCCCGTGATCAAGAACGCCCTGGCTCAGGGCGGCAAGGACTGGATTGGCGGCAACTGCACCGTGAGCTGCATGCTGATGGGCGTAGGCGCCCTGTACAAGGCGGGTCTCGTGGAATGGATGAGCACGCAAACCTACCAGGCGGCCTCCGGCGGCGGCGCGCAGCACATGCGCGAGCTGCTCACGCAGTACGGCACGCTCAACGCCGAAGTGAAGGCCCTGCTCGATGACCCCAAGAGCGCCATCCTGGAAATCGACCGCAAGGTGATCGCCAAGCAACGCGCCCTGACGGGCGCTGAAACCGCCAACTTCGGCGTGCCGCTGGGCGGCAGCCTGATCCCCTGGATCGACAAGGACCTGGGCAACGGCATGTCCAAGGAAGAATGGAAGGGCATGGCGGAAACCAACAAGATCCTGGGCCAGGGCGAGGGCTTCAGCGCCCCCGCCGTGCCGGTGGACGGCTTCTGCGTGCGCGTGGGCGCCATGCGCTGCCACAGCCAGGCGCTGACCTTCAAGCTGAAGAAGGACGTGCCCCTGGCGGACCTGGAGGCCATGATCGCCGCCGACAACGAGTGGGTGAAGGTCGTGCCCAACACCCGGGAAGCCACCATCAAGGACCTGACGCCCGTGGCGGTGACCGGCACCATGGACATCCCCGTGGGCCGCATCCGCAAGCTGGCCATGGGGCCTGAATATGTCGGCGCGTTCACCATTGGCGACCAGCTGCTGTGGGGCGCGGCCGAACCGCTGCGCCGCATGCTGCGCATCCTGCTCGACGCCTGAGCTCCGGCCCCCCGAAAAGCGCGCGCAGCCCCGGCTGCGCGCGCTTTTTTGCGCCAGGGGTCTTGACACACTCAGTTACGCCACGTTGGCAATTGGCAACATCTTGGCGCCCCAACTTGGGGCGCCAGGACCCCTCTCAAAGCTTCGGCGCCACCTCAGCTTGTCAGTGCAAAACATTGATGCTATGGTGCTTTTTACATATTTTCACGCGCCGGGGCGGGACCAGACCATGAGAAAAAAAGCACCGCTCGACCGAGCCGCACAAAAACCTACTCAGTTGTTGGCAAACATGCATCGTTGGAAATTCTCTGCCCTGGCGGCGGCAGCCGTAGTGTCGGCCGGCTTGTACGCGGGCGACGCCTCGGCCCTGGCGCTGGGCCGCATCACCGTGCAGTCTGCCCTGGGCGAGCCCCTGCGCGCCGAAATCGACCTGCCCCAGATCACTCCCGCCGAAGCGGACAGCTTGCGGGCCACCACGGCCTCCCCGGACGTGTTCCGCGCCCAGGGCATGGAATACACGCCCACCATCAACAATCTGCAGATCCAGCTGCAGCGCCGCCCGGATGGCACGGCCGTGCTGCGCCTGACGAGCAGCCGGCCGGTGAACGAACCCTTCCTCGACCTGGTGCTGGACGCCAACTGGGGCTCGGGCCGCATCGTGCGCAGCTACACCATGCTGTTCGACCCGCCCACGCTGCGCCGTCCCGCGCCAGCGGTGACGGCCTCTCCGCAGCTGCCTGCGCCGGCCTCCCAGCAGGCTCCTGCCGTGCGCGCGCCGGTCGCCCCGCGGGCCAGCGAATCTCCCGCAGCGGTGACCCCTGCCGCACCGCCGACGCCGCGTCCGCCAGCCGTGGCCGCCCGCCCCGCCCCCGCCGATGGAGTCAGGGTGCAGGCAGGCGACACGGCGGGCCGCATTGCGAACGCCCACCGCCCCGCCGACGTGTCCCTCGACCAGATGCTGGTCGCCATGATGCGCTCGAACCCCGATGCCTTCATCCAGGGCAATGTCAATCGCCTGAAGGCTGGCGCGGTCCTGCAGATGCCCGACCAGGCTGCGGTGCAGTCCACGCCGGCATCCGAGGCGCGCCAGATCCTTGCCGCTCAGGCCCGGGACTTCAACGAATTCCGCCGCAAGCTGGCGGGTGCAGCCCCCACCGCCGCGGTCGCCGCCGCAGAACGCTCGGCCTCTGGCGCGGTGCAGGCCCGTGTGGAGGACAAGAAACCTGCCACGGCCGCGCCCGACAAGCTCACGCTGTCCAAAGGTTCCGTCAAGGGCCAGAAGGCGGCCGAGGACCAGCTCGCCAAGGACAAGCAAGCCGGAGAGGCCGCCACGCGCATGGCCGAGCTGTCCAAGAACATCACGGACCTCAACAAGCTGGGCGCCGCGTCGGCCGCTGCGGGCAGCGCCGCACCGGCGCCCGCCGGCGCCGCCAGCGCTCCTGCCGCGGTGGCAGTGCAGGCACCCGCCGTTCCTGCCACGCCCACGGCCCCTGCCGTGCCGGAAACCCCGGCACCAGCCCCTGCTCCCGCAGCCAGCGCGCCGGCAGATGCAGCCGTGCCGGCGGAAGCCGCGTCCGAGCCTGCCTCCGCACCCGCTCCGGCCGCATCGGCGCCAGCGAAGCCAGTCCGCGTTCCCGCACCGGCTCCCGCACCAGTTGAAGAGCCGGGTTTCCTGTCCGGCCTCATGGACGACCCGCTGCTGCCGCTCGCCGGTGGCGGGCTCCTGGCCTTGCTGCTGGGCTATGGCGCCTACCGCGTGGTTCAGCGCCGCCGCCAGAATGCGGGCGTCGACAGCTCCTTCCTGGAAAGCCGCATCCAGCCGGATTCGTTCTTCGGCGCCAGCGGCGGGCAGCGCGTCGATACCGCCAACAGCGAGATGACCACGGGCTCGTCCATGGCCTACTCACCCAGCCAGCTCGATGCCGGCGGCGACGTGGACCCTGTGGCCGAAGCCGACGTGTACCTGGCCTATGGCCGTGACCTGCAGGCCGAGGAAATCCTCAAGGAGGCGATCCGCCACAACCCTGCCCGCGTGTCGGTGCATGTGAAGCTCGGTGAGATCTACGCCAAGCGCCAGGACCGCAAGGCCCTGGAGGCGGTGGCAGGGGACGTGTTCAAGCTGACCCAGGGCGAAGGCCCGGACTGGAACCGCATTGCCGAGCTTGGCCGCGATCTGGATCCCGAAAACCGCCTTTACCAGCCTGGCGGCCGCCCAGGCATGGCCGAGGACGAGTCGCCATCGCTGCCCCCAGGCGGATTCCCGAGCACGTTCACGGGCGTGGGCGGTGCGGCGGCGACGGCTGCGTTGCCCCCCGACCTGGACCTTGACCTGGATCTGGACCTGCCCGACGACGCGCTGACCGATGCACCAGCGGTGGCTCCGGCACCTCCCGGCGGATTTGCCGCAGCGGCAGCCGCGGCCGCGGCATCGGGCGGCGCCCGCCGTGCAGCGGACCCGGCCGACGAGCCGCAGACACTGCGCCCTGAACTGGACCTGCCGGAGTTGCCTTCGGCGACCGCCCCCGCCTGGAATGCGCCAGAAGTGGCACCAGCCTCGGGCACGATGGCGCCTCCGCCCGTGGCCAATCTGGACTTTCCTTCGGCGGACGACCTGAGCATGGCGCCCTCGGGCCCCATGCCGCTCACTGCGGATGCCCAGGACTCCGGCCCGATGGAGTTTGACCTCGGCGACCTGTCGCTGGACCTGAACGCCCCCTCCAAGCCCATGGCGGCCCCCGCAGCCAAGGCCCCTCTGCCGACCCCTGAATTGAGCGACGACGGCTCGGCGGCGGCGCAGGACGACCCACTGGCCACCAAGCTCGCGCTGGCCGAAGAGTTCAATGCCATCGGTGATACGGATGGTGCACGCACGCTGATCGAAGAAGTGGTTGCCGAGTCCAGCGGCGCCCTCAAGACCCGCGCCCAGCGCATGCTGGCCGAACTGGGTTGATGCGACCCGCCCCGCAGGCCGCCCCCGCCCGCCCCCAGGCCGCCACCCCATGACCCGGGTGGCGCTGGGTGTCAGCTACAACGGCCAGGCCTACAGCGGCTGGCAAAGCCAGCTGTCCGGCGACACCATTCAAGACAAGCTCGAAGCGGCCCTGGGCCGCTTTGCCACGCACCCCGTCAGCACGCTGTGCGCCGGCAGAACGGATGCCGGCGTCCATGGCCTGATGCAGGTGGTGCACTTCGACACGCCACTGAACCGCCCCTGCGCTTCGTGGGTGCGCGGCACCAATACCTTCCTCCCTGCCGACATTGCCGTGCAATGGGCGCAGCACGTGCCGGACAGTTTTCACGCCCGGGCCAGCGCCGTCGCGCGGCGCTATGCCTATGTGCTGCTGCAATCACCCGTGCGGCCCAGCGTGGACTCGGGGCGCGTGGGATGGGTATTCCATCCGCTCCATCACGATGCGATGCGCCAGGCCGCAGACCACCTGCTGGGCGAACATGACTTCACCTCGTTTCGTGCATCCGCGTGCCAGGCCAAGTCGCCCGTCAAGACCCTGCAGCGCATCGATATCTCGCGCCGGGGCCTCAACGCCCCGCACCCGGAACTGGGTTGGAGTTCCTGCTACTGGCGCTTCGAGTTCGAGGCCAACGCGTTCCTGCACCACATGATCCGCAACATCATGGGCTGCCTGGTGGCCGTGGGCCAAGGCAAATACCCTCCGCAGTGGGTAGCGCAGGTACTCGCGGCAAGATCGCGCGACGCCGCGGCACCCACGTTCTCTCCGGATGGACTGTATTTTCAAGGCCCTGTCTACGACGCCTCGTGGGGCCTGCCCCAGCGCACGGCTGCGTATGATTGGCTGCCATGAAAGCCAAAGAAGTCCCCTCCCCGGCCCGCACCCGCATCAAGATCTGTGGCCTGACCCGCGAAGAAGACGTCGACGCGGCCGTGGCGGCTGGCGCGGATGCCGTCGGATTCGTGCTCTACGCCCCCAGCCCACGGGCCGTGACACCCGAACGCGCGGCACAGCTGGCCAGGCGCCTGCCCCCTTTTGTCACGCCGGTTTTGCTCTTCGTGAATGAAACCGCTCCCAAAGTGATAGCTGCCAGCGCTTTGATAGCGGGCGCCACCGTGCAATTTCATGGTGACGAGACGCCCGAGGATTGCCTGGCCGCCACCGGCCAGGGGGCACGGCCTTACCTGCGGGCCGCGCGCATTCCCCTTGGCGACGGTGCGGCACGGTTCGACCTCGTAAAATACGCGCACGATTACTCCCACGCCCAGGCCATCCTGCTCGACGCCCATGTCGAGGGGTACGGCGGCGGCGGCAAGGCATTCAATTGGTCACTCCTTCCACCAAGCGTCAGCTCTCACCTCGTTTTGTCTGGTGGACTCACGCCTGCAAACGTGACCGATGGCATTTTGCAAGTCCGCCCGCGTTGCAAGACGCTGGCGGTTGATGTCAGCTCCGGCGTCGAGGCCGTAGATCCGAACAGCCCCGATGGCAAGCCCCTGAAGGGCATCAAGGACGCCGGAAAAATCCATCGGTTCATCGCCGCCGTGCGCGCGGCAGATGCCCAACTTGCAAAGAACCCTCATGAATTCCTATCAGCAACCTGATGCTTCAGGCCATTTCGGCTCCTACGGCGGCAGTTTCGTCAGCGAGACACTGACCCACGCCATCCAGGAACTGCGCGAGGCGTATGCCCGCTACCAGAACGACCCGGAATTCCTCGCAGAATTCCACTACGAGCTCAAGCACTTCGTGGGCCGCCCATCGCCCGTGTACCACGCCGCGCGCACCAGCCGCGAAACGGGCGGCGCGCAGATCTACCTCAAGCGCGAAGACCTCAACCACACCGGCGCCCACAAGATCAACAACGTGATCGGCCAGGCCATGCTCGCCAAGCGCATGGGCAAGCCGCGCATCATTGCCGAGACGGGCGCCGGCCAGCACGGCGTGGCCACGGCCACGATCTGCGCGCGCTACGGCCTGGAATGCGTGGTCTACATGGGCAGCGAGGACGTGAAGCGCCAGAGCCCGAACGTCTTTCGCATGAAACTGCTAGGCGCCACCGTCGTGCCTGTCGAGTCGGGCAGCAAGACCCTGAAGGACGCGCTCAACGAGGCCATGCGCGACTGGGTGGCCAATGTGGACAACACGTTCTACATCATCGGCACGGTGGCGGGCCCGCACCCCTACCCGATGATGGTGCGCGATTTCCAGAGCGTGATCGGCAAGGAAGCCATCGAACAGATGCCCCCCATGCTCGCCGCGCAGAAGATCGCCGCCGAGCAGCCCGATGCCGTGATCGCCTGCGTGGGCGGCGGCAGCAATGCCATGGGCATCTTCCATCCGTACATTCCGTTCGAGAAGACGCGCCTGATCGGCGTGGAGGCCGCCGGCGAAGGCCTGGACAGCGGCAAGCACTCGGCATCGCTGCAGCGTGGCTCCAGTGGCGTGCTGCACGGCAACCGCACCTTCATCCTGCAGGATGCCAACGGCCAGATCACCGAGACGCACAGCATCAGCGCGGGCCTGGACTACCCCGGCGTAGGTCCCGAGCACGCATGGCTGCAGGAGATCGGACGCGCCGAGTACGTGGGCATCACCGACCAGGAAGCGCTGTCCGCCTTCCACCACCTGTGCCGCACCGAAGGCATCATCCCGGCGCTGGAATCGAGCCACGCCTTCGCCTATGCCCTCAAGCTTGCACCCACGATGCGGCCCGACCAGTCCATCCTGGTCAACCTCTCGGGCCGGGGCGACAAGGACATCGGCACCGTGGCCGACCTGTCGGGAGAAGATTTCTACGACCGCCCCTCCATGCGCGGCCTGACCGTCAAGGGCGCCCCAGGAGACGCCAAGCCATGAGCCGCATAGACACCACTTTCGAACAGCTGAAAGCCCAGGGCCGCAAGGCGCTGATTCCCTATGTCACCGCCGGTTTTCCGTTTGCCGACATCACGCCCGCCCTCATGCACGGCATGGTGGAGGCCGGTGCCGACGTGATCGAACTGGGCGTGCCCTTCTCCGACCCCATGGCCGACGGCCCCGTCATCCAGAAGGCGGGCGAAAAGGCGCTGGGCCTGGGTGTGGGCATGGTGCAGGTGCTGGACCACGTGCGCGAGTTCCGCAAGCGCAACAGCACCACGCCCGTGGTGCTGATGGGCTACGCGAACCCGGTGGAGCGCTATGACCAGATCCACGGCGCAGGCGCCTTTGTGCGCGACAGCGCCGAGGCCGGTGTCGATGGCGTGCTCATCGTGGACTACCCGCCCGAGGAATGCGAGGCCTTCGCGGCCAGCCTGCGCGCGCACGGCATGGACCTGATCTTCCTGCTGGCCCCCACCAGCACGAATGAACGCATGGCCCAGGTGGCGCGCGTGGCCAGCGGCTATGTGTACTACGTATCGCTCAAGGGCGTGACCGGTTCGGGCGCGCTCGACACCTCGGCCGTGGAGCAGATGCTGCCCCGCATCCGCCAGCATGTGACCATCCCCGTGGGCGTGGGCTTCGGCATCCGCGATGCGGCGACGGCCCAGGCGATCGGCAAGGTGGCGGATGCCGTGGTCATCGGCAGCCGCATCATCCAGCTCATCGAGGACCAGGAACACGCCAAGGTGGTGCCCCTGACCATCGACTTCCTGCGCGGCATCCGCAAGGCTTTGGACGCGTAGAATAAAGAGCATCCCCCTGAGCGGCTTTGCCGTTTCCCCCTTCTCTCGCGCTTCGCGCGGGAAGGGGGACGCTCCCAGCGCGGCGGGGCGGCCCTTGCGCGGGAGCCGTGGCCTTTGGGCCGCGCCAGTTTTCAAGGCCGTGCCGCCGCTGCTGGCCCATTCATACAGAGGAAAACCATGTCCTGGCTCGAAAAACTTCTGCCCTCCAAGATCCAGCAAACGGACCCCACCGAGCGCCGCCAGGTGCCTGAAGGCCTGTGGATCAAGTGCCCGAGCTGCGAAACGGTGCTTTACAAGGCCGATCTGGAGCACAACCAGAACGTCTGCCCCCACTGCAGCCACCACCACCGCATCGGCGCCCGCGCGCGCCTGAATGCGTTCCTGGACGCCGAAGGCCGCTACGAAATCGGCCAGGAAGTGCTGCCGGTGGACGCCCTCAAGTTCAAGGACAGCCGCAAATACCCCGAGCGCCTGAAGGAAGCCCTGGAGAACACCGGCGAGACCGACGCCCTCATCGTCATGGGCGGCGCGGTCAAGAGCATCAACATGGTGGCCGCGTGCTTCGAGTTCGACTTCATGGGCGGCTCCATGGGCTCCGTGGTGGGCGAGCGCTTCGTGCGGGGCGTGGAAACCGCCATCGAACAGAAAGTGCCTTTCATCTGCTTCACCGCCACCGGCGGCGCGCGCATGCAGGAAGGCCTGCTGTCGCTGATGCAGATGGCCAAGACCAATGCCGCCCTGACCCGCCTGGCCAAGAAGGGCCTGCCCTACATCAGCGTGCTGACCGATCCGACCATGGGCGGCGTGAGCGCGGGCTTTGCCTTCGTGGGCGACATCGTGATCGCCGAGCCCAAGGCCCTGATCGGCTTTGCCGGCCCGCGCGTGATCGAATCCACCGTGCGCGTGACGCTGCCAGAAGGCTTCCAGCGCGCCGAATTCCTGCAGACCAAGGGCGCCGTGGACTTCATCTGCGACCGCCGCGAACTGCGCAACACCGTGGCCAGCAGCCTGGCCATGCTGCAGCGTCTGCCCGCCGACGCAGTGATGTAAGTCATCTGCGGGACAGCGGGTCCGCAAAGGTGCCCCACGAGAGGGATGCTTCTTTTTTGATAGCTGTCAGCGCTTACCACATAAGCGCTAGAGGCATATTTGATCAGCCCCCCGCACAGCACGCAGCCGTTGATACCGGCGCGGTGCCTGCCAGAGAGGGCAAGGAAGGGCTGCCCCGCAGCGAGGCCCGCGTCCCCCTCATCCCCTTGAGGGGGAAGGCGCCGAAGGCGACTCAGGGGGGTTACCTCATCACGCTGGCCTGCAGATGGCCCAGCACGATCATGGCCACCTGCAGCAGCACCAGCACGGCCAGGGGCGACAGATCGATCCCTCCGACCAGCGGGATGATGCGGCGAAATGGCCGCAACACCGGCTCGCACAGCCGGGCGATCACGTCCGAGAGTTGCGACCGTGCCTGCACCCAGGACATCACGGCATGGACGATCAGGAGGCCGATCAGCCCCGACACCGCCACACGCGCCAGCCCGAACAAGGCAAGCCACGGCAGCCACGCCCATGCGGACGCCGCGCCCAGCAGGAGCGTGAGCAGGAAATACTGCAGCAGTTGCAACAGCGCGGCCGCGACGAGGCTTGACACATCCCAGCGCCCCACGGGCCGAATCACCTTGCGCAGCGGCATGACCAGCCAGTCCGTCAGTGCAAAAACCAGCCCGCCGACAGGGTTGGAAAACGGGATGCGCTGCCATTGCATATACAGGCGCAGCAGGCAGGCCCCCGTGAGCAGGCCACCAACAACGTCGAGCAGGAATGAGGCGATCTGGTAGAGCATGGATGAGACAAAAGCAAGGGGCCGCTGCGAAAGCAGGCTGCGCCATGGGATGATAGCGGGCCAAGGCATTCCCCCATTCATGACACAACCCCTCACCCTGTCATCCTTGCCCCTTTTCCCCCTGGGTTCCGTGCTGTTCCCGGGCGGTGTGCTGGCCCTGCGCGTGTTCGAGGTGCGCTACCTGGACATGGTGCGCAAATGCCATCAGGCCGGTGCGCCTTTTGGCGTGGTGGCCCTCACGCAAGGCCGCGAAGTGCGTCAGGCCGGCGCGCCCGAAGAGCAATTCAACGACGTGGGCACCCTGGCGGTCATCGAGCAGATCGACACGCCGCAGCCCGGCCTGATCACGTTGCTGTGCCGCGGCGGCCAGCGCTTTCGCATCACCCAGCGCAGCCACCTGCCCCATGGCCTGTGGATCGCCGATGTGGGGCATATCGACCAGGACCTGACCGTCGCGGTGCCAGAGGATCTGAAGAAGGCCGCGACGGCGCTGGCGCAGGTGCTCCACACCCTGCACCAGCGTGACCCGGACACCCCGACCGCGATCATCCCGACGGCTGCGCAGCTGGACGACTGCGGATGGGTGGCCAACCGCTGGTGCGAACTGCTGCCCGTGCCCCTGGAACTCAAGCAGCGGCTGATGGAACTGGACAACCCGCTGGTGCGGCTGGAGCTGGTCGGGGACGTGCTCGAGCGTACGGGGATTGCGCCAACACAATGAGCCGCAAACCCGCCGCCATCCCACCCAGCCTCCCCTTTGAACGCCCATGCTGAACCGCATCCTGGGCTGGTCGCGCGCAGCCAAGCGCGTTGTGGTGGTGGCGATGGACGTTTGCCTGGGCCTCGTCGCCATGTGGCTCGCCTTCACGCTGAGGCTGGAGACACCGCACTGGCCCGAAGGCATGCAGTGGCTCGCGTATGCACTGGCCCCGGCCCTGGCGTTTCCTATTTTCGCCAAACTGGGGCTGTACCGCGCGATATTCCGCTATACAGGAATCACGGCACTCATCACCACTGGCAAGGCGGTGGCCATCTATGGAGCACTCCTGCTGGGCTGCCTCCTGGCAGCGCAATGGGAAGGCGTGCCACGCAGCGTCGGCATTCTGCAGCCCCTGCTGTTCATGCTCCTGGTGGGCTCCAGCCGCGCACTGGGGTGGCTGGCGCTGGCCGGCCACAGCAGCCATGCCCCCTACCGCCTGCTGATCTACGGAGCCGGCAGCGCTGGCGCCCAGACCGCAGCGGGACTGGGCGCCATGCGCCAGTACGTGCTCAAGGGCTTTGTCGATGACGATCCGAGCAAGGTCGGACGCAGCATCAACGGAGTGCGGGTGCATTCCCCCACTGCACTGCCCGAGGTGGCGCGCCGGCTCGCGATCACCGATGTGCTGCTGGCACTGCCCAGCACCACGCGCCTGCGGCGCCGGCAGATCATCGAAAGCCTGCGCCAATTGCCCGTTCGGATACGCACCCTGCCCGGCCTGTCGGACCTCGCCAGCGGCCGGGTCACGGTCACCGACTTCCAGGACCTCGAGATCGAGGACCTGCTGGGCCGCGAACCGGTGGCCCCGGACCCTGGCTTGCTGGGGCGCGATCTCGAGAACGCCGTGGTGATGGTCACCGGCGCGGGCGGCAGCATCGGCAGCGAGCTGTGCCGGCAGATCGTGCGCGAGGGCCCCCGCCAGCTGCTGCTCGTGGATCACAGCGAATATGCGCTGTATTCCATTCACCACGAGCTGCAGGCGCTCGCCCACCAGGGCGCGCACCAGTGCGCCCTGGTACCCCTGCTCGCCAGCGTCACCCAGAAGCAGCGCATGGACGACATCTGCCAGCAGTACAGCCCCACCTCCATCTACCACGCAGCCGCCTACAAGCACGTGCCCATGGTGGAAGCCAATCCGGGCGAAGGCATCCTGAACAACGTGTTCGGCACGCTCAACATGGTGCAGGTCGCGCTGAAGCATGGCGCTCGCCACTTCGTCCTGATTTCCACAGACAAGGCTGTTCGCCCCACCAACATCATGGGCGCCACCAAGCGTGTGGCAGAAATGGTGCTGCAAGCCATCGCGGCGTCCCAGCGCATGCCTTTCGGGCTGTCGGCCGAAAGCCCACCGGGCTGGAGATGCCCGACACGCCTGTCTATGGTGCGCTTTGGCAATGTGCTGGGCTCCAGCGGCAGCGTGATACCGCTGTTCCGCCAGCAGATCGCGGCCGGCGGCCCCCTCACGGTGACGCATCCCGATGTCACGCGCTATTTCATGACCATCGCCGAAGCGGCCCAGCTCGTGCTGCAGGCGGGGACGATGGCGGACGGGGGCGACGTATTCCTGCTGGACATGGGCGAGCCGCTACAGATCCTGGACCTCGCGCAACGCATGGTGGCCCTGTCGGGCCTGACAGTGCGCGACGACCAGCACCCCGAGGGCGACATCGAAATCGTCTTCACGGGATTGCGCCCCGGCGAGAAACTCTTCGAAGAGCTGCTGATTGGAGACAACCCGCTGCCCACCGTCCACCCCCGCATACTGCGGGCCCGCGAGGAGTTTCGCCCCTGGGCCGAACTGCAGGCCCTGCTGCAGTCACTGCAGCAGGCCGCGCGCGATGGCGATCGGGCCGCCATGACGGCCCTGCTGGGCCAGCTGGTGCCGGGCTACCGTCCTGAAACACAAGCACTGCCATGAAGCCGGGACTCCTGCGGGCAACGCTGACCCTGCTCACGGGCAGCGTTGCGGCCCACGCCATTCCACTCGTGCTGGGCCCGGCGCTCACGCGCCTGTACAGCCCGGAGGCCTTCGGGCAGTTCGCGCTGCTGTGGGCGTTGGCCACCAACATGGCGGTGGTCGGCTGCGCGCGCTACGAATTCGCACTCCCCCTGGAATCCACGGAGCCACGGGCTGCCGAACTCATGGCTTTGTGCGCGCGCGTGCTGCTTGCGGTGACGGCGGCTTCCGCCGCAACCGCTGCCGTGCTCATGCTCTGGCAACGCATGCCGATGGCCTGGGCACTGCCCTTCGCGGTGCTGGCGGGCGGCGCCATGCAATGGCTCACCATGTGGGCCACCCGGTCGCAGCGTTTTGGACTGCTGTCGGCGGCAAGGCTGCTGCAGCAAGGTGGGGGCGCCATCCTGCAGCTCGTGCTCGGCCTGCTGAAGGCCGGCCCCCTGGGCCTGGTGCTCGGGGCCACGCTGGCCAGCCTGGGAGGGGCTTGGATGCTGGCCCGGCCGGCGCCAGCCGGGGGCTGGACGGCCATGTGGCGCCAGCCCCTTGCCAGGCTGCGGTCCATGGCCCTGCAGCACAAGGACTTCCCCCTGCTCAACACGCCACACGCGTTCATGGGTGCGCTGCAGGATACGCTCACGCTGGTGCTGGTGGCAGCGTGGACAGGGGACGCCTCAGCGGGGTTCTGGGCCCTGGCACTGCGCTATCTCAAGGCCCCGGCAACCCTCGTCGGGGGTGCGCTGTCGCAAACCCTGTACCCGCGCCTTCTGAAGGCAGAGAGCCCTGGCGACGCCCGGGCGCTGGTGCGCCGGGCCATGCTGGGGCTCGCTGCCCTGGCCTGCCCGCTCGCGGCGATCCTTCTCCTCTGGGGGCCGGATATTTTCGCCCTGGCCTTTGGGGCAAGATGGGCCCAGACAGGGGAACTTGCACGGGCCATCGCCCCGTACATCGCCCTGCACTTCGTGGCGTCACCCCTTGCCGTGGTCACCATGGCCTGGAATGCACAGGCCTGGGCGCTGCGCCTGGCATTGATCGGACAATGCCTTTTCTTCGCCGGACTGCTGCTGGGCCTGTACCTGGGCGGCCTGCAAGGTGCCGGATGGGGCGTGTCAGCGAGCATGCTGGCCTACTTTGCCTATTATTTCTGGGTGTTGGCGAACTGGAGGGAGGTGCCCCATGAGAGCCGTGTTTAACCGATGGCGCCGCCGCCTCTGGCATGCGCTGCTCCATCGCATCGTCTTCGGGGAAAGCAACCACCTCGGCCAGCCACTGCCACACACCCGCATCGCCCCCAGCACCTGCATCGAGGGGGAGCACGCACTGCGGCTGGCAGACCACGTGTTCATCGGCCAATTCAATTTCATCGACGCCACAGCGGGCCTGCAGATTGGGCAAGGGGTCCAGATCACCAACTTCGTCAGCATCGTGACGCACAGCTCCCACCGCGCCATTCGCCTCCTGGGCAGCGGCTACGCAGTCCACGAGGGCTCCAAGCCTGGCTACATCAGCGCGCCCATCGAGATCGGCGCCTACACCTTCATCGGCCCCCACAGCCTGATCGAAGCCGGCACGCGCATCGGCAAGGGGGTGGTGGTGTGTGCCTACTCGCAGGTGCGCGGCGAAGTGCCCGACTTCGCTATCGTGGCGGGGGTCCCGGCGCGCCAGATCGGCGACGTGCGCGAACAGGATGAGCGCCTGCTTTCGCAGCATCCAGAACTGCGTCCGCACTACGAATCCTGGACGCGGACAATCTGACATGGCAACACACCTGTGCCTCCTGGGTGATGCCACCAGCCCCCATGTTCAGCGGTGGGCGCGGGAAATGCTCCAGCGTGGCTACCGCGTTTCGCTGATCACGGCACGCCCCGCGTCCATCGATGGCGTCACCGTGCGGGCCATCCGGCCCGTGCACCGCTCGCTCGACTGGCTGTTCCGTGTCCGGGAAACCAGGCGCCACGTGGCCGAACTGGCCCCCGACCTCCTGCATGCCCATTACGTCACCTCCTACGGCTATCTGGCCGCACGTTGCGGCAAACATCCGGTGGTAATGACCGCCTGGGGAAGCGACCTGTTGGTGACCCCCGGCAAGAGCGCCTGGATGCGCTGGCTGACCGGCTGGATACTGCGCCAGGCCGACCTCATCACCGGCGACTCCGCCAGCCTGATGAGCGCAGTGGCCCAATTCCGACCCCGCTGCACCACCGAGGAAATCCACTGGGGGGTGGAACTGCAGCGCTTCCACCCCGTTCCCTGGAGCCACAAGCAAGGCAGCCAACTGGTGAGCCTGCGCGCCTGGGAACCCAACTACAACATCGACACCATCATCGAGGCATTCGCTCTTCTGCAGGCGCGGTTGCCCTCGGCCGACCTGCGCTTGCACCTGCTCGGAGGAGGCAGCATGGAAAGCGCCCTGCGCAGCCAGGTGCACAAGGCGCAGCTGGACAACAAGGTGCAGTTCCACGGCCGACTCGATGATGCGGGCATGACCCGGGTACTGGGCGAAGGCAAGATATCTGTCTCGGTGCCCAGCAGTGACGCAACATCCGTCGCCATGCTGGAGAGCATGGCGTGTGGCCTCGCGGTGGTCGCCAGCGAACTGCAAGCCAACCGGCACTGGATCGACCCGCAGTGGCTGGTTGAGGCGGGGAACGCCACAGCGCTCGCCGCCCGGCTGGAAGCCCTGATCGCCAACGACACCCTGGCGGAACAAGCCGGCCTGCACAATGCCACCCGCATCGCCCAGGACGGCGACCGCGCGGTACAGATGAACCGCATGCACGCGCTGTACCAGCAGTTGCTCCGTACACCTTGAACTCCATGCCCAAAGGCCCTGAATTGGACACATTGCTCAGCGTCATCGTGCCGTGCCGCAATGAGCGCCAGCACATCGACGCTTTCTGCGACTCGGCCCTCCGCCAGCAACTGCCGGCGGGCTGGCGCATGGAAGTGCTGATTGCAGACGGTGAAAGCGATGACGGCACGCGCGATCACCTCCTGCAGCGCTGTGCTGCGGACCCACGGCTCGTTCTGGTGGACAACCCCGGCCGCATTGTCTCCACCGGTCTCAACGCCTGCATTGCCCGCGCGCGGGGCGGCACCATTGCCCGCATGGACGTGCACAGCCAGTTTGCCCCCGACTACCTTGCGCAGTGCATCGAGGCGCTCGAACGCACCAGCGCTGACAACGTGGGCGGCCCGTGGGTCGCCCAAGGAACGGGCCCCACCGGGGCCGCCATCGCCGCCGCCTTTCAGTGCCGCTGGGTGGTGGGCGGCGCGCGCTCGCGCGATGACCAGTACGAAGGCGAGGTGGACACCGTCTACCTGGGATGCTGGCCCCGCAGCGTGTTTGACCGGTTCGGACTGTTTGACGAAGCCTTGGTGCGCAACCAGGACGACGAGCACAACCTGCGCATGCGCCTGGGGGGGGCACGCATCTGGCAGAGTCGGCTCATCCATTCCACCTACCACCCGCGCAATTCGCTGCGGCACCTATTCGCGCAACAACGGCAGTACGGCTACTGGCGGCCTTTTGTGATGCGCAAACATGGGCAGCCAGGCTCCGTGCGGCAGCTGGTGCCTGCAGCATTTGTGGCCAGCGCGGTGGCCAGCGCCGTGGTGTTGCCCTGGTCCGCCTGGCCCGGGGCCGCGCTGGGCCTCGCCTACGCAACCTATCTTCTGGCGGCATCGGTGGCGGCAGCCCGATCGGCCCGCAACTGGGGGCTGCTGCCCCGCCTCCCGGCGACGATTGCGGCGTTTCATGTGGGCTACGGCCTGGGCACCTGGCGAGGGCTGTGGGACGTTGCACGCTCGCGCGCGCCTTCCTCCGACTTTGCACGCATCACGCGATGACCGACAACGAACCCCAGGCCGTCAAGGCCCGCTACGCACGGCGCGACCCAGCGGCCGATGAAGCCCGCTACAGCCTGTATGCCAATGCGGCGGCGCTGCAGGCGCAGCAGGAGCGCCTGCGCGCCATGGCACGCATCTGGCGGGCCCACGGCTGGAGCAGCCTGGCCCAGCGGCCCATGCTGGAGGTTGGCTGTGGGAGTGCGGGCAATCTGCACGACCTGGTGCGGCTGGGTGCCACCCCCGCCTGCCTGACGGGCCTGGAGCTTCTTCCCGAACGAGCCGCCGCAGCGCGCGCCTCGCTGCCAGCGGACGCGGCCATTGTGGAAGGAGATGCCGTCTTGGCCCCGGTGCAGCCTGCCAGCCAGGATGCCGTGCTCGCCTTCACGCTCTTCAGCTCTTTGCTCGACGAGGGCTATCGCCGCCATCTGGCCCAGGCGATCTGGCAATGGGTCGCGCCCGGCGGCGGAGTGCTGGTCTATGACTTTGTCGTCAACAACCCTGCCAATGCCGATGTGCGAGGCATGCCGCTGAGCGAATTGCGAGAACTTTTTCCGCAAGCGCAGCTGGATTCGTACCGACTAACCCTGGCACCGCCCATCGCGCGGCGCCTCTCGCCACCACTGATCGCCTCTGCATCATGGCTGCTCTATCCCCTGCGCACCCATCGCCTTACCTGGGCAGTCAAACCGCGATGAATACAGCCCCAAAAACCGGACCCCTTCCAATCAAGGCGCAAAGCTGCATATGAAGATATCAGTAATTGGCACAGGCTATGTAGGCCTGGTGACAGGCGCATGCCTGTCGGAGATGGGCAACCAGGTCGTTTGCGTAGACACGGACACCACCCGCATCGAGGCGCTGCGTGCAGGACATATTCCGATCCACGAGCCCGGGCTGTCAGACATCGTGCTACGCAACACGAAAGCCGGTCGGCTTGAATTCACCACGGACATGCTCCAGGCTGTCGCCCACGGCAAAGTGCAGATGATTGCCGTGGGAACTCCGGCGGAAGAAGACGGTTCGGCCGATCTTCAACACGTGTTGGCTGCAGCACGCGGCGTGGCGCAGCATATGGCGGAGTACAAACTCATCGTGACCAAGAGCACTGTTCCGGTCGGAACGGCGGACAAGGTGCGCGATGCTGTGGACAAGGTTCTGGCATGCCGTTCTATCCACCCCGGCTATGCGATTGCTGCCAACCCCGAGTTCCTCAAGGAAGGTTCGGCAGTGCAGGATTTCATGCGGCCAGACCGTGTGGTGGTGGGAACGGATGACCCCGCTGCTGTCCACTTGTTGCACACCCTGTACTCCCCCTTCATGCGCAACCGGGACCGTCTCATCGTGATGGACATACGCAGCGCGGAGTTCACCAAGTACGCAGCGAATGCCATGCTTGCCACGCGCATCAGCTTCATGAATGAACTGGCGCTCTTGGCGGAAACGCTAGGTGCCGACATTGAGCAGGTACGCACCGGCATGGGCACAGACCCCCGCATCGGCACCCATTTTCTCTATGCGGGTGCAGGCTACGGGGGATCTTGCTTTCCAAAGGATGTGAGTGCGCTGCTTCGAACTGCTGCCGATTGCGGCCATGAGCTCCAGATTCTTCAGGGAGTACAAGTCGTCAACGATAGACAGAAGGGCATTCTTGTCCAGAAGGTGGTGAGACGGTTCGGATCTGCTCTTCATGGTCTACGGTTTGCGGTGTGGGGCCTAGCTTTCAAGCCAGGCACGGACGACATGCGAGAAGCCCCCAGCCGCACAGTCATCGGTCAATTGCTCGACCACGGAGCAGAAGTCTGCGCGTACGACCCCGTGGCTGTCACCCAGGCGCGGATCGCACTTGGAGACCGGCAAGGGCTCACGTACGCCGACAGCGCCAGCGGCGCACTAGACGGTGCAACCGCATTGGTCATCGTCACGGAATGGAAGGAGTTCCGCAGCCCGGACTTCGCCCATCTCTGCAAGACATTGCGTGTCCCTGTCGTCTTCGACGGGCGCAATCTTTTTGAGCCCGGAGACATGAAGGCCATGGGTATCGAGTACCACCCCATCGGACGCGCTGCGCGCTAACCTGCCAGCCCTGCCGCTCCCTTTTCCCTGTTGGACCGCCCCTGCCCATGCCACTGACGCCATCCGCTCCTACTTTTCTCACCTTCGCCCGACCCGATATCGGTGCTGCGGAAATCGATGCCGTCAGCGCAGCCCTGCTTTCGGGGTGGGTCACGACCGGGCCCAAGACCAAGGAGTTCGAGCAGGCATTCACCGCCTTCCTGGGGGGCGACGGGCTCCAGAGCCTTGCTGTCAACTCCGCCACGGCGGGTCTGCACCTTGCGCTGGAGGCCCTGGGCATCGGCCCCGGCGACGAGGTGATCGCGCCCACACTGACATTCACCGCCACCGTGGAGGTGGTGCGCTACCTGGGCGCCGAACCGGTACTGGTGGATGTGGACCCGGTGACCCTCAACATCGACCCGGCCAAGGTGCGCGCCGCCATCACGCCCCGAACAAAAGCCATCATGCCCGTGCACTACGGGGGCCTGGCCTGCGACATGGACGCCATCCTGTCCATCGCCAAAGAACACCAGCTCAAGGTGGTGGAAGACGCAGCCCATGCCTTGCCCACCACCTGGCGCGGCACCCTGGTGGGACAACTGCAGTCCGATGTCACGGTGTTCAGCTTCTACGCCAACAAGACCATCACCACCGGAGAAGGCGGCATGGCGGTGACGCGCGACCCGGAGCTCGCCAAGCGCATGCGCGTGATGCGCCTGCACGGCATGAACCGGGATGCCTTCGACCGCTTCACGTCCAAGACGCCCGCCTGGTACTACGAGGTGGTGGCTCCGGGATTCAAGTACAACATGACGGACGTTGCAGCCGCCATGGGCGTGGAGCAACTGGCGCGGCTGCCGCAATTCGTGCAGCGACGGCAAGACCTGGCAATCCGCTACCACGAACAGCTGGCGCCCCTGCCCCTGACCTTGCCAGCCACTGCGCCACCAGGCGACACCCATGCGTGGCATCTCTATGTCATCCGGCTGCGGGCGGACGCGCCACTGGGGCGTGACGAGGTCATCCAGGCACTGTCTGACAGGGGCATCGGCACCAGCGTGCACTATGTGCCGCTGCACCGGCACCCGTACTGGCGCGACCGGTACCAACTGACGCCCGCCATGTTCCCCCAGGCCGATGCAGCCTATCAGGCCATGATCAGCATCCCCTTGTTCACCGCCATGAGTGACAGCGACCAGGACCGCGTGATTGCAGCGCTGCACGAGGTGCTGCGCTGACATGCCCAAGCGGCTGTTCGACCTTTTCTTTGCTGCCCTCGGCTTGCTGCTGCTCGCCCCCGTGCTGCTGGCCGTGGCACTGTGGGTGGTGCGGGATTCGCCCGGTCCAGCATTCTTTCGCCAGCAGCGCGTGGGCCGCGCAGGCAGGTTGTTCCGCATCTGCAAGTTCCGCACCATGCACCCGCGCGCCGAAGCTGCTGGCCCGGCGATTACCGTAGGGGCCGATGCCCGCATTACCCGGGCCGGCCACTGGCTGCGGCGCACCAAGATCGATGAATTGCCCCAGCTTTTCAACGTGCTGCTGGGCCACATGAGCCTCGTCGGCCCCCGGCCTGAGGTGCCGCACTATGTCGCGCTCTACCCGGATTCCGTGCGGGAACTGGTGCTCAGCGTGCGGCCGGGCATCACAGACCGCGCCTCCATCGAATTCCGCGACGAAAGCACCTTGCTGGGCCAGAGCGGCGATCCGGAGCGCACTTACGTGGAGCAGATCCTGCCCATCAAGCTCCGCTACGCCGCCGACTACGCCCGCTCGCACACGCTCTGGACCGACCTGAAGATCATCGCCGGAACGGCATCCGCGCTGTGGAGCGACCGTCCGTCCAGGGGATAAGGACCAGTCGGCACCCCGTAGCCGATAAAATCAGGGGTTTGGCTGAACCCAGCCCCAAAATTTCACGCCCCCGCACCGACGGCACCTATGTCAGACCAAAACCACGCCCCCGCTCCCCAGGACGAAAACCAGCTCATCGCCGAGCGCCGCGAAAAGCTCCGCGCTCTGCGCGAGGCCCAGGCCAACGGCGGTGGCGTTGCCTTCCCCAACAACTTCAAGCCCGGCCACAAGGCCGCCCAGTTGCACCTGGAGCACAGCGCTGCCACGAACGAGGCCCTGGAAGCCACGCCGGTGAACGTCTCGGTGGCCGGCCGCATGATGCTCAAGCGCGTCATGGGCAAGGCCAGTTTTGCCACGGTGCAGGATGGCTCGCTGGGCGACGTGGGCGGGCGCATCCAGCTTTACGTGACCCGCGACGCCGTGGGCGAAGAGCTGTATGCCGCCTTCAAGCACTGGGACCTGGGCGACATCGTGGGCGCCGAAGGCACGCTCATGAAGACCAAGACGGGCGAGCTGTCGGTCAAGGTGACCGGCCTGCGCCTCTTGACCAAGAGCCTGCGCCCCCTGCCCGACAAGTTCCACGGCATGGCCGACCAGGAGCAGAAGTACCGCCAGCGCTATGTGGACCTGATCACCGACGAGCAGGCCCGCAAGCGCTTCATGGCGCGCAGCAAGGCGGTGAGCGGCCTGCGCGAGTTCATGGTGGGCCACGGCTTCCTTGAAGTCGAAACGCCCATGCTGCACCCCATCCCGGGCGGCGCCAATGCCAAGCCGTTCGTCACGCACCACAACGCGCTGGAGCAGGAGATGTACCTGCGCATCGCGCCCGAGCTGTACCTGAAGCGCCTGATCGTGGGCGGTTTCGAGCGGGTGTTCGAGATCAACCGCAGCTACCGCAACGAGGGCATCTCGGTGCGCCACAACCCCGAGTTCACCATGATGGAGTTCTACGCGGCGTACTGGAACTACCTGGACCTGATGGACTTCACCGAGACGCTGATCCGCGAAGTGGCGCTCAAGGCCACGGGCTCGCTGCAAATGACTTACCAGGGCCGCGCCGTGGACCTGACGCAGCCGTTCGCGCGCCTGACCATCCGCGAAGCGATCTTCCAGTACACCGAAGCCGGCGCCCATGTGGACGATGCCGCGTGGCTGGTCAGCGCGCTCAAGAAGCTGGGCATGACCGAGGAGAAGGACAAGCTCTCGGCACGCACGCTGGCCAGCCTGCAGGTGCTGTATTTCGAAGAAACGGTGGAAGACAAGCTCTGGCAGCCGACGTTCATCATGGAGCACCCGACCGAGATCTCGCCACTGGCACGCGCCAACGATGCCCGCCCCGAGGTCACCGAGCGTTTCGAGCTGTACATCACGGGCCGCGAGTTCGGCAACGGCTTCAGCGAGCTGAACGATGCCGAAGACCAGGCCGCGCGTTTCCATGCCCAGGTGGCCGCCAAGGACAGCGGCGACGACGAGGCCATGTTCTACGACCATGACTTCGTGCGGGCGCTGGAATACGGCATGCCCCCCACGGGGGGTTGCGGCATCGGCATCGACCGCCTCATGATGCTGCTGACCGACAGCCCCAGCATCCGCGACGTGATTCTTTTCCCAGCGCTGCGCCGGGAGTCCTGAGACCGCATCCGCAGCGCCCGGCCGCCACGTCCGCCTGATCGCGCCGTTTCACAGGACACACCAGGAGCCACCGTGCCATTCATCTCCAGCACCGCCCCTTATCCGGCCAACGCGCCACTGCCCGCGGGCGCAGGCTTTTCGGTGCTGGTGGTCGAGGACCAGGGCTCCGTGCGGGCCGCGCTGGTGGCCGAACTGCGGCGCGCGGGCGTGTCCGCCATCTTCGAGGCCCCGGAGGGCAGTGCGGCACTGCACCTGTTCAAGGCCCACCGGCCCGACCTGGTGCTGCTGGACATCAAGCTGCCCGGCAAGGATGGCTACTGGGTGGCGCAGCAGATGCGCGAGAGCGAGGCCGGCGACTGGACGCCCATCATCTTCCTGTCGGGCCTGGACAACGAGCTCGACGTCTGGCGCGGCATCGAAGTGGGGGGCGATGACTACCTGGTCAAGCCCGTGAGGCCCATCGTGCTGATGGCCAAGCTGCGGGCCATGCGGCGGCTGCTGGACATGCGCCGCAGGCTCGTGTCGGTGTCGGCCGAGCTGCACCTGGCCAACCAGCGCCTCAACGAAATGGTCGAGGTCGACGCACTCACCGGCCTGGTCAACCGCCGCGGCTTCGACCGCATCCTGCACAACGAGATCCTGGCCGCACGCCGCGATGCCACGCCGCTCACGCTGATGCTGTGCGACCTGGACCACTTCAAGCTCTTCAACGATGCCAGCGGGCATGTGCAGGGCGATGCCTGCCTGAAAGAGGTGGGCCGCCTGCTGCGCGAGGTCTGCGTGCGCCCCCGGGATGTGGCTTCGCGCTATGGCGGCGAGGAATTCGCACTCATCCTGCCGAACACGCCGCGCTCGGGCGCGATGACCTTTGCAAGGGCATTGGCGCAGCTGCTCAAGGTCCGCGCCATACCGCATGCGGATTCGCCACTGGGCAGCATCCTGACACTGTCGGGTGGCATCACCACCTGCGTGCCCGACGACAGCACCAATGCCGAAAGCATGATCATGCGGGCCGACCAGGCCCTGTATGCCGCCAAGGCCCAGGGCCGCAACCGCTTCTTCAGCTTTGAAATGCAGATGGACACCGTGGAGCAATTGCGCAATTGAGTTTCTTTTCCGCCTTCTCGTTCGACGCCACCGAGCGCAGCGCGCGCACCGCCGTTTCGCGCATGCAAATCCTGAAGGCCCGCCTGCCCGACTGGGTGCAGGACTGGCTGGAGGTCATCATCCCCGGCACGCAGATCCTGTTGATCCTGTTTGTCGCCTGGCTGCTGCAGCGCATGCTGCGCCGCATCGTGCGCCGCGCCAGTGCGCACTACCAGGTGCCCGACGAGCTGGTCGTGCCCATGAACGGGCTCATCCGCTGGTTCATCGTGGCGGGCGCCCTGCTGCTGGTGCTCGAGCGCATGGGAGTGTCCGCCACCGTGCTCTGGACGGCATTCACGGGCTTCGCCACGGTGGGCGCCGTGGCGTTCTTTGCCGCGTGGAGCGTGCTCTCCAACCTGTTCTGCGCGCTGCTCATCTTCACGGTACGGCCCTTTCGCATCGGCGACTACATCGAGGTGCTGGACACCGCGGAGAAACCGGGCGCCAAGGGCCGGGTGGTGGACATCAACCTGCTGTACACCACGCTGGAGGACCATGGCGCAGCAGCGGGGCAGGTGGCCTGGCTGCAGATTCCGAATGCGTTGGTGTTTCAGCGGGTGGTGCGCAGATTCCAGGGGGTGCCACCGCCGCCCGCGCCCCCCGCCAGCGCTGCGCATGCCGCGGAAAGTGCGCCGGCGGCCCCGCCACCGGTCACGCCCGGGCCTTTCAACACGCCATAGCGCAACCAACCGGGCGCGGCACGGCCCTGCGCCGGGCCGCGCGAAAGCGGTTGCTCTGCGTCAGGGCAGCAGGTCGAGCGCCTGCAGGTAGGCGGGCTGGTACATCAGCTCATCCCACGCCTGGGGCAAGGTTTCGGGCAGCAGCGCCAGGCGGCGGGACTCGCTGTCCACGCTCGGCTGCCAGCGGCCCTGGGCGCGGGCCTGGTCCAGGCCGGCGATGAGTTCATCCACCGCGCGGCCATCGCCCACGCTCTGGTTGCACAGCAGCACGAGGTCGCAGCCGGCCTGGAGCGCCGCCACGGCCGCATCGGTGTAGCCGACCACCTGGCCGTCCAGGCGGCGGGCGCCTTCCATGCTGAGGTCGTCGCTGAAGATCGCGCCATCAAAGCGCATCTGGCGGCGCAGGATGTCCTGGAGCCAGCGCTGCGAGAAACCCGCGGGGCGGCTGTCGACCTTGGGGTAGATCACATGGGCCGGCATCAGGCTGGTGAGCGTGCTGCTGAGCCAGGGGTACGGGGCGGCGTCGTCGGCCAGGATGGCCTTGAGGCTGCGCTTGTCCACGGGTACCTCGGTGTGCGAGTCGGCCTTGACGAAGCCATGGCCGGGAAAGTGTTTGCCGCAGTTGGCCATGCCCGCCTGGAGCAGGCCGTGCATGAGGCTCTTGGCGAGCAGCGCCACCACGCGCGGGTCGCGGTGAAAGGCGCGGTCGCCGATCACACCGCTTTCACCCCAATCGAGGTCGAGCACGGGCGTGAAGCTGAAGTCCACGCCGCAGGCGCGCAGCTCGGCGCCCAGCACATAGCCCGCCGCCGTGGCCGCATTGGTCGCACGCAGCGCGCCGCTGCCGGGCACGGCCTTGGCACCCTTGCCGTCGTCCATCCACATGTCGCCCAGCGCGCGCATCGGCGGCAGGTGCGTGAAGCCATCGGTGCGAAAGCGCTGCACGCGGCCGCCTTCGTGGTCCACGCAGATCAGCAGGTCGTCGCGCACGGCCTTGATGCTGCTCGTGAGCTGCAGCAGCTGCGCGCGGTTCTCCCAGTTGCGGGCAAACAGGATGATGCCGCCGGTCAGCGGGTGCGCGAGGCGGCGGCGGTCAGCGCTGGTCAGCTCTTTGCCAGCCACGTCGAGGATGAGGGGTGCGTGTTCGGTCATGGGTTTCAAGAATGATTTTGCTATGCAAATAATAGCCATCAGCGCTTGCCAATCAAGCGCTGGAGGCCGATTTTTCTTCAGCCCTCTCGACCACGCAGAAACTGGCGGCGTAGTCGGTCTCGTCGGTCACGCTCAGGTGCGCCTGCAGCCCCCGGGCCTCGAACCATTCCTTGAGCGCGCCGTGCAGCACGATGACTGGCTGGCCGGATGGCAGCTTGGCGACCTCGCAGTGGCGCCAGGTCATGGGCATGCGCATGCCCAGGCCGATGGCCTTGCTGAAGGCTTCCTTGGCGGAAAAGCGCGTGGCCAGGTAGCGCAGGCCCCGGTCGGGCCAGCGGCTGCTCCTCTCGCGCCAGGTGGCCAGTTCGCCGTCGGCCAGCACCTTCTGGGCAAAACGCTCGCCGTGGCGCTCCAGGCTGGCCGCGATGCGGCGCACGTCGCAGATGTCGGTGCCGATGCCGTAGATCATGGTCTTTTTTTGAGTCAAATCAGCCGCCAGCGCTTATTCATCAAGCGCAAGCAGCTATCAAATCAGGAGTTATCTGCCTGTGCCGCAAAACCCGACCGGATGCAGCCCAGGTAGGCCAACACCGTGGCGGCGTAGCCCAGCTCCAGCGCGTCGGCGATCAGTGCATGCCCAATCGAGACCTCCAGCACGCCGGGCACGCCGCGCACGAAGGCAGCGAGGTTGTCGCGGTTGAGGTCGTGGCCCGCATTCACGCCCAGGCCCGCATCCAGCGCGGCCTGGGCGGCCGCGGCGTAGCGTTTTAGCTCAACCTCCTGCTGCGGGGTGCCCCAGGCGGCGGCATAGGGCTCGGTGTACAACTCCACCCGGTCGGCGCCCACCGCCCTGGCGGCGGCCATCTGCTCCGGCACCGGGTCCATGAACAGGCTCACGCGCACACCCAGTGCCTTGCACTCGGCGATCAGAGGCGCCAGGCGCCCGGCATCCTGCGGAAAGCTCCAGCCGTGGTCGCTGGTGAACTGGTCTTCGCTGTCGGGCACGAAGGTCGCCTGGTGGGGGCGCACCTGGCGGATGAAGTCCATCAGGTTCTGCGACGGGTTGCCTTCGATGTTGTATTCGCGATCGGGCCAGGCCTTCATCAAGGCGGCCAGCTCGAACACGTCCTGGCCGCGGATGTGCCGCTCGTCGGGCCGGGGATGCACGGTGATGCCCTGCGCGCCCGCCCGAAGGCACAGCTCGGCCGCGCGCGTGACGCTCGGAATGCCCAGGTGGCGCGTGTTGCGCACCAGGGCGACCTTGTTGACGTTGACCGACAGGGCGGTGGTCGGGTGCGAGGGGCGGTGTGGCTGGTTCATAGGGCCTGCAGGTCGATCATGAGCTGGCGGGTGCGCAGCGTCGGGCTGCCGCAATGGTATTGCAGCAGGGCACGCAGCTGGGGCTTGAGTTCGGCCGAGACGGCAACGCAGGCCCGCAGTGTGGCGGTATAGCTGGCGGCATCGTCCAGAGCCCGCTGCAATGCCTGCCACTGGCTGCCCGGCAGCCCGCCCCGCTCGGCCGCCGAGGCAGCGCGCAGGCCTCCTTCGGGGACCAGCGTGTAGCGCGTGCCGGCCTGCAGGGGGGCCAGGGTCATGGTCTGGACGTCGAGGCTGGGCAACAGGCCGATCTCGCGCAGCAGCAGCAGTTCGAAACTGCGCAGCACGGGCTCCAGGGCGTCGCCATGCTCGCTGGCCAGCACCCGCACCACGCCCGCGTAGGCGTCGAACAGAGCGGCGTGCGGGTCCGCGCGGGCCAGCAGGCGCAGCAGCAGTTCGTTGAGGTACAGGCCCGACAGCAGGGCGTCGCCCGTGGGCATCACGTGGCCACCCACCCACTCGGCGCCCTTGAGCGCGTGGATGTCCGCGTCGCCATTGCCGGCCAGGGTGTAGGTCAGCAGCAGGGGCTGCAGCGGCAGCAGCACCGGGCGGAAGTTGGAGCTGGGCTTCTTCGCGCCCTTGGCCACCAGGGCGACGCGGCCGTAGTGGCGGCTGAAGACCTCCAGGATCAGGCTGGACTCGCTCCAGTCGTAGCTGTGCAGCACGAAGGCAGGTTCATCGGAGATGCGCTTGGCGGCAGCCACGTGGGGGGTCGCAGGGATAGGCGTGAGGATGGAGTGTGGCGGCGGCTCAACCAACGCCGGCCACCCGGCGGGCAGCGGGCGCTGATGGCATGCACTTACTCGTAGCCGAAGGAACGCACCCGGGCTTCATCGTCAGCCCAGCCGGAGCGGACCTTGACCCACAGCTCCAGGAACACCTTGGCATCCATGAGCTTTTCCAGCTCCTGCCGCGCCTCGGTGCCGATGCGCTTGAGCCGCTCACCCTTGTCGCCGATGACCATCATCTTGTGGTTGTCCCGCTCCACCACGATGGTGGCGGCGATCTTGACCAGTCGCTTGTGCTGCTTGCTCGCCTCTTCCTCGAACTTGTCGATGACGACGGTGGAGGTGTAGGGCAGTTCATCCCCGGTGAAGCGGAACAGCTTTTCGCGCACGGTTTCGGAGGCCAGGAATTTCTCGCTGCGGTCGGTCAGTTCGTCCTCGCCGTACCACCAGCCCTGCTCGGGCAGGTATTTTTCGCAGATGCCGAAAAGGCGCTCGATGTCGCCCTTGTTCTTGGCCGACATGGGCACGAATTCGGTGAACGGATGGCGCTCCTGCATGCTCTTGAGCCAGGGCGCGATCTCCGCGCGGCGGTGCACCATGTCGAGCTTGTTCGCCACCAGGAGCGTGGGAATGCCGGGCTTGAACAGCGAGAGTACCTTGGCATCGGCCAGCGTGAAGTTGCCGGCCTCCACCACGAACAGGATCAGGTCCACGTCGCCGATCGCCCCCATCACGGTCTTGTTCAGGGACTTGTTGAGCGCGGTGGCGTGGCGCGTCTGGAAGCCCGGCGTGTCCACGAAAATGAACTGCGTCTGCTCGCGGGTGCGGATGCCGGTGATGCGGTGGCGCGTGGTCTGCGCCTTGCGCGAGGTGATGCTGATCTTTTGCCCCACCAGCGCATTGAGCAGCGTGGACTTGCCCACGTTGGGCTTGCCCACGATGGCGATCACGCCGCAGCGCTGGCCGGGGACGGCCGCAGGGGCGCCCGCCGCCGCGAGCATGGCCTCCAGGTCATTTTGCGCCCCTGCGCTTGCTGCACCTTCGTCACCAGCTACATCTTTGGTAGCATCATTCATAGATTCTTTGCTTTCAATGTGGCCAGCATGGCCACCGCTGCGGCCTGCTCGCCGGCCCGGCGGGAGCCGCCGATGCCACGCTCGGTCAGGCCCAACTCGGGAATGTCGCATTCGACATCGAAGGTCTGGCGGTGCGCCGCCCCGACCGTCGCCACCACGCGGTACTGCGGCAGCTTCATTTTGCGGCCCTGGAGCCACTCCTGCAACGCGGTTTTGGCATCCTTGGACGCCGCCTGCATCTGCGGGTTGATCTCGACGCCCTGGAACAAGCGGTGCACCAGCGCCTCCGCGCTGCCATACCCCGCGTCAAGGTACACCGCGCCGATGAGCGCCTCCAGCGCATCGGCCAGGATGGACGGCCGCTGCTGGCCGCCGGATTTGGACTCGCCTTCACCCAGGCGCAGCACCTCGGAAATCTTGAGGCCCAGCGCCAGATGGTGCAGGGTGTCCTGCTTGACGAGGTTGGCACGGACACGGGACAGATCCCCCTCCGGCAGGGCCGACAGCCGCTGGTACAGCAGGCTCGCGACCGCGAGATTCAGCACGGAGTCCCCCAGAAACTCCAGCCGCTCATTGTGATCGGCCGAAAAACTGCGGTGCGTGGTGGCGCGCTGGAGAAGGGATGGATCGGAAAAAACATGCTGCAGGCGGGACTGCAGCGCTTGAAGGCCGGCGTGCACTAGTTGGTCTGTCCTTCAAAGCGGTAGACAAGATAGGCCGGGCCCGCCAGCGCGATTTCGCGGGAGTACTTATAGGACACCACGACCTTGTCGCCACGCTTGCCCACCTCCAGGTCGCTACCCCGGATCGAGGTAATGTCATCAATCGCCGCCGCACGGTCAAATGCGCCACGCACTCCGGCCACAGAGCCTTCGGCCTTGGCCTTCTCGGCCGCTTTCTTGATGGCGGCGTATTCAATAAAAATGGGAACCGACTGGCCGCCAATGGCGAAAACGGCCACAGCCAGGACACCAATGAAGACCAGACCAAAAAAAGACAATCCGCGCTGGCGCGACCGGCTGGCCACGCGATGGACTTTCACCATGATGTATTCCCTCTCCTTGTTTGCCTTGACGGCCGTGGCTTAGTGGAATGAACCGATGCGCTTGAGGTTACCGAAATTCATCCAGACAAAAAAGGCCTTCCCGACGATATTGCCTTCTGGAACGAATCCCCAGTAGCGCGAATCGAGCGAGTTGTCCCGGTTGTCCCCCATCATGAAATAGTGGCCTTCCGGCACCTTGCAGACGACGCCTTCGACACTGTAGCGGCAGTTTTGCCGGTAGGCAAAATTGCTCGCGCCCTGCACGAAGGCAGGAACATCAGGGTTGTTCAGCAAGCGATGCGGCTGCGGGCCCAGTTGCTCTTCAAACTGCTTGAAGTAGCGCATCGAATCCTCTTCGAAGAAATCCGGCGCTGCCTTGGTATCCACGGCTTGGCCATTGATCGTGAGGCGCTTGTTGAGGTAGGCGACCTCGTCCCCCGGCACGCCGACCACCCGCTTGATGTAGTCCAGGCTGGGCTGCGGCGGGTAGCGAAACACCAGCACATCCCCCCGCGCAGGCTTGGTGCCTTCGGTGATCTTGGTGTGGATGACCGGCAGGCGGATACCGTAGGTGAACTTGTTCACCAGGATCAGGTCGCCCACCAGCAGCGTGGGAATCATGGAACCCGACGGAATCTTGAAAGGCTCGAACAGAAATGACCTCAGCAGGAACACCGCGACGATCACCGGGAAGAGTCCTGCGGTCCAGTCCAGCCACCAGGGCTGCATGAGCAGCCTCCCCTTGGCTTCCTGGACATCCACATCAACTTTCTGGATGCCCATGCGGTCCAGTTCGGCGCGGCGCTGCACGGCGGCATCTTCCACGGCCTGGGCCGCCCGGCGGCGCTGCGGCAAAAAGTACAGCCGCTCGGCCAGCCAGTAGGCACCCGTGACCACCGTGGCCATGAACAACAGCAGGGCAAAGTTGCCTTCCACGGCCCCAAAGTACCAAGCGCCGATATACCCGCCAAATGCGGCCAGCACCAGAGAGGTGAGAATCTGCATGGCCTGCATCAGTCTTCCACCTGCAAAATGGCCAGGAAGGCCTCCTGGGGCACCTCGACCGATCCAATCTGTTTCATGCGTTTCTTACCTGCTTTCTGCTTCTCGAGGAGCTTGCGCTTGCGGGTGATATCACCGCCGTAACATTTTGCCAGCACGTTCTTGCGCAATGCCTTGATGGTTTCGCGCGCAATGATGTTGGCACCGATGGCGGCCTGAATGGCCACGTCGTACATCTGGCGGCTGATGATCTCGCGCATCTTGGCGACCACGGCACGTCCGCGGTACTGCGATTGCGAGCGGTGCACGATGATGGACAGCGCGTCGACCTTTTCACCGTTGAGCAGGATGTCGACCTTCACCACATCGGAGGCGCGGTATTCCTTGAACTCGTAGTCCATGGAGGCATAGCCGCGCGACACCGACTTGAGCTTGTCGAAGAAGTCGAGCACGATCTCGCCCAGCGGCATTTCGTAGGTGAGCATCACCTGGCGGCCGTGGTATGCCATGTTCATCTGCACGCCGCGCTTCTGGTTGGCCAGTGTCATCACCGGGCCCACATAGTCCTGCGGCATGTACAGATGGACCGTGACGATGGGCTCGCGGATCTCCTCCAGCCGCCCCTGGTCCGGCATCTTGGAGGGATTCTCGACCATGATCACTTCGCCATCGGCCTTGACCACCTGGTAGACCACGCTGGGCGCCGTGGTGATGAGGTCCTGGTCGAACTCCCGCTCCAGGCGCTCCTGCACGATTTCCATGTGCAGGAGCCCGAGGAATCCGCAACGAAAACCAAAGCCCAGCGCCTGGCTCACTTCGGGTTCGTAGTGCAGCGAGGCGTCGTTGAGCTTGAGCTTTTCCAGCGCATCACGCAGCGAGTCGTACTCACTCGCTTCGGTGGGGTACAGCCCCGCGAAAACCTGCGGCTGGATTTCCTTGAAGCCGGGCAAGGCCTCGGCGGCGGGGCCTGCGTTGTTGGGCAGCTTCTTTTCCAGCGTGATCGTGTCGCCGACCTTGGCGGCCTGCAGCTCCTTGATGCCCGCGATGATGTAGCCCACCTGCCCCGCATCCAGCGAATTGCGCGGCTCGTTGGCGGGCGTGAACACCCCCAGGTTGTCGGCGTTGTACACGGCGCCACTGGCCATCATCTTGATGCGCTCGCCCTTGAGCAGCCGCCCGTCCACCACGCGCACCAGCATCACGACGCCGACATAGCTGTCAAACCAGCTGTCGATGATCATGGCCCGCAGCGGACCCTGCGCATTGCCGCGCGGCGCGGGCACCTTGGCGACGATGGCTTCCAGGATCTCCTCGATGCCCATGCCCGTCTTGGCGGAACATGGAATGGCATCCGTGGCGTCGATGCCGATCACGTCCTCGATCTCGGCCTTGGCGTTGTCCGGATCCGCATTGGGCAGATCCATCTTGTTCAGCACCGGCACGACCTCGACACCCAGGTCCAGCGCCGTGTAGCAGTTCGCGACCGTCTGGGCTTCGACGCCCTGGGATGCATCGACCACCAGCAACGCGCCCTCGCAGGCAGACAGCGAGCGGCTCACTTCATACGAGAAGTCCACATGACCCGGCGTGTCGATCAGATTGAGGTTGTAGACCTGGCCATCCTGTGCCTTGTATTGCAGTGCCGCCGTCTGTGCCTTGATGGTTATCCCACGCTCCTTTTCGATGTCCATCGAGTCCAGAACCTGGGCCTCCATCTCACGGTCCGCAAGGCCGCCACAGCGCTGGATCAAGCGATCAGCGAGCGTCGACTTGCCATGGTCGATGTGCGCAATGATGGAAAAATTTCTGATGTGGTTCATCAACGGAAAGCGTCAAGTGATTGAATTAAAACGGAGCACACAAGAAAAAAGGGCGCGTCGAATGGCGACGCGCCCTGAACCAACAATCATTGGCAACTGCGATAGTTGGAGCTTCATTGTAGGCAAAAAGCCCGCAGGAAAAAGCCCATACGACTGCATCCAGGGGGAGTTGCCAGGGTGCAACAGGGCTTTTATTCACAACTTATTCACAGTCTGCACAACAACAACGCTGGACAACTTGTGGGTGAGCTGTGGATCAGCTGTGCATTGCACCAGCGCATCCCGCATCGTGAATCCGCGCCTGGCCAATATACAGATTAGCGTTGAACAGGAGCCTCTATTCTATCGAATCCAGTTGATAGACCTTGAAAAAGTTAGCAAAAGCTAACATTCATGCTTTCGGAGAGGTTCCAGCAAAAACGCCAAAAAACCTTTCGCCGCGGTCAAATAGCCCATTGCAAAAGTGGGGAATCGCCGCCCAGGCGCCCCCACCCGCACATCCGACGCCTCAGCGTCCGGGCCGGATCAAGGCATATTGCGCCCACTCTCCGCGTCGGTACAGCACATTGATGGCCTTGCTCTTGTCCGCCTTTGCCAGCACGGCTTCGAACTCCCTGACCCCCGACACCTCGGTGTTTGCGATCGCAAGAATCACGTCACCTTCGCGCAGGCCGGCACGCGCGGCAGCCTCCGTGGCGGTCGCCACCAGTACCCCTCCCTTGACCTTAAGTTCCTTCTTCTGCGCATCGGAAAGTTCAATCACCGCCAGCCCGATTTGCTGCGCAGCGGCCGATGCCTTGGGCTTCTCTTCCCGTTCTGCCGCTTTGGCGGCCGCGGGCTTGTCAGGCTCGATCTCGGCAATGGTGATGCCCAGATCCCGCGAAGCGCCCCGGCGGAATACGGTCATGGTGCTCTTGGTGCCGGGCTTGGTGTTGCCCACCAGCCGGGGCAAATCAGCCACCTTCTCGATGGTCTTGCCATCGAAACGGGTGATGATGTCCCCCGCTTCCACCCCGGCCTTGTCTGCCGGCGATCCAGCCTCCACGCCGGTCACCAGGGCCCCCTGCGCCTTGCCCAGGCCAATCGATTCCGCCACGTCCTTGGTGACCTGTCCGATCTGCACGCCGATGCGACCCCGCGTGACCCGCCCGGACGCGCGCAATTGTTCGCTCACCCGGATGGCTTCATCCATCGGGATGGCAAACGAAATACCCATGAATCCACCCGAGCGCGAATAGATCTGGCTGTTGATCCCCACCACCTCGCCGCGCATGTTGATCAGGGGCCCCCCCGAGTTCCCAGGGTTGATGGCCACGTCGGTCTGGATGAAGGGCAGGTAGTCGCCGGTATCGCGCTGCTTGGCACTGACGATGCCCGCGGTCACCGTGTTCTCCAGCCCGAAAGGCGAGCCAATCGCCATGACCCACTCTCCGACACGCAGGCGCCCCAGATCACCCACCTTCACTGCGGGCAGCCCGGTGGCCTCGATCTTGACCACGGCCACGTCCGTGCGCTTGTCCGCGCCGATGATCTTGGCCTTGAACTCACGCTTGTCGGTCAGCGTGACGATCACTTCATCGGCCCCCTCCACGACATGCGCGTTCGTCATGACAAACCCGTCCGTGGTCAGGATGAAGCCCGAGCCCACGCCACGGGGCTGCTCGTCGTCCTGGGGCCGCTGCGGGCGCTGCTGCCTCGGCACGTTGGGAATCGGCACTCCGAAACGGCGGAAGAACTCCAGCATTTCCTCGTCCATGCCATTCGCGCTCGCGCGGCTCGACGCCTTTTCCACGGTCCGTATGTTGACCACGGACGGGCCCACCTGGTCCACCAGGTCGGTAAAGTCTGGCAGGCCACGCACAGCTGCGGCGGGCTGCGCGAAGGCGGCCTGGGGCAAAAACGCTCCACCGGCGACCCCGGCGAACATGCACGCAAATGCTACGGAGCGCAGCGCATTTCCATCGAACTTCGGCATCATCGACCTTTCGTGAATTGTGACGAACGCAGTCATCAAACTGTATGTAACTGTGAAGAGTGTGCGGCCATTTGGTTCCCGCGCTGACGTGCTGTCTGCATGCCCCTCTGAAGGGCAGGCCGCAACCCGCAGCGGCCCGCCACCCCACGGAGTGGCAGCCGTGCAATCAGCGGGTGCGCTCCAGTTGCCCGGCAAACAGACGAAGGGTCTGCAGCGGTACCTCTCCGACCGCGGTGAGCCACACATCGGGCAAGACCCGCATCGCCAGCAATTGGGTGGCGCCCATGCTCGACACCTGGGGCTGCGCCGGGTGCCGCTGGGGATCAAACGGCTCCACGAACAGCGAGACCGACGCGAGGCCATCGGAGTACAGGCATTGCAGAATGCCCTGGGCATCGTCCGCGGCAGACACCGCGCGCCGATGGCAACTCACCGGAACAAATCCCGCGACCGGCTGGCGCAAGGCCCACCCCTCGGCCGACGCGGTGGTCTTGACCACGGCCGGTGCCACGACCTTGTAGCCCTCCGTGGCATCCATCAGGCGCGAGAGCTGCTCCACTCGCACGGGCGCATTCAGATCCAGCTCTGAAAACGCGGCCTGCTCCAGAACGCGGCCATCCGCAGCCAGTGTCTGCAGCTTCACGACAAGGCCGGTGTCCCGCTCGCTCCACAGCCTGTAGCCGAAACGCAGGGAGTCCACCGGCTTGAACCACACCACGTCCGCGACAAAACCCGCCACCCGCTCCTGCCCCACCGAACGCGAGACATAGAACTGGGAGATCGACGTGCCGTTGACCACAGGAACGCGCGGAAACTGCCCCGAGGCTTCGCGGCGGTCCGAGCGGACCACCCGGGACTGGGGCCAGAAAGTGCGCACCTCGTCATCGCGCCGGAAAATAGTCCGCGGCGTGCCGCTCAGCGCCTCCACGCGCTCCATCTGTTGCTGCCCTTCACAGGCGTGCCAGATGCGCGAACTGGCCATCGCGCCCGAGGCCGCAAGCACTACGAAGGTTCCCGCATAGGGCCGGATGCAGGGCGCGCTGTGCATGCGCTCTATCCATTGCACGATGGTGCGCGCCGCGGGCACCGGGGCCGCGTCCCCCAAAGGACGAGGCGACTTTTCCAGTTGCGCCTCTCCCATCGCGGCGGAAAGCCCCGCCACGCACAGAAGCACCGCCACCCACCCGGACCTGAACCACCGACATGGCGCAATCACGCTATTGCCCGCAACCCCTGTATTGGTCATCGCACGGTCTCAGCACAAAGAGCCATCCTTGACTCAGCGGCCGGGTGTCTCAAATGTCGCATTGCGCAGGAAGCCCGCGGGCATCTGCAGGGCGGAAGTGCTGCCAAACTGCTTGTGCGCCGCCAGCAACTCGTCCAGGCGGGGATCGCGAATCATCACCTGTGCCCCACCTTCGGCATCCGCCACGGCCACCACGGGCGTGCCAGCGGTGCTGGGCGCGGATTCCGGCGCAAGGGCGAGCTGGGCACCGCCCGACGGACCCGCCGCACCAGTGCCTTGCAGGCTGGCCAAGGAGGTCCATCCAATCGCGGCCACCGCCGCCAGCGACGCAAAACCAGCGACCATCTTCCAGCGGAAGACGGACGCATTGGCGGCACTCTCCATCACGGGAGCCACCACTGCCACCTGCACCGGGGGCTGAACGCTCAGGGCAGGCCCTTCCTTGGCGAGCTCATCGCGCAGCCGTGCCATGAAATCCGGGCTGGAGGGCCGCGCCAGATCGGACGAACGCAATACGTCACCCACCAGGTGGTAGAGCTGCCACGCCGCATGCCCCTCGGCTTGCTCCGCGTAGGCCAGGGCATCGGCCAACTCATCCCCCTGCAACTGGCCATCGGCCAGTGCAGACAACTGTTCGCGCCTGTGCATCTCATTCACCACGGCGCCCTCTGCCAATCCATCGCTACGTACAGCCTTGTTCATTTCATTACCTCACCACCGTTTGCCCGACTGGTTTTCAAGCAAGGGGCGCACTTTTGCCGAAATGGCCTCACGCGCCCGGAAAATCCGGGACCGCACCGTGCCAATGGGGCAATCCATGGCCGTTGCGATCTCTTCGTAACTCAGTCCCTCGATCTCGCGCAAGGTCACCGCCTGGCGCAGATCTTCGGGTAATGCCTCCATGGCCGCATTGACGGCTTGCGCGATTTCTCGGGCCGCGAGCACGGTTTCGGGGGTTTCTTCGCTGGTTAGTTCGTGTCCGAGGCGGGAAGTTTCATCTTCATCCTCATTCCCTCGCAGCGCATTCTCCGAAATGACGGGATTGCGTTTCATGTCCATCAGCGCCTTCTTGGCGGTATTGACGGCAATCCGGTAGAGCCAGGTGTAGAACTGCGCATCGCCGCGGAACTGATGCAGTGCGCGGTAGGCACGGATGAACGTCTCCTGTGCGATGTCCTGCACGAGGTCGGTGTCGCGCACCATGCGTCCAATGAGGCGCTCGATGCGGCGCTGGTACTTGATGACCAGTAGCTCATAGGCGCGCTGATCGCCCGCCACCGTGCGCTCCACCAGTTGGAGATCGCTGTCTTCGGAAGGGGAAGGCGGAATTACAGTCATGGATACTCAGGATTCACGCACCACGGCTGCTGCCGGGGCGGTTTCGTCAGCGTTGCCAGCGCCCGGTCTGGGGCGCGAATATACCGCACGGCGCAGATCCATCCAACGTTCAGGCTGGGTGGAACGCTCCAGCCACAGCCAGATGCGGCCGCGCCCCGCAGGCCGCGCATGCAGCCACAGATGCGATTGCACGTCGAGAAGGACTTCCGGGGAAGCGGAAAGTGCCGCCAATGTGTCGCCGGGCTGCCCACTCTCCAGAGCCCAGGACTGTCCGTCCCAGCGAATGGCACCAGAAAACTGGTGAACCCAGAAGTGCAGTGCGCTGGCGGCGGCCACGAGCCAGAGCCCGCCGCCGGCCAGAACAGGCCAGAGGGAGCCCGCACCCGAGCCTCGAAAGAACCACGCGCCGAGCCCGCCCGCGCCTGCCAGCAGCGCGCCAGCCAGCACACAGCCCAGGGCACGGCTGCGCCGCAGGGGGTACAGCACCGCCGGCGGCCGCCGCGAGGAGGTCACGTCCATGGCGCGCCACCGGTCACCAAAAGCCCACGGCCCAGGCCAGGGCACAGCTTCGCGGCAGGCTCGCCCTCGGGCTCAAGGCAACAACAAGGCAGAAAGGCCTTGTCATCCAGCGCGGCAGGATGTGGTGCCAGAGGATCAGACGCGTTTGAAGACCAGGGTTCCGTTGGTGCCGCCAAAACCGAAGTTGTTCTTGACGGCCACGTCGATCTTCATGTCACGCGCCGTGTTGGCGCAGTAATCCAGATCGCACTCCGGATCCTGATTCAGCAAATTGATGGTCGGCGGCACCTTTTGCTCATGCAGCGCCAACACCGTGAAGATGCTCTCGATACCACCCGCGCCGCCCAGCAAGTGGCCGGTCATGGATTTGGTAGAACTCACCACGGTCTTGTAGGCATGGTCGCCCAAGGCCGCCTTGATGGCATTTGTTTCGTTGATGTCACCCAGGGGCGTGGAAGTACCGTGGGCGTTCAGGTAGTCGACCTGGTCGGCATTCATGCCCGCATTGCGCAAGGCGTTCAGCATGGCGCGGCGCGGGCCATCCATGTTGGGGGCCGTCATGTGCCCGGCATCGGCACTCATGCCAAAGCCGCTCAATTCTGCGTAAATCTTGGCACCCCGGGCTTTGGCATGCTCGTATTCTTCCAGCACCATCACGCCGGCGCCCTCGCCCAGCACAAAACCATCGCGGTCCTTGTCCCAGGGGCGGGATGCTGTCTTGGGGTCGTCGTTGCGGGTGGACAGGGCACGCATGGCCGCGAACCCCCCGATGCCCAGCGGCGATACGGTGGATTCCGTGCCACCGGCGACCACCACGTCGGCATCGCCGTACTCGATCATCCGGCCGGCCTCGCCGATGCAGTGCAGGCCCGTGGTGCAGGCAGTGACCACCGCCAGGTTGGGGCCCTTGAAGCCAAAGCGCATGGACACGTGGCCCGCCACCATGTTGATGATGGACGCCGGCACGAAGAACGGCGTGATGCGACGGGGGCCGCGGCTGACCAGTTCCGCGTGGGTGTTCTCGATCAGTGGCAGGCCACCAATCCCCGATCCGATCACACAGGCAATGCGCGTGGCGAACTCTTCGCTGAGCGCCTCACCCGTGGGCAGGCCGGCATCCTGCACCGCCTGCGCAGCTGCCGCGATGCCGAAATGAATGAAGCTGTCCATCGCGCGCGCATCCTTGGCGCTGATGTACGACTCCAGGTCAAGACCTTTGACCTCCCCCGCGATCTTGCAGGCGAAGTTCGACGCGTCGAACTTGGTGATGAGATCAATGCCGGATTTTCCGGCAAGGAGGTTGGCCCAGGATTCGGCCACCGTGTTGCCCACGGGGCTGACGCATCCCAGGCCGGTCACGACAACGCGACGACGGCTCATGCGTAAAAAACCTTCTGCTGATCGCTTGAGTCAGGCGCAGAGCGCCGCTCAGGCCTTCTGGTGGGTATTGGCGTAGTCGATGGCGTTTTGCACCGTGGTGATCTTCTCGGCGTCTTCATCCGGAATCTCGATGCCGAATTCGTCTTCCAGCGCCATCACCAGCTCCACCGTGTCAAGCGAGTCGGCACCGAGGTCTGCCACGAAGGCCTTTTCATTGGTGACTTGGGACTCTTCCACGCCGAGTTGTTCGGCAATGATTTTTTTGACGCGTGCTTCGATATCGCTCATGGTTTCCCTCTGGGGGTTGTGAATGAATCCGCGATTCTAGCTGCTTCAGGAGAAGCCCCTCAGCAGCCCGCCGTCCGGATGAACCGGCGTTATCTTCCATCAATTACATATACATGCCGCCATTGACATGCAACTCCTGCCCGGTGACATAGCCAGCCTCGCGCGAAGCCAGGTAGGCCACCGCATGGGCGATGTCTGCGGGCTTGCCCATGTGGCCCAGGGGAATCTGCGCATTGAGCGCTTTTTGCTGGTCTTCGGGCAACACGGAGGTCATGTCGGTTTCGATAAAACCCGGCGCCACACAGTTGACCGTGATGCCGCGGCTGCCCAGTTCGCGGGCCAGTGCGCGCGCCATGCCGGCCACGCCCGCCTTGGCGGCCGCGTAGTTGGCCTGGCCTGGATTGCCCGAGGCACCCACCACGCTGGTGATGCTGATGATGCGCCCAAAACGCTGCTTCATCATCGGACGGATGGCCGCACGGCTCACGCGAAAGACGGCCTTGAGATTGGTGTCGAGCACCGCGTCCCAGTCGTCGTCCTTCATGCGCATGGCCAGCGTATCGCGGGTGATGCCCGCATTGTTCACCAGCACATGCAATCCGCCCTGCTGCTTGACGATGGCATCCAGCAGCGCATCAACGGCGGCCGCATCGTTCACGTTCAGGTTGGCGCCGCGGCAGCCCGGATAGGCCGACAGGGCCTGGCTGATGCGCTCAGCCCCCTCGTCGGTCGTGGCCGTGCCCACCACTTGATAGCCACGAACAGCCAGTTCCAGCGCAATGGCCGCGCCAATGCCGCGCGATGCGCCTGTCACCAACGCCACCTGCGCGGCCGATGAGGTTTCCGTCATGCCAGCAACTCCCGGGTTTCGGCCAGCGTGGCCGGATCAAACATTGCACCACCCACCAACTCGGGGTCGATGCGCTTGGTCAGGCCGGCCAGCACCTTGCCAGGGCCACTTTCAACAATATGGGTCACGCCGCGCGCCTTGAGGGCCTGCACGCATTCCACCCAGCGCACGGGGCCAAAGGCCTGCCGGTACAGCGCATCCCGGATCGCATCCGCGTCCTGGCGAACCGCGACATCCACGTTGTTCAGCACGGGGATCTGGGGAACGGCAAACGCCACATCCGCCAGCGCCAGCCGCAGCTTCTCGGCGGCGGGCTTCATCAGGCTGGAATGAAAGGGTGCGGAGACAGGCAACAGCAATGCACGCTTGGCACCCGCCGCCTTGAGAACTTCGCAGGCCTTGTCGACACCCGCCTTGGTCCCTGCAATGACGGTCTGGATGGGGTCGTTGAAATTGACCGCCTCGACCACCTCGGACGTGCCCGCACCCAGCGAAGCCAGCGCCTCGGCGCAGCCCGCGATGACCTTGGAGGCTTCCATGCCCAGAATCGCCGCCATCGCTCCGGTGCCGACGGGCACGGCCTCCTGCATGGCGGCCGCCCGCAGACGCACCAGTGGCGCGGCCTGGGCCAGCGTCAGCACCCCCGCCGCCACCAGCGCCGAATATTCGCCCAGCGAATGGCCAGCCACAGCCACGGGAGCCGCGCCGCCCTCCGCGCGCCACACGCGCCATGCAGCGACCCCCGCCACCAGCATCACAGGCTGCGTATTGGTGGTCAGCGCAAGCGCCTCCTTGGGGCCGTCCTTGATCAACAGGCCGACGTTCTCGCCCAGGGCATCCGATGCCTCCTGCAGGGTCTGGACGACCACCGGGTGATCGCCCCATCCGTCGAGCATGCCCACCGATTGCGAGCCTTGCCCCGGAAAGACAAATGCAAAAGATTTCATGAAAAATCCAGAAATATGATTGAAATCGAGTCCCAGCGCTTATTCAATAAGCGCTGAAAGCTATAACTTCAGGAGCACCGCGCCCCAGGTAAAGCCACCGCCCACACCTTCGAGCAGCAGGGTCTCGCCCTTTTTGACCTGGCCGGAGCGCACCGCGTGGTCCAGCGCGAGGGGAATGGAAGCGGCCGATGTATTGCCATGCTGGTCCACCGTGACCACCACCTTGTCCATGGACAGCTTGAGCTTGCGGGCGGTGCCCTGCATGATGCGGATGTTGGCCTGGTGCGGGATCAGCCAGTCGATGTCGGCCTCCGTCATGCCCGCCTTCGCGAGCACCGCATGCGCGGCCTTTTCGAGCACCCCGACAGCGAGCTTGAAAACAGCCTGCCCGTCCATCTTGAGGACCGGGTCCCCCAGTACCTGGCCACCGGCCACGTTGCCAGGCACGCACAGGATTCCCACATGCCTGCCGTCGGCGTGCAGGTCGCTGGACAGGATGCCGGGCGTCTCAGACGCTTCCAGCACCACAGCACCCGCCCCATCGCCAAACAGCACGCAGGTGGTACGGTCGTTGAAGTCCAGGATACGGCTGAAAACCTCAGCGCCAATAACCAGCGCGCGATTGGCGGCCCCCGTCTGGATCATGGCATCCGCCACGGACAGGGCATAGACAAAACCGCTGCACACCGCCTGCACATCAAACGCCGGGCAACCATTGGCGCCCAGTTTGTTCTGCAATATGCAGGCAGCCGAAGGAAACACCATGTCCGGCGTGGACGTGGCCACGATGATCAGATCGATGTCCGTGGGCTGCAGCCCCGCGGCCTCCAGGGCGTTGCGCGCGGCTTCCAGCCCCAGATCGCTGCTGGCGACATCAGGCGCCGCGAAATGGCGGGCGCGGATGCCCGTGCGCTCCACGATCCATTCGTCCGAGGTTTCTATGCCGCGCTGGGCCAGCTCGGCCACCAGATCAGCGTTGGTCAGCCGGCGCGGGGGCAGGTAGCTGCCGGTGCCGGTAATGCGGGAGTAGCGTCTCATCAATGTGTGATCGTCGCCGCAACGCCAGGCTGGGGCTGTGCATCTGCAGGCACCAGAAGAGGCGCTGCATGCGCAATCCGGGTCCGGACACGGTCGAGCAAGTTGTTGCGGGCTGCATCATACGCCCGGTTCAACGCCTGCTCGAAGGCCATTGTGTCAGCCGACCCATGGCTCTTGAACACCAGTCCACGCAGCCCCAGAAGGGCCGCACCGTTGTACCGACGGTAGTCCATGCGCTTCATCAGCGCTTTTAAGACCGGATAGGCAGTGATGGCAGCAATTTTGGTGAAGATGTTGCGAGAGAACTCGGTCTTGAGCGCACCGATGATCATCGACGCGACGCCTTCGCTGGCCTTGAGGGCCACGTTGCCGACAAAGCCGTCACACACGACGATATCCACCGTTCCCTTGAAGATGTCATTGCCTTCGACATTTCCATAGAAATTCAGATCGCCAGAATTGGCAGCAGATCGCAGGAGTTCACCTGCTTTTTTAATCACTTCGCTGCCCTTGATGACTTCCTCACCAATATTGAGGAGGCCCACCGTCGGCTCGCCGCCATCCCTGAGGGCGGACACCAGCGCGGAGCCCATGACGGCGAACTGAAGCAGGTGCTCCGCAGAGCAATCCACGTTGGCGCCCAGGTCCAGTACCGTGGTGGCGCCGCCGGCGGCATTGGGCATCTGCGTGGCGATGGCCGGGCGGTCGATGCCGTCGAGCGTCTTGAGCAGATAGCGGGCAATGGCCATCAGGGCGCCGGTATTGCCTGCGGAGACAGCCGCCGAGGCGGCGCCATCCTTGACCTGCTGGATCGCCACGCGCATCGAAGAGTCCTTCTTCCTGCGCAGGGCCACCTCCACGGGGTCATCCATGGCCACCACTTCGGAAGCGGGCACGATGGTGGCGCGGTCGTGCGAGAACGACTGCAGGCTGTCCGCCAAGCCAACGAGCAGCAGGCGGGCATCAGGGTGGTTATCTAGGAACTGGCGGCACGCCGCGAGCGTGACGCGGGGGCCATGGTCGCCCCCCATGCAGTCAACAGCCAGTGTGATCATGGGCGACTTGTCCGACCGGCCAGACAGGCCGGAAGATGAAATGCAACGGTCAAAACAAAGGCCCGCGCTACGATTTCAGTAGCAACGGGCCTTTGGATGGGGCGAAAGTCAGGCTTCAGACTTGTTCTTCAGCACCTGGCGGCCGCGGTAGAAGCCGTTGGGGCTGATGTGGTGGCGCAGGTGCGTTTCACCGGTCGTGGGTTCCACGGCAATGCCCGGCACATTCAGGGCATTGTGCGAGCGGTGCATGCCGCGCTTGGAAGGGGACTTTTTGTTTTGCTGAACGGCCATGATGGCTCCTGGTCTTGAATAGGTTGGTAAAAACGCGATCAGCCCATTAAAGACACGAGGGGATTCGCGCGAAGCCCTCGATTATAGCCTAAATGGCTCGCGGCCTCTTTATGACCCTTTGCCGGGTTTTCGCAGGCCCGCCAGCGCGGCAAATGGGTTGGGCTTCTCGGCGTTGGCCTCTTCGAAATCCTCATCCGAGGAAGCCAGGGGCACCGAGGTCGGGCATTCGTCGTGCTTGGGCACCACGGGCAGCGCCATCAGCAATTCGTCTTCGATCAGCTCGCGCAGATCAAATTCGCGGCTCATGGCCAGCAGGTCTTCCTCGCTCTCGTCGTCCAGCGCCTCGGCCGTGGCTTCGTCGGCCACGAAGCGGAACTCGCGGTCCACCTCCAAGGGGACATCCACCGGGGTCATGCAGCGCTGGCACTCCATGGGGAAACTGGCCCGCACCTTGAGATGCAGCCACACCTGGCCCATGCCACCCAGCGCGGTGCGCACTTCGCCGACCGCCTCCCAGTCCACCATCAGGTCCGGGTGCAAGCCCTTGGCCTCCTGGGCCAGGCGTTCGTACTTCAAGAGCGAATCGTGGCCCGACAGCCGACCGCCCGCCTGTGCAAAGGCTTTCACGTCCAGGCGCTGTGCGGAGAATTCCTTGGTCATGGCGGCAGTGTAAGAGAATCGGCGCATGCATCAATCCCCTCCCCTGCAACGCCCTCTGGTATTGGGCTCCACCTCGCGGTACCGGCGCGAATTGCTCCAGCGGTTGAACCTGCCTTTCGACGTTGCCGCCCCCGATGTGGACGAGACGCCCCGCCCGGGCGAGGCCCCGCGCGCGCTGGCCCTGCGCCTGGCGGTGGCCAAGGCCCAGGCGGTGGCCCGCCAGCACCCCGATGCCGTGGTGATCGGCTCCGACCAGGTCGCCGACCTTGCGGGCGAACCCCTGGGCAAGCCGGGCCACCACGAGCGCGCGGTGCAGCAGTTGCGCCAGATGCGGGGCCAGACCGTGGTGTTCCAGACCGCCGTGGCCGTGGTGTGCGCCGCCACGGGCTTCGAGCAGGTGGACCTGGCTGCGGTGGAGGTGAAATTCCGCGACCTGTCCGACGCAGAGATCGAGCGCTACCTGCGCGCCGAGCAGCCCTACGACTGCGCGGGCAGCGCCAAGAGCGAAGGCCTGGGCATCGTGCTGCTCGATGCCATCGTGAGCGACGACCCCACCGCGCTCATTGGGCTGCCCCTGATCCGCACCTGCCGCATGCTGCGGGCGGCAGGGCTGGTACTGCCGTGATGAAACATCCCCCGAGCCGCGTCGCGCAGCCACCCTCTCTTTGCGCAGAAGGGCACGCCCCGGCCTGGGCTGCGCCAGTTGCCTGGACGGCCGGTACCACGCAGCCCCATGGAGCCCAGCGATGAACGCAAGAACCGGAACGCTGTACCTGGTGCCCGCGCCGCTCGATTTTGGCTGCGACAGCCAGGTTCCGCTGCAGGATGCGCTGCCCGCCAGCACCTTGCAGACCGCGGCGCGGCTCACCCACTGGGTGTGCGAGAACGCCAAGAGCACCCGCGCCTACCTCAAGCGCGTCGATGCCCTCCACCCCCTGGCCGCTTCCCTGCAGCAGCAGCAGATCACCGAACTGCCGCGCGAGGTGCACAAGAAGGGAGACCATGGCGACAAGGGGTCGGCCCCCTTCGATGCCCGCCCCCTGCTGGCCGCCGCGCTGGCGGGGCATGACATGGGACTGGTCAGCGAGGCGGGCATGCCCGCCGTGGCCGACCCGGGCTCGTCCGTGGTGCGCGCCGCGCACGATCTGCAGATCCCCGTGGCCCCCCTGGTGGGCCCGGTGTCGCTGCTCCTCGCACTGGCGGCCAGCGGCCTGAACGGGCAGAACTTCGCATTCGTCGGCTATCTGCCACAGGACAGCCAGGAGCGCACCCAGCGCATCAAGGAACTCGAAGGCCTGGCCCTCAAGACAGGGCAGACCCAGCTCTTCATCGAAACCCCGTACCGCAATGCGGCCCTGTGGCAGGCGCTGGTCCAGGCGCTGCAGCCCCACACCCGGCTGGCGCTGGCCAGCGGGCTGACGCTGCCGGACGCACGCATCCGCAGCCAGCTGGTGCGGCAATGGCGCCAGCAGCCCGAGCCCCCCGACAACCGCACCCCCGTGGTGTTCGCATTGGGCCGCTGACATGCAGCCGCATTCAGTTGCTATATTTTTAATAGCTTGTAGCGCTTATATGACAAGCGCAGAGGCCATTATTCGTTGTGAATTGAACGGCAAGGCCATCAACATCTCCAACGGCGCCGAAACGGCCGGACAGTCCGGGCTCGTGCGCTGCCGCGAAGAGGACACGGGCCATGTCCAGCGAGAGCAGGAGCTGCGCAATGGCAAGTACATCGGCCAGGAGCGCATGTTCGACCGCGAAGGCCGCCTGCAGCGCGAGCGCACGGTGAACGAACGCGGCAACAGCCACGGCCGGGTGGCCGAGTTCTGGCCCAACGGCCAGGTGCGGCGCGAGGAAACCGCCGACAACGGCCGCACCCAGGGCGCGGTGCGCCGCTTCGATGCCACCGGCCGCGTGGAGCGGGTGTCGTTCCATGACGACGGGCAGGAGCTCTTTCATGTGGAGACCAACGGCAGGGGCCAGCCCACGCGCCTGCTCTGCCCCCGTGCCAGCGTGCTGCCCGAAGACCGCAAGCTCTGCGGCTTCGATGGCGCCACCGACACCCTGCTGCACGCGGAAAACGGGACCCCAACCGCACAGCTTCGGTACGACCAGGGCCGCCTGCTGAGCGCCACCGAATGGAACGGCGACGGCCTCGTCTCCGCCCAGCAGCTCGTGGTGGAAGGCCGGCGCGTTCACCGCAGCTTCCACACCGAAGGCGGCAGGAGCGTGCTGCGCGAGGAACGCGTTTTCGCCCCCGACGAGCGCGCGCTGCGCGACACCCGGGGCCCTCTGTGGAGCACCCGGCGCTACGGCGCATCGGGCCAGCTCATCGAGCAGCGCGGTTTTGACGGCGGGCGCGAGGTGCAGGTGGAGCGCTGGTACCTCAACGGGTCCGTGCGCGAACGCAGCACCTGGAGCGGCACCGGCGAGCAGGCCCGCCTGCTGCGCGAGATGCACCGCGACGACGGCAGCCTCCTGCGGCGCGACCAGCTCACCAAGGACCAGTGGCCCGTGGGAACGCAGCAGGCGTTCCACGACAACGGCCGGCTGGCGATAGAAGAGCAGTATTCCGCCCCCGATGCCCGCGGCCGCACGCGTCTCACGGCGCGCAAGCAGTGGGACGAAGCGGGCAAGCTCGTGGCGGACGACACCATTCTTGAAGATGGCTCGCGCCAGCGCAGGGCCGGCGGGCTGGACAGCTGAAGCAGGCATCAGACCCCTGCCCCTCCACCCTCCTGCCGCCCCTGAGGCTTGCACCGCCCGGTCAGCGGCGCCATTCGCACACGCCCATACGCAAAAATGCCCCGGATGGAATCTCCACCCAGGGCATTGGCTGCGAGTGGCCCGCAGGCCAGATCAGGTGGCGTCAGCGCAGCTGCGGCCCCGCCACCGACAGCGACTTGACCGCGCCCACGCCGATGGCGGCGCCAAAACGCTTGACCAGGCGCTCGGCCACGTTGTCGCGGCGGGTGTAGTCGATGATGTCCTCGGCCTTCACCACCTCGCGCGCCACGTAGTCCAGGTTGCCCAGCTTGTCTGCCAGGCCCATTTCCACGGCCTGCTGGCCCGTCCAGAACAGGCCGCTGAACGTGTCGGGCGTGGTCTTGAGGCGGTCGCCGCGCCCGGCCTTCACCACGGCGATGAACTGCTGGTGGATCTGGTCGAGCATGGTCTGCGCGTAGGCGCGCTGCTTTTCGGTCTGCGGGCTGAACGGGTCGAGAAAGCCCTTGTTCTCGCCAGCGGTCAGCAGGCGGCGCTCCACGCCCAGCTTTTCCATGGTGCCGGTGAAGCCGAAGCCATCCATCAGCACGCCGATGCTGCCCACGATGCTGGCCTTGTCCACATAGATGTCGTCCGCCGCGGCGGCGATGTAGTACGCGGCCGAGGCGCAGGTTTCCTCCACCACGGCATAGATCGGCTTGTTGTGCTTGGCCTTCAGGCGCACGATCTCGTCGTTGATGATGCCGGCCTGCACCGGGCTGCCGCCGGGCGAATTGATGAGCAGCACCAGCGCCTGCGAGCCTTCGTCCTCCAGCGCGCTGCGCATCGCGGCCACGACGAACTCGGCGCTGGCCTCGGCGCCCGCGGCGATCTCGCCCTTGATGTCGACCACCGCCGTGTGCGGCGCGCTCTTGCTGGCGCTGGGCGACGCCTGGCGCAGGGCGGCGAAGGCAACGGCGGCGATCAGCAGCAGCCATGCCAGCCGGAAGAATATCTTCCAGCGGCGGGCGCTGCGTTGCTCTTGCAGGGCAGAGAAGGCCAGCTTTTCCAGCGTGGCGCGTTCCCAGCCGGGTTCACGCGATGAGTCGCTCACAGATGCTCCTGAATTCGTAGCTGATTGCGCCCACAGGTCGGGCGCTGGGTTGTTTTTGGGGTCAAAACCCGGGGAACCGGGCGTTTGGGGGTCGGTCATGTCATGCGTCCTGGCGCTGCGCCTGCCTTGCCGGGGCGGCCTGTCCAGGGCACGGGCAAGGCACCGGACGACAGCACATAAGGGTAATTCATCTAGATTTTCTAGAACTCCACGGGTTGCAGGTTGTATGCAGTATGCCAGTGCACCACGCCATCGCTTTCCGACAAGGCAATTTTCACCAGGCCGCCCCGGCAGGGCCCCCCCGCGCACTGCCCCGTGCTGGGCAGATAGGCCGCACCATGGGTGGCGCACAGCAGCCACTGGCCGGTGTCGTCGAAAAACCGGTCGGGCTGGTAGTCCATTTCCATCGCCACGTGCGTGCAGCGGTTGAGGTAGGCATGGGGTGTGCCGCGGTAGCGGATGGCAAAGGCCCGGCAGGTCTGCCCCGCATAGACCACGTCAAACGCAACAGCCAGGCCGCTGTCGGCCAGGTCGGCGCTGTTGCACAACGCAATGGCCCGGTCAGGAAGGTCCGTCATGGGAATGCTCGTTTGCGCATCGTGCACCCTCGTCAGGCGTATTGCAGCAGCCAGTCGTGCAAATCGCGCACCGAATGGGCCACGTGCAGCGGGTTGAGCGCATGGAACACCTCGGGCTCATGCGCGCCGTAGCTCACCCCCACGCTGGCGCAGCCGGCATTCACCGCCATCTGCAGGTCGTGCGTGGTGTCGCCCACCATCAGCAGCCGCTCGGGCGGCACGTCGAACTCGGCCATCAGCTCCTGCAGCATCAGCGGATGCGGCTTGCCCGCGGTCTGGTCGGCCGTGCGCGAGCCATCGAACACGCCGCGCAGGTCCACCGAATGCAGCGCATCGTCCAGGCCGCGGCGGCTCTTGCCCGTGGCCACCGCCAGCAGGTGCCCGCGATCGCGCAGGTCGGCCAGCAGCGGCAGCACGCCGTCAAACAGGCTCAGGTCCTCCTGGTGCTGGATGTAGTGGAACCGGTAGCGGTTGCCCAGGTCGGTGTACTTCTCGGGCGGCACGTCGGGGGCGGCATGGGCCAGGGCCTGCATGAGCCCCATGCCGATCACGTAGGCGGCCTCCTTGTCGGTGGGCACCGTGCCACCGACATCGCGAACCGCCGCCTGGATGCAGCGCACGATGATGGCGGTGGAATCAAACAGGGTGCCGTCCCAGTCAAAGGCGATGAGATCGAAACGGCGCGGGCGGGAGGTGGTGGAGGGCATGGGGGGTTGTTCGCGCCATTTCAGGCAGGAGAAGGCACAAAGCCGGCCAGTTCGGACGGCAGCTCGGCATGGAGCGCCACGCGCTCGCCCGAGGCGGGATGGTTGAACTGTAACCGCCAGGCATGCAGGAACATGCGCTTCATGCCCAGCTTCTGCAGCCGCTTGTTGAGGTCGAAATCCCCGTACTTGTCGTCCCCCACGATGGCATGCCCCTGGCTGGCCAGGTGCACGCGGATCTGGTGGGTGCGGCCGGTCTTGATGGTCACCTCCAGCAGCGACATGGCGGGCAGCCCCTGCGCGGGGCGCGGGGGCACGGAACTGCGCACCTTGACGAGCGTGACGGAGCGCATGCCGTCCGGGTCGTCGGCCGTGGTCACGCGCACACGGCGCTCCCCGTCGGCCTGCAGGTACTTGTGCAGCGGCAGGTCGATGACTTTCTTGTTGGCGGGCCAGGCACCCGTGACGAGTGCCAGGTAGGTCTTGCCGGTCTCGCGCTCGCGGAACTGGTCCTGCAGGTGCGTGAGCGCCGAGCGCTTCTTGGCCACCAGCAGGATGCCCGAGGTCTCGCGGTCCAGCCGGTGCACCAGCTCCAGGAACTTCGCGGCCGGGCGCGCCTGGCGCAACTGCTCGATCACGCCGAAGCTCACGCCGCTGCCGCCGTGCACCGCCACGCCGGCAGGTTTGTCGATGGCGATCAGATGCTCGTCTTCGAGCAGGATGGGAAATTCGCGCGCGGGCGCCGGACGCTCGGCCTTCTCGGCCACCTTGTCTGAAATTCGAACAGGAGGCAGGCGCACCACGTCCCCTGCTTCCACGCGGGTGTCGGCACTCACGCGGCCTTTGTTGATGCGCACCTCGCCGCTGCGGATGATGCGGTAGACGTGCGTTTTTGGCACACCTTTCAAGTGGCGTATCAAAAAGTTATCGAGCCGCTGGCCCGCGGAATCGGAATCGACCTCGATCAGGCGTGCCGCCGGAGGGCTTGCCGCCGTGGTGCGGTCGGATGGCGGTTTGGCCCCTATAATGTGTTTCACCTGCGCGTTGCTGTGTAAGTGGTTGATTTGTCTGGAGTTTAGTCCACGCAACCCTTTCCCTCGTGCAGGAAGGTCGATGCCAGCGGGCGTCGTGCACGCAGATTGCAGGCCAGATGCCTGCGGTGGCCTGCGCTTCGTTCGGCGGGCTGACAGATTGAAACACTGATACGGAATCCCCAAGCTGGCAGACGCACCCTACCCGGGAGCAGCCTGCCAGCGGATCGAAGCGAGCATGTGGTTGTTGATGGCATGGATGGTGACCTTGTGGCGGTGGCTGTTGCCCCCGGCCGCACACGCACATTCCGCCCCAGCGCCCGTCCTGCAAGCGCAACACGCTACTATTTTAGTAGCAAAACTGCGCCACTCTCACTCGCCCCCATCCACGCGCCCCTGCCTTTTCCTGCCGCGCTAGCGCTCGGCAGACCCTTGGCATTCCCGGCAATTCCCTTCGTTTCGATGCGTCAGTCCAGGCATTCACAGCTCCTGTAGAGCTTGTTGTATTGGTTTGGAAACTGTGGGCGGCAGCCCGCGCAGCCCTCTCCGTGGGTCACGGTTGGCTGCTCCGCTGCTGTCCGCGAAACACTGAAGGAATCGCATCATGAAGCGGATGCTCATCAACGCCACGCAGCCTGAAGAACGGCGCCTGGCCATCGTCGACGGACAGAAGCTCCTCGACTACGAAATCGAAATCGAGGGGCGCGAACAGCGCAAGGGCAACATCTACAAGGCCGTCGTCACGCGCGTCGAGCCCTCGCTGGAAGCCTGCTTCGTCGACTACGGCGAAGACCGCCACGGCTTCCTGCCGTTCAAGGAAATCTCGCGCAGCTACTTCACCCCCGGTGTCTCGCCCAGCCAGGCACGCATCAATGAAGTGATCCGCGAGGGCCAGGAGCTGCTGGTCCAGGTCGAAAAGGAAGAGCGCGGCAACAAGGGCGCGGCCCTGACCACCTTCGTCTCGCTGGCCGGCCGCTACGTGGTGCTGATGCCCAACAACCCCCGTGGCGGTGGCGTTTCGCGCCGCATCGAGGGCGAGGACCGCGCCGAGCTCAAGGAGGCGATGGACCAGCTGGAATACCCCAACGGCATGTCCATCATCGCGCGCACCGCCGGCATCGGCCGCACCGCGCCCGAGCTGCAGTGGGACCTGAACTACCTGCTCAAGCTGTGGAACGCCATCGACGGCGCCGCCAAGGGCGGCAAGGGCGCCTTCCTGATCTATCAGGAATCGAGCCTCGTCATCCGCGCGATCCGCGACTACTTCAACAACGACATCGGTGACATCCTCATCGATACCGACGACATCTACGAACAGGCGCAGCAGTTCATGGCGCACGTCATGCCCGAGCATGCCGCCCGCGTGAAGCGCTACCGCGACGACGCCGCCCTGTTCAGCCGCTTCCAGATCGAGCACCAGATCGAATCGGCCTACGCACGCACCGTGCAACTGCCCTCGGGCGGCGCCATCGTGATCGACCACACCGAAGCGCTGGTCAGCGTGGACGTGAACTCGGCCCGCGCCATCAAGGGCGGCGACATCGAGGAAACCGCCACCCGCACCAACCTGGAAGCCGCCGACGAAGTGGCGCGCCAGATGCGCCTGCGCGACCTGGGCGGCCTGATCGTGATCGACTTCATCGACATGGAGGAGAGCAAGAACCGCCGCGAAGTGGAAAACCGCCTGCGCGACGCGCTGCGCCAGGACCGCGCCCGCGTGCAGTTCGGCACCATCAGCAAGTTCGGCCTCATGGAGATGAGCCGCCAGCGCCTGAAGCCCGCCTTGAGCGAAGGCTCGTCCATCCCCTGCCCCCGCTGCGGCGGCTCGGGCCACATCCGCGACACGGAAAGCTCGGCCCTGCAGATCCTGCGGATCATCCAGGAAGAGTCCATGAAGGACAACACGGCCGCCGTGCACTGCCAGGTGCCGGTGGAAGTGGCCTCGTTCCTGCTCAACGAAAAGCGCACCGAGATCGCCAAGATCGAACTCAAGCAGCGCGTGGCCGTGCTGATGGTGCCCAACAAGACGCTGGAAACCCCCAACTACCGCCTGGAACGCCTCAAGCACGACGATCCGCGCCTGGACCACATCGAAGCCAGCTACAAGCTCGCCGAGGAAGTGGAAGACCCCACGGCCGTGACGCGCCGCTCGCAGGAGCCCACCAACAAGCAGACCCCCGTCATCAAGGGCGTGCTGCCCGATGCTCCCGCCCCCGTGGCCGAGCCCCGCCCCGAAGGCGCGGCCCGCCCACCCCGCGCCGGCCAGCGCCCCGCTGCCGCGCCCGCGGCACCCGCCCAGGCCCCCGTGGCTGCGCCAGCGCCCGCTGCCGCCGCCGCGCCGCAGGAGCAAGGCTTCTTTTCCTGGCTCAAGAGCCTGTTCGGCTTTGGCGATGCACCGGCAGCCCCCGCACCGGTGGCAGCAGCCCCTGCCCCCGCCGCCACACCTGAAACCACGGGCCGCGGCGAGCCCCGCCGCGATGGCCGCAACGGCGAAGGCCGTGGCCGCCGTGGTGGCCGCGATGGCAACCGGGAAGGCCAACGCGAAGGCGGCCGTGATGGCGGCAACCGCGAAGGCGCCAGCGAAGGCCGCGGCCGCCGTGGCGAGCGCTCGGCCGAAGGCCGCGCTCCGCGCGACGCCGAGGGCCGTCCACCCCGCGACACCGACCGCCGCCCCGAAGGCGAAGCCCGCGAGGGACGCGAAGGCCGCAACGGCCGTGACGGTGGCCGTGGCCGCCGCGACGCCGAGCCCCGCAACCAGGCCGCCGGCCTGAACGGCGACAACACCGCTGCCGCGCAGGCGCAGGTGGAAGGTCCGAACGGCAACAGCGCGGAAGCGGGCCAGCAGCCGCGCGGCGAGCGCGGTCCGCGCCGTGACCGTGGCGAAGGCTCCGGCCGCCGCGAACGTGGAGACCGTGCAGAGCGCGGCGAACGCACGCCCCGTGCTGTCGAAGCGCAGGAGAGCACCGCGCCGGCCGCGGGCGACTTCGTCGACACCGCCCCTCTGGCATCGCTGCCCGACCTGGACCTGTCCGGCAACGACGTGGCCGCGGGCAATGGCGCCCCGGCCAGCGAAGAGCAGCAGCGCCGCGAGCGCCGCTCGCGCGACCGCTACGGCCGTGACCGCCGCGAACGCGGCGAGCGAGGTCCTCGCGACAGCGCCGAGACCACGGCAGCGGCACCAGTGATGCTGGACTTCGATCCCACCGCCGTCACCGCACCCCAGGCCGAACCGGCGCCGGAGCAGGATGAGGCTCCACGCCGCAGCTACTTCAGCGCCCCCGTCGCACCGGTGGAGGCCGCCGTGGCCGAGGCTCCGGCTGCCGCCCCGGTAGCGGTTGCAGCGCCAGCGCCCGTGGCTGCTCCGGTGGCCGCCACGGCCCCTGCTGCCACGGCACCCGTGGCGCCCCCGGCCGCACCCGTTGCCGCGCCCGCGCCAGCCCCGGTGGCGGTTGCTGCTGCGGCGGCTGCCGCCAACGGCATGCCCCGTGTCCAGTCCTTCACGCTGCCGGTCGACGAGCTCCAGCAGGTTGCCGCCTCGTCGGGGCTGCAATGGGTGAACTCGGACGCGGGCAAGATCGCCGCCGTGCAGGCGGCGATCGCGGCCGAACCGCAACCCATCCGCGTTCCACGCGAACGGCCGCCCGCGGTCGTGCTGGACGAAGGCCCGCTGGTGCTGGTGGAAACCCGCCGCGACCTGTCGGCGATGACCCTGCCTTTCGAGCAGCCGCCGGCGGCCTGATCCACCGGCTGCGGCCCTGAAAACAAGAAGGCGGCCCAGGGCCGCCTTCTTGCTTTGGGGGCCCTGAACAACGCCTTGGCGCTGCGGCGGCCCTGCAGCAGGTACCATTTTGGCCGCTGCCGGCATTCCGGCCTCGCTCCGCCCAGCCTTCTCCCCTTCCGAGCCCCACGGACCACCCGGACTCCCACATGCTGTTCCTGCTGTCCCCAGCCAAATCCCTTGACTACGACACCCCCCTGCCCGAGGGGCTGCCCCATTCCACGCCCCAGTTCGTGCCACAGTCCACGGCCCTGATCGAGGTGCTGCGCACCCAGTCCCCCCAGGACATCGCCTCGCTCATGGACCTGAGCGACAAGCTGGCCGCGCTCAACGTGGCGCGCTACCAGGCCTGGCGCCCCCGCTTCACCGCCGCCAACTCGCGCCAGGCTCTGCTGGCCTTCAACGGCGACGTGTACGAAGGCCTGCAGGCGCGCGCGCTCACCGCCGACGACCTGGACTGGGCGCAGCGCCACGTGGCGATCCTGAGCGGCCTGTACGGCGTGCTGCGCCCGCTCGACCGCATGCAGCCCTACCGGCTGGAGATGGGCACGCGCCTGGCCACGGCCGCGGGCAGCAACCTGTACCAGTTCTGGGGCAGCCAGATCGCCGAGCACCTCAACACCCGGCTGCGCGCCGACACCACGCCCGTCGTGGTCAACCTGGCGTCGCAGGAGTACTTCAAGGCCGTGGACCGCAAGGCGCTCAAGGCACGCGTGGTCGAATGCGTGTTCGAGGACTGGAAAGGCGGCGGCTACAAGATCATCAGCTTCCACGCCAAGCGCGCGCGCGGCCTCATGGCCCGCTATGCCGTCACGCACCGCCTTGCCACACCCCGCCAGCTGGAAGGGTTTGATCTGGACGGCTATGCCTTTGCCCCGGCATCATCCGGGCCCGAGCGCCTGGTATTCCGGCGCAAGGCAGCACCCGCCCCGTAACCCCGAAAGAAACCTGCTTACGTTGAAGGACCGCCATGACATCGCGTTCTGAACAGCACCCGGACAGCACCACGGCAACCCACCAGGACCGCGGTGCCGCGCGGCAGGCCATCACGCCCGAGCTGCGCCGCTGGATCATCGAGCAGGCCCAGGCAGGCTATGCCGCGCCCGTGGTGCTGCAGTCCATGCGCGATGCGGGCTGGGATGAGAACGTGGCCGCCGATGCGCTGGAGATCACGCTGCAGGACCACCTCAACGAACTGGCCGTGCAGCAGGGCCAGCCACCCGCCGTGGCGGTGCCCGAGCCGCGGCTGGACGAATCCCCCGCGCAGCTTGAGGCCGGCGACCGCAGCGTGAACGTGCTGCTGGCGATCGCCCAGCCGCGCATCGTGGTGTTCGGCAACCTGCTGTCGCCCGAAGAATGCGATGCGCTGATCGCCGCCGCCGCACCGCGCATGGCGCGCTCGCTCACCGTGGCCACCAAGACGGGGGGCGAGGAAGTCAACGACGACCGCACGAGCGACGGCATGTTCTTCCAGCGCGGCGAAAGCCCGCTGCTGCAGCGCATCGAGGAGCGCATCGCCCGCCTGCTGAACTGGCCCATCGAGAACGGCGAGGGCCTGCAGGTGCTGCACTACCGCCCCGGTGCCGAATACAAGCCGCACTACGACTACTTCGACCCCGCCGAGCCGGGCACGCCCACCATCGTCAAGCGCGGCGGCCAGCGTGTGGGCACGCTCGTGATGTACCTGAACACGCCCGAGAAAGGCGGCGGCACCACCTTCCCCGATGTGCATGTGGAAGTGGCGCCGCAGCGCGGCAATGCCGTGTTCTTCAGCTACGAGCGCCCGCACCCGTCCACGCGCACCCTGCATGGCGGCGCCCCGGTGATCGCCGGCGAAAAATGGATCGCCACCAAGTGGCTGCGCGAGCGGGAATTCAAATAAAAACAGGCCTTGGCGCTTATCCACATTGCGCTACCAGCTATCAATTTAATAGTATCCATGAACACCCCGGAACAATCCCAACTCGGCAAGGCATCGGCCTACATCGACCAGTACGACGCCTCTCTGCTGTTCCCCATCCCCCGCGCGGGCAAGCGGGCCGAGATCAGTGTCACCGGCGCCGCGCCGTTCTTCGGCGCCGACCTGTGGACGGCGTTCGAGCTGTCGTGGCTCAACCAGCGCGGCAAGCCGCAGGTGGCGCTGGCGCACATCACCGTGCCGTGCGAGACCCCCAACATCGTGGAGAGCAAGTCGTTCAAGCTCTACCTCAACAGCTTCAACAACACCCGATTCACGGATGCGGCCGAGGTGCAGGCCCGCATCCGTGCCGACATCAGCGAGGCCGTGTGGCGCGGCGCGGAGCACCCGGCCACCGTGGGCGTGCGGCTCCTCAGCCCCGAACTGTTCGACCAGGAGCCCGTGCACGAACTCGACGGCCTGAGCCTCGATCGGCTGGACGTGGAATGCACGCAGTACCAGCCCGCGCCCGAGCTGCTGACGGCCGTGTTTGGCGAGGCCCCCGTGTCCGAAGTGCTCACCAGCAACCTGCTCAAGAGCAACTGCCTGGTGACGGGCCAGCCCGACTGGGGCAGCGTGCAGATCAGCTACAGCGGCCCGCAGATCAACCAGGAAGGCCTGCTGCAGTACCTGGTGAGCTTTCGCAACCACAACGAATTCCACGAGCAGTGCGTGGAGCGCATCTTCATGGACGTGTGGACCCGCTGCAAACCCATCAAGCTCACCGTGTATGCGCGCTACACGCGCCGGGGCGGCCTGGACATCAACCCGCTGCGCACCAGCCACCCGCAGGGCCTGCCGCGCAACGTGCGCACCGCCCGCCAGTAAGGCCCTCCAAAGATCCGCTAACCGCGCGCGTCAATCCAGTCGCACCGCAGGGTGTGGCGCGCATGCGCGCGGGTGCGCCAGGTCACATACAGGCTGGGCAGAAAGATGGCGACCAGGCACACCGGCGCGGTCCAGGGCTCGCCAAAGGCGCAGATGGGAAACCAGCCCACCCACCCCAGCATCCAGATCGTCAGCACCAGGTCCCAGAGGTGGTACTCAAGCGGGTGCTCGGCCTTGTGCGCGACATGCCACTGCTTGATGCGTTGCAGTTCGTTCAGGGTCATGGGAACCTCCCGGAAAACGGGAAATTCACTGTAAGTTAGCAGTAAGAATTCGTCAAGAAATACCGCGCGCCCCGCCACGGCGCAGGGCTGTTAGCCCAGGCGAAACACATCCACGGACCGGCCCAGCGACAGGGCGCTTTCCTTGAGGCCCTGGGCCGATGCCGCCGACTGCTCCACCAGCGCCGCGTTCTGCTGCGTCACGGTGTCGAGCTGCGTGACAGCCTCGTTGACCTGGGCGATGCCCTGGGACTGCTCCTTGGTCGCGCTGCTGATCTGCTGCACCAGCGTGCTCACCCGCCCCACGGCGTTGACCACGCCCTGGATGGTGGTGCCGGCATGGTCCATCTGCTGCGCGCCATTGGCGATCTGGTTCACCGTCGCGCCGATCAGGCCGCTGATCTCCTTGGCCGAGCTGGCGCTGCGCTGCGCCAGGGCCCGGACCTCCCCCGCCACCACGGCAAAGCCCCGGCCCTGCTCGCCCGCGCGGGCCGCCTCCACGGCGGCATTGAGCGCCAGCAGGTTGGTCTGGAAGGCGATGCCCTCGATCACGCCCACGATCTCGCTGATGCGCGTGGACGACTGCTTCATCTCCTGCATGGCAGCGCCCACCTCCTGCACGGCCTGGCCGCCGCGCGTGGCGATGTCGCTGCTTTGCGCGCTCTCGTGCGACACCTTGGCGGCCGTGTCGGCCGTCTGCTGCACGGTGCTGGCCAGCTGCTCCATCGACGCGGCGGTTTCCTCCAGGCTGCTCGCCTGCGATTCGGTGCGTGCCGACAGGTCCAGGCTGCCGCGCGAAATCTCGGCGGCCGACTGGGTGAAGCTGCGCACTTCGGTGCGCACATCGCCCACCACCGCGCGCAGGTTGACCTGCGTCTGCCGCAGCCGCTGCATGAGCGCGCCCAATGGCGGTGGATAGTCCGTGTGGACCGAGGTGGCCAGATTGCATGCCGAGATGTCGGAGGCGAACCGGGTCGCATCGTGCACGCCCCGCAGCACGGTGGCCTGGTAGCGCCACAGCGCCCACCCGCTCCCCACCAGCAGCAGCACCAGGCGCGTCACCCAGGCCACGGGACCCTGCAGCCCCAGCATGTCGGGCACCAGCGCCAGCAGCAGCAACACCCCAAGCACCAGCGCCATGCGGGGCAGCAACGCCATTTGCGCCATGCGCTGCCGCCAGCCACGCACACCGCGGTAGCGCAGGTTGCCGGCGTCCAGGTAGAAACTGCGCGCGCCCGAGGCCGCATCGCGGCGCATCTGCGCATACAGGGCCTCGGCGGCATCGGACTCCGCCGCGCTGGGCTTGGTGCGCACCGACATGTAGGCGCGGGGCTTGCCCCCCTCCATGATGGGCGTGACATTGGCCCGCACCCAGTAGTGGTCGCCATTCTTGCGGCGGTTTTTCACCAGCCCCGTCCAGGGCTCCCCCCGGCCGACGGTGCGCCACAAGTCCTTGTAGGCCTCGGCGGGCATGTCGGGGTGGCGGATGATGTTGTGGGGCTGGCCGACAAGCTCGTCGTGGCTGTACCCGCTCACGCGCACGAAGGCGGGGTTGCAGTGCGTGATCTCGCCCTTGGTGTTGGTGCTGGACACCAGCAGCTCATCGCCGGGGTAGTCGAAATTCTGCTGGGTCACCGGCAGGTTGATGCGCATGGAAAGCTCCTGATGGGCCCGCATCGTCGGCAGGCGGCGCGGTCCGCTACCGCTTGATACCGATCAAGTCTACCTGCCGATCACACCGTCTGGCACCAAGAGAATTGCGGTGGTGCCGCGAGAAACGGGCGGCCCCGGGCGCAGCCTCGGGCCTAGAAAAGCTGACCGGTTTCCATGGTGGCCTGCGCGCCGGGCCGCCGCCCCCGGCCGCCGGCCGGCACCGGTGTGCGTGGCTCCAGCACCGGCTCTTCCCCGCGCCGCGCCAGCGTGCTGGCCCGCACCCCCAGCAGGCGCAGGCGCTTGTCCAGCGGCACGCGCTTGAGGCACTGCCCCGCCAGCTGGCGGATGGTGGCGCCGTCCGCCGTGTAGATGCCCGCGGTGTGGTCGCGCGTGGCGATCTTGAAGTCGTCGTAGCGCAGCTTGATGCCGATGGTGCGCGCCACATAGCCCTTGCGCTGCAGGTCTTCGGCCAGGCGCAGGCACAGGTCGGTGAAGATCGCGCCCAGCTCCGCCTTGTCGCGCACGGCGTGCAGGTCGCGGTCGAAGGTGGTCTCGCGGCTCATGCTCACGGGTTCGCTTTCGGTCACCACGGGGCTGTCGTCCCGCCCCCAGGACACCCGGTGCATCCACGCCCCCGTCGATTTGCCGAAGTGCCCCATCAGCCACTGTTCATCCTGCGCCGCCAGCTGGCCGATGGTCTCGATGCCCAGGCGCGCCAGCTTCTCACCCGCCTTGGGGCCGATGCCGTTGATCTTGCGCACGTTGAGCGGCCAGATCTTCGCCTGCAGATCCGACTCATAGACGATGGAGATGCCATTGGGCTTGTTGAACTCGCTGGCCATCTTGGCCAGCAGCCGGTTGGGGGCCACGCCGATGGAGCAGGTCAGCCCCGTCACGTCGAAGATCCTCTTCTGGATGAGCCGTGCCAGCACCCTGCCTCCTTCGCGCTGGCCCCCGGGCACGTCGGTGAAGTCGATGTAGACCTCGTCCACGCCCCGGTCCTGCATCACCGGAGCGATGTCGGTGATGGTGCTCTTGAACAGGCGCGAAAAGCGGCGCACTTCGTCGAAATCCACGGGCAGCACGATGGCATGGGGGCACAGCCTGGCGGCCTTCATCATGCCCATGGCCGAGCCCACGCCGAACTGCCGCGCCGCGTAGGTGGCGGTGGTGATGACGCCCCGGCCCACATAGTCCTTGAGCAGGGGAAAGTCGGCCACCGGGATGAAATGCGGCTCGCGCAGGCCCTGGCCATCGGGGCTCTGGTGCAGCAGCTCGTCCACCTTGCGCCGCCCGCCGCCGATGACCACGGCCAGGCCCTTGAGCTGGGGGTAGCGCAGCAGCTCGACGGATGCGAAGAAGGCATCCATGTCGAGGTGCGCGATGCGACGCAGGCGCGGTGCGGAGGGCTCGTCGGGCGGTGCGGAGGTCACGGCCTCCATTGTGCGCAAAAGCGCAGACACCCTGCTGTCAGCCGCCCGGCCGACCACAGGGTTTGGGCTGCGGTATTGATTGTGTCTATTGCTTCTTGGCGAGCGCCGCGTTGCGCAGGCCCTGCAGCGTTCCCGTGGGCGTGATCGCCTCAGGGTCCATCAGGCAGTGCAGCACGCTGGGCAGGCCGCTGGCGCGCGCGCGGGCCAGCGCGGGGGCGAAGTCTTCGGTGCGCTCCACGCGCTCGCCGTGGCCGCCGAAGGCCTGGGCGTAGGCCTTGAAGTCGGGGTTCTTGAGCTGCGTGGCGCTCACGCGGCCCGGGTACTCGCGCTCCTGGTGCATGCGGATGGTGCCGTACATGGCGTTGTCCAGCAGCACCACAATGATCGGCAGGCCGTACTGCACGGCGGTCGCGAACTCCTGGCCGTGCATCAGGAAGTCGCCGTCACCCGCGAAGATCACCACCTCGCGCTGCGGCCACAGGCGCTTGCCGCCCACGCCGGCCGGCAGCCCGTAGCCCATCGACCCGCTGGTGGGCGCGAGCTGGCTCGCATAGGTGGTGAAGGGCCAGAAGCGGTGCACCCACGTCGCGAAGTTGCCCGCGCCGTTGCAGAAGATGGTGTCGGCGGGCAGCACGTCCTTGAGGTGCTGCATCACCTGGCCCATCTGCAGATCACCGGGGATGCGGATGGGCGCGGTATCGCTCCAGGCCAGGTAGTCGGCATGGGCGGCTTCGGTGTGGGCCTTCCACGGCACCGGCGCCGTGGGGCGCACCGCGTTCAAGGCCGCGGCGAAGGCCTGCGGCGTGGCGTGGATGGCCTGCGTGGGGCGGTAGAGCTTGCCCAGTTCATCGGCATCGGCATGCACATGCACCAGGGGCTGTGCGGGCGTGGGGATGCCGAACAGCTCGTAGCCCTGCGACGGCACTTCGGACAGGCGCCCGCCCACCACCAGCACCAGGTCGGACGCGCGGATGCGCGCCAGCAGCTTGGGGTTCACGCCGAGGCCCAGGTCGCCGCCGTAGCAGGCGTGGGTGGCGGCAAACAGCATCTGCCGGCGGAACGAGCAGTACACCGGAATGGACCACGCCTCGGCAAACGCCGTGAACTCGCGCACCGCCTGTTCGGACCAGCGGCTGCCGCCCAGGATGGCCACGGGGCTCTGGGCGGCCTGCAGGCGCTGGGCCAGCTCTGCCATCTGCGCGGCGCCGGGGTGGGTCTCGGTGACCTGGTAGGGCTGCGCGTCGGCCACGGTGGCGGCCTCCGTCAGCATGTCTTCGGGCAGCGCCACCACCACCGGGCCGGGGCGGCCCGAGGTGGCAACGTGGAAGGCGCGCGAGATGAGTTCGGGCACGCGCGCCGGGTCGTCGATCTGCACCACCCACTTGGCCATGGTGCCGAAGACCGCGCTGTAGTCGAGCTCCTGGAACGCCTCGCGCCCCATGGCGCCGCGCGCCACTTGCCCCACGAACAGGATCATCGGGGTCGAGTCCTGGTGCGCGATGTGCACCCCGGCCGACGCATTGGTGGCGCCCGGCCCGCGCGTCACGAAGCAGATGCCTGGCTGCCCCGTGAGCTTGCCCTGCGCCTCGGCCATCATGGCCGCGCCGCCTTCCTGGCGGCACACCGTCACGCCGATGTCTGCATCGTGCAGGGCATCGAGCACAGCCAGGTAGCTCTCGCCCGGCACGCAGAACAGCTGCTTGACGCCATGGGTGATGAGCTGCTGCACCAGGATCTGGCCGCCGGTGCGGCTTGGGGCGGGGCTGGAGGTGGAAGGCGTGGTCATGTCAAAAGGTCCGGAACGGGAAAATATCAAACGAGGAAAACAGGTGGGTCAGCGCAGTGCCTCGCACGCACGGCGGATACGTGTGCAGGCCTCCTGCAGGTCGGCCATGCTGGCAGCGTACGAGATACGGAAATACGGCGCCAGCCCCAGCACGCTGCCCGGCACCACGGCCACGTGGAACTCGCGCAACAGGTAGTCGCAAAAATCGGCATCCGTGCGCAGCAGCGCGCCGCCCGGCGTGGTGCGGCCCAGCACGCCTTCGCAGCTGGCAAAGGTGTAGAACGCACCCTCGGGCACGCGGCAGCGCAGGCCCGGCGATGCATTGAGCGAAGCCACCACGAGGTCGCGCCGCGCCTGGAACTCGCGGCAGCGCTCGGCCACCACGTCCTGCGGACCGGTGAGCGCCGCCACCGCCGCCGCCTGGCTGATGGACGACGCGCACGACGTCGCCTGGCTCTGCACCACCGCCATGGCCGCGATCAGCGCACGCGGGCCCGCGCCGTAGCCGATGCGCCAGCCCGTCATGGCGTACGACTTGGACACGCCGTTCACCGTGAGCGTGCGCTCGCGCAGCGCGGGCAGCACGACCACCGGCGTGGCGAACGCATGGCCGTCGTACAGGATGTGTTCGTAGATGTCGTCCGCCAGCACCCACACCCGCGGGTGGCGCAGCACCACCTCCAGAAGGGGCCGCAGTTGCTCGGCGCTGTAGGCCGTGCCGCTGGGGTTGGACGGCGAGTTGATGAACACCCAGCGCGTGCGCGGCGTGATGGCGGCATCCAGCTCTTGCTCCGTAATGCGAAAGCCGTTGTCTTCGCTGCACGGCACCACCACGGGCACACCGCCCGCGATCAGCACCATGTCGGCGTACGAGGTCCAGTACGGCGCGGGCAGGATCACCTCGTCGCCGGGGTTCAGGCTGGCCATCAGCGCGTTGTAGATGACCTGCTTGGCGCCGGCGCCCACCGTGATCTCATTGGTGGCGAACGCGAGGCCGTTGTCGCGGCGGAACTTGAGCTGGATCGCGGCCTTGAGCTCCGGCGTGCCGTCGAGCACCGTGTAGTGCGTGTCACCCCGCGCCATGGCGCGCTGCGCGGCCTCCTGGATGTGGATCGGCGTGTCGAAGTCCGGCTCGCCCAGGCCCAGCACGATCACGGGCTGACCCTGGCGCTTCAATTCATTGGCGGCCTGGGTGATGCGCACGATGTCCGACACACCGATGGCGCTGATGCGGTCGGCCGCGCGAAAGGCTGTGGCGGGGATGGCGGCGTTCATTGCTGGTAGGACTCCAGGGGCTTGTCGTTGGGTGCGGAGAACAGCTGGCGCAGCGTGGTGCCCAGCGGCAAATTCAGGCTCATGTTCTTGGGCGGAATGGGGTTCACGAACCACTTGGTGTAGATCTTTTCCATCTCGCCGCTCTGCATCAGCCGGGTGAGCACGCCGTCCACCGCGGCCTTGAAGGTGGGGTCGTCCTTGCGGAACAGCAGCGCGATCGGCTCGGCGCCCAGCGGCTCGCCCACGATGCGGTAGGCCGACGGGTCCTTGGAGTTTGAGATCAGGCCCGCCAGCAGGTTGTCGTCCAGCACGAACGCATCAGCGCGGCCGGATTCGAGCAGCATGAAGCTCTCGTGGTGGTCCTTGCCCAGCACCGTCTTGACGGGTGCGCCCAGCGTGCGCTCCTGCTTGCGCAGCAGCTGCACGGCCGTGGTGCCGGTGGAGGCCGCGATCGTGCGGTTGCCCAGCTGGCTGATGGACTTCAGGTCCGAATCCTTGCGCACCGCCATGCGCACCTCGCTCACATAGGTGGTCACGGCAAAAGCCACCTGCTGCTGGCGCGCCAGGTTGTTGGTGGTGGGGCCGCAGCCGATGTCCAGCGTGCCGTTCTGCACCAGCGGCATCGTGTTCTGCGCCGTCACGGCCATGTACTCGAGCTTCGCGTCGGGCACGATTTCCTTGAGCACGCGCTCGCACAGCTCCACGTGGTAGCCCACGTATTTTTCATTCGCGCCCAGCGCGTAGGCCATGGGCGGCGAGGTCTCGCGCACGCCCAGCACCGCCTTGCCCGATGCCTTGATCTTCTCCAGCGTGGGCATGGCGGTTTGCGCCTGCGCGGGCACGAAGGCCGTGTAGGCCAGTGCGAGCCCTGCAGCGAGCGCGGTGAATGTCTTGCGTGAAATTGCCATGGTCGTTGTCTCCGGTTGTGTTGTGGTTGGCAGGTGGGAAAGCGTCGAAAAAGAGGAAAGGCCGGATGGGCGGGGCCCCGTTGCGGGGCTCCTGGGTTCAGATGACGTTCTTCTCCAGCAGCGGCTGGTTGCGCGCGATGCGTTCGATGGACAGCGGCGACAGGTCCAGGCTCTGGTAGCGCCCCGTCAGCATCAGCTCGGCCAGGCCGCGCCCCACGGCAGGGCACTGCTGCAAGCCATGGCCCGAGAACCCGTTGGCGAACACCAGGTTGTCGCACGTCGGATGCAGGCCCACGATGGCGTTGTGGTCGAAAGTGTTCATCTCGTAGTAGCCCGCCCAGGCGCCCTGCATGCGCAGCGCCTCGAAGCCCGGAATCCGCTCCGCCAAGGCAGGCCAGACATGGTTGTCGAAGGCGTCGTACTCGGGCTCCAGCGGGGCAAAGTCGGCGTCGTTGTCGGCCGCAGGCGCAAAACCGCAGATGAAGCCTTGGCCCTCGGGCCGCAGCCAGATGCCGCTGGTGTCGATGAGCAGCGGGCAGCCCGGCAGCGCCGCGGGGCTGGCCAGGTGGAACACCGTGCGACGCTTGCCCACCACGGGCAGGCCGATGCCCGCCCAGCCCGCGATGGCCGCGGCCCAGGGGCCACCCGCGTTCACCGCAAAGCGGCACGGCAGCTCGCCACCGCTTTTCAGGCGGACGGCACGCACATGCCGCACGCCATCGCTAGCCACCACGTCCAGGCCCACGGCCTCATCGGCCACGTAGCGCACGCCCTGGCTCTGCGCCTTCTTGCGCAGCGCGCTCAGCAGCAGGTAGCCGTCGAACCAGCCCTCGCCCGACAGCCCGAGCGACCCCAGCGCCACGTCCTGCAGCGCCAGCCACGGAAAGCGCCCGGCCAGCTGCTGCGGGCCGAGCAGCGCCACATCGGCGCCGTGACGCTTTTGCAGCGCATGGTTCTCGCGCAGCGTGGCCTCGCCGGCCGCGGTGGCCAGGTACAGATAGCCGCCCTCGTGCAGGCCCACATCCGGCGCGTCGCCGCTGCAGGCCAGCAGCGTGTTCACATTGCGCAGAAAGTCGATGCCATAGGCCGAGATCTGGACATTGATGTCGGTGGAGAACTGCTGGCGGATGGAGCTGGCCGACAGCGCGGACGATGCGCGCGCATAGGTCGGGTCCCGCTCGACCACCACCACCGTGCAGCCCGGCTGCTGCAGCGTCAGGAAGTACGCGATGGCGCTGCCGATGACGCCGCCACCGATGACGACGATGGGTGGCGTTTCAGCCGGCATGAAAGCGCTTGCCACTGCGCTGCTCACACGTCGAAGGTCACGCCCTGCGCCAGCGGCAGTGCCGTGGAATAGTTGATGGTGTTCGTCGCCCTGCGCATGTAGGCTTTCCAGCTGTCGGAGCCCGCCTCGCGCCCGCCGCCGGTTTCCTTCTCGCCGCCAAACGCGCCGCCGATTTCCGCGCCGCTCGGGCCGATGTTCACGTTGGCAATGCCGCAGTCCGAGCCGGCTGCCGACATGAACAGCTCGGCCTCGCGCACATTGAGCGTGAAGATCGACGACGACAGGCCCGCGCCCACGGCGTTGTTCATCGCGATGGCCTCGTCCAGCGTGCTGTAGCGCACCACGTACAGGATGGGCGCGAAGGTTTCGTGCAGCGCGGGGCCGTCGTGCCTTTGCAGCTCCACCAGGGCAGGGCGCACGTAGTACGCGTCCGCACCGCCCAAACCTTCCACGCGGCCGCCGCCGTGCACCGCGGCACCCAGCGCACGGCTTTGTTCCAGCGCCTTTTGCATGCCTTCAAAGGCCATGCGGTCGATCAGCGGGCCCACCAGCGTGCCGGCGGTGCGCGGATCGCCCACCTGCACGTTGGCGTACACCTTGGCCAGCTGGGGGACCAGCTGATCGTAGATGCTGTCGTGCACGAACAGGCGGCGCAGCGTGGTGCAGCGCTGGCCCGCCGTGCCCATGGCGGCGAACGCGATGCCGCGCAGCGCCAGGTCCAGGTCGGCCGTGGGGGCCACGATGGCGGCATTGTTGCCGCCCAGCTCCAGGATGCCGCGCGCAAAACGTGCCGCCAGGCGCGGGCCCACCGCGCGGCCCATGGCGGTGGAGCCCGTGGCCGACAGCACGGGCACGCGGGCGTCATCCACCAGCACCTCGCCAATGTCGCGCTGGCCCACGATCAGCTCCAGCAGGCCTTCGGGCGCGTCGGCACCAAACCGCGCGATGGCACGCTGCGCGATGGCGTGCGTGGCCAGGGCCGTGAGCGGGGTCTTTTCGGACGGCTTCCACACCACCGAATCACCACACACCAGCGCCAGCGCCGCGTTCCACGACCACACGGCCACCGGGAAGTTGAAGGCCGAGATCACGCCGCACACGCCCAGCGGGTGCCAGGTTTCCATCATGCGGTGGCCGGGGCGCTCGGTGGCAATCGTCAGGCCGTACAGCTGGCGCGACAGGCCCACCGCGAAGTCGCAGATGTCGATCATCTCCTGCACCTCGCCCAGGCCTTCGGACGGAATCTTGCCCGCCTCGATGGTGACGAGCAGTCCCAGGTCCGCCTTGGCGGCGCGCAGCTCTTCGCCCAGCAGGCGCACCAGCTCGCCCCGGCGCGGCGCAGGCACGTTGCGCCAGGCCTGGAAGGCCGCATGCGCACGGCCGATGGCGGCGGTCGCCTCGGCGGGGCCGTGCTGCGGCACCCGGGCCAGCACCTCGCCCGTGATGGGCGAGCGGGCGGCCAGCGTGCCACCGGTGTAGCCCGCGCGGGGCACGCCCAGGCGTTGCAGCAATTGATCGACTTCGGTCACGAGGGGGGTGGCGGCAGGGGTGGCGGACATGGCGGCTCGCAAGGATCAGAAGGGCAGGAAAAAGGGGCAGCGCAGGAGAAAACACGCAATGAAGGCGCCAATATCCGCCAATCCTGCCGCGCTGGATAGCAAAAAAATGGAACTACTTGATCACAAATTGGAATGAAGTACCTGAAAATAGCAGTAGCCCGCACCGCACACCGCATCAGTGCCACGGACTTGAAAGGCCTTGCCTGGGCCACCACCGATCATTCCCCCCACGCATGACCATGCTGCGCCGCGCCTTCCTGCCTTCCACCGCCGACCTGCTGGCCTTTGAAACGGCTGCCCGCCACCAGAGCGTGTCGCGCGCGGCCGAGGAGCTGCACCTCACGCAAAGCGCCGTGTCACGCCAGATCCGCCAGCTGGAGGAGCAATTGGGCACCGCCCTCTTCCACCGCGTGCGCCAGCGCGTGGTGCTCACCGACGCGGGCCGCGTCTACGCCGCCGACGTGCTGGCCGTGCTCCAGCAGCTGTCGGCCAGCACTCAGAAGGCCATGGCGTTCGCGAGCACCGACGGCCTGCTCAACCTGGCCGTGCTGCCCACGCTGGGCACCCGCTGGCTCATACCACGCCTGGGCGGCTTCATGGCCCAGCACCCCGAGGCCATGGTCAATTTTTCGGCCCGCACCGAGCCCTTTGATTTCGCGGGAACACCGTTCGACGCGGCCATCCACTTCGGTGCGCCGCACTGGGCGGGTGCCGTGTGCGAATACCTGATGCACGAAGAGACGGTGCCCGTGTGCAGCCCCGCCTACCGCGACCGCCACCACATCCGCACGCCACAGGATCTGACCCGCGTGGTGCTGCTGCAGCAAAGCACGCGCCCCACCCAGTGGGCCGAGTGGTTCGAGCTGGTGGGCGCCCCCACGGCCCTGGCCCTGCGCGGCCCCCAGTCCGAACACTTCGCCATGATCGCCCAGGCCGCCGTCTCGCACCTGGGCGCGGCGCTGCTGCCGCGTTTCCTGATCGAGCAGGAGCTGGCGGCGGGCAGCCTGGTGGAGCTGTCGGGCACGGTACTGACCAGCACCGATGCGTACTACCTCGTGTACCCGGAGGCGCGCGCGCAGACGCCGCTGGTGAAGGCGTTCAGGGACTGGGTGGTGGGGGAATGCGCAGGCCAGCGGCAAGCCCAAGGCTGAGGACCGGCGCGACGCCCCTGCACCACCGGGTCCATGGAATTTTTGAATAAAAATGCCTCCAGCCGTTTTGGCTAAAGCGCTGGCAGCTATGAAAAGTGAAGTGGCAGCACCGGGTATCCGGCGCCCGGGCCGCGCACCGGCAGGCCGTCATTCAGCGCCCGTCCACCAGCGGAAGTCCGCCAAGGCCCGGCGCGGGCGGCTCGATCGGCCCTGCACAAAACCCCTAGCGGAAACCAGGCAGCGGCTTCAGGCGGGCCGCACTGCCCGGCTGCTGGCGGTTCCCGGCGGCCTGCGCGCGGTGCGGCCGGCCCGGCGATCCGCCCCCGCCAGTTCCTTGTCGTTCAATACGTACTGCGGGTTGTTGGTGAGGCGTTCCACGGCCAGGTCGATGAACGCCCGGGCGCGCACAGGCTGCGACGTCCTGCTGCCGAAGTACACAAAGTAGCTGGCGAAATCGGGCATGTGGTCGCGCAGGACGGGGACCAGTTGCCCCGAACGGATATAGGGCGCCGCGGTCACGCCCGCCAGCTGCCCCAGGACCTTGCCCGCCAGCACGGACTGCAGCTCGAAGACTTCGTCATTGCTGCAGATGGCGGGCACGACCGGCTGGTCCACGGTCTGCTCCCCCAGCTTCACATGCCAGGGGGCGACCTTGCCCGTGCCGGGGTGGCGGAAAGCACTGCAGCGGTGGGCAGCCAGGGCCGCCAGCGAGTCCGGCACGCCAAAGCGCTGCAAATACGCCGGTGCTCCGCAAATGACCATCTGCAACGGGAACAGCTTGCGGGCGATGACCCCTTCATGCGGCGAGGCGCCCAGGCGAAAGCCAACGTCCACCCGGTCCTCGACCCAGTTGCCCACCCGGTCGTCCAGGAGCACGTCGGGCTGGATACCGGGGTGCCGTTCACAGAACTCCTCCACCAGGCGCCAGAGGATGGGCTGAAAAGCCGTGCGAGGGCCGGTTATGCGCAAAGGCCCGGCGAATTCGTCCCTGGCCGTCCGCGCGTTTTGCAGGGCGCGCTGCACGCCCAGCAATGCGGGCTGCACGTCCTCCAGCAGGCGCTGCCCTGCATCGGTCAGCGACATCACCCGCGTCGTGCGATGGAACAGCCTCGCGTCCAGGTGTTCCTCCAGTTGCGCCAGCGCCTTGCTCGCCGCCTGCGGGCTGATGTCGAGCGCGTGTGCCGCCTTGCGCAGGCTGCCCAGCTCCGCGGCCTTGATGAAGGTGGATACGGAGCGGAGTTCGTTGATGGCCATGGCTGCTTCCTCCTGCCGGCATTGTCTCCATTTGGATGCGAATCCAGCAACCTATTTACCACTATCCGGATGTGAGTCCAGTTCCTAGACTTCGCCCCATAGTCCCCCGCGGAAACCCACCTTGCAACACCTCACCTTGAACAATGGCGTCCAGATGCCCGTCCTGGGCTTCGGTGTCTTCCAGATTCCCGATGCGCAGGAATGCGAACGCTGCGTGATCGACGCCATCCAGGCCGGCTACCGCTTGATCGACACCGCGGCGTCCTACCTGAACGAGGAAGCGGTCGGCAAGGGCCTGAAGGCCAGCGGCGTGGCGCGGGCCCAGCTTTTCGTGACGACCAAGCTCTGGGTTCACGACGCCGGCTACGAGCGCACACAGCGGGCCATCGACACATCGCTGCGCCGCCTGCAGGTGGACTATCTGGACCTCTACCTCATCCACCAGCCATTCGGCGACGTGCATGGCGCCTGGCGCGCAATGGAGGAAGCCTGCCGCGCGGGCAAGCTGCGTGCCATCGGCGTCAGCAATTTCCACCCCGACCGACTGATGGACATCCAGGCGTTCAACCAGATCGCACCGGCCGTCAACCAGGTGGAGGTGAACCCGTTCCTGCAGCAGATCGAGAGCGCCGCCTTCATGCGGGAAATCGGCGTGCAGGCCCAGGCCTGGGCACCGTTTGCGGAAGGGCGCAACAACCTGTTCGAGAACGAGGTGCTCACCGACATCGGCAGGCGCCACGGCAAATCCGTGGGCCAGGTCGTGCTGCGCTGGCTGGCCCAGCGCGGCATCGCCACCCTGGCCAAGTCGGTGCACAGGGAACGCATGGCGGAGAACATCGCCATCCTCGACTTCGAGCTCGATGTCGCGGACATGGCGCGCATTGCCACGCTCGACACCCGCACCAGCAGTTTCTTCTCCCACCGCGATCCCGCCATCGTCCAGTGGATGGCCGGGCGCAAGCTCGACCTCTGAGCCATGCGCATGAAGACACTGCTTTGCCTCGCCCTGTGCGGCGCAGCCACCGTGGCGAGCGCGCAGCGGCCCGGACCGGAAAGCGCCGCGCCCGCCGTTGCCGTCCGCACGGCCGCGCCGTCGCCCGCCGCGACCGGGGCGCCGGAGACCTTCACGGGCACCGTCGAGATCAGCACGCCGTTTCAGGCGCTGCCGCCGGGAAAGGCCGGCGGCGCAACGGTGCGTTTCGAGGCCCGGGCCCGCACGGCCTGGCACACCCATCCTCTGGGACAGACGCTCGTGGTCACGGCCGGCCTGGGTCTGGTGCAGCAGGCGGGGCAACCGGCCCAGTGGATCCGCCCCGGCGACGTGGTCGGCATCCCCGCCAACGTGCGCCACTGGCACGGCGCGGGCCCCGGCGGCCCCATGGCCCATGTCGCCATCGCCGAAAAGGAAGATGGCACCTCGGTGGCCTGGAAAGACAAGGTCAGCGATCAGGACTACGAGGCCGCCCTGGCCAGCGCGGGCCTGGCCGCGGCGGCTCCCGCCGCGATGCCGGCTGGACACGCCGGCCAGCACATCGTGCCCCCGCGGGCAGCGGCGCATGCACAGCCCGCCAGCGAAGTCCTGTCGGCCAGGCAGCAGGCCATCCCCCTGATGGCGTCCTTTGCGGCGGCCAGCAACATGCCCCGGCTCAACACGGCCTTGAACCAGGGGCTGGATGCGGGCATGACGGTCAGCGAGGCCAAGGAAGTTCTGGTGCAGCTTTACGCCTATGCGGGGTTCCCCAAGAGCCTCAACGCGCTTGGCGAACTGATGAAGGTCGTGCAGGAACGCAGGCAGCGCGGCATCCAGGACGCACCGGGCCGCGAACCCGGCCGCCGCATCGCCACCGGCGATGAACTGGTGGCGGCCGGCAAGGCGAACCAGACCGCGATCTCCGGCGGGCCGGTGCAGGGCCCGCTGTTCGACTTCGCGCCCGTCATCAACCAGTTCCTGCAGGCCCACTTGTTCGGCGACATCTTCGAGCGCGACAACCTCGACTGGCAAAGCCGCGAACTGGCCACGGTCGGCGCGCTCGCCGCCATGCCGGGCGTGGAGGCCCAGTTGCGCTCGCACCTGCGGGCCAGCCTGCGCGTGGGCCTGAGTGCCACGCAGCTGCGGCAACTGGTGCAGGTGCTGGCAGAACAGGGCGATCCAGATGCCGCCCATCGCGCCCAAGACGCGCTCACGCAGGCGGTTGCCGCCGCATCGAAAGGTTGAACATGGACACCCACCGAATCCTGTGGGCCGCCGCCCTTGCCCTGCCGGCGCTCATCACCGGCTGCGCAACCGCTCCTCCCCAGGGCACCGGCAACGCCCCTGGTCCGCTGGTGATCCAGGCCCAGGGGAGCTTCGCCGTCGGCGGGACCGTGCAGAAAACCCCCGGAAACTACGACAACAACAAGCCGGGCGCTTCGGGCCAGAGTTTCCACGGCGACCACCTCTATGCCTTCTACCAGGTGCCGCAGAACCCGAAGGCATTGCCCATCGTGATGCTGCATGGCGCCTTCCAGTCCGCGCGCAGCTGGGAAACCACGGCGGACGGGCGCGAGGGCTTTCAGACCTTGTTCCTGCGCCGTGGCTTTCCGGTCTACGTGGTGGACCAGCCGCGCCGTGGCCGGGCCGGCAGCAGCACGGTCGCGGCAACGATCGAGCCGGCACCCAACGACCAGCTGTTCTTCGACCAGTTCCGGATGGGCAAGTGGCCGAACTACTTCGGCAATGTCCAGTTCGACCGCAAGCCGGAGACGCTGGAGCAGTTCTTCCGCTCGGTCACCCCCAACACCGGCCCCTACGACGCCGGCGTGGTAGCAGACGCCCTGTCGGCGCTGTTCACCAAAATCGGCCCGGCGATCCTGTTCACGCATTCGCAAGCCGGCGGCCCGGGCTGGCTGGCGGCAATCAAGAACCCGAACGTCAAGGCGATCGTCGCTTTCGAGCCGGGCAGCGGCTTCATCTTTCCGCGGGGCGAGTTGCCCCAGGCCATGCCCAGTGCGGCCGGGACGCTGTCGCCCGAGGCGGTGCCGATGCCGGACTTCCTGAAGCTCACCCGGCTCCCGATCACCATCTACTACGGCGACAACTTCCCGGTCGAGCCCACCCCGGAGCGCGGCCAGGACAACTGGCGTGTGCGGCTGGCCATGGCCCGGCTGTGGGTCGACGCCGTCAACAGGCACGGCGGCGACGCCCGGCTGGTGCACCTTCCGGAGATTGGAGTGCGCGGCAACACGCACTTCCTGATGTCCGACTTGAACAACCTGCAGATCGCGCAGCTGGTGTCGCAGTTTCTGGCCCACAAGAAGCTGGACTGATGTACCCGGCCGCGCCATGCCACGCAGGCAGATCACAAAAATGATTGGAGCTTGAATGAAACACGAAGCCGTCAATGAAAAGCGCCGCGAGTTCCTTGGGACCTCGGCCCTTGCCATCTCAGCCGCCGCCATCGGTGTTCCCGCCATGGCCACACCCACCTCCGCTGTCGCCGCTGGTGGCGGCAGCAAGAATCCCTTCACGCTGGTCTATGCCGGCGCGATCACGAAGAACGAGCCGGGCAAGGTCCACATCCGCCCGGTGAAGTACAAGCTCAACGGCCTGGACATCGTCGCCAACGTCTACACCCCGGCGAACCACGATCCCAAGAAGAAATACCCCGCGATCGTCGTGGCGCACCCGAACGGCGGCGTGAAGGAGCAGGTCGCCGGCCTGTATGCCCAGCACCTGGCGGAGCAGGGCTACATCACGATCGCGATGGACGCGGCGTATCAGGGAGGCAGCGGCGGCCAGCCACGCAGCACGGACAAGCCGCAATTTCGCACGGAGGACATTCACGGTGCGGCCGACTTCATCACCCGCTATCCAGGTGTCGATGCGGCGCGCCTGGGACTGCTCGGCATTTGTGGTGGCGGCGGCTATGCGCTGTCGGCAGCGAAGTCAGACAAGCGCTTCAAGACGCTGGCGACGCTCAGCATGTTCAACTCCGGACGGGTCCGCCGCAACGGGTTTTCCGACTCCCAGCTGGATACGATCCAGAAGCGCTTGAAGGACGCGTCGGATGCGCGCGCCCAGGAGAAGGCGGGAGGCAAGGTTCTCTATTCGGGCGATGCCGACATGACGGATGCGCAGATTGCGGCGTTGCCATTCGAGATGTACCGGCAGGGCTACGAATACTACTGGCGCACCCATGCGCATCCGGGCTCCACGTTCAAATACACCACGAGCAGCTTGATGGACCTGATGCGCTGGGATGCCACCGAGGAGATCGAACTGATCCAGCAACCGCTGCTGATGATCGCGGGCAGCAAGGCTGACAGCTTGTGCATGACCGAAGATGCGTTCGCCAAGGCCACGGGCGCGAAGGACAAGGAACTGTTCAAGATCGAAGGCGCCACGCACATCGAGACCTACTGGGTGCCCCAGTATGTGGAAGCCGCGATGGGCCAGCTGATTCCGTTCTACGCCAGGACCTTGTGATCCGGAAAGAACCCCGTCTTCACGGCGCTTCCACCCGATTGCGCCCTGACGCCTTGGCCCGGTACAGCCCGCCATCCGCCGCCTCGATCAGTTGCCGCTCGCACCCCTGCGCGTAAGGCCCTGCCATCGTGGCGGCTCCCACGCTCACCGTGACGCAGCCCCACGAGCTGCCGCTGTGCGCGATGGCCAGCGTCTCGATCCGCTCCCGCACGACCTCCGCCACAATGCGCGCCCCCTGAAGATCCGTGCCGGGAAGAATGATCGCCAGTTCTTCCCCGCCGTAGCGCGCCACGAGGTCACCGGGGCGTTTGGCGTACTGCACCAGGCATTTCGACACCGCCTGCAGGCAGGCATCGCCCGCCACATGGCCGTAGGTGTCGTTGAAACCCTTGAAGTAGTCGATATCGATGAGCAGCAGGGACAGCGGCGTCCCCTGCCGGCTCGCGCGGCGGCACTCCATGTTCAGGGTTTCGTCGAAGCAGCGGCGATTGGCCAGGCCCGTGAGCTGGTCTTGCGCGGCCAGCGCCTCCAGCTTCTGGTTCACCCGCATCAGATCCTCGCGCGCAGCCACGAGGGAGGCCTCGGCGCGGGTCCGGCGGCGGATGTCGAGCAGCAGCCGCCAGCCGATGACCGCGATGCCCAGGAGCAAGGCACCGACGACGGCCGCAGTGAGCAGCGCCTGATGCCGCCAGCCGGACAGGGCTTCTTCCTTGCCCACCGCCACGGTGGTGACCACGGGATACCGGTCGCTCTTGCGAAAGGCGTAAAGCCGCTGCGTTCCGTCGATGCCGGACTTGAACGAGGCCGTGCCCGACACGGCGCCGGAGTAGACGCGCTGGAAATTGGCCGATTTGGAGAAGTCGCGGCCCAGGTCCTGCTCGCGGTAGGGATAGCGAACGAGCATCTGCCCGCCCGTGGTCGACAGCCCGATGGCGCCTTGGTCGCCCACGTCGATCTTGCCGAACAGCTCCAGAAAGCTCTTGATGCCCAGGCTCACCACCACCACGCCGCCAAAGCGCCTGTCCTTGTCCTCGAAGCGCTGGCTGATCGTGATGACCCAGTCGCCGGTGGAGCGGCTCCGGATGGCCGGCCCGATGAAGGGCTCGCGCGACGCGCTGTCGCGGTGGTGGGCAAAGAAGGCCCTGTCCGTGCTGTTGGCCTGGGCCGGCAAGCGCCCGGCCGAAGACATGAGCCAGTCGCCGGTGGCGCCATAGATGACGATGCCATTGAGCTGGGTCAGCAAATGTTCCTGCTGGTCGATCAGCCGCTGCAGGCGCTGCATGTGCTGGGGGCCGGTGCCCTCTTCCTCCAGCCGCTCCACGATGCCCAGCAGCAGCATGGCGCTTTGCGTGATGACGCCTTCGGTGTAGGTGTTGAGGGTCTGCGCCAGGTTGAGGTTCTGGGTGTCGATTTCGGCCAGCGAGCGCTCCCGCGCCGACCACATCTGCCAGGCGGTGGCGGCAGCCACCGAGAGGTACACAACGGTCAGCAGCAGCACTGCCAGGCGAACATCACGCTTCATCGATTCATTTCCACCCACCAGCACACCCAGCAAACGTCAGGACAGATCGGCGGCCTGGCTGGCCTCTACCCCTCTGCGGACCATACTAAGTGATTGGTGGTGGCTTTGCTACTGGGATGAAACCCCACCTTTCAGAAACCCGCCGCGCGGGCGGTGGCGTGCGTGCCTGGGCTTGCGCGCCTTCAGGGGCGCCGCGCGGCCTCGCGCACCATCAGCCAGTACGTGCGGCCGGAGACCGGTTCCACGCACTCCACCGTGCGCGTGAACCCCAGGCGCCGGTAGAACGGCAGGCTGAGCGGGTTGAAGGTTTCCAGAAAGCAGGTGGCGCGCGCCAGGTCTGCGCGGGCCAGCGTCAGCCGCAGCAGTCCCTGCGCCAGCCCCTGGCCCTGCGCAGCAGGTCGCACGCCCAGGATGGACAGGTACCACGCACCCCGCAGGTCGCCGGGCACCTGCTCCTCCATGGCGGCGGCGATGCGCACATAGTTGGCGAAACCTGCGGGCCCGAGCAGCCGGGAAAGCCCCTGGGTGCGGCGCTCGCCGTGCAGGGCCTGCGCGCTGGCCGTGGCCTCCTGGGTCAGCCAGAGGGCGGCGCCGTCGGCGCCCGACATATGCACCTCGCCCACGGCGCGGGCCTCTTCCAGGGCCAGCGCGAAGTAGTGGGCCAGCACACGGTGCCGCAGGGCGGGGTCGGCCGCGTGGTCGATGGTGACGGCCTGATAGAACGCATCGTCCCGCAGCGCTTCGGCCAGGGCGCCGCACACGGGAGCAAAGGGTTCCAGTGCGCCGCTCGCGGGTGGCTGCGCCGGCGTGGCATGGGGTTGCATGGGCCTCCAGGGAGCGCTATTGCAGGTTCTGCAGCGCGTAGACGAACGCGGCGTCGCCCAGGAACTCCACCATGCGCGGGTGGTAGGCATTGTGAAACGCCTTCATGTCGGCATTGTCGGCATAGAACAGCACGGTGCCCACATAAGCGTCGCGCGACGGCACGTAAAAACGCGCGACGATGGAAAAGTGCTTTTCCATCAGGGCCTGGATGGCCTCGGATTCAGGGGCGTGCGCATCGATCAGCGGTCCCAGCTCCTGGTAGAACGCAGCGAAGTCGGCATGCACCTGAGGCTTGTCCACATGCGCCCAGTCGTTGGTGGCCGCCAGGGATTGCTCCTGCTCAGCCCGCTGCGCGGCGCGGCATTGGTCGAGGTATTCGGGGGTGGTCTGCTGCAGGCCCATGGTGTTCGTTTTTTTCTTGTCTTGAAGAGGCGGGTCGGTCAACACGGCGTGCATCGCCGGCACGCAAACCGCCAGGGGAAGCGCGGACTATAGCGGGGCGGACTGCCACCACGCTGTCCAGCGCATTTTTCTGCGGGCCACGCGGATGGCGGCCGGGACTTGCCGAGCGCGGGCCGCGCGCCGCCAGGCCAGCACCTCAGTCCAGGGGGTCGGATGCGCTCGCCCGGTCCGCGCCGGGCACCACCCGCTGCGCTGGCGGCGAACCCGCCAGGCTTTGTGCAGGCCGGCGCAGGGTGGCGTCAAAGGGGTTGATCCGGGGCCCGATGGCAGCCGCCTCGCGCTTGAGCAGCTCCACCACGGTGGGCATGCGGTCGGCGTTCAGGCGGTCGGCGATGGTGCCCACGCTCAGCGCCGCCACGGCGCGGCCTTCGCGGTCACAGATGGGCACGGCCACACCGGCCATGCCTTCGAGCAGGCCGGTGTTGCGGCCCGCGTAGCCCTGCTGGCGCACGCGCTCGATCTCGGTGCGCAAATACACCTCGTCGTACACGCCGTACTCGCGCACGCGCGACAGGTTGAAGCGGATGACCTCTTCGCGCTCGGCCTCGGGCAGAAACGCGAGGATGGCCAGCGCGCCCTGCCCCACCCCCAGCGCCACGCGGCCACCGATGTCGCCGGTGAACGAACGGATCGGGAAGGGCCCCTCGCTGCGGTCCAGGCAGATGGCGTCGAAGCCGCTGCGCGCCAGCAAAAAGATGCTGTCACCCAGGCTGCCGCACAGACGCAGCAGCGCCGGGCGGCACAGGCTGCGCAGGTCGCCCGGGTTGCCGGCGCGGGCCGCCAGGGCGAAGAAGTCCATGCTCAGCCGGTAGAGCTTGCTGCGCTCGTCCTGCTCGACCATGCCTTCTGCCACCAGCGATTGCAGCAAACGGTGCGTGGTGCCCTGCGTGAGACCGATGGCACGCGCCAATTGGGTGACCCGGCCCCCCTCGGCCTGCACGGCCACCAGGGCGCGGATGAGGGCAAAGACCCGGGGTACGCCGCCCGTGCCTGCGGTTGCTGCTTCCATGCATCGCTCCTGCGGAATAGATGGGCTTCATTCTACCCATCACATTCCAACCATCGGAATAATTTAAAGAAAAATTCTGATTAATGGAATACCCGGTGCGATCTGGTTCGGTTGTTGCAATAGAGTGAACTGAAAACGCCAAGGCTCTCCATCCTGAACGACCCCATGCACCACGGCGGTGCAGCAGTGGTAAGCCACCTTGTTCAGCAGAGGCAGCCCGGCACAAAGACATCCATGCGCGCGCCGCTCGGAGCACGCGCATGGCAGGAAACCGGAATCCGAAGAAAGGCCCCCATGTCCTTCCTGAAGCTCAGTGATGTGACCAAGTTCTACGGCAGCACCTGCGCGGTGCAGTCCATGAACCTCACGGTGGAAAAAGGCGAATTCGTCTCCCTGCTCGGCCCCTCGGGCTGCGGCAAGACCACTACCTTGCAGATGGTGGCGGGCTTCGAGGCGGTGAGCAGCGGCCGCATCCAGCTGGACGGGCGCGACATCACCCACGCCAAAGCCAACACGCGCGGGCTGGGCATCGTGTTCCAGAGCTATGCGCTTTTTCCGCACATGACGGTGGCCGACAACGTGAGCTTTGGCCTGGAGATGCGCAAGGTGCCCAAGGCCGAGCGCAAGGACCGCGTGGCCCAGGCCCTGGGCCTCGTGCACCTGGAGGCGCACGCCACGCGCTACCCCCGCGAACTGTCGGGCGGCCAGCGCCAGCGCGTGGCCCTGGCGCGCGCACTGGTCATCGAGCCCCCCGTGCTGCTGCTGGACGAGCCCCTGTCCAACCTGGACGCCAAGCTGCGCGAGGAGATGCAGTTCGAGCTGCGCCAGATCCAGCGTAAGGTGGGCACCACCACGGTGATGGTCACGCACGACCAGAGCGAGGCCATGTCCATCAGCGACCGCGTGGTGGTGATGGAGGCCGGCCGCGCCACGCAGATCGACCACCCGCACCGCGTGTACGAGCACCCGCGCACCCGCTTCATCTCCACCTTCGTGGGCAAGGCCAACCTGGTGCCCGGCAAGGTGACCTCGGCCAACAACACGCACACCCACGTGGGCGCGGGGCCCATCGAGGTGCGGGTGGACGGCGCGCAGTTTCGCCCCGGCGCGGCCGTGCTGCTGAGCGTGCGGCCCGAAAAACTGCAGCTGGTGCCTGCGGTGCAGGGCCGCATCGGCGGCGAGGTGCGCGAACGCTTCTTTCTGGGCAGCCAGTGGCTGTACCGCGTGGACACCCCCATGGGCGACCTGATGGTGCTGGCGCCCAACGACGGCCGCAACGCGCTGGACGAAGGCGACCGCACCGGCCTGGACTGGCCCGACCACTGCATGCGCCTGCTGCCCGCCGATGAAGCCGCAACGGCAGGCGCCGAGGCCGAGGCCACGCCATGACAGCCATCCCATCGACCCTGTCCTCAGCACCCCACCCGCTGCTGGGCAGGAAGGCCATGCCCTGGTGGCTGTCCGGCCCGGCGCTGCTGCTGTTCACCGTGCTGCTGCTGGTGCCGTTGGCGCTCACGGCGGTGCTGTCTTTCAACGCGTTCGACCCGGCCACGGGGGTGAAGGCGGGCGAGTTCACGCTGGAGCACTACCGCCATGTGTTTGCCGATTCGTACTACCACGCGATCTTCTGGCGCACGTTCTGGATCGCCGGGCTGGTCACGCTGATCTGCGTGGCCATCGGCGCGCCCGAGGCCTATGTGCTCAGCCGCATGCGCAACCCGTGGCGCTCCATCCTGCTGCTGGTGGTGCTGGCGCCCTTGCTTGTGTCGGTGGTGGTGCGGGCCTTTGGCTGGAGCATGCTGCTCGGCCCCGAGGGGCTGGTGAACGCTGCCTTCGGCCTGGTGGGCATCGGCCCGGTGAAGATGCTCTACACCGAGATCGCCGTGGTGGTGGCGCTGGTGCACGTGATGCTGCCCTTTATGGTGATCCCCGTGTGGACATCACTGCAGAAGCTGGACCCGGGCGTGGAAAACGCCGCGCTGTCGCTGCAGGCCTCGCCCTTCACCACCTTGCGGCGCATCGTGCTGCCGCAGGTGCTGCCGGGCATCTTGTCAGGCAGCCTGATCGTGTTCGGCCTGGCCGCCAGCTCGTTCGCCATTCCCGGCCTGCTGGGCGGGCGGCGGCTGAAGATGGTGGCCACGGTGGTGTACGACGAGTACCTGCACGAGCTGAACTGGCCGCTGGGCGCCGCCATTGCGCTGACCTTGCTGGTGGCCAACCTGGTGGTGATGCTGAGCTACAACCGCCTGGTTGAAGGCCGGTACAAAAAATCTCTCGGGTAAGTATGACCACCCCCACGCTCCATCACTTCGTGTATTCGCTGCCCCCCGAGGGGGCGCAGGCCTCCCTTGGGGCGGCCCGGCGGGAGTCCTGATCCATGCAAAAAAACGGCCCCATCGCCCTCGCGTTCAACGCGCTCGTCATCACCTTCATGCTGGCCCCGCTGCTGGTGGTGTGCATCGTCGCCTTCACGCCGCACAACACGCTCACGCTGCCCACCACCGAGTTCTCGCTGCGCTGGTTCAAGGCGGTGTTCGACCACCCGGACTTCATGCAGTCGTTCTGGAACAGCCTGTGGCTGGCCCTGGCGTCGGCCACGCTGGCCACGGTGCTGGCAGTGCCCGCGGGCATTGCGATCACGCGCTACGACTTTCCCGGGCGCGGCTTTCTCAATGGGCTGTTTTTGTCGCCATTGATCATTCCGCACCTGGTGCTGGGCGTGGCCCTGCTGCGCCTGTTCGCGCTGATCGGCGGCACGGGCAGCTTTGGCTGGCTGGTGGTGGCGCACGCGCTCATCGTCACGCCGTACACGCTGCGCCTGGTGGTGGCGGCGCTGGTGGGGTTCGACCGCAGCGCGGAGCACGCAGCCCTGTCGCTGGGCGCCAGCCAGGCCACGGTGTTCACGCGCATCACGCTGCCCATGATTTTGCCGGGCGTGACGGGCGGGTGGATGCTGGCCTTCATCAACAGCTTTGACGAAGTGACCATGTCGATCTTCGTCACCTCGCCCAGCACGGTGACGCTGCCGGTGCGCATGTACATGTACGCCACCGAATCCATCGACCCGCTGATGGCGGCCGTGTCGGCGCTGATGGTGGCCGTGACGGCGTGCGCCATGGTGCTGCTGGACCGTGTGTATGGACTGGACCGCGTCCTCGTGGGCCGGAAGTAGATGAGCACCGAAAACATGAGTTCCAGCCCTGCCTTGCTGCACCGCGTGGTCGAGAAGAGCCGTGCGCCCGTGCACTTCACCATCAACGGCCAATCCGCCACCGCTCTTCAGGGCGATACGGTGCTGACGGCCATCCTCACGCAGCATGCGCAACTGCGCCGCAACGAGTTCAGCCACGAGCCGCGCGCAGGCTTCTGTTTGATGGGTGCCTGCCAGGACTGCTGGGTGCTGACCGACAGCGGCGAGCGCCTGCGCGCCTGCAGCACCTTCATCACCCCCGGCATGGCGCTGCGCACCGAACCCGCCGACGCGGCCACCTTTGCCAGCGGGGGCCAGCCATGACGACGAAGCCTGCTTTGCAACCCGTGATCGTGGGTGCAGGCCCCGCCGGCATCCGCGCCGCGCAGACGCTGGCGGCGCACGGCGTGCGCCCTGTGCTGATCGACGAAGCCGCGCGCGGCGGCGGGCAGATCTACCGCCGCCCGCCCGCCCACTTCAAGCGCACCCCCGCCACGCTGTACGGCACCGAGGCCGCGCGTGCCACCGCACTGCACGGCACGCTGGACGGCCTGCACGCACAGATCCACTACCAGCCCGACAGCCTGGTGTGGAATGCGCAAGGCGGCCTGCTGGATGTGCTGCACGGCCCCACGCAGACCACGCGCACCGTGGCGTACGGCCAGCTCATCGTGGCCAGCGGCGCCACCGACCGCGTGCTGCCCGTGCCGGGCTGGACGCTGCCGGGCGTCTACACGCTGGGCGGCGCGCAGGTGGCGCTCAAGTTCCAGGGCTGCGCCATCGGCAGCCGGGTGGTGCTGATGGGCACGGGCCCGCTGCTGTACCTGGTGGCCTACCAGTACGCCAAGGCGGGCGCCGTGGTCGCTGCGGTGCTCGACACCGCGCGCTTTGCCGACCAGCTGGCCGCCGTGCCCGCCATGCTCACGCAGCCTGCGGTGTTCGCCAAGGGCGTCTACTACGTGGGCTGGCTGCGCGCGCACGGCGTGCCCATCCACAGCGGCATCCGCCCCGTGCGCGTGCTGGGCGACGGCCGCGTGGCGGGCGTGGTGTGGGCCGATGGTGCCGGGCGCGAACACACGCTCAGCTGCGACGCCGTGGGTTTTGGCTACGCGCTGCGCTCCGAAACACAACTGGCCGACCTGCTGGGCTGCCGCTTTGCCTGGGCACCGATGCACCGCGCCCACCTGCCCGAGCGCGATGCCGCGGGCCGCAGCAGCGTGCGAGGCGTGTACCTGGCGGGCGACGGCGCGGGCATCCTGGGCGCCGACGCGGCCGAGTGGGCCGGCGAGCTGGCCGCGCTGGCGCTGCTGCAGGACCACGGGACGGCCGTGGATGCGGCGCGCATGCAGGCGCTGCAGGGGCAGCTTCACCGCCTGATGCGGTTTCGCCAGGGGCTGGAACGCGCCTTTCCCTTCCCCACCGACTGGGCCGCGCAAGCGCCCGATGCGCTGGTGGTGTGCCGCTGCGAGAACATCACGGCGGGCGAGCTGCGCGCCTGCGTGCGCGAGACCGGTGCCGACGAGATGAACCGACTGAAGGCGCTCACCCGCGTGGGCATGGGCCGCTGCCAGGGCCGCAGCTGCGGCGTGGCCGCGGCCGAGATCCTGGCGCAGGCCACCGGCCAGCCCGTGGAGCGGGTGGGCCGGCTGCGCGGACAGGCGCCGATCAAGCCGATACCGATCCACCTGCAGGCACGGCAGGCCACCGACGCGGGAGCCAGCGCATGAACAGCAGCACGCCTCGGACCGTCAAGACCGACGTCGCCATCGTGGGCGGCGGCATCGTGGGTGCATCGGCCGCGCTGGCCCTGCGCCGCCAGGGCGTCGATGTCGTGCTGCTCGAGCGCGATCGCTGCGGCTCGCGCTCGAGCGGCGTGAACTACGGCGGTGTGCGCCGCCAGGGGCGACCCCTGAGCCAGTTGCCCCTGGCGCAGCGCGCCCACCAGATCTGGGCGCGCCTGCCCGAACTGATCGGCACCGATGGCGAGTACGCCCGCACCGGGCATTTCAAGATCGCGCGCAGCGAGGCGGACATGGCCGCGCTGGAGCACTACGCCCACCAGAGCCGGGACTTCGACCTGGGCATCGAGCTGATCAGCGGCGAGCGCCTGCGGGCGCAGTGCCCCTGGCTGGGCGGCAAGGCGGTGGGCGGCTCGCTGTGCGTGGACGATGGGCAGGCCAACCCGCGCCTGGTGTCGCCCGCGTTCGCGCTGGCAGCCCAACGCGCCGGCGCGCAGATCTTCGAGCGCTCGCCGCTCACACGCATCGAACACGACGGCCGACAGTTGTTCACGCTGCACTCGGGCACGGCACTGGAGGTCAGTGCCCCGGTGGTGCTCAACTGCGCGGGCGCCTGGGCCGGTGCCATGGCCGAGCAGTTCGGCGAGCCGGTGCCGCTGCGCTCCGGCCACCCCGCGATGATGGTCACCGAGCCCCTGCCCTATTTCATGCAATGGAGCCTGGGCGTGGAAGGCGGCGGCATCTACTGCCGCCAGGTGGCGCGCGGCAACCTGGTGCTGGGCGGCGGGTCGGGCTTCTGGCTCGACGGCGACCGCGCGCGCTCGGAGCGCAGTGCCATCGCGTCGCTCACCGTGCAGGCGGTCGAGCTGCTGCCCGCGCTGAAGCACGCGCACTTCATCCGCACCTGGAGCGGCACCGAGGGCTACCTGCCCGACCGCCAGCCCGTGCTGTGCAAGAGCCGCACCACGCCCGGCCTGATCCATGGCTTCGGCTTTGCGGGCGCGGGCTTTCAGATCGGCCCCGCCGTGGGCGAAGTGCTGGCCGAACTGGCGCGCGACGGGCACACCAGCACGCCGATCGACGCGTTTTCCCTGGCTCGCTTTGACACGCCGCCAGCGCCCGCCGCGGGCGCCACGCCCACAACAACCACAGCGCAGGCCCACTGAGCCCGCCGACCTCTCCCCACCCCCTCCCACCCGAAAGGCAATCACCATGAACTTCGCTTTCCGCCCGAACGTTTCCCTGCGCCGCGGCCTGCTGGCTGCGGCCGCTGCCACGGCCCTGGCCGCCAGCGGCGCAGCCGTGGCACAGACCCCCAAGACGCTGTACATCGGCATGAACGGCGGCACCATGGAGAAGGCGTACACCCAGTACGTGTTCCCGGCGTTCGAGAAGCTGCACGGCGTGAAGGTCGTGGTGGTGCCGGGCACGTCCTCGGACATATTGGCCAAAGCCCAGGCCAACAAGGACAAGCCGCAGATGCACGTGATGTTCCTCGATGACGGCATCATGGTGCGCGCCATGGGCATGGGGCTGTGCGAGAAGCAGCGCCCCAACCCGCACCTGAACGACATCTACCCAGCGGCCCGCTTCAAGGACGACCTGGCCAGCGGCGTGAGCCTGGGCATGACCGGCATCGCCTACAACACCAAGATGTTCACCGAAAAGGGCTGGGCCGCGCCCACCTCGTGGATGGACTTTGCGGACCCCAAGTACAAGGGCAAGGTGGTGTTCCAGTCCATGCCGTCGTCGTCGTTCGGGCTGCACGGCTTCCTGATGTTCAACCGCATCCAGGGCGGCAACGACAAGAACGTGGAACCGGGCTTCAACAACTGGGCCAAGACCATCGGCCCCAATGTGCTCGAATACATCCCGAGCTCGGCCAAGATCTCCGAGATGGTGCAGACCGGCGAGGCCGCGCTGTTCCCGCTCACGCCCACGGCCGTGGCCGCGCTCAAGTCCAAGGGCATTCCCGTGGAATACGCACAGCCCAAGGAGGGCTCGGTGGTGCTGATGACCGGCCAGTGCGTGATCGCCAGGAACAGCGAGCCCGAGCTGGCGCAGAAGCTGGCCGAGTTCCTGCTGAGCCCGCTGGCGCAGGCCAACGTGCTGCAGTTCGGCGCGCAGATCCCCACCAACCCCAAGGCCCCGGCCGTGGGCGAAGGCGCGGCGCAAGTGGCGCAGATCAGCCAGTGGATGAAGAACGCCGTGACGCTGGACTGGGACAGCGTGAACGCCAACCGCCCGGCCTGGAACACGCGCTGGAACAAGACCATCGAGCGCTGAACCTTCGCGGCCCCCCACACCGGCGGGCCGTTTGTGACAAATGTCACCGGCCCCGCCACGCCTTGCGGCGGCGGGTGGCACAAACCGCTTCTTCGAATTCAGAATCCGGCGCCTGGACACGCCAATCATTCATTCGAAGAAGAGGGACCCCCCATGAAACGCTGGATCAAATGGACCGCCGGCGGCGCGCTGCTGCTGAGCGCCATCGTTGCCGCCACGGCGGCCAGCGGCCTGTATCTGGCCGAGCAAAAGCGCAACCGCTACATCGACATCAAGCCCCGGCCCGTGGCCTACACCACCGGTGCGCAGACCATCGAGCGCGGGCGCTACCTGTATGCATCGCGCGGCTGCACCGACTGCCACGGCGCGCAGGGCACGGGCCGCGAATTCGTCAACGACGGCAAGGGCACGCGCATCATCGGGCCCAACATCACGCCCGCCGGCGTGGTGGCGCGCTACCAGCCCGAGGACTGGAACAGCGTGATCCGCCATGGCGTGAAGCCCAACGGCCGCCCCGTGCTGGTGATGCCCAGCGAGGACTACAACCGCTTCACCAACGACGACCTGAATGCCCTGGTGTCGTATGTGCGCCAGCTCAAGCCCCAGGAGGGCACGCAGGCGGTGGTGGAGCTGCCCCGCCCCGCCTGGGTGCTGTACGGCCTGGGCGCCATCCCCGACGCGGCGGCGCGCATCGACCACCAGCTCGCTCCGTCACGCCCCGTGCCAGCCGGCGTGACACTGGCCAACGGCCAGTACGTGGCCAACATGTGCATCGGCTGCCACGGCGCCACGCTGGAGGGCGGCAAGATTCCGGGCGGACCGCCCGACTGGCCCGCTGCCGCCGACATCCGCCCCGGCGCCGACAGCGCCCTGGCGCGCTACCCCACGGCGGCGAGCTTCGTCGCCATGCTGCGCACCGGCAAGCGGCCGGACGGCACGCCCATCCAGGTCATGCCGTTCGAGTCGCTGGGCCAGCTCAGCGATGTGGATGCACAGGCGCTCTACCTGTACCTCAATGCCCCCGCCGGGAGCGTGAAGGTGGACAACGTGGGCGCGCCGGCCGCGGGCAACAAGAGCAGCGCCAACACCATTCCCTCGGGACCGGGCGGCCTGAAGCTGCCGGGCTGAGGAAGCGAAGGGCCGGCACGGCCCACGGGGCGCCGGCCTGCCCGCTGGCCCGCCATCCGGTGGACCACCCGCCGTGGTGGCGGGTCAGCTGCCGGGGTGCAGGTGGGCGCCGCCCGCGGGCGCCTGGCTGTACGAACCCATGGGGCCTCCCGGGGGCGCGGCGGGCGGGGCGCGGCGCACGCGCGGCACCACGCTGAGCTGCACGGTGTCGAGCACCGGGCCGGGCGCCACGTTCAGGGCCTTGCGCGGCAGGTCCACCAGCTGCTCCGCATGCCATACGCGGACCTGGGCGGCACCTTCGGGCACGGCGGGGAAGCGGGCAATGCCGTCGCTGTCGGTCTTGAGGGCCCAGGCCGAATCGGTCACGAACACATGGCCGCGCATGGAGCCGTGCAGATGGCAGCCCAGCAGCACCACGCCGGGCGTGTCGAGCTTCACGTCGGCGAAGTTGGAGGGCTTGCCATCGGTCTTGCCCGCCAGGCGCAGCTCGAAGCCGGGGTTGGTGCCGCCCGGCGCCGCGGCGGCCGCGACCGTGGCGGGGTTGCCGCGCACATGGTGGTCCCACCGGTCCTGGTTGGTGAAGCGCACGGTGGTGCCGGGGGCCACCACGGTCAAGGCGGGCACGAAGCGCATCTTCTCCTGTTCGATGGTGGGGCTGGCCTGCAGCAGGCTCGGGGGCGTGCCGGCCGTGGCGCCGGGGTACACCACCACCACCGCATCGGGCACGGGCCGGCCCTCGCGGTCCAGCACCTGGATTTGAACATTTCCGGCGCTAGCGCTTACCGATAAAGCGCTGATAGCTATCGAAATAATAGTATTTTTCATCATGGCGTCAGTGGATGGTGATCACGTCCCGGTGCATGGGTGCGAGCAGGGCCAGCAACCGGTTTTGCTGGGCGAAGGGTATGCCCTGGGCATCCATGGCGCTTTGCAGCACCTCCACGAGGGCATGGAAGTGGCCCTTGTGGATGTCCATGTCGGCATGGGCCGATTTCATGTCAGCGCCTTCATATTTGCAAGGCCCCCCGCTGAGCTGGCAGACCTGGTCGGTCAGGCTTTCCTTGAGGGCCTGGGGCTTTGCCTCCTTGAAGTGGCCGCCGATGCGCGGGTCTCTCACGACACGGTCCACGAAGTCGTCCATGAGGCGGGTGATGCCGGGCTTTTCGCCCAGCGCCTGGTACAGGCCCGCGGGCGCCGCCGGGGAGGTGGCCGGGGCAGGCTGCGACAGGGCAGCTGGAGCCCACAGGCAGGCGGCGGCCAGGGCCAGGGCAGAGAAGGTGTTGCGTTTGATCGTCATGGGGGTCTCCGAAGCGGGCTCAGAAAGCGACCTGGGCCGACAGGTAGTAGCCCGTCTGGCGGCGGTTGTTGGTGATGCCCGGCACGATGCGCCCCAGGTCCACATACGCCAGCGTGAGCGACACGTTCTTGGTGGGTGCCCAGGCGATGAAGATGTCCTTCCAGTCGTCCTCGCGCAGCGCGGCGCCCAGGCCGGCCGCCGCGCCCAGCGCCTGCAGGTTGTTGGGCTTGAAGCGGTACTCGGCGCCGACCGCCAGGTTCTTGCTCAGCAGGTAGGCCATCGAGAACTCGGGCTGCAGGCTGCGGCTGTTCCTGCCCGGCGCGGCCGAGCCAAAGCCCAGCAGGCCGTTCTGGTTGGCATTGGTGTAGCGCAGGGTGCCGTTGACGAGCAGGCTCTGCGCCAGCAGCAGCTTGGTGGCGCTCACATACACATCGGTGCCGCTGGTTCTTGTACCCAGGAAGTCGAGCACCGACCCGATGGAGCCCGCGTGCGTGCGCTTGTGCTCCAGGCCCACGGCGATCTGCGGCATGAGGCTGTCGGCATCCAGCACGGCATCGCCCGCCACCTTCACCTTGATGCCCACCACATCCATCCGGATGTGCTGGCCGGGCACCACGCCAAAGGGCGCGATGCCGTTGAGCGCCAGCGCAGGCGAGGCATCAAGATCCTGCCGGGCCAGCGACAGCTCCACCCGGTCGTGCAGGCCCAGCGCCACGCCATAGCCCGTGAGGCCGTAGTCCTGCGTGGCCGCCCGCGTGGCGTAGCCGCTGAAGCCGGTCTCGCCCGCCGTGGCGTTCGTGCCGATCACGGCCCAGGGCGTGAGCCCGCCGCCGGCCGACCCGCCGATGCTGCTGACGCCGCCGGTGAGCAGCAGCTTGCCCGTCCCGGCCTGGGCCAGCCCGGCGGCGCCCATCGCCAGTGCCGCGAGCAGCGTGCAGTGAAGCCTGTATTCCATCGTGATCTCTCCCAAAGGGCGGTGTCGCGGTTGTAAGTGGATGTTGCTCCCAACTTACGAACCCCGGCACCCGGTGGATTCAAAAACGACAGATAAATTTTTTTGACGGGTGCCTGCGCCAGCCCTCCACCCCGGCGCCCCTTACAGCATGCGCTCGATCAGCGCGCCCTTGAACAGCACCGGCCCGGTAGGTCCGGTCGCGCTGGGCACGCCACCCTTGGGCTCCAGGCTGATCGCCAGGGCTGGCACCTGCTTCACATCGGCCTCGCCCGCCACCAGGGTGAGCAGCCTGTCCTGACCCAGCACCCCCAGCGAACGCGGCCCGCCCGAGGGCGGCAGCGCCCACAGCTGCAGCGACTTGTCGGCCCCTTCCTGGAAGCCGCCCACGCGCTGCAGCACCAGCTGGTTGTTCCTGGGGTCGAAGGTGACCAGCATCGACGCGGCCTCCTTGTCGTCGGACAGCACGGCCACGTACTGGATCTGCGGCGCGGCCTGCAGTTGCTGCTGCAGCGTGGCAATCTGCCGGCCCGACGTGGCCTTGAGCGCGCCGTGCACCTGCACGCCGATCGCCACCGCCGCCACGGTGGCCAGCGCGCCGGCGGCGGCCGCGCCGCGCCACACCAAGAGGCTGTGCCACCAGCCGCCGCCCGGCACCCGGTCTGCGGGCCGATGGGCGGCCTGCAGGGCCCGCGCGGCCTTGTCCGCCTCGACCAGGTTGTGGATGCGGGTCCAGACATGCGAGGACGGCTCGGCCAGTTCCTGCAGTTCGGTCAGGCCGGACCAGCGGCCTTGCCACACCAGCGCGGCAGCCCGCACGGGGGCCTGCTCGCGGGCCAGGGTTTCGAAGCGGCGGCGCGCGCCGCCCCGCAGCGTGCCCAGCGCATAGCTGGCCGCCAGGCGGTCCAGCAGTTCGGGGTGTCGGGAAAGGTTCATGGGGAGGTTCCTGGCTCAGGCATAGCGTGCCATGCAGGCGCGCAGCTGTTCCAGCCCGCGCCGGATCCAGGTCTTGACGGTGCCCAGCGGCAGCTTGAGCTGCTCGGCCAGCTCGCCGTGGCTCAGGTCGCGCAGGTAGGCCAGGCTCACCACCTCGCGCTGCCGCGTCTCCAGCTTGCCCAGGCATTGGTGCAACGCGAAGGCCTGCTCGCTCGCCTCGGTGGCGTCCATGGGGTTGGCGCCCTCGCCCGGCAGCGTTTCCGCCAGGGCATCGTCCAGTTCGTTCATGAGGTCCGCGCGGTCGCTGGTGCGCTTGCGCAGCGCATCGAGCGCGCGGCTGCGCACGATGAGCCCCAGCCACGCCATGGGCGGGCTCAGCGATGCACGGTAGCTGGCGGCCGACCGCCAGATGGTCAGGAACGACTCCTGCAGCACGTCCTCTGCCGCATCACGGTTGCGCACCACGCGCAGCGCCAGGCCAAAAAGCCGCGACGAGGTGCTCTCGTACAGGCTTTTCAGCGCGGTGTCGTCCTGCGCGGCGATGCGGTCGAGGAGGTCCATCAGTTCACGGTCTGTGTGGAGGGTGCTCATGCGCCCATTCTCTGGGATTGGTCTCTGTTCACGGTGCAATGGGATCTTCTGTGGGTGAATACGCCACAGCAGGCGCTTTGGATTCATCGCCCGGCCCGAAGAGTGCAGCGCGCGGCGGCCGCGTTCAAGCCGCCCCGGGCGGCGCTGCTGCGGCTGCGACCGCTACCACTGCGCGCAGACCCCCACGAGCCCCGCCACCACCAGCGCCAGCCCCACGCCCTCGGTGCGCGTCAGGCTCTCGCGGAACACGCGGCGCGAGACGAGGTAGCTGAAAAGCACCTCCACCAGGCCCAGCGTGCGCACGTCGGACGCGGGCCGCATGGCGTAGGCCGTGAACCACGCAATGGACGCGACCGCGCCCATCGATCCCGCCACCACCGACATGCGCCAGGCCCGCGCGATGGCGCCCGCCACGCCGGGCTGGCGTGCCAGCAGCCAGCCGCCCAGCACCACCGACTGCAGCAGCTGCGCCCAGAACACGCCCCAGGCACCGGCCACCCAGGGCGCCACGCCCGCATTGGCCTCTGCCAGCGCCAGCGACGCACCGCGAAATCCCACGCTGGCCAGCGCGAAGCAGGCGCCCGATGACAGCCCGTAGACCACGAGCCGGCCGCTGCCCTGGCCGTCCACGGCCCCTGGCCCCGCGCGCAGCGCGCGCCAGCCGCCCGGCGGCAGCGACAGCAGCACCACGCCCACCGTGGCCGCCGCCATGGCGCCCAGCGCCAGCGGGCCCGGCAGTTCGTGCAGCAGCACGGCCGAGAACAGGGCCACCTGCAGCACCTCGGTCTTGGAATACGCCACGGCGAGCACGAAGTTGCGCTCCTTCATCGCCAGCAGCAGGAAGGCCGTGGCCCCCACCTGCGTGAGCGCGCCCATGGCAAGCCACGCGGCATACATCCCGTTGAACTGAGGAATGCCGCCCGCCCCTGCCCAGGTCAGCCCCGCCACCCAGGCCGTGGCCAGCGGCAGGCCGTACAGAAAGCGCACCAGCGTGGCCGCCAGCGTGCCCAGCCCGGCGGTGAGCGAGCGCTGCGCCGCGTTGCGCGCGGTCTGTGCCAATGCGGCCCACAGCGTCAGCGGTATCCACGCCCAGGCGATCCAGGAAAGAGTCATGCAGGGGTTATAGCGGCCCCATGGCGCGCCGCCCGACGCCAATGGGCAATGCGGCCATGCAGGGGCGCGAGGGCGCGGTGCGCCCCCACGTCAGCGGCCCGGTCAGTCAGACGGCCAGACGGTCAGTCCGCCGTGATGTGGCTGGTCTCGGCCACCTTCTTCCACTTCACGATGTCGTCGGCAATGATCTTGGCGAAGGCCGCGGGCGTGTCCTCGACCGTGATGGCACCGGCGGCGGCGAACTTCTCCTGCACCATCGGCGTGCGCAGCGAACGCACGATGGCGCCGTGCAGCTTCTCCAGCACATCGGCGGGCAGGCCGGCGGGCGCCAGCACGCCGTTCCAGAAGCCTTCGTTGGCGCTCTTGAGGCCCAGCTCCGCGAAGGTGGGCACCTCGGGCAATTCCTTCAGGCGCCGGGGCGTGGCCAGGGCCATGGGCACCAGGTTGCCGGCCTTGATATGCGGCATGGACGATGCGAGCGTGTCGTAGATCATCTCGACCTGGCCGCCGATCACATCATTGAGCGCCGGGCCCGTGCCCCGGTAGGGAACATGCACCACGCGCAGGCCGCTGAGCGACTTGTAGTACTCCATCGCCATGTGGGTGGCGCCGCCGTTGCCCGAGGAGGCATACGAATACTTGCCGGGCGACTGGCCCACGAGCTTGGCGAACTCCGCATAGTTCTTGGCGGGGAAGCTCTTGTTGATGGCCAGCACCCCCGGCACCGACAGGATGCGGGTGATGGGCGTGAAGCTCTTGAGCGCATCGAAGCTCAGGTTCTTGTACACCGCCGAATTCGTGCCGTTGGTGCTGGTGGTGCCCAGCAGCAGCGTGTAGCCGTCGGCCTTGGATTCGGCCACGAAGCGCGCGCCCACCGAGCCGCCCGCGCCCGCCTTGTTCTCCACGATCACCGGCTGGCCCAGTTCCTTAGACAAGGCGTCGGCCAGCACGCGGCCACTGATGTCCGACGTGCCGCCCGGCGGAAACGGCACCACCAGCTTGACGGGTTTGTCAGGGAAGGCGCCCTGCGCGGCGGCGGGCAGCGCCGCCGCGGCCCCCAGCAGTGCCAGTGCGACGCCAGCGGCCGTGCGGCGGTTCATTCGGTGCTTGTTCATGGGTGTTGTCTCCTGCGAATGTGGGAATGAAAGAATCAATGGAACTTTGAAACGCTGGAACGTGAAGGGCCTACTTGCCCGTGCAGCCCTTGCCGCCATCCACCGGAATGCACACGCCCGTCACGTAGCGCGCCTCGTCGCTCGCCAGGAACAGCGCCGTGTAGGCCACGTCCCAGGCCTGGCCCATGCGGCCCATGGGGCTGGCGGCGTTGCGCGTGCGCAGCATCTCCTCGATGCTGGCGAACTGGCCGGCGATCTGCTGGTGGATGAGCGGTGTGTCGATCACGCCCGGCAGCACCGCGTTGGCGCGGATGCCCTGGGCCGCGTACTGCACGGCCAGCGCCCGCGTGAAGTGGTTGAGCCCGGCCTTGGCCGCGTAGTACGGCATGTACGGGTAGCTGTTGATCTGCTGCGAGGCCAGCGACGAGATGTTGACGATGGCGCCGCGCCCCTGCGCCAGCATCACCGGCACCACGTGCTTGCAGGTGAGGAACACGCCGGTCAGGTTGGTGTCGATCACCTGCTGCCAGGTGGCTTCGTCCATGTCGACCACGCTGCCCATGCGCGTGATGCCCACGTTGTTGTGCAGGATGTCGATGGCGCCAAAGCGCGCGTGCACGCGCCGCGCCACCTCGGCCACGGCGGCGGAGTCCGTGACGTCGGCGGCATAGGCCTCGGCGTCGAAGCCCTCGGCGTACAGCTGGGCACGGGTTTCCTCGGCCGCCTCGCGGCGGATGTCCACCACCGCCACGCGCGCGCCTTCGCGGGCGTAGACCATGGCGGCGGCCTTGCCGTTGCCCCAGCCGGGGCCAGCCGAACCGCCACCGAACACCAGCGCCACCTTGCCCGCCACACGGCCCCGGCCGGGCAGCGCATCGAGCGGCGGGAAGTACGCGGCCGACGTTGCCGGGCTGCTTGCATGTGCTGTGGTCGCCATGAATGTCTCTTTCTTTGTGGGTTGTGCCGGGCCTTCAGCCTCAGTGCACGGCCGCCATGAGTTCGGCCCAGTCGCGTGCGCCCTGCCCTTCGCGCGCCCCCAGGGCATAGGCCGCCTGGTTCACGCGGCTGATCACGCCGGTCTCCCATGCGGAGCGGGCGTCGCCAATGCGCGCGCTGCTGGCAGCCACCGTGGCAGCCGGGATGCCCCGCGCATCGAGCGCCGGCAGGCGCGAGACGCCCGCGCCGTCGCAGCCGATGCCCGCATCGTTGTAGAGCGCGGCGAACACGGGCAGCTTGATGGCGGTCTCGAACCGGCCACCCAGCAAGCCGCCGTGCGAGGCGGTGATCACCACGCAGTCGCGGTCCTCCTCGGCCACCAGCGAGGCCGAGTCGATGAGCACGACGGTGCGGTGCCCATGCAGTCCCGGCAGCACCTTGCGCGCCTCGCCGGGCGAGGGTCCCGGGTCCACGGCCTGCAGGTCCGCAGCGGCCATGCACTGCGCGGCCTGCAGGGCGGGCATGCCCACGCGCACGCCCAGCTGCACGGCACGCGCGTTGGCGTACGAGACCAGGCCGCGCCGCGCGCAGTCGGCCCCGTCGCCGATGCGCGCCGAGCGGTGGTGGAGGGCGGCGCACGGCACGCCCAGGCTGTTGGCATGGTCCAGGCCCGCGATGCCCGCGCGCTCCAGCCCCACGCCCGCATCACACACCACCAGGCCGGCCACGCCCTCCTGCAGCGCCAGGTGCACCGCGAACACGCCGCCATGCGAGGCGGCGATGGCCACGCGGCCCCGCACGTCCTGCCCCATGCGGGTGACCGAATCGCAGACCAGGATGTCGCGCGAAGGGGTGGTGCCGGTCATTCGCCGCTCCGGTCCTTGTTGTGGCCCTCGCCCGTGCCACGGTAGGGCACCTCGTGGTCCACCAGGTCCCACACGAAACGGGCGGACGGAATGCGCTGCTCTTCCGCGATGTGCGCCACCAGCCCCGCCGCGCGCGAGATGACGGCAAAGCCGCGCATCATCGCCGGGGGCACGCCCAGCTCGCCCAGCAGCGTTCCCACTGCGCCCGTGGCGTTGATGGTGATGTGCTTGCCGAAGGCGCCATCCACCTCGCGCGAGAGGACCTCGATGGCCTGCAGGTAGCGCCCCTCGAAGCGCGGATGCTCGCGGCCGATGGCCAGCAGCCTGGCCGCGCGTGGGTCGTCCGGCTTGTGCATGTGCTGGCCGAAGCCGGGGATGGGCTTGCGCTCGGCGCGGTGGCGCTGCACCGTGGCGCGCGCCGCGGCCTCCACGCCTTCGGGCGCATCGATGATCTGGCGCAGCAGGATGGCCGAATTCTCCACCGTGCCCACGAACTGGCTGCCCACGGCCAGCAGGCCCGCTGCCACGCCGCTCTGGATGTTCTCGGGCGAGCTCATGTAGACCATGCGCGTGGCGATGGCGCTCGGCGTGAGGCCGTGCTCCATGATGGCGATGAGCGCGGCGTCGAGCACGCGCAGGTCGTCGGCGTCAGGCCGGCGGTTGAGGATCTGCGAGAACAGCACGTCGGTGAAGCCGCGCTGGCCCAGCACGTCCTCGGCCAGGTTGTCGCCCCGGTAGTGGATCGACGTTGGCGAGTGCGTGCACAGCTCGGTGTAGGGGCGTTCCACGGGCTTGTTCATGCGGGCTGCTCCTGGCGCACCAGGTGCGTGATGTCGGCCTTGAGCGTGACCTTGTGCACCTTGCCCGCCACGCTGCGCGGCAGGTCGGCGTAGAAGTGCACGGCCTTGGGGGTCTTCACGGAGCCCAGGTGCTCCTTGGCGAAGGCGATGAGCTCCTGCGCGCTCACCTGCGCGCCGGGCTTGAGCTGCACGGCCGCGTGCACGGCCTCGCCCCACTTGTCGTCCTCGATGCCGAACACGGCGGACTCGTGCACGGCGGGGTGCTGGTCGAGCACGCTCTCCACATCGATGGGGTAGACGTTGAAGCCGCCGGTGATGACCACCTCGCGCAGCCGGTCCTTGAGGAACAGGTAGCCGCGCTCGTCCACGTAGCCCCGGTCGCCCGTGTGCAGCCAGCCGTCCACGATGGTCTCGGCGGTCTTCTCCGGCATCTTCCAGTAGCCGTTCATGATGAGGTCGCCGCGCACCACGATCTCGCCCGCCTCGCCCGTGGGCAGCAGGGCGCCTTCCGGGCTCATGATGGCCATGTCGGTCACCAGGCCCTGGCGGCCCACGGAGCGCCAGTTGGCCTCGTCGGCGAAGTCTTCGGCGCGCATCACGCTGACCACCTGCGGCGCCTCGGTCTGGCCGTAGGTGGTCTCCAGCACGGGGCCGAAGCATTCGCGCACCACGCGGATCTTCTCGGGCGGCATGGGCGCGCCGCCGTAGATCAGGTGCCTGAGGCGGGGCAGCCGAAGGCGCTCGCCATGCGCCTCCGCCACCAGCATGTACAGCAGCGTGGGCGGCATGAAGGTGGTGGTGATGCCATCCTCGCGGAAGCTGCGCAGCAGCTCGGCCGGCTTGTTGCTGGCGGGCAGCACGTGGCAGCCGCCCTGCGCCAGGATGGGCAGCAGGTAGGTGGAGGTGCCGTGCGTGACGGGCGCCGAGATGAGGTAGCGGTCGTCCGCGCCGAAGCCGAACGCCTGGATCTGGTTGACCAGCGTGGCCACCCACGCGCGGTAGGGCTGCATCACGCCCTTGGGCACGCCGGTGGAGCCGCCCGTGAACTTGATGGCCTGGGCCTCGTCGCGCGAGCGGCCGTGCGGCCGGGGCCGCTGGCCCGCGTGCGCAGCCTCGGCGGCCTGCAGCGTGGCGCGGGCTTCACCGCCCTCGCCCAGCGCCAGCACGGCCTTCACGCCGGCCAGGTCGAGCGTGCCCAGGTGCGCGGGCTCGGCCACCACGATGGTGGGTTCGGTGAACGCGATGATGCGGTTGAGCTCCGCCGCCGGGTTGCGCCAGTTCAGCGGCACCCACACCTTGCCCGCCGCCAGCACGGCCAGCAGCGCCACGACATGGTCCACGGTGTTGCCGGCGCAGATGCCGACGCGCGAGCCGGGTTCGGCGTCCAGCTGCTGCAGCGCGCAGGCGGCGGCGTCCACGCGCGCGGCCAGCGCGGCATAGGTCAGCACCTGGCCGCCGCCGGCCAGGGCTTCCCGCTGCGGATACATCCGGACAGCGCGGTAGAAGAAATCGATGGGGTACATGCAAATATTCCGCAATACGGACTTTTATTGTTGAATCGTCGTCAGTGAAATAAATTTCTCATTGAATTATTCCTTTGCACGGCCGGACGCCAAAGCAAATAAGTCCACAATATGGATTTACAGTGAATTTGATGACATGACCACCGTTCAAAGCCTGGACCGGGCCATCGGGCTGCTGCGGCTGATTTCCTCCGAGCACAAGTCCGGCGCCCGCCTGTCCACGCTGGTGGCGGCCAGCGGCCTGGCGCAGCCCACGGTGCACCGGCTGCTCAAGCAACTGGTCGAAGGCGGGCTGGTGATGCAGGACGCCCGGCGCCGCTACCGGCTGGGCCACTTCGCCTACGAACTCGGGCTGGTGGCGTCCACCCACTTCAATTTGCGCGACCAGTGCGCGCCCTTCCTCGCACGCATCAGCGCCGAGACGGGGGACACCGCCTTCCTGGTGGTGCGCAGCGGGGCGGATTCGTTCTGCCTGGACCGCCAGTCCGGCAGCTTTCCGATCCAGGTGCTGACCGTGGAAGTGGGCAAGCGCCGGCCCCTGGGCATTGGCGGCGGGGGGCTGGCGCTGCTGAGCTTCATGCCGCAGGACGAACTGCCCGAGGTGCTCGGCCGCATCGAGCCGCACCTGGCCACCTACGGGGGCCTCACGCGGCAGATCCTGCTGGACCTGATGGAAACCGCCCGTGCGCGGGGCTACGCCAGCATCACCAACTACGCCGTGGCGGGCGTGACCAGCATTGGCGTGCCCATCCGGGACCGGGGCGGCATGGTGGTCGGCGCCATCAGCGTGAGCGCCATGACGGCGCGCATGCAGCCGCGCGAGGACTTCGTGGTGCAGACCCTGCAGCGGGAGATCGCGGCGCTGCAGAAGACGCTGTAGGTCCTGCGCACCGGCCGGCCGCGGTTGCACGGGCCACGGTTAGGCGGGGTAGGTGCCCGGCAGCAGGATGGACTGGTCCACCGTGTTGATGTTGGTGTGGCCGCAGAAGGCCATGGTGATGTCCAGCTCCTTCTGGATGATCTGCAGCGCGCGGGTCACCCCCGCCTCGCCGAAGGCACCCAGGCCGTAGAGGAAACTGCGCCCGATCAGCGTGCCCTGGGCGCCCAGCGCACGCGCCTTGAGCACGTCCTGCCCGCTGCGGATGCCGCCGTCCATCCACACCTCGATGTCCTTGCCGGCAGCGGCCGCGATGCCGGGCAGCGCGGCGATGGACGATGGCGCGCCGTCCAGCTGGCGGCCGCCGTGGTTGCTGACGATGAGCGCATCGGCGCCGCTGTCGACCGCCAGGCGGGCGTCCTCCGCGTCCATGATGCCCTTGAGGATCAGCTTGCCGCCCCAGCGCTTCTTGATCCACTCGACATCGCCCCAGTTGAGCTGCGGGTCGAACTGCTCGGCCGTCCAGGACGAGAGCGAGGACAGATCGCCCACGCCCTTGGCATGGCCCACGATGTTGCCGAACGAGCGGCGCGGGGTGCCCAGCATGCCCAGGCACCAGCGCGGCTTGGTCGCCAGGTTGATGAGGTTGGCGAGCGTGGGCTTGGGCGGCGCCGACAGTCCGTTCTTGATGTCCTTGTGGCGCTGGCCCAGGATCTGCAGGTCCAGCGTGAGCTGCAGCGCCGAGCAGTTGGCGGCCTTGGCGCGGTCGATCAGGCGCTCGATGAAGTCGCGGTCGCGCATCACATACACCTGGAACCAGAACGGGTGGCGCCCCGTGTGCTCGGCGATGTCCTCGAGGGAGCAGATGCTCATGGTCGAGAGCGTGAACGGGATGCCGAACGCCTTGGCCGCCTTCGCGCCCAGGATCTCGCCGTCGGCATGCTGCATGCCCGTGAGGCCCGTGGGCGCGATGGCCACGGGCATGGCCACGTCCTGCCCCACCATGGTGGTGCGCGTGCTGCGGCCTTCCATGTTCACGGCCACGCGCTGGCGCAGCTTGATGCGCTGGAAGTCGCTTTCGTTGGCGCGGTAGGTGCCCTCGGTGTACGAGCCTGAATCGGCGTAGTCATAGAACATGCGCGGCACGCGCCGCTGGGCGATGACACGCAGGTCTTCGATGCAGGTGATTTTGGACAAGTCAGGCACGCGGACGCTCCAGAAGGGGTTGCACAGGGGACGGTAAGAACTGCGCGGATGGTAGGCACTTGCGCGCTGGCGGGCCATCAAAATTATTTGCGCGGGGCTGCAACAAATTTCCAAGGCAGGCCGAGGCGGGCCCGCGCAAGCTCCAGGACTTTCACCAAAAACACCGCCTGGCGCTTATTCCACAAGCGCAATAAGCTATTATTTTCATAGCAAAACATGATCCCACCGTGGGTTCTGGCATGCGGCCCCCCTCCCCGCACCGCGTCGCACCGCCGCATGCTCAGCGCACGCGGCCTCCCGCGTTGTCGGCCAGCACGACCTCGGGCGCCTCGTCCGGGCCCCGGTAGAGCATGAAGCGCATGCGCCCGCCGCGCTTGGCGGCGTACATGGCGCTGTCGGCATGGCGCGAAAGCGCGTCGAAGGTGTCACCATGCTGGGGGTACAGCGCGATGCCGCCGCTCAGCCCGATCTGCAGCACCCGCCCCGCCAGCTCGAAAGGCAGGTCGCAGGACGCGAGGATCTTGCATGCCACGCTGCACGCGGGCTCGGCGCCGTCCAGCCCCGGCAGCAGCACCACGAATTCGTCGCCGCCCTGGCGGCACACGGTGTCCGAGGCGCGCACGGCGGCCTTCAGGCGCTGGGCGAACTGCACCAGCAGCAGGTCGCCCACATCGTGGCCGAGGGTGTCATTCACGTCCTTGAAGCCGTCCAGGTCCAGGTACATCACGGCCAGGCACTTGCCGTCGCGGCGCGCCTGCGAGATGGCCAGCTGGGCGCGGTCCTGCAGCAGCACGCGGTTGGGCAGGTCGGTCAGCGCGTCGTACTGGGCGAGGTGCGCCATGCGCTCGGCCATGACCACCGATTCGGTCACATCGCGCAGCACGGCCACGGCGCCCGTCACGGCCCCATGGCGGTCGGTGATGGGGCTGGAGGTTTCCTCCACCTGAAAGCGCTGCCCGCTGGTGCGGTGCAGGACCACGCCGCGCACCGCTTCCACCGCCAGGCCCTGCTCCATGGCTTGGCGCAAGGGGCTGGCCAGCACCGCGTCGTTGTCGGGGCTGCGCAGGTTCACCACCTCGTCCACGTTGTGGCCCGCCGCGTCGAAGGCCTGCCAGCCGGTCAGGCGCTCGGCCACCGGGTTCAGGTACGTGACCGCTCCATGGGCGTCCGCGCAGACCACCGCGTCTCCGATGGACTGCAGCGTGAGGCGCACGCGCTCCTTCTCGTCAAAGAGTTCGTCCTCCATGCGCTTGCGTTCCGAGATGTCCGTCACCTGCACGAAGATGCCACGCACCTTGCCGCCCTCGGTGTCGGGCAGGTAGGAGGCCATGGTGTGGCGCGCAACGCCATGCACATCCGCGAAGGTGCGCTCGAACAGTTGCGGCTCGCCCAGCAGCGCCCTGTCCAGGAACGGCTTGTTCTGCGCGAACAGCTCCGGCCCGAGCAGGTCGCTCAGGTGCATGCCGGGCATGCGCTCGGGCCGCACGCCGAACCACTCGAAATAGACCTGGTTGGCGAACCGGTTGCGCAGCCCGGCATCCCAGTAGCCGATCATCGAGGGCATGTTGTCGAGAATGGTGCGCGTGTTGCGTTCGGCCTCGCGCAGCCGCGCGGAGACCTGCTGGCGCAGCGTGAGCTCGCGCACGAACAGCGTGGCCAGCCCCACGCAGCTGACCATCAGCAGCAGCGCGAACCCGCCCAGCACCCAGGCGCTGCGGTACCACTTGGCCAGGACGGTGTCGGTGGACTGCGCCACGTTGAGGATCAGCGGATAGCGCCCCACGGGACGGAACGAATACAGGCGCTCCATGCCGTCGATGGTGGACGTGCCGATGAAGGTGCCCGTGCCCTCCGTCTGGAAGCGGATCATGTTGGGGGTGCCCGCCAGGCTGCGGCCCACGTCGGCGTCGCCATAGGGAAACCGGGTGATCACGACGCCGTCGCTGCGAAACAGGTTCACCCCGCTGTGGGGGCCCATGTCGAGCGAACCGAACAGCTCATTGAAATAGCTCAGGCTGATGGCGCCCACCACCACCCCGGCGAAGCTGCCGTCCGGGCGGTAGTAGGCGCGCGAGACCGGCAGGATGTTGAGCCCGGTCACGCGCGAGGGCACGGGCTTGCCCACGAACAGGCCCTGGTGCCCGCCCGACTGGAACGCCGTGAAATAGTCGCGGTCCGCGAAGTTGACCCGGCGCGGCGGCAGCGGGCCCGAATCGAGCACCACGTTGCCCAGGGTGTCGAGCACCAGCACATCGCCCGCGCCACGCGCGCGCAGGGAGTTGTCGAACACCACCCGGGCGCGCAGGTCGGGCGGCAGGGCCCACACCTCGGGCCTGCCCACCTCGCGCGCCACGCCTTCCAGCGATTTGTCGAACGTGTCGAGCGCCCAGCTCAGCCCCTGCTCCAGCGTGCGCGCGAGATTGGCGTTGGTCTGGGCGGCGTAGTTCCACTCGTCAGCGCGAATGGTCCAGATCGTGCGTGCGAAGAGTGCGCCAATGCCCAGCGAGACCAACAGGGCCAGCCAGATCAGGCGGTGGGAAAAGAACTGGCGCAGAAAGGGCATAGAAATATCTTGTAACCATTCTAGGCGTCTACCTGTGGCGTGCCGGGCGGCAAGTCACACCGTATCCCTCGGATTTCGTGGCGTCAATGCGCAGTGGCCCTGGGTGCGGGCGCCACGGCACCCGCGCCGCGCACCTCGATGCGGACCTCGTCCAGCACCTGGCCCTGGGCATCGGTGAGCTGCACCACGTGCCGCCCCGGCCAGGGCATCCAGGCCACGCGCGCGCCGCGCCCGAACGGCCTGCCGTCCATGCGCCACAGCCACCCGCTTCCCGTGGCGGTGAACTGCAGGCGCTGGCGCGCGGGAGGGATGTCCGGGTCCAGCGCGATGATGGTGCCGGGGGCCGGCGCCGTGATGCGCGCGCCAAGGCCCGGCGCGGCCGCCCCGGCCTCGCGCCCCGGGGGATGGGGGATTCTTTTGGTGCTGGTGCTGGGTTCGTCTTGCTCGTTAGCTCCTGAATCAATAGCAAACAGGGGCTGCTGGGTGCCCTCCAGGAACCACTCCTGCCGCGCCGCCTCCAGGGGCTGGCGGGCGTCGCCCGCGCCACCGGGCTGTGGCGCGGCGGGCCCGAATTGCACGGCGGCCCGGACAAGGCCCGGGGGCGCCTTGGGGGCGCGGCTGGGTTCGCGCGCGTGCAGGAAGCCCATGACCGCGGCCCAGATGGGCGCGGCGCCGCTGGTGCCGCTCACGTCGTGCATGGCCGCGCCGCTGGCATTGCCCACCCATACGCCCACGGTGTAGCGCGCGGACCAGCCCACGGCCCAGTTGTCGCGCATGTCCTTGCTGGTGCCGGTCTTCACGGCAGTCCAGAAGCGCGTGGCCAGCACGCTGTCGGTGCCGAAGGTGCGCGCCCGCGCATTGCCGTCGGACAGGATGTCGCCCACGATGAAGGCCGCGCGCGGATCGAGCGCGGGGGCGAAGGCCGGGACCTTGCCGGGGGGCGCCTGGGCCCATGCCACCGGGCTCAGACGCCCGCCGTTGGCGAGGGTGCGAAACGCGTTGGACAGGTACAGCAGCGGCACCTCGGGGCTGCCCAGCGCGAGGCTGTAGCCAAAGTAGTCCCCGTTTTCGCGCAGCGGCATGCCCGCCGCGGAGAGCTGGCGATGGAACGCGTCCGGCGTGACCATGACCAGCGTGCGCACCGCCGGCACGTTCAGTGACGCCGCCAGCGCGGTGCGCACCGACACCCAGCCCTTGAACTGGCGGTCGTAGTTCTGCGGGATGTACAGGCCGCCCGCGGTGGCGATGTGCGCGGGCGAATCGTCCACCAGCGAGGCCGCCGTGAGACGCCGCTCGGCGATGGCCTGCGCATACAGGAACGGCTTGAGCGTGGAGCCCGGCTGGCGCGGCGCCAGCACGCCATCCACCTCGCCGGCCTGGCTCAGCGGCCCCGACGAGCCCACCCAGGCCAGCACCGCGCCCGTGGCGTTGTCCAGCACCAGCACCGCGCCGTCTTCCACGTTGCGCCCGCGCAGCTCCCGCAGGTGCTGCTGCAGGGTCTGCACGGCAAAGCGCTGCAGCGGCGCGCGCAGCGTGCTCTGCACGCGCTCGGGCACCACGCCCCCTTCCTTGAAGCGCTGGCGCAGCAAGTGCCGCGCGAAGTGGGGGGCCACGCCCTCGCTCGCATCGAACGCGCGGCGCTGCAGCGCCGCCGTGGCGAACAGGTCCAGGGCATCGCAGTCCGCGGGGGGCAGGTGCTGTGCCGGACGGCCGGAGGCCAGGGATGGCGGCCGCGCCGGTGGCTGCTGCGCCCGCATGTCGCGCAGCACCCCGCAGGCCCGCTGCGCCACCAGGCCGGGGCGCGCGTTGGGCGCGCGCACCAGCGCGGCCGCCACGGCCGCCTCGCGCTCGTCCAGGCCATGGGCGGCCTTGCCGAACAGCGTGCGGCTCAGGGCGTCGATGCCCACCAGTTCGCTGCGAAAGGGTACGAGGTTGAGGTAGGCCTCCAGGATCTGGTTCTTGCGCCAGCGCCGGTCCAGCACCTGTGCGGCCACCGTCTGGCCGAGCTTTTGCGCCACCGAGCGCCCGCCCGGCCCCTGGCGCCAGTCCCCATCGAGCAGGCCCGCCAGCTGCATGGTGATGGTGCTGGCCCCGCGCGTGCGCTGGTTCCACAGGTTGCCCCAGGCGGCGGCCGAGGCGGCTTGCCAGTCCACCCCGCTGTGCTCGAAGAAACGCTTGTCCTCGCTGAGCACCAGGGCCGTGCGCAGCGCGGGTGAAATGTCAGCCAGCGCCACCCACTGGCCACGGCGCACGGTGGTGTCGGTGCGCAGGCGCTGCAGCACCTCGCCCTCGCGCGAGAGGAGCACGGTGTCGGACGGTCTGAAGTCCGCGCGCACCTCCTCGAAAGTCGCGATGGCCGCCGCGGGCGCCGCCAGGAAGGCGGACAGGGCCGCCACGGCCCACCCCTTGTACGGCCTGCGCGCCCGCCCGGGCACCACGGGCCGGCCACGGTCAGTCATCCCGATGCTCCCGGTCGAACCGCGTTTCGGCCTCGGTCAGGTGGCGCAGCAGCACGTGCGAGATCAGGTTGACCCCGATGCCGCCGAACACCACCGGCAGGATATACAGGGCAATCGACAGCTCGGAGATGAACACCGCGTCGTCCGCCAGCGACGGCGTGCCTTTGGCCAGGGCCGCGAGCGATTGCAGCAGGTACACGTCCACGCCCGCGATCAGCACCAGCGCCACGCCAAAACCCAGCACCGCCATGCGCGAGATCGAGCGCGTGGCCAGCAGCAGCCCGTAGATGCCCGCGGGCAGCACCAGGGAAAACGCCACCAGCAGCCAGAACCGCAGTTCCACGAAGACACTGAGGCTCATGGCGCGCGGCTCCGAGGACGGCTCATGACGGGGCGTGGCACGGCGCCGCGGCTACCTGGCCGCCTCCACCTTGACCCGCGCGTTGGGCAGCTCGCCGAACATCTCGGGCGCGTACATGGCCTCCACGCGGCTCGGGGGCAGCGCGAAATCGCCCACGTTATTCAGGCGCACGGTGTACTCCATCTTGACCGTGCCCTTGGGCAGGTACTCGTAGTAGCTGCGGAAGGCCTCGAAGCTGCGCTCCTCGAACGCGGGCCAGCCCGCGCCGCTCTTCGCCTTCTCGCCCTGCGTGGCGATGGCCGAGTCGCGGCCCAGGCCGCTGCCCAGGATGGTGGCGCCGCCCGGAATCGGGTCGGTGATGGCCACCCAGGTCATGTCGGCGCTGGCGTTCACCTCCAGCGTCACGCGCAGCACGTCGCCGCGTGTGTACTGGCCTGCGGGCAGCGACTTGTTGGCCTGCTCCACCGGCGTGACGGTCTTCTTGATGGCATAGCCTGCGGCAAACGGAGCCTTGAGCTGGATGGCGGCCACGGACTGCAGGGTGAGCCACGGCTTGCCCGGCCCTTGGTGGGCCACCGCCAGGCTTTCCTTGCCACCCGCTTTGCCCCAGGCCAGGAACATGTCGTTGTTCTTGAGGTTGCCGGGCGATGCGGGGGCTCCGAACCAGGTCGTCTGGTGCGCGGAACCCGTGGCGTCACTGGCCTTCACGCGCTCGACCTTGCTCCAGTCCACGGTAGCACTGTTGCCAGACATCGTGGCCTTGGTGCTGCCTGACACCGGCACGGCCTCGAACTTGGCGCTGAATTTCTCCAGCGCCAGCCCACCCCACAGGTTGGCCGTGGTGGTGTGCCAGGCGCCCGCTTGCTGGCGGCTGATGAAGCCGTTGGCCAGGCGGCCCATGTCGTCCTTCCAGGCCGGGTCGTCCATCACCGCGAGCATCAGGCGCGCGGTGTTCACGTCGCCGTTCTGCATCAGCCACCACCAGTAGTCGTCCTGCTCGGTGCTGAAGATCAGCTTGGTGCCCTGGAACGACAGGCGGCTGCGCAGGATCTGCAGGGCTTCGGCCAGGCGCTTGTCGCGCTCGGGCACGTCGGCCACGCGTTTGAGCACGTTCACCCAGTCGATCACCGTGTGCGTGGGCCACTGGTTGGGCGCGATGGTGATGCTGCCGACCATCCGGCCCTGGGCCTTGCCGTAGCGCGAGAGCGCCTCCAGCGCGGCCACCTTGCGCATGTCCAGGTCCTTGCGCGGGCTCCAGAAGCTGCGCTGGATGCGGCCTTCCACGAACGCGATCAAGCCGCGCTCCATGGGCGCGCGGGCCTCGTCGGGCAGGGCAAACGCGGGGTTGAGGCTGGCCGCCTCGTGCGTGGCCGCCAGCACGTAGGCCGTGAGCGTGTCGCTGCCCCGGTTGGCGTCGCCGTCGCGCGGCGGGAAGTAGTTGGCCAGGCCGTCGCTGTCCAGGTAGGTGGGCAACTGCGCCACCACGGTCTGCCACAGCGCGCCGTCACGCAGGCCCACGGCCTTGCTGGTCTTTTGCTCCAGGCAGGCGAACGGGTAGCGGGCCCACCAGTCGCGCACGCCGGGCAGGCCCTCGGCCAGCTTGGGCTGCAGCGACATCTTGAGGCCGCCCCGGCCCGGCAGCGCATCGGCGGGCGGGTTCACGTCCAGGCTGAAGCTGCCGTCCACCTGCACGAGCGTGGCCTGCTGCACCGTGAGCGGCACGGCGGGGATGATGCGCTGGCGTGCCTTGAGGGCATCGCGCGCGCCGCTGACGGTGTCCTTGGCCTCGATCTCCCACAGGATGGACTCGGAGCGCGTCTGCGCCAGCTGGGCCGGCGCGGTGACGTTCCAGGCCACCTCGCGCGACTCGCCGGCGGGGATGTCGACGGTCTGGGGCTTGAGCTCCAGCAGCGTGGCGCGCGGCGCCACCTCGACCTTCATCGCCGCCTTGGTGGTGTTGCGCAGCGTGATCTGCGCGCGGAACTGGTCGTCCTCGCGCACCAGGGGCGGCAGGCCGCTGATGATCTGCAAATCCTGCGTGGCGCGGATGCTGGTGCTGCCGGTGCCGAACAGGCCGGTGGACGCATCGGCCACCGCCACGATCTTGAAGGTGGTCAGCGCGTCATTGAGCGGCACCGTCACCTTGGCCTGGCCGTTGGCGTCCAGCTGCAGGGCCGGCTCCCACAGCAGCAGCGTGTCGAGCAGCTCGCGCGTCTGCGCCCTGCCCCCTCCGCCGCCGGCAGGCACGGCCTTCTTGCCATAGTGGCGCCGGCCGATGATCTCCATCTGCGCGGTGGAGGTCTCCACGCCCCAGCTGCGGCGCTGGAGCATGGCTTCGAGCAGGTTCCAGCTGGTGTTGGGCATCAGCTCCAGCAGCGCCTGGTCCACGGCGGCCACGGCCACCTCGGCATTGGCGGCGGGCTTGCCGCCCGGCAACGTGGCGGTGATGGTGACCTGCGCCTTGCCGCGCACGGCATAGCTTTCCTTGTCGGCCGCCACCTTCACGCTGATCTGGTGGGCCTGCGTGCCCACGCGGATCTCGGCCAGGCCCAGCCGGAAGGCGGGCTTGGACAGGTCCACCAGCGCCGTGGGCGCCTGGTACTCCTTGCCCTCGTACCAGAACGAGGTCCACCACTCGCGCGGCGCCTTGAAGCCCCAGGTGAAGAAGCTGTACCACGGCACCTCGCGCAGGCGCCCGCGCAGGGCCAGCACGCTCACGTACACGTTCGGGCCCCAATCCGGCTGCACCTTCAGGCTCACCGTCGGGTCCTGGCCGTTGAGCTGCACCACCTGGGTGTCGATGACGCCCTCGCGCTCCACCGCCACCAGTGCCGTGGCAAAGCGGAACGGCATGCGCACCTGGAACTTGGCGGTCTCGCCCGGCTGGTAGCTTTTCTTCTCGGGCAGCAGGTCGATGCGGTCGTGGTCCTCGCCGCCAAACCACAGCTCGCCCTGGCGCGTGACCCACACCGACGAGGCGGCCACGCTGGTGTTGCCGTCGCGGTCGGTGGCCGTGACCACCAGTTCCACCTCGCCGGGCTCATCCAGCCTGGACTCGCACAGCAGCAGGCCGCGCGCGTCGCTCTTGCCGCTGCACAGCGTGCCCAGGTCTTTCGTTTCGGTCTGGTTGTCATAGCTGTAGAAGCCGCCCACCATGCGCTTGCGCGTGGTGGTCGTGATGCGCGCGATGGCCTGCACCTGCAGCGAGGTGTCGGCGGCGGGCTTGCCGTCGTGCTGCAGCGCCAGGGCCTGGTAGCGGATCTTCTGGCGGGCCGAGACCCAGCCCTCGGTCTTCACGCCCGCCACCACGCCGGCGGGCCACAGCGTGTGCGTGCCGCGCAGGGTCTGCACCTCGCCGTTGGGGTCGGCATACGTGGCCTCCATCAGCAATTCCTGTGGTTCGCGCGCCTGGGGCACGTTGTCGATGGTCAGCTTGCCCGCGCCGTCCTTGTTCAGCGTGAGCGGCAGCTTGTCGGCGATCACGCGCGCGTCCTGGCTGGCGGCGGGCTCCTCGTCGTCGCCACCCGCGCTGGAGGCCTGCGCGCGCTTGCGCGGAGGGTTGAAGCTGAAGGCCTCGTAGTCGGCGTACTGCAGGCTCTTGCCGCGCACCAGGGCGGACACCCGCACCGGCAGATGGGCCGCGCCGCCGCCCGCCACGTAGTTGACCTGCACGTCGGTGGGCACCGAGCGCACGCGCACCAGCGCCTTCTTGTCGGCCGGCGCAATGCGCCCTTCGAGCACCGGCAGGCGGAATTCCTCCACGCGGAACTCGCCCGAGCTGAAGCTGCGCTCATTGTCGGAATCGCTGCGCAGCTCCACCTGGTACACGCCGAGCTTGGCGGCGGGCGGCACGGCGAAGCTGCTCTGCGCGCTCAGCCCCCCGGTGGCGGTCGTGCGCCATGCGAGGCTCTGGGTGAATTGCTGGCCGCTGCCCACATGGGTGATGACCAGGGTCTCGGGCCGCTGCGCGGGCAGCGCGAACCCCTGGCGGGTTTCAGAGCGCAGCACGTGCTTCATCGACACGGTTTCGCCCGCCCGGAACAGGGTGCGGTCGAAGATGGTGTGGGCCCGCTCGCTGGGGCGCGGGGCGCTGTTCGTAGGCACGTTGAAGCGCCAGGGCTCGATGCCGCGCTGCCAGTCGCTCCACGTGAAGGCCATGTCCTCCACGCCGTCGTCGCCCTTGTGGCGCGCACTCACGAAATAGGCCTGGCCGCCATCGCCGCCGTGGTAGGCATCGCCGCAGCGCGGCGGTTCGGACGACAGGCCCTCGATGTTCGCGACCCCCTGGTCGTTGGTGATGGCCTGCGCCAGCTCGTTGCCCTTGCAGTCGGACACACGCACCGTGGCGCCCTGCACCGGCTGGCCCTTGTCCAGCGTGGTCACCCAGGCCAGTGCGTTCTCGCGGCCCAGCTTGAAATGCACGCCCAGGTTGGTGACCAGGGCCGAGGTGCGCACATACATCGTGCGGGCATCGCCATGGCGTTCGTCGAGCAGCGAGGCGCCCAGCTTCTGCGAGGCGATCTCCACCACGTGGAACCCGGGCGTGAGGGGAATGCCCACCACCTCGGACGGGCGCGGGTCGTTGCCGGAAGGCCTGGGCAGGTCCAGCGTCTTCACCCCGCCCTTGCCCGCCAGCAGCGACAGCATGCGCGACTGCACGTACTCCTTGTCCTCGTCCAGCGCCTTGGGCAGCGGGCCGCTCACGTCCTGCCGCGCCTGCTTGCGGTTCACCACGTAGTTGTCATAGCGCTGCACCTTGCGGAACCACGCGATGATGTCCGCATCGGTGCGGGGCTTGAGCGTGCTCACCTTGCCTGCCGGCGCCTCGGCGCCCGGCTGCAGCCCCTGCACGCGCAGCGCCGCCTCGACATTGCGCAGCGTCACCGGCAGCAGCGCGGGGGGCTTGTCGGAGCGCGGCCCCTCGGCAAAACGCTCCACGATGCCGAACGGCGCCGCCGCGAACTTGGCCAGCGGCGGCATGCCGCCCGTGGCCACCTTCAGCGGAAAGCTGTCGGCATTGCGCAGCGGACGGCCCGAGGCGTCCTTGAGGTCCTTGGGCAGCTCCAGCGTGAACGCCGTGTTCTCGGCCAGGGGCGCGGCGAACTGCACGCTGTTCACCAGCGCATCGCCCGCCTGGCCATCGCCCGCGCCTTCCATCCGGGGCTGGAGCGTCTCCTTGGCCGATTTGAGGCGGATGGCCGCTGCAAGCTTGCGCGGCACGGGGGCATTGAAGGACAGCTGCAGCGGACGGATGGGCAGGCAGGCCGCCTGCGCGTTCTCCCGCTCACAGCTGAATTCGGCCGAGAAGGGCTCGCGCACCTTGAAGTCAAAGCGTTTTTCCACCGCGTTGGCCACCCCGCTGGGCGTGGCGACGCCCTTGCCGAACACGACCTGCATGCGCGAACCGGACGTGAACCGCCGGTTGCAGGCCAGCGCGGCGTACTGCAGGGGCTCCTGCGCGGCGCTTTTCTCCAGGCCCAGCGCCTTCAGGATCTCGGCCCGCTGCGCGCCCTCGATCAACCGGACCGGGATGCGCTCGCCCACGCCTTCGGCCGTGCACCACACATTGCCCTGCACGCTGGCGGTGGTGGCGGGGCCATTGAGCTGCAGCACGAAGAACTGCTCTTCGTCGATCTCCTGGTAGGGGTTCGGGCGGATGGTCTGCACGAATGGCCCTCCGCTATTGAATTGATAGCTTTTCGCGCCCGTCAATTCAGCGCCAGCGGCCGATTTGAACCCTGCCCTGACGGTGGCGGTGCAGCGCACCCCCGGCGGCAGGTCGCGCTCGAAGTCGAACACCCACTCGCGCTCTCCCGTCCAGCGGCCCGTGCCCTTGGTGGCCCCGGCATCGCTGCAGCTCAGGGCCAGCGGCGCGGGCGCCTTGGGGTCGCCAAAGTTGACGGCAGCGGCATCGAACTTGGCCACCACCTGCCGCACCCGGGCCACTTCGCCCTGCGGCGAAAAGCTGGTGATCTGCAGGGCCTGCGCCCCCCAGGCCGCCAGCGACAGGCTGGTGGCCAGCATCCATTTCTTTGCGTTCACGCTGTCCCCTCCGAAGGAACCGGCAAGCGTAACAAAACGGCACTGCACCCGGCGCGGCGTTGCAAGCGCTTACGTATCCGGCCAGCCGGCCGGATCACCGCCCGCCGACGACGGCCCGATACGGTGGCGTCCTACCCCGCGGCGGCGTGTGGCCCTCAAAGATGGGGGCTTGTTTCCCTTCCTTCCCACCGTTCAGGAGCGCCCATGGCACGAACCCCCACCACCCGCGGCGCGGCAAAGAAGACGCTGCCCGCTGCTCCCTCCTCCACCCAGGCCGACACCTACCGCGGCAACGCGGGCGAGTTGCAGCAGCAAGCTGGCGGCAAGCACCCCGTGCTCACCACGCAGCTGGGCATTCCCGTGGCGGACAACCAGAACTCCCTGCGTTCGTCGCCGCGCGGCCCCACGCTGCTCGAGGATTTCATCCTGCGCGAGAAGATCACCCACTTCGACCACGAGCGCATTCCCGAGCGCATCGTGCACGCGCGCGGCTCGGCGGCCCACGGTTTCTTCGAGCTCACCCATTCGCTCAAGCAGTACACCACCGCCCGCGTGCTCACGGAGGTGGGCGTTCAGACACCCGTGTTCACGCGCTTTTCCACCGTGGCGGGCGGCGCCGGTTCGGTGGACACGCCGCGCGACGTGCGCGGCTTCGCCGTCAAGTTCTACACCCCCGAGGGCAACTGGGACCTGGTGGGCAACAACATCCCCGTGTTCTTCATCCAGGACGCGATGAAGTTTCCCGACCTCGTGCACGCCGTCAAGATGGAGCCCGACCGTGCGTTTCCCCAGGCGGCCAGCGCGCACGACACCTTCTGGGATTTCATCTCGCTGATGCCCGAGTCGCTGCACATGATCATGTGGGCGATGAGCGACCGCACCATCCCGCGCAGCCTGCGCATGATGGAAGGCTTCGGCGTGCACAGCTTCCGCCTGATCAACGCCGCGGGCGACAGCACCTTCGTGAAATTCCACTGGCGCCCCAAGCTGGGCATCCAGTCCACGGTGTGGGACGAGGCCGTGAAGCTGCAGGCGGCGGACAACGACTTCCACCGGCGCGACCTGTTCGAGGCCATCGAGGCGGGCGATTTCCCGGAATGGGAGCTGTCCGTGCAGCTCTTCACCGAAGAGGATGCGGAGCGCTTTCCGTTCGACCACCTGGACCCCACCAAGCTCGTTCCCGAGGAACTGGTGCCGCTGCAGCCCGTGGGCCGCATGGTGCTCAACCGCTGGCCCGACAACTTCTTCGCGGAGACCGAGCAGGTGGCCTATTGCCCCGCCAATGTGCCGCCAGGCATCGACTTCAGCAACGACCCGCTGCTGCAGGGCCGCCTGTTCTCGTACCTGGACACGCAGCTGTCGCGCCTGGGCGGGCCCAACTTCGCGCAGATTCCCATCAATGCGCCCAAGTGCCCCTTTCACAACATGCAGCGCGACGGCCACATGCAGATGCAGGTGCCCAAGGGCCGCGTGAACTATGAGCCCAGCAGCCTGCAGGCCGATACGCCGCGCGCCTCGCAGGCGCTGGGAATGCGGCATTTCGCGCAAGGGGACGACGGCGCCAAGGGGCGCATCCGCGCCGAGAGCTTCGCCGACCACTACAGCCAGGCGCGCATGTTCTTTCGCAGCCAGAGCCCGCTGGAGCAGGCGCACATGGCGTCCGCGCTGGTGTTCGAATTGTCCAAGGTGGGCACGCCGCATGTGCGCGAGGCCGTGGTGGGCCACCTGCAGCATGTGGACCCCGAGCTGGCCCGGCGCGTTGCCGACGGGCTGGGCCTGCAGGCCCAGCCCCCCGCACCGCCGGTGGCCGATCCGGTGCAGGACCTGCCGCCCTCTCCCGCGCTGCGCATCATCGACCGCATGAAGCCCACGCTGCAGGGCCGCTGCATCGGCATCCTGGTGGCCGACGGCTCCAACGGCAACACGGTGGCCAACCTGCGCAAGGCGGCGGAGAAGGCCGGCGCCACCGTCAAGATCGTGGCGCCCAAGGTGGGCGGTGCCCGGCTCAGGGACGGCACCCAGCTGCCCGCCGACGGGCAGCTGCAAGGCACGCCATCGGTGGTGTTCGACGCCGTGGCCTCGGTGCTGTCGCCCGAGATGGGCGCGCAGCTGGCCCAGGAGGCCGCCGCCGTGGACTGGTTCCGCGACGCGTTCGGGCACCTCAAGGCCATCGCGGCCTGCAAGGGCACCCAGGCCATCCTGCAGGCCGGGGGCATCGAGCCCGATGCGGGCGTGGTGGACCCGGCCGACGTGCAGGGCTTCCTGGCGGCCGCACAGACCCGCCAATGGGAGCGCGAACCCAGGGTCCGCACCCTCGCATGAACGAACACCCCCTGCGCACACCCCATTGCCAACCCAACCACCGAAGGAGAAACCATGCCCAAAGCCCACTATGACAGCCACCAGCTTGATGATCTCGTGCTCCAGATGATGGAGACCGAACTCGGCGGCGAGCAGGTGTACCGCACCGCGCTCACCTGCGCCGTGAACCCGGATCTCAAGAAGGAATGGCAGACCTATCTGGAAGAAACCCTGACCCACCAGGAGGTGGTGCGCAGCCTGTGCGACGCCCTGGGCCTGGACCCGGCCGCGCAGTCACCCAGCCGGGCGGTGGTCAAGCACATCGGCGAATCCCTGGTCAAGGCCATGCTGCTGGCGAAACAGGCGGGCGACCCCGCCGCCGCCCAGCTGGTGGCCTGCGAATGCGTGGTGCACGCCGAGACCAAGGACCACGCCAACTGGGAACTGCTGGGCAAGGTGGCCGAGGTGGCCACGGGGGACGTGGGCCAGACGCTGAAAGCGGCCCACAAGGCCGTGGAAAAGGACGAGGACCACCACCTCTACCACACCAAGGGCTGGTGCCGCGAACTGGCCATTGAGGCGCTGGGCATGCCCGCCGTGCTGCCGCCGCCCGAAGAGGTCAAGAAGGTGGAAACCGCCATCGGCGCGTCGCGCGCCGAGCAGCAGCGCGAGGCCATGCTGTAGCCGCGCAGGGCTGATGCAGTGCCGGGGCACCGGCACTGCCAGAAAAAAATCTGCCATCGTAGTTTTTTGCCGAAGAAAGGCAACGGTGGACCCCGGCAGGAACGATCCGAGGCACTCATGCGCCATGCCGCAGCCGACCACAATGCGCCCCGGTGCCGCTCCTATGCCTCATCCTACGGCACATGCGCGCGCTCCAGCATGCCCACCCGCAGCATTCCACAGTGAACACCCGGGAGCGCGCCGCCTCCGACCTTGCGGCTCACTCCATCAATGTCAATGGACTGCGTCCGAATGATGGCCCCGATGCGCCGGATTGCGCACTGCATCTGGACAAATCGGTGACGACGCGCCGATCGGTGCGCAACCTGGGACGGGCCGGTGCGAGGGAGGCCAGCGCGCAGCGCGGGCACACTGGGGCAGGCAGGCTGCCCGCTACACTTGTCCAAAGGGCTTGCCCAGGCCCTGCCCGCCTTCGCCGTAGCCCGTCCCATGACCCTGTCCCAAAGCCTTTTCATCATCGGCCTGCTCATCGCGGCCAGCGCCTTTTTTTCGATGGCCGAGATTTCGCTCGCGGCGGCGCGCCGCCTGCGTTTGCGCCAGATGGCCGATGAGGGGGACGCGCGCGCTGACCGGGTGCTGCGCATGCAGGAGCAGCCCGGCGACTACTTCACGGTGGTGCAGGTGGGCCAGAACGCCGTGGCCATCCTCGGCGGTATCGTGGGCGAGGGAGCGCTGAGCCCCCATTTCAGCGCATTGTTCGGACTGTGGTTTTCGGAGCCGACCGCGCAGACCGCCGGCTTCCTCGCGTCGTTCCTGGTCATCACCTCGCTGTTCATCCTGTTTGCCGACCTGTTTCCCAAGCGCCTGGGCATGGCCGAGCCGGAGCGCCTGGTGGTGCGGCTGGCACAGCCCATGGCCTGGTGCATGACGCTGCTGCGCCCCGTGGTGTGGTTCTACAGCCGGGGGGCCGATGCGCTGTTCCGGGTGCTGGGCATGTCGTCCCTGCGCGATGACCGCATCACCTCGGACGACATCCTGGCGATGATGGAGGCGGGCGCGCGCGCCGGGGTGCTGGCGGCCCGCGAGCAGCAGGTCATCACCAACGTGTTCGAGCTGGATACGCGCACGGTGTCCAGCGCCATGTCGCCCCGCGACCGGATCGCCTTCTTCCTGCGCGACGAGCCCGACTCCGTCATCCGCCTGCGCATCGCGGCCGAGCCGTTTTCGACCTACCCCGTCTGCGAGGGCGATATCGACCACGTGGTGGGTTACGTGGACGCGAAGGATCTCTTCCAGCGCGTGCTGAACAACCAGCCCATCTCGCTGGCGGACGACAGCCTGGTGCGCAAGGTGCTGATCGTGCCCGACCGGCTCACCCTCTCGGAGGTACTGGAGCAGTTCCGCCAGGTGCACGAGGACTTTGCCGTCATCGTCAACGAGTACAGCCTGGTGGTGGGCGTGGTGACCCTGAACGACGTGATGAGCACGGTGATGGGCGACCTGGTGGGCCCGGCGGACGAAGAGCAGATCGTGCGGCGCGACGAGAATTCATGGCTCATCGACGGTGTCACGCCGATCGAAGACGTGCTGCATGCGCTGTCGCTCGACGAATTGCCCCACGCGGAAGAATACGAGACGCTGGCCGGCTTCCTGATGGTGATGCTGCGCCGCGTACCGCGCCGCACGGACAGCGTGAGCTGGGGCGGCTACAAGTTCGAGGTGCTGGACGTGGACAGCTACCGCATCGACCAGGTGATGGTGTCCCGCCTGGGTGCGCCCCAGGCGGAAAGCCCTGCCGCGCCCCCTCCGGCGGACAGCACCGCGGCGCCTGTGAAGTAGGGATGCCTTCGCGGTCATGCCCGTCGGGCCCGGTGCGGCACGGCGCCTGCCACAGCGGCCTGCCAAAGCATGGATCAAATCGGGCTCCAACGCCCTCAGCATAAGCGCCAGCAGCTATAGGAATAGGAGCACCCGTATCCGCATCGATGGCCGCTGCGCGGATTCCACGGGTCTGTCCTCCGGCGCCGGGCTGCGTTGGCACCAAGGCCGGGCGCCGCAGGGGACCGCTTCAGGCTGCGGGCAGCTGAGGCTTCTCGCCAAACAGCCAGTTGCGCTGGGCGCCAAACACCGCATCCGGGTAGGGCGAGCGCCCACGGCTGCCGTTGTAGCGGCCCAGCGCCATGAACAGGTCACCCCGTTCCCGGTCGACGTAGTGGCGAAGGATCACGCAGCCAAAGCGCAGATTGGTCTGCAGATGGAACAGCTTGCCCGCATCGCCGTCGCCGATCACGCGCGTCCAGAACGGCATGACCTGCATGTAGCCGCGAGCGCCCACGCTGGAGACGGCAAACTTGCGGAAGGCGCTTTCGACCTGGATCAGCCCCAGGACCAGGGAGACATCGAGCCCGGCGCGCTTGGATTCGTACCAGGCGGTCTGCAGGAAGTCGCGCCGGATCTCCCACTCGGGTTTGCGGCGGCGCAGCCGGTCACTCATGGTGCCCAGCCAGCGCAGGTAGTGGATGCGGGCCTCGGTGGTGAAGAACTCGGGTTCGGGCGGGGCCTGGTTGGCAATGGCCGAGCTCAGCGCCGTGCGCACGGAGTCCATCAGAGGCTCTTCGAGCTGGCCGCCCGCATGCGCCGCTGCAGGGGCCGCCAGCCACGCCGCGGGGGCGGACAGGGCGGCCAGGCATGCACGGCGGGACAGGCCGCCGCCCTCGGGCGTCCCCCCTACCGCCAAAGCCAGCCGCGCCTCGCTCATACCGCCATGCGGCCCTTCACGTGGGCCAGGATGTCTGCCGTGGGCACCTTGGTGGCCGCCGTGTCACGGCGATGCTGGTATTCGACCACGCCCTCCTTGAGGCTCTTGTCGCCGATGGTCACGCGGTGCGGCACGCCGATCAGCTCCCAATCGGCGAACATGGCGCCAGGGCGCTCGCCACGGTCGTCCAGGATCACGTCCACGCCCGCGGCCAGCAGGTCTGCATACAGCGATTCGGCCGTGGCCTTGACGGCCTCGCTGCGGTCCATGCCGACGGGGCACACGACCACGGTGAACGGAGCGATGGCGTCGGGCCAGATGATGCCGCGCTCGTCATGGTTCTGCTCGATGGCGGCGGCGGGCAGGCGCGTGACGCCGATGCCATAGCAGCCCATCTCGAAGAAGGCCGGCTTGCCGTCGTCACCCAGGAAGGTGGCGTTCATGTCCTTGCTGTACTTGGTGCCCAGATAGAACACATGGCCCACCTCGATGCCGCGCTCGATGGCCAGTTCGCCCTTGCCGTCCGGCGAGCGGTCGCCCGCCACCACGTTGCGCAGGTCGGCCACGGCGTCGGGCTCGGGCAGGTCGCGGCCCCAGTTGACGCCGGTGATGTGGAAATCGGGCTCGTTGGCGCCGCAGATCCAGTCGGCCATGACGGCCACCTCGCGGTCCACCACGATCTTGAGGGGCTTCTTCAGGCCGATGGGGCCCAGGTAGCCGGGCTTGCAGCCAAAGTGGTCCTCGATTTCGGAGAGCGTGGCAAAGCGGAAACCCGCCATGCCCGGCACCTTGGCCACCTTGATCTCGTTCATGTCGTGATCGCCGCGCAGCAGCAGCAGCCAGACCTGGGTCTTGACGATCTCGCCCGCCTCATTGGTTTCGTCCGTGGCCAGGACCAGCGACTTCACGGTGGTCGCCAGTGGCACGCCAAGCAGCTCTGCCACGTCGGCGCAGGTGCTCTTGCCCGGCGTGGCCGTCTTGGTCAGCGCCCGCGTGGCAGCGCCGCGTGGACCAGAAGGGGCCAGCGCTTCGGCCTTTTCCATGTTGGCGGCGTAGTCGCTCGCCGGGCAGTAGACGATGGCGTCCTCGCCCGTGGCGGCGATCACCTGGAACTCTTCGGAGAGGTCGCCACCGATGGCGCCGCTGTCGGCCGCCACGGCGCGGTAGGTCAGGCCAAAGCGGTCGAAGATGCGGCGGTAGGCCTGCGCCATGACCTGGTAGCTGGCCTTGGCGGCCCCCTGGTCGCGGTCGAAGCTGTAGGCGTCCTTCATGACGAATTCACGCCCGCGCATGAGGCCAAAGCGTGGGCGGCGCTCATCGCGGAACTTGGTCTGGATCTGGTAGAAGTTCTTGGGCAGCTGCTTGTAGCTCTTGAGCTCCTGGCGCGCGATGTCAGTGATCACTTCCTCGCTGGTGGGCTGCACCACGAAATCGCGGCCATGGCGGTCCTGGATGCGCAGCAACTCGGGGCCCATCTTGTCGAAACGGCCCGTTTCCTGCCACAGCTCGGCCGGCTGCACCACGGGCATGGTCAGCTCCACGGCCCCCGCGCGGTTCATCTCCTCGCGCACGATGGCCTCGACCTTGCGGATCACCCGCAGCCCCATGGGCATGTAGTTGTAGATGCCAGCGCCCAGCTTCTTGATCAGCCCCGCCCGCGTCATGAGTTTGTGGCTGACCACTTCGGCATCCGCCGGAGCTTCCTTGAGGGTGGAAATAAAGAATTGGGAGGCTTTCATCGGAATCGATTTCGGGCAGAACGGGGCAGCCCACTTGCTGCACGCTAGGCGCCGTGCATAATGGACATAGTTTAAAAATTTGGGGTTTGATTATGCTTGACCGGGACGGCTTTCGGCCGAACGTCGGCATCATCCTGCTCAACCAGAAAAACCAGGTGTTCTGGGGCAAGCGCATACGCACCCACAGCTGGCAGTTCCCGCAAGGCGGCATTGACCGGGGTGAAACCCCCGAACAGGCCATGTTCCGTGAACTGCATGAAGAAGTGGGATTATTGCCCAACCACGTGCGCGTGGTGGCCCGCACCCGGGACTGGTTGCGCTATGAGGTGCCTGACCGGTACATCCGCCGCGATGCACGCGGACACTACAAAGGCCAGAAACAAATCTGGTATCTGCTTCAACTGGTGGGCCACGACTGGGACCTGAACCTCCGTGCCACCAACCACCCGGAATTCGACGCCTGGCGCTGGAACGACTACTGGGTTCCGCTGGACGTGGTGGTCGAATTCAAGCGCGGCGTCTATGAGATGGCCCTCACGGAACTGGCGCGCTACCTGCCCCGCCACGAGCAGCGCAACCGCTACCTGCGCAGCGGCATGCGCACGCGCGAAGGGGAGCACGCGGGCACGATGTTCCGGACCGGGTCCATGCTGATCAATCCGGGAATGGAGCTCCCTCCGGGCGCCAGCTTCGATCCCGACCCGCAGAACAGTGTGCCGGGGGAGCTGGACGGCCTGCCCACGGTCACCACGCCGCGCTAGCCCTTCAGTGGCCAGCCACCATGAAAAACGCCTGCGCAGAGCAGGCGTTTGACTGGGTGCGAGTGGCCTGGAGCTTGGCCATCAGCTGGTGGCAGCCAGCACCAGATTGTCGCGGTGCACCATCTCCGGCTCCGCAACATACCCCAGAAGCCTTTCGAACTCCGTCGAGGGCTTGCGGCACAGCATCCGCGCCTCGGCCGCCGCATAGTTGGCCAGGCCGCGGGCAATTTCAGCGCCGGAGGCGTCGCGCACGGCAATCACGTCACCACGGGAGAAGTCGCCCTCCACCGCCGTCATCCCGATGGGAAGCAGGCTCTTGCCTTCATCCCGCACCTTGGCGGCCGCCCCGGCGTCCACCACCACCGAACCCCGCAGCTGCAGGTGGTCGGCCATCCACTGCTTGCGGGCCTGCTTCTTCTGCGTCTGGGCCACGAGCAAGGTGCCCAGCGCCTCGCCCCGCACGAGGCGGACCAGTACGTCGGATTCACGCCCCCAGGCAATCACGGTGGACGCCCCCGAGCCGGCAGCCCGTTTGGCCGCCAGGATCTTGGTGATCATGCCGCCCTTGCCGATGCTGGAACCCGCGCCGCCGGCCATGGCCTCCAGTGCCGGGTCGCCCGCCTTGGCTTCGTGGACGAACTGCGCCGATGCATCACGGCGCGGATCGGCGGTGTACAGGCCCTTCTGGTCCGTGAGGATGATCAGCGCATCGGCCTCCACCAGATTGGCCACCAGGGCACCCAGCGTGTCGTTGTCGCCGAACTTGATCTCGTCGTTGACGACGGTGTCGTTCTCATTGATCACCGGCACCACGCCCAGGCGCAGCAGCGTGAGCAAGGTCGAGCGCGCGTTCAGGTAGCGCTCCCGGTCGGCCAGGTCCGCATGGGTGAGCAGCACCTGCGCGCTGCCCATGCCCTGCTCGCGCAGCTTGGTTTCGTACATCTGCGCCAGTCCCATCTGCCCGACGGCGGCAGCGGCCTGCAACTCGTGGACTTCGTGCGGCCGCGTGGTCCAGCCCAGGCGCTTCATGCCTTCGGCAATGGCACCGCTGGACACCATCACGACCTCGCGCGGTACGCCGCCGTCGCCACGCACCAGGGCCGCCAGCTGGCGGCTCCATTCACCAATGGCGGTTTCGTCGAGGCCACGCCCCTCATTGGTCACAAGACTGGAACCCACCTTCACCACGATGCGGCGGGCATCTCGCAATACGCTGGAAACCATTTTTTTAGTGTTTTTGGCCACTAGCGCCTGTCCATCAAGCGCCGATAGCTATTAAAAATATAGCACTCAAACCAGAAAGGCTTTGCGGCGGATCAGGCCGGAGCATCTCCGGCAAAGCGGGGATCCACCTCCACCGGCTCGTTCTCCACCCGCTGCTCGGACTGCACGTGGCGGAAGATGGCATGGATCAACGGCTCGCAACCTTCGCGCGTGAGGGCAGAAATCTCGAAGACGGGCCCTTTCCACTTGAAGCGCTTGACGAAGTCCTTCACCCGCGTTTCCCTCTCTTCGGTAGGCACCATGTCCAGCTTGTTCAACACCAGCCAGCGCGGCTTGTTGTACAGCTGCTGGTCGTATTTCTTGAGCTCGTTCACGATGGCCTTGGCCTGGGCCACCGGATCCACCGCATCATCGAAGGGCGCCAGATCGACAATGTGCAGCAGCAGGCGGGTGCGCTGCAGGTGGCGCAGGAACTGGTGCCCGAGGCCTGCACCTTCCGAAGCGCCTTCGATCAGCCCGGGAATATCGGCCACCACAAAGCTCTGCTCAGGGCCCACGCGCACGACACCCAGGTTGGGGTGCAGCGTGGTGAACGGGTAGTCCGCGATCTTGGGGCGGGCGTTGGACACCGCCGTGATGAAGGTCGATTTGCCCGCATTGGGCATGCCCAGAAGGCCCACGTCGGCCAGCACCTTCAGTTCCAGTTTCAGGTTCTTCTTCTCGCCGGGCCAGCCCGGCGTCTTCTGGCGGGGCGCGCGGTTGATGGCGCTCTTGAAGCGCATGTTGCCAAAACCACCATCCCCGCCCTTGGCGATGGTGATGACCTCGCCCGGGTTGAGCAGCTCGTACAGCACTTCCCCTGTTTCAGCGTCGGTGATGATGGTGCCCACGGGCATCTTGAGGGTGATGTCGGTGCCAGCGGCACCGAACATGTCCGATCCCATGCCATGCTCCCCGCGCTTGGCCTCGTGGCGCCGAGAGTAGCGAAAATCCACCAGGGTGTTCAGATTCGGATCCGCCACCGCGAACACATGCCCGCCGCGCCCACCGTCGCCCCCGTTGGGACCGCCGAACTCCTTGTACTTTTCATGCCGGAAAGACACGCAGCCATTGCCACCATCGCCTGCGGCAATGTCAATAAAGGCTTCATCGACGAACTTCATGGGATATCCAGTTTACAAAAGGGCGCGGCACCAACGGCAGGTTACCCGGCAGGTCGGAGCAGCGGAACGCCTCGGAGGCGCTGTCTGCGAATGGCTTGAACGCGCCATCGTACAGACCAAACAACAAAGCCCCGGCAAAGCGGGGCTTCGATGGCTACCGGAGGAATGAACCTCAGGCAGGAGTCACATTGACCGTGGACTTGGACAACGCACCCTTGGTGCCGAACGACACGTGGCCGTCCACCAGGGCGAACAAGGTGTGATCCTTGCCCACGCCGACATTGTTGCCGGGGTGGAAACGCGTGCCGCGTTGGCGCACGATGATCGAGCCAGCGCTGATCAGTTCACCACCGAACGCCTTGACACCCAGCATCTTTGGCTTGGAGTCGCGCCCGTTTCGCGTAGAGCCGCCGCCTTTTTTCTGTGCCATGACTAGCTCCTTCGATTAAGCAGCAATCGCACCGATTTGCAGCTCAGTGAACTGCTGGCGATGGCCTTGGCGTTTTTGATAGTGCTTGCGACGGCGCATCTTGAAGATGTGCACCTTGTCGTGCTTGCCGTGGGCCACGACAGTGGCTTTCACGGTTGCGCCGGACACCAGGGGCGTACCGATCTTGAGTTCAGCGCCGTTGCCGACTGCCAAAACCTGATCGATCACAATTTCCTGGCCTACGTCCGCAGCAATCTGTTCTACTTTAATTTTTTCGCCGGAAGCAACGCGATACTGCTTGCCGCCGGTTTTTATGACCGCGTACATGTTGACCTCTTGATATGAGTTCTGCAGACGAATTTCCGCAGAGCCCAAGAGTATAGCGCATCGATCCGAGCAGCGCCAGCCCCCGCATGCCGGCCGAGCGGCGGCCTCGCGCAACGCGCCGGGGCGCCTTCAGGGCTTCCTATAATCCGGTCTCTTTCTGCGACCACCATCTTGACTGACCACACCGCCCCCGCCGCATCGCCCCTCCTGCTCGTTGCACAAGACATGCACGAGGTCGACAAGGTCATCGGTCAGCGCCTGACTTCCAGCGTTCCCCTGGTGGCGCAGATATCCCAATACATCATTGCCGCCGGCGGCAAGCGCCTGCGGCCCGCGCTTTTGCTCATGGTGTGCGGAGCCCTGGACTACCGAGGCGCGCAGCGCCACAGTCTCGCGGCCGTCGTGGAGCTGATCCACACCGCCACCCTGCTGCACGACGATGTCGTGGATGCCTCCACCCTGCGCCGCGGCCGCCCCACTGCCAACGAAACTTTTGGCAACCCTGCCAGCGTGCTCGTCGGCGATTTCCTGCACACCCGCTCCTTCCAGATGATGGTCGAGGCGGGCAGCATGCGCATCATGGAAATACTCTCGGAAGCCACCAATGTGATCGCCGAGGGGGAAGTGCTGCAGCTCATGAACATGCACGATGCATCGCTCGACGAAGCGGGCTACCTGCGTGTCATCCGGTCCAAGACCGCCAAGCTGTTTGAAGCCAGTGCCCGCCTTGGCGCGGTGCTTGCGGGCAGCCCGCCCGATGTCGAAGAGGCCTGCGCAACCTACGGGCAGGCACTGGGAACCGCCTTCCAGATCATTGACGACGTTCTCGACTACGACGGCGACGCAGTGGAAATGGGTAAGAATCTGGGAGACGATCTTCGGGAAGGCAAGTCCACCCTGCCCCTGATCGCCGCCATGGAACGCGGAACGCAGAGCCAGGCGCAGACCGTGCGCCACGCCATTGAACAGGGCTCCACCGACCAATTGGCCGAGATCGTGCAGATTGTCCGCGACACCGGCGCACTGGACATCACCCGGGCGGCGGCCTTCGGCGAGGCCCGCCGCGCCATGGCCGCGGCCGAGCAATTACCCGCCAATGCCTATTCAGCAGGTTTGCTAGAATTGGCCGCGCAATTGCTTGCACGACGCAACTGAGATGCCCCATTGCATCCACTTTCGAGTGCAATCGCACACAACGGGGTGTAGCTTAGCCTGGTAGAGCGCTACGTTCGGGACGTAGAGGCCGGAGGTTCGAATCCTCTCACCCCGACCACAAGACCGCATTTTCAACAAAAGCGCCGGTTCTGTGGTGCTGTTGCCAATATCGACGGCTGTACAGCTTGTGGCTGATCGGTGATGATAGGATGGATTCTTTTCCACACCTAACACATTACCGGTTACATGGCCGCTGTTGATACTGCCCCCAAAGAAGCCTCTGCAGTGGCCCTTCCCGGATTGGGCAGGGCGTTGATGTCCGCCGGCAAGTTGACCCAAAAGTCGGCAGAGGACATTTACAAAAAATCACAAATCAGCCGCACCAGTTTTATTGCGGAATTGACGGGATCTGGTGCCGTGTCGGCTGCCGATTTGGCGCACACCGTTTCAGCCGTGTTTGGTGCGCCCTTGCTGGATCTGGAAGCAATTGATCCGCTTCGACTGCCCAAAGAGCTTCTCGATCCCAAAATATGTCAGGCGTATCGGGTCGTTGTCCTCAGCAAACGCAATAATCGTCTGATCGTCGCGACCGCCGATCCCACTGACCAGGAAGCTGCCGAGAAAATCAAATTCACGACCCAGATGGGGGTGGATTGGATTATCGCTGAATATGACAAGCTCAGCCGACTGGTAGAATCCACCACAAAATCAACCAGTGAGTCGATGGACACCCTGGTGAGCGGTGGAGGCGACTTTGATTTCGACGATGTAGCCGTAGAAGAAGCACCCGACAACAACGACGCCGGTGCCGGCGATGTGGAAGATGCGCCCATCGTCAAGTTCCTGCACAAGATGCTGCTCGACGCATTCAATATGCGGGCCTCGGACCTGCATTTTGAACCCTACGAACACCAGTACCGGGTGAGATTCCGGATCGATGGAGAACTCCGGGAAATCGCGTCCCCGCCCATCGCGATCAAGGACAAGCTCGCATCCCGCATCAAGGTGATCTCCCGCCTGGATATTTCAGAAAAGAGAGTCCCGCAAGACGGACGCATGAAATTGAAAGTGGGCCCGGACAGGGTGATCGACTTCCGTGTGAGCACCCTCCCCACCCTGTTTGGGGAAAAAATCGTTATTCGTATCCTGGACCCGAGCAGCGCCAAGCTTGGGATTGATGCGCTGGGCTACGAACCCCAGGAAAAAGAGCGGCTGCTGGAGGCCATAGGGCGCCCCTATGGAATGATTCTGGTCACGGGCCCGACGGGTTCCGGCAAGACCGTGTCGCTATATACCTGCCTGAACCTGCTAAACAAGCCGGGCGTGAACATTGCCACCGCGGAAGACCCGTCGGAAATCAACCTGCCCGGGGTCAATCAGGTCAACGTCAATGAAAAAGCGGGGTTGACTTTTGCCGTGGCCCTGAAATCCTTTCTGCGGCAGGATCCCGACATCATCATGGTCGGTGAAATTCGCGATCTGGAGACCGCAGATATTTCTATCAAGGCAGCGCAGACGGGTCACCTGGTTTTGTCGACCCTGCACACCAACGATGCCCCCACGACCCTGACCCGGATGCGCAATATGGGGATTGCCCCATTCAATATCGCGTCCAGCGTGATTCTTATTACCGCGCAACGCCTTGCGCGCAGACTGTGCCCCGTGTGCAAGGTGCCGGCTGATATACCGCACGAATCCCTTCTCGAAGCGGGTTACAAGGATGAGGACATCGACGGAAGCTGGGTGACCTACCGTCCTGTAGGCTGCTCGGCCTGCAACAATGGCTACAAGGGCCGGGTCGGCATATATCAGGTGATGCCAATCTCGGAAGACATCCAGCGCATCATATTGCGAGATGGAAGCGCGCTTGAGATCGCCGAGCAGGCACGAGCGGAAGGTGTTCGCTCACTGCGCGAATCCGGCCTGCACAAAGCAAGATTAGGTTTCACTTCGCTGGAAGAAGTGCTTGCCGTCACCAACGAATAACGAGTTAGAGGGACCAGCATGGCAACTGCTGCATCATCACGGGATATCAAGGAATTTGTTTTCGAGTGGGAAGGCAAGGACCGGCACGGGAAAATCGTGCGCGGCGAGGTGCGCGCTTCCGGGGAAAACCAAGTGCAAGCCACCCTGCGCCGCCAGGGTGTTTTCCCGACAAAGATCAAGAAAAGGCGCATGCGGTCGGGCAAGAAGATTAAGCCCAAGGACATTGCTCTGTTCACTCGGCAGCTTGCGACCATGATGAAAGCTGGGGTACCTCTCCTCCAATCATTTGACATTGTGGGGCGAGGCAATACAAATGCAAGCGTTACCAAACTGCTCAATGACATCCGCTCTGATGTGGAAACAGGCACATCGCTGAATGCTGCATTCCGCAAGCATCCGATGTATTTTGACAGCCTCTATTGTAATTTGGTGGAGGCGGGCGAGGCAGCGGGTATTCTGGAAGCACTGCTTGATCGACTGGCTACCTACATGGAAAAAACGGAGGCTATAAAATCAAAAATCAAATCGGCCTTGATGTATCCCATTTCTGTGGTTATTGTGGCGTTTGTGGTTGTTGCTGTGATCATGATTTTCGTAATCCCGGCATTCAAAGAGGTTTTTAGCTCATTTGGCGCTGACCTTCCCGCACCCACTTTGTTTGTCATGGCAATCAGTGAGATCTTTGTAAAGTGGTGGTGGTTAATTTTCGGTGGTATTGGGGGAAGCATCTTCTTCTTCATGCAAGCATGGCGAAGAAATGAAAAAGTGCAAATGTTCATGGATCGGCTCTTGTTGAGAATTCCGATTTTTGGTGCGCTCGTAGAAAAGTCCTGCGTTGCACGCTGGACCCGGACACTATCAACAATGTTTGCGGCTGGCGTGCCTCTGGTCGAAGCTCTCGACTCGGTGGGTGGCGCCGCTGGCAATTCCGTATATTCGATGGCGACCGACAAAATCCAACAGGAAGTCTCCACCGGCACGAGCCTTACCGCAGCCATGGGTAATGCCAACATTTTCCCTTCCATGGTGCTTCAGATGTGTGCCATTGGTGAGGAATCCGGCTCTATCGACCATATGCTGGGCAAGGCTGCCGATTTTTACGAGGCAGAAGTGGATGAAATGGTGGCAGGTCTGTCGAGCCTCATGGAACCCATCATCATCGTATTCCTGGGAACGCTGATTGGCGGGATCGTGGTCTCGATGTACCTCCCCATCTTCAAGCTTGGCCAAGTCGTGTGATGGAGATGGAGACTTGGTGGAATGCGAGTTGGGGTGCGGTATTGGGGCTTCTGATCGGCAGTTTTCTCAATGTGGTCATTTACCGGCTGCCCAAGATGATGGAGCGCCGGTGGACTGAAGAGGTGCAGGCGATGCAGGCGCCGGCCGCACAAGCTGATACCAGCCCGGCGCATCCCGAGCCAGAGCGGTTCAATCTCATGGTCCCCCGCTCTCGCTGCCCGTCTTGCGGGCACTTGGTGCAGTGGTACGAGAACATTCCTGTCGTCAGCTATCTTTTTCTGCGGGGCCGCTGCTCGGCCTGCAAGGCGCGGATCTCGCTCCGATACCCTCTGATCGAGATAGCGACCGGTGCCCTGTTCTTCTTTTGCATCCAGCGCTGGGGTGTCACGGCCACGGGGATTGCATGGTGTGGTTTCTCGGCGGCCCTGGTGGCACTGGCATTCATCGACTGGGACACCACCCTTCTGCCCGACGACATCACCCTGCCGCTGCTGTGGGCCGGCCTTTTGTCGTCTGCCCTGCAGTGGATCGCAGTACCGCTGCACGCCTCGGTGTTCGGCGCCGTGGCGGGCTATCTTTCGCTTTGGCTGGTCTACTGGGGGTTCAAGCTCGCCACCGGCAAGGAAGGCATGGGGTATGGGGATTTCAAGCTGTTTGCCGCGCTGGGGGCCTGGTTCGGCTGGCAGGCCCTCATACCCATCATTCTGATGTCCTCGGTCATCGGTGCCGTCATCGGCATCGCGATGAAAATCTTCAGCAGCCTGCGTGAAGGCGGCTACATCCCCTTCGGCCCCTTTCTTGTCGGGGCGGGATTCACGGCGATGGTGTTCGGGCCCCAAGCCATTCTGGACACGGTGCTGAAACTCCTGGGCCTTTGAACGATGAATCCACGCAAGCATCCCTTGCGTCTGGGCCTGACCGGTGGCATTGGCAGCGGCAAGAGCACGGTGGGCCATGTGCTGGCCTCCCTGGGCGCCAGCCTGATCGACGCGGACCAGATCGCCCGCGAGGTCACAGGCCCGCACGGAGCGGCCATGGAGGCCATCCGCGCGACTTTCGGCAGCGACTTCGTAGATACCACCGGGGCGCTGGACCGGGGCCGCATGCGTGCACTGGCCTTCAGCCGGCCGGAGGCACGGGCCCAGCTCGAAGGGATCGTGCACCCGCTCGTCACCCTTCACGGCAATTTGAAGGCCGAGCAGGCGGCGCACGAGGGCCATGCGCTGATCGTGTTCGATATTCCTCTGCTGGCGGAATCCGGTCGTTGGGCCCGCAGGCTGGACGCGGTGCTGGTGGTCGATTGCTCAGCTGAAACGCAGATCGAACGCGTCATGCAGCGCAACGGCCTGACGCGGGAGGTGGTGCTGGGCATCATTGCGTCGCAAGCCAGCCGCCCGGCCCGGCGGGCCGTCGCAGATGCCGTGATTGCCAACGACAGGGATTGCACGCTGGAGAACCTGCACGCGCAAACCCGGCAGGCAGCGGCGCTGTTCGGGCTATGATGCGAACGAAACCGTTTGTGCTTTCACTCCATGCCGTGCGCCACCGGCGTCAGAATACCCCCTGAGCCCCCAGGAACCCGCCAGCGTGATCCTTTACGAATATCCCTTTAACGAGCGTCTCAGAACCTATCTGCGGCTTGAGCAGTTGTTTCGCCGGTTGGGGGAATTGATACCCCGCTCCCACGCGCTCGATCATCACTTCGCGCTGGTCACGATCTTCGAGATCATGGACGTCGCAGCGCGGGCCGACCTGAAGTCGGACGTGCTCAAGGACATCGAGAAGCACAAGCACCAGCTCGACAGCTACCGGGGCAACCCCTCGATCTCCGAAGCGGCGCTGGATGCGATCATCGCCCAGCTGGACCGTTGTTTCACCGCGCTCAATACCCAGTCCGGCAAGTCGGGCCACTCGCTCACGGAAAACGACTGGCTGATGAGCATCCGCAGCCGGGTCGGCATTCCAGGGGGTACCTGCGGCTTTGACCTGCCCGCGTATTACGCGTGGCAGCACCATGCGCCCGCCGTGCGGCAGCAGGCGCTCGAGGAATGGGCGTCCACACTGGCCCCCCTCGCTGAATCCATCTACGTGCTGCTAAAGCTGCTGCGCGATTCCGGCGTGCCCCAGAAGGTGGCTGCCGAGCGAGGCCAGTTCCAGCAGAATCTGCCGCAGGGGCGCACATTCCAGTTGCTGCGCCTGCGCATCGATCCTGCCCTGGACCTGATTCCCGAAATCAGCGGCAACCGCCTCATCGTCTCGGTGCGGCTCATGCGGCTGGAGGGCGATGGACGCCTGCACGCCTGCAGCGAGGACGCTGCGTTTGAACTGACCCTGTGCGCCTGAGGCTCGGCGCTGGGTCGTGATTTGAGGACGACGACGAGACATGGCCGCTCCCCGCCCCGATGCGGCAACCGCCGCCCGCACCGTGACCTGCCCCACCTGCGGTGGAGACAGCGTCTACAGCCCTGCCAATGCCTACCGCCCGTTCTGCAGCGAGCGCTGCAAGCAGGTCGACCTCGGTGCCTGGGCAAGCGAGGATTTCCGGATGCCCGCAGAGGCCCCGCCCACCGATGCGCAGTACGGCGATCCACGCCTGCAACACTGACCCCGGCTGGCAGGCCAGCCCGCATCTTCAGGGAAATCGCCGCCCAGCGCCCGATCTGCAAGCGCAAATAGCTATTAATTCAATAGCGGTCTACGGAGGTGGTGGCGAAAACTCCACGCCCCGCTCCTGCGCAAGCCACTGCAGCACCGGGTAGGCACCTGGCAAGACAGGCGATACCGTCAGCGGAATCTGCTGCCATTGCATGGCCTGCCCTTCACGCATCTCGAACTGTCCCGACCACTCCCACACCTTGCACCAGTGCAGGCGCACCAGGGCATGCGGGTAGTCGTGCTCGGTGACTTTCCATACGCTGGCCGCCCCAATGGTCACGCCCAGCTCCTCGATCAATTCGCGGCGCAGTGCCTGCTCCACGGTTTCGCCCGCCTCCAGCTTGCCGCCCGGGAACTCCCAGTACCCGGCATAGGGCTTGCCCGGCGGGCGGGTGGACAACAGCATGGCGCCATCGGCGCGCAGCAGGATGCCCACTGCGACCTCCGTGTGCTTTCGGCTGGCTTGCGGGGCGGGAGCCAGGGGCGTGGTTGCGGAATCAACCACTGTGCCGTCCCGCATAGTCGCGCGCGAACTGGTAGGCCACGCGGCCGCTGCGCGAGCCGCGCTCCAGCGCCCAGACGAGTGCCTCGGGCCGCGCGGCCGTGATCGCGGCCCCGGACACCCCCAGGGAGGACAGCCATTGGGCCACGATGGTCAGGTACTCCTCCTGGCTGAAGGGGTAGAAGCTCACCCACAGGCCGAACCGCTCCGACAGCGAAATCTTCTCTTCCACCACTTCGCCGGGGTGCACTTCGCCATCCTCGGTGTGGGTGTAGGTGAGGTTTTCCGCCATGTACTCAGGCAGCAGGTGGCGCCGGTTGCTCGTCGCGTAGATCAGCACATTCGGTGTGGCCGCCGCCACCGAACCGTCGAGGATCGACTTCAGGGCCTTGTAGCCCGGCTCGCCCTCCTCAAAGCTCAGGTCGTCGCAGAACACGACGAATTTCTCTGGCCGATCGGACACCACGTCCACGATGTCGGGCAGGTCGACAAGGTCGGCCTTGTCCACTTCGATCAGGCGCAGGCCCCGCCCCGCATAGGCATTGAGGCAGGCCTTGATGAGCGAGGACTTGCCGGTGCCGCGGGCGCCGGTCAGCAGCACGTTGTTGGCGGGCTTGCCCTGCACGAACTGCTCCGTGTTGCGCGCGATCTTCTCCTTCTGCCCGTCGATTTCCTTGAGGTCCGACAGCTGCATGCCGGCGACATGGCGCACGGGTTCCAGGGTGCCGTGGCCACTGCTGCGCTTGCGGTAGCGCCAGGCGATCGAGCCCGACCAGTCGGGCGCGCCCAGCGGCTGGGGCAGCACGGATTCAATGCGGGCGATCAGTTGCTCGGCCCGCTCGATCAGGTGTTCAAATTTTTCGTTCATTTTCGCCTTCAGCGCTTGTGGATAAAGCGCTAGCAGCTATCAAATCAGGAGTTACTCACGAACGGTAGTCCGCATTGATGGTCACGTATTCGTGGCTGAAATCACACGTCCACACCGTGTCGGACACGCTGCCCCGGCCCAGCAGGACACGCACGGTGATCTCGCTTTGCTTCATCACGCGCTGCCCATCCTCCTCGCGGTAGGCCGGATTGCGGCCGCCCTTGACCGCCACATGCACATCGTCCAGGTACAGATCGATGCCGGTCTGGTCCAGATCATCGATGCCGGCATACCCCACGGCCGCGAGGATACGGCCCAGGTTCGGGTCGCTGGCATAGAACGCTGTCTTGACCAGGGGCGAGTGGGCGATGGCGTACGCCACCTTGCGGCATTCGTCACCCGTCTTGCCACCTTCCACCCGGACGGTGATGAACTTGGTGGCTCCCTCGCCGTCGCGCACGATGGCCTGGGCGAGCTTTTGCGACACCGCCAGCATGGCTGCCTTCAGGGCCTGGCCCTCGGCGCTGGCCAGGGAAGCGATGGGCGCATGCGCGGCCTTGTTGGTGGCCACCACCACGAACGAGTCGTTGGTCGATGTGTCGCCGTCGATCGTGACCCGGTTGAAAGAGCCATCGGCCAGTTCGCGGGCCAGCTGCTGCATCACGGCCGGGGCCACGCAGGCGTCCGTGGCCATGAAGCCGAGCATGGTGGCCATGTTGGGCCGGATCATGCCGGCGCCCTTGCTGATGCCGGTGATCGACACCGTGGCGCCGCCGATCTGCAACTGCGCGGAGAACGCCTTGGGCAGCGTGTCGGTGGTCATGATGCCTTCCGCCGCACGGGCCCAATGGCCGGGCTGCGCGTCGGCAATCGCGGCGGGCAGGCCGGCCTCGATGCGGTCGCTGGGCAGGGGTTCCATGATCACGCCGGTGGAGAACGGCAGGATCTGCTCGGGCGCCACGCCGAGCTGGCGCGCGAGCGCGCCGCAGGTGGCCCGAGCACGCGCCAGGCCATCGGCTCCCGTGCCCGCATTGGCATTGCCGGTGTTGACCACCATCGCACGGATCGCCTGGCCGGCGGCAAGGTGGTCGCGGCTGATCTGCACCGGTGCGGCGCAAAAACGGTTCTGCGTGAACACGCCCGCCACGCTGGCGCCCTCGTCCAGCAGGAACACGGTGAGGTCCTTGCGATGGGCCTTGCGGACACCGGCTTCGGCAACACCAATGCGGACGCCGGCGATCGGGTGCAGATCGGCGGCCACGGGGGCGACAAGATTGACAGGCATGGGAGACAGGGCCTTTCTGATAAAAACTGCGGCCGATTATCCGGAAAACCGTGGCCGCCAATGAAAACACGGGCCGAAGCCCGTGTCATGTAAATCCACAGGCGTGGTTTCAACGCCTGCACGCGGGGGCGGTGCCCCGGGGCCTCAGGCCAGCTTGCCGTGGCACTGCTTGTACTTCTTGCCGCTGCCACAAGGGCAGGGGTCGTTGCGGCCCACGCGCATGCCTTCGGGCAGGTTCAGGCCGTCGCCGGGCTGCGCGCCCGCGGTGGTCTCCACCTCCCCCGTTTCGGTGGGGGCGGTATAGGTCACGTTGGCAATGCTCTCGCCGCGGCTTTCCATGTCCTGCGCAGCCTGGTCGAGCTGGGCCTGCGACTGCACCTGCACGGTCATGAGGATCTTGGTGACCTCGTTCTTGACCTGGTCGATCAGCTGGCGGAACAACTCGAACGCTTCCCGCTTGTACTCCTGCTTGGGCTGCTTTTGCGCGTACCCGCGCAGGTGGATGCCCTGGCGCAGGTAGTCCAGCGCGCTCAGATGGTCGCGCCAATTGGAGTCAAAGCTCTGCAGCAGCACCATGCGCTCGAACTGGGTGAAGTTCTCGCGCCCGACCTGCTCCACCTTGCCGTCAAAGGAGGCATGGGCGGCCGCCAGAACCTTGTCCAGGATCTCGTCGTCGGTGATGGCGCTGGCACCCTGCACCTGCTGCTGCAGGGCAATGGACACCTGCCATTCGTCCACCAGCGCCTTCTCCAGCGCCGCGAGGTCCCATTGTTCTTCCACCGACTCGGCCGGCACGTACTGGCGCACTAGGTCGGTCATGCAGTCTTCGCGCATCGCGGCGATCACGTCCGACAGGTCGGATGCGTCCAGGATGTCATTGCGCTGCTGGTAGATCACCTTGCGCTGGTCATTGGCCACGTCGTCGTATTCCAGCAATTGCTTGCGGATGTCGAAGTTGCGGGCCTCGACCTTGCGCTGGGCCGATTCGATGCTGCGCGTCACGATGCCGGCCTCGATGGCCTCGCCATCGGGCATCTTCAGGCGGTCCATGATCGCCTTGACGCGGTCGCCCGCGAAGATGCGCATCAGCGAATCGTCCAGGCTCAGGTAAAAGCGCGAGGAACCGGGGTCGCCCTGGCGGCCCGAGCGGCCACGCAGCTGGTTGTCGATGCGGCGTGATTCGTGGCGCTCGGTGGCGATGATGCGCAGGCCGCCCAGTGCCTTGACCTTCTCGTGGTCGATCTTCCACTGCTCGCGCAAGGCGCTGACCTTGGCGGCGCGGTCGGCTTCGGACAGGCTTTCATCGGCTTCGATGGCCGCCACGTCCTTTTCGATGTTGCCGCCCAGCACGATGTCGGTACCACGGCCCGCCATGTTGGTGGCGATGGTGATCATGCCCTCGCGGCCGGCCTGGGCCACGATATCGGCCTCACGGGCGTGCTGCTTGGCGTTGAGCACCTGGTGCGGCAGGCCTTCCTTGTTCAGGAGCTGGTCGATGATCTCGGAGTTCTCGATCGACGTGGTGCCCACCAGCACCGGCTGGCCGCGCTCATGGCATTCGCGGATGTCCTTGATGGCCGCTTCGTACTTCTCGCGCGTGGTCTTGTACACGCGGTCGAGCTGGTCGTCCCGGCGGCTCGGGCGGTTCGGAGGGATCACGGTCGTTTCCAGGCCGTAGATCTCCTGGAACTCGTAGGCCTCGGTGTCGGCCGTGCCGGTCATGCCCGCGAGCTTGTTGTACAGGCGGAAGTAGTTCTGGAACGTGATGGAGGCCAGCGTCTGGTTCTCGGCCTGGATGTTCACGCCTTCCTTGGCCTCGACGGCCTGGTGCAGGCCTTCGCTCCAGCGGCGGCCCGACATCAGGCGGCCGGTGAACTCATCCACGATCACGATCTCGCCGTTCTGCACCACGTAGTGCTGGTCGCGGTGGTACAGGTGGTTGGCCCGGAGCGCCGCATACAGGTGGTGCATCAGCGTGATGTTGGCCGGGTCGTACACCGAGGCGCCCTCGGCGATCAGGCCGTGGCTGGCCAGGATGCGCTCGGCGCTCTCGTGACCCTGCTCGGTCAGGAACACCTGGTGGGTCTTTTCGTCCAGCGTGAAGTCGCCCGGCTTGGTCACGCCCTCGCCCGTGCGCGGATCGGCTTCGCCTTCCTGGCGCACCAGCAGCGGCACCACCTTGTTCATGGCGATATACATGGCCGTGTGGTCTTCGGCCTGGCCACTGATGATCAGGGGCGTGCGCGCCTCGTCGATCAGGATCGAGTCCACCTCGTCGACGATGGCGAAGTTCAGGCCCTGCTGCACGCGGTCCTGTGCTTCATAGACCATGTTGTCGCGCAGGTAGTCAAAGCCGTATTCGTTGTTCGTGCCGTAGGTGATGTCGGCGCGGTAGGCTTCCTGCTTTTGCTCGCGCGGCATGTTGGGCAGGTTGATGCCCACCGTGAGGCCCAGGAAGTTGTACAGCCGGCCCATCCATTGCGCGTCGCGGTTGGCCAGGTAGTCGTTCACGGTCACCACATGCACGCCCTTGCCCGACAAGGCATTGAGGTACACCGGCAAGGTCGCGGTGAGGGTCTTGCCCTCACCCGTGCGCATTTCGGAAATCTTGCCAAAGTGCAGCGCCATGCCGCCCAGCAATTGCACATCGAAGTGGCGCATCTTCATGATGCGCTTGGAGCCCTCGCGGACCACCGCGAAAGCCTCCGGGAGGATATCGTCCAGCGACTCGCCCTTGGCTACACGGTCCTTGAACTCCTGCGTCTTGGCGCGAAGCTGCTCGTCCGACAGCTTTTCGTAGTCGGGCTCCATCGCATTGATGCGGGTCACCGTCTTGCGGTACTGCTTGAGGAGCCGGTCATTGCGGCTGCCGAATAGTTTGGTGAGGAAGTTGGTGGCCATGCGAACAGGACCGCTTGCCCGCTGCAATCAGCGCGCCAAGCGACCGAAATCCCTAAGATGAATTGAGTTCAGGTGGGTCCATCGCCATGGATTGCAAGCTCCTTGCAATCCCGGGCCTGAACACCGGACCCGCGATTTTACCTGCCCGCTGCGGGCACGGCCGGCTGGCCGGGCGATGCGCGGGGCTGGACCGCCGCAACCTGCGCCGCGGGGCCCGCGCCGCCCGCGCTCAGAAACTTCTGCGGGTCCTGGAAAACACCCTGCACCAGCACCTCGAAATGCAGATGGGGGCCCGTGGAACGCCCCGTGGTCCCCACCTCCGCGATCTTCTGGCCACGGCGCACGATGTCCCCCTGCTTGACCAGGGTGCGCGATGCGTGGGCGTAGCGCGTGACCAGCTGGTTGCCGTGGTCCACCTCGATCATGTTGCCGTAGGCGGGGTGGTATTCCTGCGTCACCACCACGCCACCGGCAGCGGCCAGGATGGGCGTACCCGTATCGGCCTGGAAGTCGAGCCCCGTGTGCAGCGCCGACTGGCCCGTGATCGGGTCCACCCGCCAGCCAAAGGACGAGCCGGGCACGCGGCCGGTCACCGGCGCATGGGTGGGAATCATCTTCTTTCGGATGTGCTGGTCGAACAGGCGCGATTCGAGCACCGTCATCAGGTCCACCCGCTGGTTGGTCAGGCGCTCCAGCTCATCGAGCGTGGACTGCAGCTCCTCCATCGACAGATTGCGCGCGCTCACGAGCACGCCCCCCCGGGCATCCGATTTCTGGATATCGGAGGGCGCCATGCCCGCCAGGCCCAGCACGCGGTCGCCCAGCGATTCCAGCTGCACCATGCGGGCCTGCATCTCGCCGACACGGCGGGCCATCGCATCCAGGTTGGCACGCATGAACCGGTCCCGCTCGGCAAACTCGTCCTTCACGACCAGCCGGACCAGCGAACCCACGATCGGCCAGCCTTCGCGCGCGCCCTTGAGGAAAACCCAGTGGTAGAGCGTCGCAGCCACCAGCATGAGGCACAGCGACAGCGCCAGCCCGGCCAGCAGCAGGCGCGTGCCCGACAGGTGAATGGCCCGGCTGCGCGCCAGCCTGGCGTCCGTGATAATCAGATGCACTACGAATTCTCCACGCCCGAAGACGCACACCATGAACCGCCGCCACTACGCCATCAGCCTGCAGCAGGCCAGCGAGGACTCTCCCACGCTGGCCAAGCTCACAGCGCTGACACGCGATTCCAGTGATCGGCTCAAGGCCATTGAAATGCTGATTCCTGCGGCGCTGCGTCCCACGGTCCAGGCGGGGCCCATCGATGGGGACTCCTGGTGCCTGCTCGTCAAGAGCAATGCCGCAGCGGCAAAAATACGCCAGCTGCTGCCTGCTCTGCAGGCGCATTTGCGCAGCCGGGGGTGGGAGGTTAACGCGATTCGCCTGAAAGTTCAAACCTGACGGCCTGCGCCAGGATCGGGGAATGCGTGGGAGACACCAGGGACATGGTGCCGGTTGTCGGAATCGAACTGACGACCTACCGCTTACAAGGCGGGTGCTCTACCAACTGAGCTAAACCGGCGAAGGCTGCATTTTATAGTGGAAAAAGCAGCCTCAAAAAAATGCTGGGGCCGTTATTTGACCCGCTTGAGAGAAGGCCGGGCACCACCCGCTGCCGGGGGAGGCCGCGGCGCGTCGCCGCCGTCGCCGTCCTTCTTGCCATCGTCGGAGGGCACCAGTTGGACCACGCGGTCCTCGGGAGCAGGCACAGCCCCGGCCGCCACCACATCCTGCGCCGATGGCAATGCCTGCGGCAGCGCTGGCGCCGCCGGGCCCGCACCGCTGCTGCCAGCGAGCACATCCACCGGGGGAGGAAACGCCATGCCCTGGCCGTTTTCACGGGCATAGATGGCGATGACCCGGCCCACCGGGACGAGGATCTCCCGCGGCTTGCCGCCGAAGCGGGCCTTGAACTCGATGAAATCGTTGCCCAGCTGCAAGGCGCTCGTCGCGTCAAAGCTGATGTTCAGGACGATCTCGCCATCCTTCACGTACTCGCGCGGCACTTGCACGGAATCGTCCACGCGCACGGCCACATAGGGCGTGAGCCCGTTGTCGGTGCACCACTCGTACAGGGCACGAATGAGGTACGGGCGCGTGGAGGTGGATTCCTGTGCGGTCATGAAGATGGGTGGCTGCTGCGGTAGATGAAGAGAAATTGGGCAGGCCGCAGATTACTTGCGCATGACCTTTTCGGACGGCGTCAGCGCTTCGATGTAGGCAGGGCGCGAGAAGATGCGCTCGGCGTACTTGAGCAGCGGCGCCGCGTTCTTGGACAGGTCGATGCCGTAGTAGTCCAGGCGCCACAGCAACGGGGCAATCGCCACGTCCAGCATGGAGAAGTTGTCGCCCAGCATGTACTTGTTCTTGAGGAACACGGGGGCCAGCTGCGTGAGACGGTCGCGGATATGGGCGCGCGCCTTTTCCAGCGCCTTTTCGTTGCCCTTGGTGGCGCGCGACTCCAGGATGTTCACGTGCACGAACAGTTCCTTCTCGAAGTTGAGCAGGAACAGGCGCACGCGGGCGCGGTCGACCGGGTCACCGGGCATCAGCTGGGGGTGCGGGAAGCGCTCGTCGATGTACTCATTGATGATGTTCGACTCGTACAGGATCAGGTCGCGCTCGACCAGGATGGGCACCTGGCCGTACGGGTTCATCACGCTGATGTCTTCGGGCTTGTTGTACAGGTCCACATCGCGGATTTCAAAGTCCATGCCTTTTTCGAACAGGACGAAGCGGCAGCGGTGGGAGAAGGGACAGGTCGTACCCGAATAAAGCACCATCATGGTGGGAGGCTCCTAAAAATCAAAAGAGTGGGACGCCAAAAGCGCCCACTCTGCAAACAATCCGGCGGCACCCCGAAGGGCGCCTTCTCATGGATCTACGGCTCGTGCTGCTTACTTCACATCCTTCCAGAAGGCTGCGTTCAGCCTCCAGGCGATGATGGTGAAGAAACCGAGGAAGATCAGCACCCACACCCCCACGCGCACGCGGGTGTTCTGGGCGGGCTCACCCATCCACTGCAGGTAGTTCACGAGGTCGCCCACGGTCTGGTCGAACTGCAGCGGGGTCATCGTGCCTGGCTTGACCTGCTCCCAGCCCTTGAACACCTGGGTCTTGTGGCCATGGCTCTCGTGCTCTTCGAACACGGGGCGGCGGTCGCCCTGCATTTCCCACAGCACATGGGGCATGCCCACGCTCGGGAAAGCCAGGTTGTTCCAGCCGGTGGCCTTGGTGTCGTCGCGGTAGAACGTGCGCAGGAAGGTGTAGAGGTAGTCGGCACCCGTGCCGCCGTGGCCGGCGCGCGAACGCGCGATCACGGTCAGGTCCGGCGGGTTGGCGCCGAACCATTCCTTGGCCTGCTTGGGATCGATGGACGCCTTCATGGTCTCGCCGACCTTGTCGGTCGTGAACAGCAGGTTGTCCTTGATCTGCTGCTCGGTCAGGCCGATGTCGCGCAGGCGGTTGAAGCGCATGAAGGCAGCCGAATGGCAGCTCAGGCAGTAGTTGACGAATACCTTGGCGCCGTTTTGCAGGGAGGCCAGGTCGTTGGTCTTGTTGGGCGCCTTGTCCCAGGCGATGGTGTCACCACCCGAGGCGTGGGCGGCACCGGCCGCCAGGCCCACCGCGGCGATCAGCGTGAGGATGAGTTTCTTCATTGTTGTTGTCTCCAGGCTCAGTGCGCCACAAAGGTCACGCGGTCGGGCACTGCCTTGGCCTCGCCAATGCGGCTCCACCAGGGCATCAGCAGGAAGAAGCCGAAGTAGAACAGCGTGCCCACTTGCGATACGCGTTCGCCGATGGGAGATGGGGGCTGCACGCCCAGGTAGCCCAGGATCAGGAAGATGATCACGAAGACGCCATACAGGTACTTGTGCCAGTCCGGACGGTAGCGGATCGACTTGACCGGGCTGTGGTCCAGCCAGGGCAGGAAGAACAGGATGACCACGGCACCGCCCATCACCACCACGCCCCAGAACTTGGCGTCGATGGACAGCATCATCGCGATCACGACCACAGCCGCACCCGCGATGCCCACCTTGATGAAGCTGGGCAGCTTCGCCTTGAGCACGCCAAAGCCCGCACCGGCCACCACGCACAGGACCAGCACGTACATCATTTCGGTGGTGATCGCACGCAGCATCGAATAGAACGGCGTGAAGTACCAGACCGGCGCGATGTGAGCGGGCGTCTTGAGCGGATCCGCGGGGATGAAGTTGTTGTACTCGAGGAAGTAGCCGCCGAACTCGGGCGCGAAGAACACCACCGCCGTGAAGGCCATCAGGAACATGGACAAGGCAAAGATGTCATGCACCGTGTAGTAGGGATGGAAAGGCACGCCGTCGAGCGGCTTGCCATTGGCATCCTTGGGCGCCTTGGGGCCCTTGATTTCCACGCCGTCGGGATTGTTGGAACCCACATCGTGCAGCGCCAGCAAGTGCGCCACCACCAGGCCGAGCAGCACCAGCGGCACGGCGATCACGTGGAAGCTGAAGAAGCGGTTCAGCGTGGCGTCGCCCACCACGTAGTCGCCACGGATCAGCAGCGCGAGGTCAGGACCGATGAAAGGGATGGCCGCGAACAGGTTCACGATCACCTGGGCGCCCCAGTACGACATCTGGCCCCAGGGCAGCAGGTAGCCCATGAAGGCTTCCGCCATCAGGCACAGGAAGATGGCGCAGCCGAAGATCCAGACCAGCTCGCGCGGCTTGCGGTAGCTGCCGTAGATGAGGCCACGGAACATGTGCAGGTACACCACCACGAAGAACGCCGACGCGCCCGTGGAGTGCATGTAGCGGATCAGCCAGCCCCAGGGCACATCGCGCATGATGTACTCGACCGACGCGAACGCCAGGCTGGCATCGGGCTTGTAGTGCATGACCAGGAAGATGCCGGTCACGATCTGGATCACCAGCACGACCAGCGCCAGCGAGCCGAAGATGTACCAGAAGTTGAAGTTCTTCGGAGCGTAGTACTCCGACATGTGCACCTTGTAGGCGTCGAAAGCGGTCGGGAAGCGGTTCTCGAACCAGTTCGTGACCTTGGCGCCCGCCGAGGCGTTGGGAGAGATTTCCTTGAATTCAGCCATGTCGTCGTGCTCCTTCAAGCCTTCTTGTCTTCACCGATCAGCAGGCGCGTCTCGGTAAGGTACATGTGGGGGGGCACTTCGAGGTTGTCGGGTGCGGGCTTGTTCTTGAAGACGCGGCCGGCCATGTCGAACGTGGAGCCGTGGCAGGGGCACAGGAAACCGCCCTTCCAGTCGTCGGGCAGCGACGGCTGGGCGCCGGGCTGGAACTTGTCGGAGGGCGAGCAGCCCAGGTGCGAGCAGATGCCCACGCCCACGAAGATTTCCGGCTTGATGGAGCGGGCTTCGTTGCGCGCGTACTCGGGCGTGAGTTCGGAAGGCTTGCGTTCAGACTTGGGATCCGCGAGCTGGCCATCGAGCTTGGGCAGCTCGGCGAGCTGCTCGGGCGTACGCTTGATGATCCAGACGGGCTTGCCGCGCCACTCCACAGTGACTTTTTCTCCGGGCTTGAGGGCGGAAATATCCACCTCGACGGCAGCACCGGCGGCTTTGGCGCGCTCGGAGGGCTGAAAAGTACTCACGAAAGGTACGGCGGTTGCCACGCCGCCCACCGCACCAGCACAGCCGGACGCGATCAGCCACGTCCGTTTGCTGGAGTCGATTGGAGTGTCACTCATGGGGATCCTCGATGAACATCGCTAGATTGGGGTCAACCGCGAATTGTAGCGGAGTGAAAATGGTTATTTCAAAGTGAGGGACTGTCTTGACAGGCCACCGCTCCGGGCAATACTCCGGGATCGCCATTCACACAAGGAGCACAACATGGGGATGATGCAGGAGTTCAGGGAGTTCGCGGTCAAGGGCAATGTGATTGACCTCGCCGTGGGCGTCATCATTGGGGGGGCCTTCGGCAAGATCGTGGACTCGGTCGTGTCGGACCTGATCATGCCGGTGGTCGGGCTGGTGTTCGGCAAGCTCGATTTTTCCAACCTGTTCGTGGTGCTGGGCACGGTGCCGCCGGGCACCGCCATGACGCTGGACGCCCTCAAGAAGGCAGGCGTGCCGGTGTTTGCCTACGGCAACTTCCTGACCGTGGCCGTCAATTTCATCATTCTGGCGTTCATCATCTTCATGATGATCAAGCAGATCAACCGCCTCAAGCGCGAAGCCCCCGCTGCCCCCGAAGCCCCGGCCGCGCCACCGGAAGACATCGTGCTGCTGCGCGAGATCCGAGACAGCCTGAAGAGATAGCCCCCTGAGGCGCTGCGCGCCTCCCCACGGGGGACGCGCCCGGTGGCCTGGCAAAGCCGGCTCCACGGGTGCGCTGCCGTGAGGTGCACCGGTTTCGCGGGTGGCGCTGGTTTGGTGCCACTCTCTCGATTGCTATACAAACAGTAGCATTCAGCGCTTTACCATCAAGCGCCAGCGTGCAATTCACTCACACAGCGCCCGCGCCATGCGCACCGCCTTGATGAGGCTCGCGGCGTCGGCCACGCCCTGCCCCGCGATGTCGAACGCCGTGCCATGGTCGGGGCTGGTACGCACCAGCGGCAGGCCCAAGGTCACGTTCACGCCCTTGTCCACGCCCAGGTACTTCACCGGGATGAGGCCCTGGTCGTGGTACATCGCGACAACCACGTCGAACTCGCCAGCGCGCGCGGGTGTGCTGCGCGCACGCATGAACACCGTGTCCGGCGCGAACGGGCCGTGCACATCCAAGCCCTGCGCCCGCGCCGCGGCAATGGCCGGTGCAATCACCTCCACTTCCTCGCGCCCGAACAGCCCGCCCTCGCCCGCGTGGGGATTGAGCCCCGCCACCGCCATGCGCGGCGCGCGGCCCAGGCTGCGCGCCAATGCGGCGTGCGTGATCTGCAGGGTCTGCAGCACATTGCCTGGCGTGACCGCGTCGATGGCGTCGCGCAGCGACACGTGGATGCTGACCAGCACCGTGCGCAGCTCGTCGCTGGCGAGCATCATGCGCACGGGCATCTGCGCCAGTGCCACGCCCTGGTGCGCCGCGGCCTCGGCCTGCAGCAGCTCGGTATGGCCCGGGAAAGCGACGCCGGCGGCCGACAGCGCCTCCTTGTGCAGCGGCGCCGTCACCAGGCCCGCCACCTCGCCCCGGAGCGCTGCCCGCGCGGCCCAGACCACGCTGTCGGCCGCCGCCCGCCCCGCCTCGGCGCTGATCCGCCCCCAGGGCTGCGGTCCCGGGATGCCGGGCAGGGCCAGCACCGGAATGCAGCGGGGAGGCATCGCCAGGGCCTGCGCCGCCGCCGCGATCTGCGCCACCGGCACGGCCGGAACGCCGGGGCGCACGATGGCCTGCGCCGCACGGCGCAGCGTGGCGACGTCGCCCACCACGAAACAGCCCTGCAGGTCCTGGGGCGCATCGCGGAAGGCCTTGGCGACGATCTCGGGGCCGATGCCTGCGGGATCGCCTTGGGTGATGGCCAGTGGTGTCATGGGGATGGAATGGAAATGGAATCAGCGTCCAGCGCCGGAGGGAAAAGCGCCAAATGCTATTGATTAAATAGCAATATCACCAAAAGGCTTCGCGGCCCTCAGGCCGGGTTGGGGATTTCGATGAACACATGCTCCAGGCCCAGCAGCCCGGACACGTGCGCGGCGACGGCCGGCGCTCCGTAGCGCTCGGTGGCGTGGTGCCCCGCCGCGATGAAACACACGCCCATCTCGCGTGCCAGATGGGCCTGGGGCTCCGAAATCTCCCCGGTGATGAAGGCATCCGCCCCCGCGGCAATCGCTGATTCGAAGTAGCCCTGGGCGCCGCCCGTGCACCAGGCCACGCGGCCCAGAGGCTGCTGCCGCTGCGCGCCCGCCGCCTCGGGCTGCACGAGGGTCACGGCCCGTCCCAGTGCCCGGGCCACGTGGTCGGCCAGCGCCTGGCCGTCGGCGAAGGCCGCCGGCGCGGAGAATCCCAGGTCCTGCTCCCCGAACCGCGCATCGGCGGCAAGGCCCAGCACGCGCCCCAGCTGGGCGTTGTTGCCCAGTTCGGCGTGCGCATCCAGCGGCAGGTGGTACGCGAACAGGTTGATGTCGTGCGCCAGCAGCAGCTGCAGCCGCTGCTTCATCCAGCCCGTCACCCGGCCGTCCTGGCCACGCCAGAACAGGCCATGGTGCACGAAGATGGCATCGGCCCGCTCGCGGATGGCCGCCTCGATCAGGGCGCGGCTGGCCGTCACGCCACTCACGATGCGGCGGACTTCGGCCTTGCCCTCGACCTGCAGGCCGTTGGGACCGTAGTCCTTGAAACGCTCGGGCTGCAGCAGGCTGTCGAAGGCCTGCAGAAGGTGGGTGCGTGAAATGCTCATGCGGCTATTGTCGCGCGCGCCGGCGGTCCCAGTTGGGGGACAATGTGCCCGCAGAGGCGGCCAGGGCCTGCCGTGCAGGCCGAAAGCCCCAGCCCCACACCCCCTTCCGCCCCTTCCTCATCGGTACAGAAGAATTTCATGAAGCGCATCTGGTTGCTGTTTTCCCAGGCCGTGACGGTGTTCGTTGCCGCCTATTTCGTCGTCGCCACGCTGCAGCCGAGCTGGCTGGGCCGGGGCGCCACCACGCGCTCGGGCGCGGGCATCGCGCTGCTGGAGGCTCCCGCGACCACCGCCAGCCCGCAGCCAGCGGCGGGAAGCTTCAGCGCTGCCGCGCGCCAGGCCGCGCCCGCGGTGGTCAGCATCAATACCAGCAAGGCCGTGCGCCATCCGCGCAGCAACGACCCCTGGTTCCAGTTCTTCTTTGGCGACCAGGGCGCGCAGGCGCAGGCCGGGCTGGGCAGCGGCGTGATCGTGAGCCCCGACGGCTACATCCTCACCAACAACCACGTGGTGGAGGGCGCCGACGAGATCGAGGTGACGCTGACCGACAGCCGCCGCGCCCGCGCCCGCGTGATCGGCACCGACCCCGACACCGACCTGGCCATCCTCAAGATCGAACTCGACAAGCTGCCCGTCATCGTGCTGGGCAACTCGGACGTGCTCGCCGTGGGCGACCAGGTGCTGGCCATCGGCAACCCGTTCGGCGTGGGCCAGACGGTGACCAGCGGCATCGTGAGCGCGCTGGGCCGCACGCAGCTGGGCATCAACACCTTCGAGAACTTCATCCAGACCGACGCGGCCATCAACCCCGGCAACTCGGGCGGCGCGCTGGTGGACGTGAACGGCAACCTCATGGGCATCAACACCGCGATCTACTCGCGCTCGGGCGGCAGCATGGGCATCGGCTTTGCGATCCCCGTGTCCACCGCGCGGCTGGTGCTGGACGGCATCGTGAAGGACGGCCAGGTCACGCGCGGCTGGATCGGCGTGGAGCCCAACGAGCTCTCCCCCGAGCTGGCCGAGACCTTCGGCGTGAAGGCCACCGAGGGCGTGATCATCACCGGCGTGCTGCAGGACGGCCCTGCGGCCCAGGCCGGCATGCGGCCCGGCGACGTGATCGTGCGCGTGGATGGAAAAAACGTGGGCAATGTGTCCGAACTGCTGACCGCCGTGGCGGGGCTCAAGCCTGGAACCGTGGCCCCGTTCAACGTGCAGCGCGGCGACAAGCTGGTGGAGCTGAGCATCAACCCTGGCGTGCGCCCAAAGCCGAGAAAGAGGTAACAAGCCCCGCGCCGCCGCGCGGCGCCCTCAACGGGGGCGCCGCGGACGGCCCGGCGAAACCCGCGTTCCATGGCCCCTGGCTGGCTGCGCGCCAGTTCCCACCGATGGCCACGCAGCTGCGGCCGCGCTGCGGCGCACTATCAAAAATATAGCTGCCAACGCTTGATGGACAAGCGCTGGCAGCTATTTTTATCTGGATATTCCTTGCGGAGCAGGAGGCCCGGGGCTCCCAGTGCAACCCCGCCTTCCAGCGCGCCACGGCGGCGCGCCGATCGATCAGGACGACGCGGAGGCGGATTCCTCGGTGTCCTCAGGCGCCTTGGTGTGCTTGATGAAGATCTGCGCGGCCCAGATGCCCACTTCGTACAGCAGGCACATGGGCACGGCCAGCGACAGCTGCGAGACCACGTCCGGCGGCGTGACGACGGCGGCGATCACGAACGCCAGCACGATGAAGTAGCCGCGGAACTCGCGCAGCTTCTGCACGCTCACGATGCCCATGCGGGCCAGCACCACCACGGCGATGGGCACCTCGAACGCCAGGCCGAACGCGAGGAACATCGACAGCACGAAGCTCAGGTAGGCCTCGATGTCTGGCGCGGCCGTGATGCTCTTGGGCGCGAAGCTCTGGATGAACGCAAACACCTGCCCGAACACGAGGTAGTAGCAGAACGCCACCCCGATGAAGAACAGCAGCGTGCTGGAGACCACCAGCGGCAGCACCAGCTTCTTCTCGTGCGAGTACAGGCCCGGCGCCACGAAGGCCCACACCTGCCACAGCACGAAGGGCAATGCCAGCAGGAAGGCCGACATCAGCAAAATCTTGAGCGGCACCATGAACGGCGAGATCACCGAGGTGGCGATCAGCGTGGCGCCCTTGGGCAGGTGGGCCACCAGCGGCGCCGCCAGGAAGTCGTACAGCGCGCCAGGGCCGGGAAAGAAGAACAGGATCGCCGCCGCGATGGCGATGGCAATGAGCGCCTTGACCAGCCGGTCGCGCAGCTCCATCAGGTGCTGCACGAAGGGCTGCTCGGTACCGGCCAGCTCGTCTTCTTTGGAGGGGGTTTCGGACATATTGGGTTTTCAGGGGCGTGGAGGCCGCCCATGCAGCGCGCACGGCACGCCGCGCCGCATCGTCGTCATCAATGGAATTTCTGGGGGCGGTAGCGCGCGACGCGCGCCGCGCCGGACTGCGCCTTCGTGCGCACGCCACTGCGGGACTTGTACCACTGGGGCACCGCGCCCCGCTTGAGGCGCCAGTTCTTGCCAGGGTGCTTGTAGGCCGGCACCACGGGCGCCTGCGGCTCGTGCAGGTCGGCGTTGCTGGTCTCCGTGGCCGAGGCCCAGTCCTTCTCGAACTCGCTGGCGCTGGTCTGGATGGAGTTGTGCACGTCGCGTGCGGCGGTCTCCACCGTGTCCTTCATTTTCTTGAGCTCATCGAGCTCCATGGACCGGTTGACCTCGGCCTTGACGTCGGACACGTAGCGCTGGGCCTTGCCCAGCAGCGTACCCACCGTGCGGGCCACGCGCGGGAGCTTCTCCGGCCCGATGACGATGAGTGCCACCGCGCCGATCAGCGCCATCTTGGACAGGCCAATATCAATCATGGGTCAGGCGAAAAGGCATGCGGGGGCCGGTGCGGACGGCGCGCTCAGCTCTTTTGCTTGGCTTCGACATCGATGGTGGTCTTGTCGGCCGCCGGGTTGTTGGCAACCTGGCCTGCGGGAGGGGTGGCGGGGGCATCGGCCGAACCGTCCTTCATGCCGTCCTTGAAGCCCTTGACGGCGCCCCCGAGATCGGAGCCCATGTTCTTGAGCTTCTTGGTGCCGAACACCATGACGACGATCAGCAGCACGATCAGCCAGTGCCAGATGGAAAAAGAGCCCATGGAATATCTCCTAACGAATTGCAGTCATTTTAGACGGGGGCCGCGACCGAAGTCCGACGCCCTTGCCCGCCAGCGGGAAACTATCGGCACGCGCCGTCAGCCTGGTTCAGCCTTTGAGCCACGGGCGGGGGCCGCCCATCACGTGAACATGCAGGTGGTGGATTTCCTGCCCGCCTTCAAGCCCCGTGTTTACCACGACGCGAAAGCCACCCTCGGGGTACGGGTTGCAGCCCTGCTCCAGGGCCAGCCGGGGCGCCAGCGCCATCATGCGCCCCAGAACTCCCGCATCGTCTGCGGTGACCTGCGCCATCGAAGGGACATGCCGCTTGGGCACCATCAGAAAGTGCACCGGCGCCCAGGGGTGGATGTCGTGGAAGGCGAAGATCTCCTCGTCCTCATAGACCTTCCTCGAAGGAATCTGGCCCGCGATGATCTTGCAGAAAAGGCAGTTCGGATCGTGCATGAGAAAAATGTCGGTACGAAATTAACAGTTCACCGGGCGCTGCTCAACCCCAAGCCATTGCCACCGGCGCGCCCCAGGCCGGCGCCACCGTGGAACTGGCTCCGCCAGGCCACGGGTGGCGCCCCCCTGAGGGGGAAGGCGCCGCAGGCGACACAGGGGGCTTCAAGCATTGTCAGCGATCTTGATGGTCGGGCGCACGCCCACATCCTTGCGGTGCGCATGCAGCCATTCCTGTCCGGCCGTGCGGCCCAGGGCGAACAGCTTGCGCACGAAGGCCAGGTCCGCGCGCATCTTGCTGTCGGCGCCGAACGGGGCCAGCACCGAGCCGCCGTCGATGCGGTGCATGCGCACGCTCTTGTAGCGGCGCGGGTCGAGCTTGCCCTCGGCGAGCAGGCGGCGCACGAACTCGATGGCGCGCATCTCGGCCAGCAGGCTGGCGTTGAAGGTGACCTCGTTCATGCGTTCCATGATCTCGGCGCCGGAATGCGGCAGCTCCAGGTGCTCGATGGGGTTGATCTGCACGAGCAGGATGTCCGAGGCCTCGGTCTGGTAGATCAGCGGGTGCAGCGCGGGGTTGCCCGAGTAGCCGCCGTCCCAGTAGTGCTGGCCGTCGATCTCCACGGCCTTGAACATCAGCGGCAGGCAGGCCGAGGCCATCACGGCATCGGCGCTGAGCCTGGAGCCCGAGAAGATCTCGCCCCGCCCCGTGCGCACGTTGGTGGCGCAGACGAACACCTTGGGCCCGCCCGCCGCGCTGCTGGCGCGCCGCGCGGTGCACAGCAGGTCGAAATCCACCTCGCGCTCCAGCAGGCGGCGCAGCGGGTTGATGTCCAGCGGGTTGGTCTGGTAGGGCGACAGCCACTGCCGCATCAGCCCCATCATGGGGTTGGCGGCCGACAGCGGCGAACCCCACATCAGGCTGCCCAGCGTGCCCACGCCTTCCCACAGGCGGGTGAGCGTCTCGCGCGCCTGCTGGCAGCCCGCCAGGTGGGCTTCGTGCGGGTCCTTGTGTTCGTGTGCGGCCTTGGCAAAGCCGTGTGCCAGGGCCACGGCGTTCATGGCACCGGCGCTGGTGCCGCTCACGCCCTCGAAGTGCCACTGCCCGTCCTCGAGCAGCGCATCCAGCACGCCCCAGGTCAGCGCGCCGTGCGAGCCGCCGCCCTGCAGGGCCAGGTTCAGGCGGGGGAGCGGCGCGCCAGGCTCAGGCATCCACGGCCTGGTTCTTGCTCATGGCCAGCATGCCGCGCACGATGCGGTACAGGAACCACAGCGAAATGACGCCCCAGGCGATCCAGCCCGGCGCGATCAGCAGCAACCACAGCGGCGACGTGACCGCGTACAGCACGCCGGCCCACAGCACGGACCGGATGCGCCAGGAAAAATGGTTGGCCTGCCAGGTGCCTTCGGCATCTCCGCGCTTGACCAGATCCAGCACCAGCGCAATCAAGAGCAGCACCAGGCTGCCCTGCGCCCCCGGAAGGACGGCGCCCACCGCCACGATCAGGTGCAGCACATAGCTGACCCAGCCGATGTTCTTGAGGCCCTGCGCCTTCTGGCTGGTGGTCTGCACGTCGACGATATCGTTCATGGGGAACCCTCCTGGGTGGCGCGCGCAACGGCCTTGCGCAAGGCTTTTTCCTCGATGCCGCTGGTGCCCTCGCGGCGCTCCAGCTCGGCCAGCACGTCGGCGGGCGTGAGGCCATAGTGGGCCAGCGCCACCAGGGAGTGGAACCACAGGTCCGCCACCTCGTAGACGAGCTTGGACTTGTCGGCGCCGTGGTCCACGTCCTTGGCGGCCATGACGACCTCGGTGGCTTCCTCGCCGATCTTCTTCAGGAACGCGTCCGGCCCCTTGTGCAGCAGGCGCGAGACGTAGCTTTTCTCGGGATCGCCGCCGTTGGCCGGCTTGCGGCTTTCAATCACATCGGCCAGGCGTGCGAGGGAATCGTTGGAACTCATGGCTCTTACTTGTAGATGGATTCAGGGTCTTTCAAGACCGGATCGACCGCCTGCCAGGCGCCATCCTTGAGCACGCTGAAAAAGCAGCTGTGGCGGCCCGTGTGGCAGGCGATGCCGGGCTCGTGGCCCAGCTGGGTCACCTTGAGCAGCACCACGTCGTTGTCGCAGTCCAGGCGGATTTCATGCACCGTCTGCACGTGGCCGGACTCCTCGCCCTTGAACCACAGCTTGCCGCGCGAGCGGCTGAAATACACGGCGCGGCCGAGCTCCGCGGTTTTCTCCAGCGCCTCGCGGTTCATCCACGCAAACATCAGCACGTCGCCCGTGCCCTGCTCCTGCGCGATCACGGGCACCAGGCCCTGCGCATCCCATTTCACTTCGTTGAGCCAGTTCATGGGCGGGATTGTCGGCGATTTGGATCGCCGGGAACGTGCGTGCCCCCGGATTTACTCAGTCTTTTGGGCATCTGGCGCTTTTCCATCAAGCGCCGACAGCTATTCTTTTAATAGCAATTACTTCACAGCCGCACGGGAATGCCGCGTTCGGCCATGCGCGCCTTGGCCTGGCCCACGGTGTATTCGCCGTAATGGAAGATGCTGGCCGCCAGCACCGCGTCGGCTCCACCGGTCTGGATGCCGTCGGCCAGGTGGTCGAGGTTGCCCACGCCGCCCGAGGCGATCACGGGCACGCCCACGGCGTCGCTCACGGCACGCGTGAGGGCGAGGTCGAAGCCGGACTTGGTGCCATCGCGGTCCATGCTGGTGAGCAGGATCTCGCCGGCGCCCCGGCGCGCCATCTCGGCGGCCCAGGCCACGGCATCCAGGCCCGTGTTCTTGCGCCCGCCGTGGCTGTACACGTCCCAGCCCTCTCCCACGGCCCGGCCGTTGGCGCCGGTGCGCTGGGCGTCTTCTGGCGAGCGGCGCTTGGCGTCGATGGCCACCACGATGCACTGCGCGCCGTACTTGGCCGAGACGGCGTCGATCACCTCAGGGTTGGCGATGGCGGCCGAGTTGAAGCTGGTCTTGTCGGCGCCCGCGTTGAGCAGGCGGCGCACGTCCTCGACCGTGCGCACGCCGCCGCCCACGGTGAGCGGGATGAACACCTGGCTGGCCACGGCCTCGATGATGGGCAGGATCAGGTCGCGGCCATCGCTGGTGGCGGTGATGTCCAGGAAGGTGAGTTCGTCGGCGCCCTGCGCGTTGTAGCGCGCGGCGATCTCGACGGGGTCGCCCGCATCGCGCAGTTCGACGAAGTTGACGCCCTTGACCACGCGGCCTCCGGTGACGTCGAGGCAGGGGATGATGCGTTTGGCAAGCATGTCAGTCAGCGATTCGTGGATGGGGCGTTGCCGAGGCCAGCGGACGCCGTGGAACTGGCTTCGCCAGGCCACTGGCGTCGTCCCCCTTGGGGGAAGCGGCGCAGCCGCTCAGGGGGGTTATCCATTCAACTCGTCGGCGCGCGCCTGCGCTGCCGCGAAATCAAGGTCGCCGCTGTAGATGGCGCGGCCGCAGATCACGCCTTCGACGCCCTCTTCCTCGACGGCGCACAGCTGTTCGATGTCGGCCATGTTGGACAGGCCGCCCGAGGCGATCACCGGGATGGAGAGCGACTGCGCGAGCTTCACCGTCGCGTCGATGTTGATGCCCGAGAGCATGCCGTCGCGGCCGATGTCGGTGTAGATGATGGACTCGACGCCCCAGTCCTCGAACTTCCTGGCCAGGTCCACGACCTCGTGGCCCGTGAGCTTGCTCCAGCCGTCGGTGGCCACCTTGCCGTCCTTGGCATCCAGGCCCACGATGATGTGGCCGCCAAAGGCGCTGCACGCGTCCTTCAGGAAGCCGGGGTTCTTGACCGCCGCCGTGCCGATGATCACGTAGCGCAGGCCGCCGTCGATGTATTTCTCGATGGTGTCCAGGTCACGGATGCCGCCGCCGAGCTGCACCGGGATGTCGTCGCCCACCTCCTGGAGGATGGACTTGATGGCGGTGTAGTTCTTGGGCACGCCCGCGAAGGCGCCGTTCAGGTCCACCAGGTGCAGGCGGCGCGCACCGGCATCCACCCACTTGCGCGCCATGGCGGCAGGGTCTTCTCCGAAGGTGGTGGATTGGTCCATATCGCCTTGCTTGAGGCGTACGCAGTGGCCGTCCTTGAGGTCGATGGCGGGGATGAGCAGCATGGTGGTGAAGTTCGGGAGGAAAAGGGCGAGGCAGGGCTCGGCCCGAACGGGTTGGATTAGGGATTCCAGTGCAGAAAATTGCGGTACAGGGCCAGGCCGTGCTCCGCGCTCTTTTCAGGGTGAAATTGCGTGGCGAAAATATTATCGCGCGCAACGGCGGCGGCGAACATACCGCCGTAGTCCGCCTGCCCCGCGCAGTGGGCCGCGTCTCGCGGCACCGCATAGAAACTGTGCACGAAGTAGAAGTAGCTGTGGTCGGGCACGCCGGCCCACACCGGGTGCACCTTGCCCGCGTGCGGCACCTGGCGCACCTGGTTCCAGCCCATCTGGGGCACCTTGTAGCGGCTGCCGTCGGGCTGGGTGCGGCCCGCCAGGTCGAACTTGCGCACATCGCCGTGGATCAGCGACAGGCCGGGCGTTCCTCCATGGGGGCCCTCGGCACTGTGGTCCAGCAGCATCTGCATGCCCACGCACACGCCGAACATCGGCTTGGCGGCGGCCGCTTCGAGCACGGATTCCTGCAGGCCGGATTCGCGCAGCTCGCGCATGCAGTCGGGCATGGCGCCCTGCCCCGGCAGCACGATGCGCTGCGCCGCGCGCACGTCCTCGGGACGCTGCGTGACGACCACGGTCCAGCCGGTGCCCTCTGCGGCGGCCTGCACGGCCTGCGACACCGAGCGCAGGTTGCCCATGCCGTAGTCCACGACCGCAACGGTTTTTGCTTCCATATTCATAGCTATTGGCGCTTATTCATCAAGCGTTAGCGCTTGATCTGGCTCAAAAATTTCACAAGGAGCCCTTGGTGGACGGAATGACGCCCACCGAGCGCGGATCGCGCTCCAGCGCCGCGCGCAGCGTGCGCCCGAAGGCCTTGAAGATGGTTTCGCACTGGTGGTGGGCATTGATGCCCTTGAGATTGTCGATGTGCAGCGTGACGCCCGCGTGGTTCACGAAGCCCTGGAAGAACTCGTACACCAGCTGCGTATCGAGCTGGCCGATGCTGCCGGCCGTGAACTTCACGTCGATGTGCAGCCCCGGGCGGCCCGAGAAATCCACCACCACGCGCGACAGCGCTTCGTCCAGCGGCACGTAGGCGTGGCCGTAGCGGCGGATGCCCTTCTTGTCGCCCACGGCGCGCGCAAAGGCCTGGCCCAGCGTGATGCCCACATCTTCGACCGTGTGGTGGCCATCGATGTGCAGGTCGCCTTCGCAGTCGATGTCGAGGTCGATCAGCCCGTGGCGGGCGATCTGGTCGAGCATGTGGTCGAAGAAGCCGATGCCGGTGGAAAGCTTGGCCTGGCCCGTGCCGTCGAGGTTGATGCGCACGCGGATGCGCGTCTCGGCGGTGTTGCGGCTGACCTCGGCGATGCGGTCGGCCAGGGGATCGGGCGTTGCGGAAGTGACGAGTGCGGAGGAGGTCATAGGGAGGCTTGCAGGGCGGCCAGCATCTGCGCGTTGTCGGAGGCGGCGCCCACCGTGAGGCGCAGGCAGTTGGCCAGCAATGGGTGCATTGTAGAAACGTTCTTGACCAAGACCTTGCGGTTTTTCATGCCCTCGTAGGCCCGGGCGGAATCCACCACGCGGACCAGGATCATGTTGGCCTCGCTGTCCCAGCATTTTTCGATGCCGGGCATCTGGCGCAGGGCCGCCAGGACCTTGGTGCGCTCGGCGCGGATCTCGGCGGCCTGCTCGGCGAACACCTCGGCGTGCTCCAGCGCGAACAGCGCGGCCTCGCAATTGAGCACGCTCACGTTGTAGGGCGGGCGCACCTTGTCGATCTCGCTCACGAACGCGGCGGGCCCGATGAGGTAGCCCAGGCGCACACCCGCGAGGCCGAACTTGCTGAGCGTGCGCATGAGCAGCACGTGGGCGTTGCGGGCAGGCTCTGCGCGCATGCGGTCGATCCAGGTGCGGCTGGCAAAAGGCTGGTAGGCCTCGTCCATGACCACGATGCCGCCCTGCGCGCCCGCGGCGTCGATGATGCGCTGCACGGCGCCCTCGTCCCATAGCGTGGCCGTGGGGTTGTTCGGGTAGGCGATGTAGGTGATGGCGGGGTTGTGCTGTTCGATGGCAGCCAGCATGGCGGGCTCATCCAGCTCGAAGTCGGGCGTGAGCGGGACGCCCACGAAGTCCAGGCCCTGCAACTGCGCGGACAGCGGGTACATCACGAAGCCGGGCATGGGCGCGAGCATGGTGGCGCGCTGGCCCGTGCCGGGCTGTGCGCAGGCCAGGGCCAGCAGGGTGATGAGCTCGTCCGAGCCGTTGCCCAGCACGATGCCATAGCCTTCGGGCATGCCGGCGTACCTGGCAAGGGCGGCTTTGAGGTCGAGCAGGCGATCACCGGGGTAGCGGTTGAGCGCCACCGCGCCCAGGCGCTGGCCCAGCGCGGCCTGCAGGTGCGCGGGCAGGCGGAACGGGTTCTCCATCGCGTCCATCTTGAGCATGCCGGTGGAGGGCTGCACGGCATAGGCATGCATGGCGCGCACGTCGGGGCGGATGCGGGCCAGGGCTTGAAGCGGGGAAGATGGAGCGGCGTTGGTCATTCGGCGGTGTCCAGTTCGTTGGGGGTGGTGAGAAACGGGTTGATGGGCCGCACCGCGTCCAGCGGCTCGCCGTGCGGCAGCGCCTCGGTCAGCAGATAGCGGCAGCCCTGCTGGTGGGCCGACGAGAGGATGAGCGCGTCCCAGTAGCCCAGGCGGTAGCGGTCCTGCAGGTCCCAGGCGCCGTCCACGGTGTAGGAGTCCAGGTGCGGCGGCAGCCACACGCGCAGGCGGCGCACCTGGGCGCGCACCTGCTGCAGCACCTGCGGGCCGTCAAAGCGCTGGATCGCCTGGTTGTACAGCTCGTTGAGCACCTGCGAGCTGATGCGGCCGCTGCGCGTCTGCCAGCAAAAGCTGATCCATTCGCGGGCCCGCGCCTGGCGCTCGGCGTCGCGGTCGTCCACGCTGGCCAGCAGGATTTCGGTATCGACAAAGATGGGGACGGTGCTCATGGGTATTGCACCGCTCAGCGCAGAAACAGGGTCTCGCGGGGCACGTACGGTCCGCTGGACGCGCCCCAGGATTCGAACCCCAGCGCCTCGCGCATGGCCTGGGCGTAAGCGTCTTCCTGGCGCATCTTTTCGGCCAGCCATTCCCCCAGCAGGCGCGAGACGCTACTGCCGCGCCTGGCGGCTTCCACGCGCACCCATTCGGCGACGGTGTCGTCCATGGTCACGGTGATGTTTTTCATGGCTAGAATATTACACGAACTTCGTGCACCACGAACTTCGTGTTGTTTTCAGGGCGGTTACGCGGCCTTGAGCTGTGTCCCTGCCCGCAGCATCTGGCACGCCATGTCGCCCACGGTGCGCAGGGCCGCCAGATGGGCAGGCGACCAGTCACCCCCCACGCCAATGCGCAGGCAGTTGCGAAACCGCCCGCTGGCGCTGAACACCGTGCCGGGCGCGATCAGGATCTGCTGCGCCAGGCAGGCCTCGTGCAGCTGCACCGAATCGAGCGCGCGCGGCAGCTCCAGCCACAGCAGCAGCCCGCCGGGCGGGTCGCTCACCCGGGTGCCCTGCGGAAAGTGCGCGGCGATGATGCGGCGCACCTCGTCCATGCGCGCGGCCACGGCCGCACGCAGCTGGCGCATCGCGGCGGCATGGCCGGCCTGGGTGATGAGGTCGGCCAGCGCCAGCTCCAGCACGGCCGACTGCCCGCCCGCCTGCAGGTCCTTGATGGCGCGCAGCTTGTCGGCCCAGCGCCCGGCCTCCAGCCAGCCCAGGCGCAGGCCCGGCGCCAGCGTCTTGGAAAACGAATCGCACAGCATCACGTGGCCCGTGGTGTCGTACGACTTGACGGTGCGGCGCATCTCGTCCACCTCCACGAGGTCGTTGTAGATCGCGTCCTCGATCACCGCCATGCCATGGCGCGCCGCCATCTGCGCCAGGCGCTTGCGTTCGGCCTGCGGCATGCAGCTGCCCAGCGGGTTGCTGAGCGTGGGGACGATCATCACGGCCTTGACCGGCTGGGTTTCCAGCGCCAGCTGCAGCGCATCCAGCGACAGGCCGTTGCGCGGGTGGGTGGGAATTTCCAGCGCCTTGAGGTGCAGGCCCTGCAGCACCTCCAGAAAGGAGAAATGCGTGGGCGACTCCAGCGCCACCACGTCGCCCGGCTGGGTGACGGCGCGCAGGCACAGCGCAATGGAGTCCATGCAGCCGCCGGTGACCACAATGTTCTCGGGGTCGAGGCTGCAGCCCAGGCCCACGGCGTAGCGCGCGATGGCGCGGCGGGCGTCTTCGTGGCCCGAGGAGCTGGGGTAGGTGCACAGCAGGTTGCGGTGGCGCTGCGCGGCGCGCACGACGGCGCGGCGCACGCGGTCGGGGTTGAACAGCTCGGGGCCGGGCGTGCCGCTGCTGTACGAGATCATGTCCACCGGCTGGTTGCGGCCCAGGATGCGCTGGCCCAGCCAGTCCACCGACACCTCGCGCGGACGGCGCAGGGGGCGCGGCGTGCTGGGCTCGGGCAGGCTCACCGGGCGCGCCGCCACGAAGAAGCCCGAGCGCGGGCGCGCGGTGATCAGGCGTGCATCCTCGAGCCAGTGGTAGGCCTGCACCACCGTGGTCTGCGCCACGGCATGCTGGCGCGCCAGCTCGCGCACCGACGGCAGCTTTTCGCCGCGCGCCAGGGTGCCATTGCGGATCAGCTGCGCGAGCTGCTCGGCGATCTGCAGGTACAGCGGGGGTGCGTCATCGGTGGCCATGCTGCATTCTGTACTGGCACCCTGGCCGGCAGACAGTACAGAGGCGGGCCAGTACAACCAGTACAGATGGGCTGGTACATGGTTCTGTACTGGCCCAGATGGTCCATGCCTGTGGCTGGCGGCGCACGGCGGGTGGCCGCACAGTGAAGGCATGAACTCGCTGCACACCCCCACCCTCCCGTCGCCCGCTCTGCCGACCCAGCCAGCGGTCCCGCTCACCCTGCAATGGAAGCGCCAGCCGCTGCCGCCGCTGCAGGCCGTCCAGGTGCTGGACTTCCGTGCGGGCGACATGGCCCTGCTCGAAGTGGAACAAGGCCGCGTGTGGGTGACCTGCGACGGCCTGCTGGAAGACTATTTCCTGGAGGCCGGCCAGCGCCTGTCGTTCACCGGGCCCGTGCGGCTGCGCGTGAGCGCCGAAGGCCACCGGCCCGCCCGCCTGAACTGGGCGAAGCACCGGTCCGTGGCAGGGGCCGCCTGCCCGCCCGCCCCCGCTGCAGCCTCTCAGCCCAAGGCGACGGCACCCGCGCCAGGCACCCTGCCACGGGGTGCGATCAGCGCGGCTTGAGAGGCGTCGTCAGCCGCATCTCTGCCGCCTGCGCGTGGGCCTGCAGGCCCTCGCCATAGGCCAGCTCGGCGGCGATGGTGCCCAGCACCTGGGCGCCCGCCTCGCTCACCTCGATGAGGCTGCTGCGCTTCTGGAAGTCGTACACGCCCAGGGGCGACGAGAAGCGTGCGGTGCCGCTGGTGGGCAGCACGTGGTTGGGGCCCGCGCAGTAGTCGCCCAGGCTCTCGGAGGTATACGCCCCCAGGAAGATCGCGCCCGCGTGGCGCAGCAGCGGCTCCCAGCGGTGTGGGTCGGTGCTGCTCACCTCCAGGTGTTCCGGTGCGATGCGGTTGCTGATGGCGCAGGCTTCTTCCATGTCCTTGGTGAGGATCAGCGCGCCCCGGCCGGTGAGGCTCTTGGCGATGATCTCGGCGCGCGGCATGGTGGGCAGCAGGCGGTCGATCTCGCGCTGCACGGCGTCGAGGTAGGCGGCGTCGGGGCACAGCAGGATGCTCTGGGCCAGCTCGTCGTGTTCGGCCTGTGAAAACAGGTCCATCGCCACCCAGTCGGGCGGCGTGCTGCCGTCGGCCAGCACCAGGATTTCGCTGGGGCCCGCGATCATGTCGATGCCCACCGTGCCGAACACGCGCTTCTTGGCGCTGGCCACGTAGGCGTTGCCGGGGCCGGTGATCTTGTCCACCTTGGGCACGGTTTCGGTGCCGTACGCCAGCGCGGCCACGGCCTGCGCGCCGCCGATGGTGAAAGCGCGTGTGACGCCCGCCACGTAGGCGGCTGCCAGCACCAGCTCGTTGCGTTCACCTTTTGTCGAAGTGCCCTCGCCCGTTCCACCGGTGGCCACGCTGCCGCGCACCGGTGTGGGCACGACCATGATGATTTCCTGCACCCCCGCCACGTGGGCCGGGATGGCGTTCATCAGCAGGCTGGACGGGTACGCGGCCTTGCCGCCGGGCACGTAGATGCCCACGCGGTCCAGCGGCGTGACCTTCTGGCCCAGCAGCGTGCCGTCCTCGTCGCGGTAGCTCCAGCTCTCGCCCGAGGCTTTTTTCTGCGCCTCGTGGTAGCTGCGCACGCGTTTGGCGGCGGCCTGCAGCGCGTCGCGCTGGGCCTCTGGAATGGCGTCGAACGCGGCCTTGAAGTCGGCCTGGGTCAGCTCCAGCGCCGCCATATCGGGGGCCGAGAGGCCATCGAAACGGGCGGTGTACTCCAGCACCGCGGCGTCACCGCGCTTTTGCACGTCGGCCAGGATGTCGGCCACGCGCTGCTCGATGGCCGCGTCGGTGTCGGCCGACCAGTGCAGGCGGGCTGCGAAATCAGCCTCGAAAGTGGCCGCAGCGGTGGACAGACGGGCGGGAGCAGCTACCAGAGTCATAGTGTCAGTCGGTGGGTGGGGGTCAATTCTTTTCCGCAGGAATGGCCGAGGCGAACGCATCGATGATGCGGCGCAGCGGCGCCTGCTTGAGCTTGAGCGCGGCCTGGTTGACCACGAGGTGCGAGCTGATGTCCATGATGCGCTCGACCTCCACCAGGTGGTTGGCCTTGAGCGTGTTGCCGGTGGAGACCAGGTCCACGATGGCATCGGCCAGCCCGGTGAGCGGTGCGAGTTCCATGCTGCCGTAGAGCTTGATCATGTCCACGTGCACGCCCTTGGTCGCGAAGAAGTCGCGCGCGATGCTGGTGTACTTGGTGGCGACCTTCAGGCGCGAACCCTGCTTGACGGCACGGGCGTAGTCGAAATCGTTGCGCACGGCCACGCTCACGCGGCACTTGGCGATCTGCAGGTCCAGCGGCTGGTACAGGCCCTGGCCGCCGTGTTCGATGAGCGTGTCCTTGCCGGTCACGCCGATGTCGGCGCCGCCGTACTGCACGTAAGTGGGCACATCGGTCGCGCGCACCAGCACCACGCGCACGTTGGGCTGGTTGGTGGGCAGGATCAGCTTGCGCGACTTTTCGGGGTCTTCCAGCACCTCGATGCCGGCGGCGGCGAGCAAAGGCAGGGTTTCGTCGAAGATGCGGCCTTTGGAAAGCGCCAGGGTAATCATGCTGCTGCTCATGCTGTGATCCGTTCAATGTCCGCGCCGATGCCGCGCAATTTCGCTTCCATGCAGTCGTAGCCGCGGTCCAGGTGGTAGATGCGGTCCACCATGGTTTCGCCGTCGGCCACCAGGCCCGCGATGACCAGGCTGGCCGAGGCGCGCAGGTCGGTGGCCATCACGGTGGCGCCCGACAGGCGGGGTACGCCCTCGATGATGGCGACCTTGCCGTCGGTCTGGATCTTGGCGCCCAGGCGCACCAGCTCGTCGACGTGCATGAAGCGGTTTTCAAAAATCGTCTCGGTCACCGTGGCCGTGCCCTGCGCGATGCAGTCGAGCGCCATGAACTGCGCCTGCATGTCGGTGGGAAAGCCGGGGTACTCGGTGGTGCGAAAGCCCTGCGCCTTGAGCGTGGCGCCGCCCGCGCTCTGCACGCGGATGCCGCCGTCGACGGCCTGCACCTGCACACCGGCCTCGCGCAGCTTCTCGATCACGGCGTCCAGGTGGTCGGCGCGCCCATGGCGCAGCACCACGTCGCCGCCCGTGGCGGCCACGGCGCACAGGAAGGTGCCCGCCTCGATGCGGTCGGCCACCACGCGGTGGGTGCAGCCGTGCAGCTTCTCGACGCCCTGGATGCGGATGCGGCTGGTGCCGTGGCCTTCGATCTTCGCGCCCATGGCGATCAGCATCTCGGCCAGGTCGGAGATCTCGGGCTCCTGCGCGGCGTTCTCCAGCACGGTCTCGCCCTCGGCCAGCGCGGCGGCCATGAGGAAGTTCTCGGTGCCCGTCACCGTGACCATGTCGGTGGTGATGCGCGCGCCCTTCAGTCGCGTCCAGCCTGCGGGCAGCTTGGCGATCATGTAGCCGTGCTCGACCACGATGTCGGCGCCCATGGCGGCCAGGCCCTTGATGTGCTGGTCCACCGGGCGCGAGCCGATGGCGCAGCCGCCAGGCAGCGACACCGTGGCCTCGCCGAAGCGCGCCAGCAGCGGGCCCAGGGCGAGCACCGAGGCGCGCATGGTCTTGACCAGCTCGTACGGCGCCTCGGGCGTGTTCAGGCCGCTGGCATCGATGCGCACCGTGCCATCGTCGGCACGCGCGGCCGCCACGCCCAGGTTGCGGATCAGTGTGAGCATGGTGCTCACATCCTGCAGCTGCGGCACGTTCAGCAGCGTGACCGGCTCGGCCGTGAGCAGCGCGGCGCACAACTCCGGCAGGGCGGCGTTCTTGGCGCCGGATACCAGTACCTCGCCATGCAGGCGGCGGCCGCCGCGGATCAGGAGTTTGTCCATCTCGAAACCAGAAATATGAATAAAAAGTGCCGCCAGCGCTTTTCCATCAAGCGCAGGCAGCTATTAAAAGAGGAGCAACCTAGCAATCACCGGGGCTGCGCGGCCCATTCAGCGGGCGTGAAGGTCTTCATCGACAGCGCATGCACCTCGTCGGTGTGCATTTTGGCGCCCAGCGTGGCGTACACGCGCTGGTGCCGCTGGATGGCGCGCCGGCCCTCGAACTCGGCCGAGACGATGGTGGCGTACCAGTGGCGGCCGTCACCCTCGAGCGCGATGTGCTCGCAGGCCAGGCCGGCGGCGATGATGTCTTTGAGTTGGTCTGCGGTCATGTCAATTCCGAATTTTGTAGCCGGTGCGCAGCAGGTGGACCGCCAGGGCACTCACGGCCAGCCAGGCCACGCCCACGATGGAGAGACTGAGCCACGGCGAGGTATCGCTCTGGCCAAAGAAGCCGTAGCGGAAACCGTCGATCATGTAGAAGAACGGGTTGAGGTGGCTCACGGTCTGCCAGAAGGGCGGCAGCGACTGGATGGAATAGAACACGCCCGAGAGGAACGTCATCGGCACCACCACGAAGTTCTGGAACGCCGCGAGCTGGTCGAACTTGTCGGCCCACAGCCCGGCAATCAGCCCCAGCGTGGCCAGCAAGGCCGCCCCCAGGAAGGCGAACGCAAGAATCCACAGCGGCGCGGCGAACTCGGGCCGGGCGAACGCCAGCGTGACGATGAACACCCCCAGCCCCACCACCAGCCCGCGCACGATGGACGAGCCCACATAGGCCAGGAACCAGGCCCAGTGCGACAGCGGCGTGAGCAGCACGAACACCAGGCTGCCCATGATCTTGCTCTGGATCAGGCTCGACGAGCTGTTGGCGAAGGCGTTCTGCAGCACGCTCATCATCACGAGGCCCGGCACCAGAAAGGCGGTGTAGCTGATGCGGTCGTAGACCTTCACATGGTCTTCGAGCACGTGGCCGAAGATCAGCAGGTACAGCACGGCCGTGAGCACGGGCGCGGCCACGGTCTGGAAGCTCACCTTCCAGAAGCGCAGCACCTCCTTGTAGAACAGGGTCTGCCAGCCAGTCATCGTTGTGCTCCCACGCTCGGCACTGCGGTCTCCGCGCCGCCCCCCAAGGGGACTGCGCCCTGCCTGGGGCGGCCCGGCGCTGCGGCAGCCTCCACCCCCGCCAGAGGAATATTGGATGCCGAGGTGCCCGACATCACCTGCAGGAAAACGTCTTCCAGGTCGGGCCGGCGGATCTCCATGTCATGCACGTCCACGCCCGCCACCCGCAGCGCGGCCAGATGGCTTTCGATCTCGGCCGCGTCGTGCGCGGGCAACTGCACGATGCGGCCCGTGACGCGGGCGAGCGCGTTGAGCGAAGGCGGCAGGACCGCATCGGTCTTGAACTGCAGGATGCTGCCGGAGGCCGCCTGCAGCAGCTCGCTCGTGCGGTTCAGGGCCACGATGCGGCCCGACTTGAGCATGGCGATGCGGCCACACAGGGCCTCGGCTTCTTCCAGATAGTGCGTGGTCAGCAGCACGGTGTGGCCTTCCTTGTTCAGGCGCGCCACGAAATGCCAGAGCGTCTGGCGCAACTCCACGTCCACGCCCGCAGTGGGCTCGTCGAGCACGATGATGGGTGGCTTGTGCACCAGCGCCTGTGCCACGAGCACGCGGCGCTTCATGCCGCCCGACAGCTGGCGCATGTTGGCCGTGGCCTTGTCGGCCAGGCCCAGGTTTTCCAGCAGTTCGTCGATCCAGGCTTCGTTGTTCTTCACGCCGAAGTAGCCGGACTGGATGCGCAGCGACTCGCGCACGTTGAAGAAAGGGTCGAACACCAGCTCCTGCGGCACCACGCCCAGCTTGCGGCGCGCCTGGGCAAAGTCGGCCTGCACGTCGCTGCCCTGCACCAGCACACGGCCGCTGCTGGCACGGGCCAGGCCCGCGAGAATGCTGATGAGGGTGGTCTTGCCGGCACCGTTGGGGCCCAGGAGCCCGAAGAACTCGCCCTCCTCGATGTCCAGGCTGACCTGGTTCAGTGCCTGGAAAGGGCCTTTGGGCGTGGCAAAGGTCTTGGAGATGGCTTGGAATGAGACTGCGGGCATGAAGCCCCTGATTTTACGGCCTTGCACCAAAGAGCGCCGACCGGGGTCTGCCCGAGCGCCCGCCGCGTGTCCCGGCCGAGCCGCGTACCGGGAGATCGCTTCCACCGCCTCTGGGAGCGAGTCCCCAGGATTCACGGTCCTTCGGCTCCCGCCTACTGCGCCACGAACCCGCTCGTCTTGATGATGCGGGTCCAGGCGTCGGTGTAGGAAGCCTGGCGGGCGGCCAGCTGCTGGGGCGACATGTGGCCCACGGTGAGCCCCATGGCGGTGAGGTGGTCACGCACGTCGGGCATGGCCACGACCTTGGCCAGCGCGGCCGAGAAGTCGGTGATGAACTTCTGCGGCGTGCCTGTGGGTGCGTAGATGCCGTAGTACGGCAGGTCCTCGAAGCCCTTGAGGCCCATCTCGTCGAAGGTGGGCACGTCGGGCATGGCCGCCTGGCGCCTGGTGCCCAGCACGCCCACCACGCGCACCTTGCCGGCCTTGTGGTTCTCCATGAAGTCCTGCACCGAGGCCACGCCCGCGCTGATCTGGTTGCCCAGCATGTCGGCCATCATGGGCGCACTGCCCCGGTAGGGGGCCGAGACCAGGTCCAGCTGGTACTTCTGGCCCAGCAGCTTGACCAGGAACTCGGGCGTGGAGGCGGGTGCCGGAATGCCGACCGCGCCCTTGCCGTGGCCACTGGCCTTCACCCAGGCCACGTACTCGGGGAACGACTTCGCCGGCGTGCCGCCCGAGACGGCGAACGCGTTCACGAAGGTGGCGAAGCCACCCACGGGCACGAAGTCGCGCACCGGATCAAAGCCCGGGTTCTTCACCACCTGCGGCAGGATGGAGATGGTGTGGTCGTGCGTGAGGAACAGCGTGGTGCCGTCCGGCGCCGAGGCCTTGAGCGCCTGCGCGGCGATCTGGCCGCCCGCACCGGGGCGGTTTTCCACCACCACGGGCTGGCCCAATTCGTCCTTGAGCTTCTCGGCGAGCGTGCGCGCGATCGCATCGGTGCCGCCGCCGGGCGGGAAACCCACCAGCAGGCGGATGGGCTTGGGTGCCTGGGCAAAGGCCAGCCCCACGGTCAGCGCGGCGCCCACCAGGGCGGTGGTGCGCAAAAGGCGGGACAGCAGGCTGCGGCGGGAAGTGGTCGTCATGGCAGAACTCCGGTTTGTTCGAATGTGGTCGCTGGGGTGCGCATCCGCACACCTAGCACGGTTCAGGCCAGCGGCCCCGGCGCACCAGGGGCCGCCCCGCCGTGGCTGCGGCGCTGCGCTGGCGTGCGCTGGCGGCGTGCCCCTTCCCGAACTGCGCGGCGATTCGAGAGACGGGCAAAGGCGCGCAGCGCCCCAGGGGTTGTCTCATTTTCCCAGGCGCGCGCGGTGGCGCTCCAGCTGGCTGCGCACCTGCGCGGGCGCGGTGCCGCCCAAGGTGTTGCGCGCATTGAGCGAGCCGCGCAGGCTCAGGCACTCGTACACGTCCTTGTCGATCTGCGGGTGAAAGCCCTGCAGCACGGCCAGGGGCAGCTCCGACAGGTCGCAGGCGTGCGTGGTGGCCGCCTTCACCGCGTGGGCCACGGTCTCGTGCGCGTCGCGGAAGGGCAAGCCCTTCTTGACCAGGTAGTCGGCCAGGTCGGTGGCGGTGGCGTAGCCCTTGAGCGCGGCCTGCTCCATCGCGGGCGCGTTGACGGTGATGCCGCCCTCCTTCTGGCCCGTGGCGGGGTTCAGCTGGCCGCCGACCATCTCGGCGAAGATGCGCAGCGTGTCTTTCAGCGTGTCCACCGTGTCGAACAGCGGCTCCTTGTCTTCCTGGTTGTCCTTGTTGTACGCCAGGGGCTGGCCCTTCATCAGGGTGATCAGGCCCATCAGGTGGCCGACCACGCGGCCGGTCTTGCCGCGCGCCAGTTCCGGCACATCGGGGTTCTTCTTCTGCGGCATGATCGAGCTGCCCGTGGTGAAGCGGTCGGCGATCTTGATGAAGCCGAAGTTCTGGCTCATCCAGATGATGAGTTCTTCACTCAGGCGGCTCACGTGCACCATGCACAGGCTGGCCGCGGCGGTGAATTCGATGGCGAAGTCACGGTCGCTCACGGCGTCCAGGCTGTTCTGGCACACACCCTCCATGCCCAGGGTCCTGGCCACGCGCTCGCGATCCAGCGGGTAGGTGGTGCCGGCCAGCGCAGCGGCCCCCAGCGGCAGCACGTTGGTGCGGCGGCGCACATCGGCCATGCGGTCGGCATCGCGCGCGAACATTTCCACATAGGCCAGCATGTGGTGGCCGAAGCTCACGGGCTGGGCCACCTGCAGGTGGGTGAAGCCGGGCAGGATCACCTCGACGTTCTGCTCGGCCACGTCCACCAGCGACACCTGCAATTCCTTGAGCAGGTCGGCGATCAGGTCGATCTCGCCGCGCAGCCATAGGCGCACGTCGGTGGCCACCTGGTCGTTGCGGCTGCGGCCGGTGTGCAGGCGCTTGCCGGCATCGCCCACCAGCTGCGTCAGGCGCGCCTCGATGTTCAGGTGCACGTCCTCCAGGTCCAGCTTCCATTCGAAGCCGCCGGACTCGATCTCGGAGGTGATCTGCGCCATGCCGCGCTGGATGGAGGCATGGTCCTCCTGGCTGATCACGCCCTGGGCCGCCAGCATCTCGGCATGCGCCAGGCTGCCCGCGATGTCGGCCTGCCACAGGCGCTTGTCGAAGAACACGCTGGAGGTGTAGCGCTTGACCAGGTCGCTCATGGGCTCGGAAAACAGCGCCGACCAGGCCTGGGCCTTGGTATCGAGCTGGTTGTGGGACGGCGCAGAGTCAGCGCTGGTGGCTTGGGCTTTGGACATAGGAGGGCAATAATCCGGAGGTTCAGACACCCGGACAACCCGGGCGCCGCAATGCAAAACACGCAAATTTTATCGACCCAGCCCCCGCCGCCCGATTCGGCCCTGCCGCGAGGCTCCGCGCGGGGTGGCCTGGCGCCCGCGCGCCGGGTGCTGGTGTTCGATGCCTGCCAGGTGGGCGTGGTGCTGCGGGCCGTGCTGTTCGTGGAGCTGGTGGTGGGCGTGGGCGCCATGTTCGGAGCGGGCAACCCCGTGGAATGGCTGGCCACGATGGCGCTGCTGACGGGCGGCGCATTGCCGGCCACGCTGCTGTGGCTCATCACGGCCTGCAGCCTCAAGACTGTTCTGCAGCGCCTCTCCACCGCGCAGCAGTATGCGGCCGGCGTGCTGCTGGGCGCGCTGGCGGGCGCCTACGCCTGCGGCATGCTGGCGCTGGTGGCGCAACCTGCGTCACCGCCCTGGCTGGCCAGCGCCGCGACAGGGGCGCTGCTGGCGGCCATGCTGGTGGCGGCGCTGGTGCTGCGCGCACGGGGCCGCACGCCCGCGGCCACCACGGCGCGGCTGACCGAGCTGCAGTCGCGCATCCGGCCGCACTTCCTGTTCAACACCCTCAACAGCGCCATTGCGCTGGTGCGCGCGGAACCGGCCAAGGCCGAATCGCTGCTCGAAGACCTGAGCGACCTGTTTCGCCACGCGCTGGTGGAACAGGGGGAATCGGTCACGCTGGCCGAAGAGATCACCCTGGCGCGCCGCTACCTGGCCATCGAAGAGGTGCGCTTTGGCAAGCGCCTGCAGGTGCAGTGGAACCTGGACCCCCGCACCGACAGCGCCCGCCTGCCGCCGCTGCTGCTGCAGCCGCTGGTGGAGAACGCCGTCAAGCACGGCGTGGAGCCCAGCGCGCGCGGCGGGCGGCTGCGCGTGCTGACCGAGCTGCGCGGCAGCCGCGTGGTGGTGCGCATCACCAACACCCTGCCCCCCAAGGAAGGCAGGAACGGCAGCGGCCATGGCGACGACACGGCGCCCCGGGGCCACGGCATTGCCCTGGCCAACGTCCGCGCGCGGCTGGCGCTGCTGCATGATGTGCAGGGCGAATTCACCGCCGGCGTGCAGGACGGCCTGTACCAGGTGCGCATCACCCTGCCCGCCACCGACCCCAAGGCGCGCGCCCGGGGCGCGCGCGGCGCGGCGCCAGCCCGAAGGGGCCCCCATGGCGGCCGCGCGCAAACATCCCAGCGCCGCATGGTGGACGGCGAAGACGACCTCAACCACAGCAGCCCCGCTACCGACCATGAACATCCTGATCGTTGACGACGAAGCCCTGGCCCGCAGCCGCTTGCGCACCCTCCTGTCCGACTGCGCCCAGGCCCAGCCTGCCCAGCGCATGACCGTGGCCGAGGCCGCCAACGCCGGCGAAACCATGGCGCTGCTGGGGCCCACGGGCGGACGCGCCTTCGACCTGGTGCTGCTTGACATCCACATGCCCGGCCAGGATGGGCTGGCACTGGCCCACACCCTGCAGACCCTGCCCCAGCCCCCGGCCGTGGTGTTCGTGACGGCCCACGCGGACCATGCCGTGAGCGCGTTCGAACTGGATGCCACCGACTACCTGACCAAGCCCGTGCGCCGCGAACGCCTGCAGCAGGCACTGGCCAAGGTACAGCGTGGCACGCGCCCCCCCGCGTCCGCGCCCACCACCGGCGTGCCCGAAGGCGAAACCCTGCTCATCCAGGACCGGGGCCGCACCGAACGCCTGCCCCTGGCCGAGGTGCTGTACTTCAAGGCCGAGCAAAAGTACGTCACCGTGCGCACCGCCACGCGCAGCTACATCATGGACGGCGCCCTGAGCGAGCTGGAGGCCAAGTTCGCGCCGCGCTTCCTGCGCATCCACCGCAACGCGCTGGTGGCCCGCCGCGCCGTGCGCGCGCTGGAAAAGCACTACGACCCCGAGGAGGGCGAAGGCTGGGCCGTGCGGTTGCAGGGCTCCACGGAACTGCTGGCGGTGTCGCGCCGGCAGGTGGCCGCTGTGCGGGAAGAGCTGGCGCGTTGATGCCGCTTTTTCAGGGCATTCTGCGCTCGATGCTCGGGCAGTTGACCGTCCTTGTCGACGGCAGGATCACCGCGTCAGTTTGCCCTGCACCCCTTCCACCAGCCAGTTCATCTGCAGGATCTGCGCATCGGAGAGTGCCTGGCCCGCAGCGATCACTTCGTGCCCTTCGCTGTCCCGCACCGGGGCCTTGCCCGCGCGAAACGGCTGCAGCCTGCCCGCGCCAATGGCCTTCTGCGCGGCCAGCACCTCCTGCTGCACGGCCGCCGGCACCCGGGAGCCAAAGTCGCCCACGCGGATCATGCCCTCGCGCACCCCGCCCCAGAGGGCGGCGCTTTTCCAGGTGCCGCTCTGCACGGCGCGCACGCGCTCGGTGTAGTACGGGCCCCACTGGTGGGTCACGGCCACGATCTGGGCATCGGGCCCGGTGCGGCGCATGTCCGAGTGGTAGGCCACGGCCATCTTGCCGCGCTCCTGCGCGGCGGCCATCACGGCCGTGGATCCGGTGTGAAAGGCGATCACATCCACGTCCTGGTTGAAGAGCACCATGGCCGCATCGCGCTCCCTGGGCGGGTCGAACCACACGTTGATCCACACCACCTTCACGGTGGCCTGGGGGTTCACCGAACGCATGCCCAGCATGAACGCGTTGATGCCCTGCAGCACCTCGGGGATCGGGAATCCCGCCACGTAGCCCGCCACGCCGGTCTTGCTCATGCGGCCCGCCGCGATGCCCGCCAGGTAGCGCCCTTCGTAGTAGCGCGCATTGGCCACGGCCACGTTGGCGGCCGTCTTGTAGCCGGTGATGGATTCGAACTTCACGTTCGGGTAGTCCTGCGCGACCTTGAGCGTGGGCTCCATGTAGCCGAAGCTGGGCGTGAAGATGATCTGGTGGCCCGTGGCGGCCAGGTCGCGGATCACGCGCTCGGCATCGGCCCCCTCGGCCACGTTCTCGACGAAGGTCGTCCTGACCTGGCTGCCCAGCGCGGCCTCCACCGCCTTGCGCCCTTCTTCGTGCTGGCGCGTCCAGCCCGCCTCGGTGATGGGCGAGACGTAGACGAAACCAGCCTTGACGGGTTCGGCGGGCGCCGCCCTGGGAGCGGCCGCGCCAGTCTGGGAAAAAACGGGGGAGATGAAAACGGCGCCCGCGAGCGCACTCACACAAGCCGCACGCAGTGCGGTGGCGAGGTTTTTGTACATGGTGTTCCTCTACATGGTCCCGATGACAGAAAAAGCAAAAGGCTGCCGGGACAGCAGCCTTTGCAAGGGCGGTATTGTAGCCAGCGGGGGGGCGCCCGCGCTGGCGCAGCGCTTCCTCAGCGCAGCCGCGGCGTGTTCGACGGCGCGCCGAGGCGGAACGCGCCCACCACGTCCGCCAGGCGTGCGGCCTGGTCCTTGAGGCTCTCGGCGGCGGCGGTGGACTCCTCCACCAGGGCGGCGTTCTGCTGCGTCATCTGGTCCAGCTGGTTCACGGCCACGTTCACCTGGCTGATGCCCTGGCTCTGCTCCGACGCGGCGGCGCTGATCTCGCCGATGATGTCGGTCACGCGGCGCACGGAGCTCACGATCTCGTCCATGGTGCTGCCCGCGTTCTGCACGAGCGCGGCCCCCGATTCCACCTTCTCCACCGACTGGCCGATCAGGTTCTTGATCTCCTTGGCCGCTTCGGCGCTGCGCTGCGCCAGGCTGCGCACTTCGCTGGCCACCACGGCAAAGCCGCGGCCCTGTTCGCCCGCACGGGCGGCTTCCACCGCCGCGTTCAGCGCCAGGATGTTGGTCTGGAAGGCGATGCCGTCGATCGTGCCGATGATGTCGCTGATCTTCTTGCTGCTGGCGTTGATCGCGTCCATGGTGCTCACCACCTGGGCCACGACCTCGCCGCCGCGCTGCGCCACCTGGGCGGCCGATGCGGCCATCTGGTTGGCCTGCACGGCGGAGTCGGCGCTCTGGCGCACGGTGCTGGTGAGCTCTTCCATGGAGCTCGCCGTTTCCTCGAGGTTGGCGGCCGTCTGCTCGGTGCGCGCGCTCAGGTCCTGGTTGCCGATGGCGATCTGCGTGCTGGCGGTGGAGATGCTGTCCACAACGCCGCGCACCTGCTGCAGCGAGCCGTGCAGCGCACTGCGCATGAGGTCCAGCGCCCGCAGCAGGCGGCCGGTTTCGTCGTTGGCGTAGCTGGCCTGCGGCGCACCGGTCAGGTCCATGTCGGCGATCGATTCGGCAATGGCCTCGGCGTGGCGCAAAGGACGCGTGATGCTGGTGGCCAGCAGCCAGGCCAGCAGCCCACCGAGCACCAGCGAGATGGCCGTGCACAGCTGCAGCAGCAAGGTGGTCTGCGCGCGCAGCTCTTCGCTGCGCTTGCCGGCGGCGTCCAGTTGGGCGCGCTGGGCATCCACCATCTCCTGCACGCCGGCCAGGTAGCTGCGCGAGGTGGGCTCGAAGCGCTCGGTGAACACCTTGTTCGCGTTCTCGGCGTCACCCGCCTGCTTGAACTTGCTCACCTCTTCCCGCGCGGCCAGATAGCTCTTGCGCAGTTCGCCCACCTTGATGAACAGCTGCTTTTCCTCGGGCGTGTCCATTTTCGACTCGATGAATTTCTGCAGTTCATTGGTGTCGCGGATGGAAGCCGCCGTGGCGGGCGCGAAGTACGGGATCAGACTGGCATCGCTGCTCTTGGCGATGGCCGCGGCACGCTGCACCCCGGACGTGGTGTGGCGCAGCCAGTCCGAGCCCGCCCGTTCGGTCTTGACGTTGTCGTTGACCATGGTGTCGATCTCGGCGCCAAGCTGGCCCAGCCGGACCACCGCCACGATGCTGCTCGCCAGGAACAGCGCGAGGATCACACCGAGCACCAGGGTAAGGCGCTTGCCGATGGACAACTGATTGAGAAACATGGAAAACACTCCGGTAGGAAACAGCGCAGACGCCTGCACAAAAAATTAGGGCCCCGCAGGGCCGTTTCAGGGCACGCGGGCATCCGGTGGATGCCAACAAATGCTTACAGAAACCCATGATTCTAGGGTTTACCCGGATTTCACCTGCAACGTGTGCGACGGTCCGGTGCACGCGGCGCCCCCGCGCAGCGAAATCCCCTCAAAAACGGCGGCTCCCGCGAAGGGCCGGCATGGCCAGCCTCCGCCTGCCGCTCGGGGAGCGTGCGCCTGCGTTCAGTAGTCGTGCTCCACGCACCGCTCGAAGGCTTCCTTGAGCTTGTGTTCCCACACGCGCTTGTCGGCGTTGCCGGCAAAACTCGCTTCGAAGCTGTTGAACGCCAGCTGGTAGGCATGGCGGGCTGTCAGGCCCGCGGCCGCGAACACCTGCGTGAAGTTCTCATTGATGTAGCCGCCAAAGTAAGCCGGGTCGTCCGAATTGACCGTGGCCGCAAGGCCGGCGTCCAGCAGCTGGCCCAGGTTGTGGTCGGCGAGGTTGGGGAACACGCACAGCTTCTGGTTGGACAGCGGGCACACCGTGAGGGCGATGCGGTCCTGCGCCAGGCGCCGCATCAGCGCGGCATCGTGCACGGCCTGCACGCCGTGGTCGATACGCTCGACCTTGAGCACCTCCAGCGCGCTCCAGATGTAGGCGGGAGGCCCCTCCTCGCCCGCATGCGCCACCAGGTGCAGGCCCAGTTCACGGCAGCGTGCGAACACGCGCGCGAACTTCTCGGGCGGGTGGCCCACCTCGCTGGAGTCCAGCCCCACGCCCACGATCTTGTCGATGAGCGGCATGGCCTGTTCCAGCGTTTCAAACGCGGACTCCTCGCTCAGGTGGCGCAGGAAACACAGGATCAGGGTCGCGCTGATGCCCAGTTCGGTGCGCGCGTCCTGGCAGGCGCGGTGCAGGCCGTTGATGACCGTCTCCATGGCCACGCCGCGCGCGGTGTGGGTCTGGGGATCGAAGAAGATCTCGGCGTGCAGCACGTTGTCGCGCGCCGCGCGCCCCAGGTAGGCGCGCGCCATGTCGTAGAAGTCCTGCTCGTGCAGCAGCACGCTGGCGCCCGCGTAGTAGATGTCCAGAAAGCTCTGCAGGTTGGTGAACGCGTAGGCGCTGCGCAGCGCGTCCACGCTGTCATAGGGCAATGCCAGCTCGTTGCGCTGCGCCAGCGCGAAGATGAGTTCGGGCTCCAGCGAACCCTCGATGTGGATGTGCAGCTCGGCCTTGGGCATGGCGCGCAGCAGTTCGGGCAGGCGTTCGGTGGAGATGGGAGGCACTTTAAACATCAGCAGACTCCAAAGGTGATGCCGCTGTGGCGCAGAAAGCGGCGGTAGAAGGATGATGCCTTGTCGGCGGCGGTATGCAACTCCGCCCGCAGGTCCAGCGGCAGGCACCGGGGCACCTGCGACTCCAGCACGGGCTGGTCCTGCATGAAGATGGTGTGCTGGAACGCCTGCAGCTTTTCCGCCGGCGACTCGAAATCCGCCACCGCCAGGCGGAACCAGACGCGGCTGCGCACGGGCGTCACGGGGCAGATGAACAGCGCGATCGCCTCGCGCCAATCCCGTACCGCGGTGGTGCCGGCCTCGGGCACCTTGGTCAGCACCGCGGCATAGGGGGCCGTGACTTCATAGGTGTACTCCACCTGGGCCGGGGCGGTCGAATGCAGGTTGGACTGGGGCTGCCAGGCCTTGCAGCCCGTGGCGCGCAGGCCCGTGGGCAGGGACTCCGCGCGGTAGTCGTCGATGGCCGTGGCCTCGCGCGTGCCCAGCCAGCCTTCGTGCACGAAGCCGAAGTGCGACATGTCCAGGAAGTTCTCGATGATGCGCGGCGCGCTCGCCGCCACGTCATAGGGGCCGCAGTTGAGCTTGCGCAGGCGCGCATCGTCCTCGGCGGCAAAGGCGGGCGGCGCGGCATCGCCGGCCTCGAGCCGCACCCACACCAGGCCGTGGGCCTCGTGCACGGCATGGCGGTGGGCGCAGTGCGTGGCGGGCGGGGTGAAATGCGCCAGTGCGGGCACGTGCACACACTGGCCGTTCGCGGCGAACTGCCAGCCGTGGTAGGGACATTCAAGCCGGCCCTCGTGCACACGGCCGAGCGACAGGCGCGCACCCCGGTGCGGGCACTGGTCCGCGAAGGCCTGCGCATGGCCCTCGCCATCGCGCCAGAGCACGATGTCGCGCTCCAGCAGGCGCGCGGCCAGCGGGGCCTGCACGACATCCTCCGAGGGCGCGACAGGATGCCAGAGGGTGGCTTCGATCATGGTGGGCAGGGAATCTCGTGGTGCGTATGGGGATGATCGCGCCCCGATCGCGCGGGGCTGCGGGCGAGCATATCCGCAAGCGCCGTTCCACGCCTCCCCCGCCGCCCTGGAGGCCCGCTCCCCTTCGTTTCGGGGCGACGAAGGCGAGAGTGTGAGAGCGCCCCTTGGTCAGACCATCACATAGAGCTTGCGCACCGTCTCGCGGATCTCCCACACACCGCGCGTGTCGGGCGGGAAGAAAAGCGTGTCACCCGCACGGAACTCCAACGGTGCCGCGCCCTCCGCCTCAGGCGTGAAACGGCCTGCGCCCGCAAGGATGTGCATGACCTCGCCCGACGCCACTTGGCGCCGGAAGCGCCCCGGAGAGCACTCCCACAGCCCCGTGTCGCAGTCGGGCCGACCCGGCATGCGCACGTCCAGCCCCCGGATGGTGCAGGCCGGCGTGCTCAGGGGCACCGCAACGGGGCCCTGCTCCTGCAAATCCTGCGTGGTGGCGCTCTGCGCAATGGCCTGGATGCCCATGGGGCGACTCCTTGAAAGGGGAATGAATGGAGAAACGAAGAACGCCGTCAGCCCAGGGCGCGCACCGAGTTGCTCAGCGAGCGCGCGCAGGCCAGCAGCGACGGCCCCAGGCGGCTCTCAGCCTCCTCGGGCGTCCAGCGGCTCGTGGGAGCCACGATGTGCACGGCCGCCACGGGGCGGCCATGGCTGCCGATCACGGGGGCGCCCAGCGTCATGTCGCCCAGGAACAGCTCCTCGCGGTTGATGGCATAGCCGCGCTGGCGCGCCTGGTCCAGTTCGGCCAGCAGCGCGACCTCGTCCGTGATGGTGTGGCGGGTGTGGGCCGCGCGCTCGCTCGCGCGCAGCAGCGCCAGCGCCTCCTCGTTGGGCAGCGCGCTGAGCCAGGCACGCCCGGAGGCCGTGCAGTACATGGGGATGCGGCTGCCGATGGGCATGTGCACCGGCACGAACTGCGCGCTGATGAAGCGCGCCACGTACACCATCTCCAACCCGTCGGCTTCGGTAAGGCAAGTGGTCTCGGTCGTCACGTTGGTGAGTTCCGAGAGGTAGGGGTTGGCCAGGTCGATCAGCGGGTTGGCCGCGAGGTAGTTGTAGCCGATGCGCATCACGCGCGGCGTGAGCTGGTAGCGGCGCGTCTGCGGGTGCTTGCGCACGAAGCCCAGTTGCTCGAGCGTGAAGACCATGCGCTGCGCCGAGCTCTTGCTGATGCCCGCCGCCGCCGCCACGTCGGCCAGCGTCATGCTGCGCCGCTGCGCGCTGAAGGCGCAGAGCACGGCCAGCCCCTTCTCCAGCGACTGGTTGAACAGAGGGTTCGCGTCTTCGTCGGGCGGCTGCGGCGTATTCATGCAACGGAGTATAGCTCTCTCACCAGAAAATATCGCATATCGATTCATATAAATCTTTTAGTGGTTTGCACCTATTTATCTAAGATTTATTGAAATCGACAATTGGCACCGTTCTTGCAATGTTGCAGGCGTGGGGCGGATGCCGGTTCGGTGTCCGCGACTGCCCACGACGGTCCTCATCCCTCTCGTTCGCCACAGGAGTCACACCATGCACCGCTTCGTCCGCCACTTCCACCGCATTGCACTAGGCCTGTGCGCCGCAGGCGCCGTCACGCTGGCCGCCGCGCAGGGCAGCGCGCCCGCCACCTACAACGTGGGTGCCACGGCCACGGGCATTCCGTTCACCTTCCTCGACGTGAAGACCAACAGCATCCAGGGCATGATGGTGGACACCGTGCAGGCCGTGGCCAAGGCGGGCGGCTTCCAGGTCAACGTGCAGCAGACCGTGTTCTCGGCGCTGATCCCCTCGCTCACCGCCAACAAGATCGACATCGTCTCGGCGGCCATGCTCAAGACCCCCGCGCGCCAGCAGGTGGTGGATTTCAGCGACCCCGTCTACTCCTACGGCGAGGGCCTGATCGTGAAGGCCGACGACGCCAAGGCCTACGCCTCGCTCGACGACCTCAAGGGCGAGATCGTCGGCGCCCAGGTGGGCACGGTGTTCATCGACATGCTGCAGAAGAAGGGCATCTTCAAGGAAGTGCGCAGCTACGACTCGGTGGCCGACATGACGCGCGACCTCGCGCTCGGCCGCATCAAGGCGGGCCTGGGCGATCAGCCCATCATCGCCTACCAGATCCGCCAGAACACCTTCCAGGGCGTGAAGCTGGCCGAAGGCTACAAGTCCACCAATGTGGGTGATGTGTGCCTCGTGGTGCGCAAAGGCGACACGGCCACGCTCGAACGCCTGAACAAGGCCATCGCCGCGGTCAAGGCCGACGGCACTTTGGCCAACATCGTCAAGAAATGGGGCATCTGAGCCCCGCCCGCGCCGTCTTCGCCTGAATCCAGTAGTACGCCATGCAAGCCTTCCTGCAGCATGCGCGCGAGTTCCTGCCCATCCTGCTGCAGGGGGCGGTGGTCACGGTGCAGGTCACCGTGCTGTCGTTCCTGCTGTCCAGCGTGATCGGGCTGGTGCTCGCGCTCGGCAAGCTCTCGCCCGTGCGCGCCGTCTCGGTATGCGCCTCCACCGTGATCAACGTGATCCGCGGGCTGCCCATCATCGTGCAGCTCTTCTACATCTACTTCGTGCTGCCCGACATCGGCATCCAGCTCTCCGCCTTCCAGGCTGGCGTGATCGGCCTGGGCATCGCCTACTCGGCCTACCAGGCCGAGAACTTTCGCGCCGGCATCGAGGCCGTGGACCCCGGCCAGCGCGAGGCAGCGCTGGCCATGGGCATGCGGCCCGCGCTGCTGATGCGCCGAGTGGTCCTGCCCCAGGCCTTCCGCATCGCGCTGCCGCCCTATGGCAACACGCTGGTGATGATGCTCAAGGACTCGTCGCTGGTCTCCACCATCACCGTGGCCGAGATGACGCGCGCGGGCCAGCTCATCGCCTCGTCCACCTTCCAGAACATGACCGTGTACACGCTCGTCGCCCTGCTCTACCTGGCCATGAGCCTGCCGCTGGTCTGGGGCCTGCGGCGGCTGGAGCGCCGCTTCGGCGCGGGGAGGAAAGCGCCATGATCGAGATCGACCGCCTGGAGAAGGCCTACGGCGAGCACCGCGTGCTGCAGGGCGTGAGCCTGCGCGTGGAGCGCGGCGAAGTCGTGTGCCTGATCGGCCCCTCGGGCTCGGGCAAGTCCACGGTGCTGCGCTGCATCAACGGCCTGGAGTCGTACCAGGGCGGCGAGGTGCGCGCCTTCGGCGAGCGCGTGGACAACCGCGCGGCCTCCATTCATGCGCTGCGCAGCCGCATGGGCATGGTGTTCCAGCGCTTCAACCTGTTCCCGCACCGCACGGTGATCGAGAACGTGATGGAAGGCCCCGTGCACGTGAAGGGCGAATCGCCCGCGAAAGCCCGAGCCGAAGCGCTGGAGCTGCTGCGCAAGGTAGGCCTGGCCGACAAGGCCCAGGCCTGGCCCGCGCAGCTCTCGGGCGGCCAGCAGCAACGCGTGGCCATTGCGCGCGCGCTGGCCATGAAGCCCGAGGCCATGCTGTTCGACGAACCCACCTCGGCGCTCGACCCCGAACTCGTGGGCGACGTGCTGGGCGTGATGCGCCAGCTCGCCGACGAGGGCATGACGATGATCGTGGTGACGCACGAGATGGGCTTCGCGCGCGAGGTGGCCGACCGCGTGTGCTTCCTGCACAGCGGCAGCATCGTCGAGGAAGGTCCTGCCGCGCAGGTGCTCGGCGCGCCGCGCCATGCGCGCACGCAGGACTTCCTGCGCCGCGTGCTGCGCGCGCCGGATGGAGGCGCGGCATGAGCGCCCGCGCCATCGCATCGCACCCCGACGCCCCCTCGCTGTGGGCCGCCACGGCGCCCGCGGCCCCCGCCACGCCCGCGCTCGACGCCTCGCTCTCCACCGACGTGCTCGTGGTCGGTGCGGGCTACACGGGCCTGTCCGCCGCGCTGCACCTGGCCGAGCGCGGCGCGCGCGTGTGCGTGCTCGACGCGCACGCGCCCGGCTGGGGCGCCTCGGGGCGCAACGGCGGGCAGGTCAACCCCACGCTCAAGCACGACCCCGACGACCTCGTGCGCCTGTACGGCGCCGAGCGCGCCGAGCCGCTGATCGATGCCGTTTCTTGCTCGGCCGACCTCGTGTACGACCTCATCGCGCGCCATGCCATCGACTGCGCCCCGGTGCGCGCGGGCTGGCTGCAGGTGGGCTACACCCAGCAGGCCGTGGATGGCATGCACGCGCGCGCCCGGCAGTGGGAGCGGCGCGGCGTGCGCGTGGACATGCTCGACCGCGCCGCCACGGCCGCGCGCATCGGCACGCCGGCCTTCGCGGGCGGCTGGCTCGACGGGCGCGCGGGCGGCATCCAGCCGCTGGCCTACGTGCGCGGCCTCGTGCGCGCGGCCCAGGACCTGGGCGTGAAGGTGCACGGCGGCTCGCCCGTGGTGGCGCTGGAGCGCCAGGGCGCGCACTGGATCGCCACCACGGCCACACCAACCGGGAGCCACCGCGTGCAGGCGCAGCAGGTGGTGCTGGGCACCAACGGCTATACCGACGGCCTGTGGCCAGGGCTGGCGCGCACGGTGCTCGCGGCCAACAGCTTCATCGTGGCCACGCGGCCGCTGGGCCCGGCGGGCGCCAGCATCCTGCCCGGCGGCGAGACGGGATCGACCTCGCAGCGGCTGCTGCTGTACTTCCGCAAGGACGCGCAGGGCCGACTGCTGATGGGCGGGCGTGGCCATTTCGCCGACCCGCAGGGGCCGCAGGACTTCGCACACCTCGAGCGCGCGCTGGCGCTGATGTTTCCGCAACTCGGCCCCGTGCAGTACGAGTACCGCTGGGCCGGGCGCATCGCCGTCACGCGCGACTTCATGCCGCACCTGCACCAGCCCGCGCCGGGCATCACCATGGCGCTGGGCTACAACGGGCGCGGCATCGCCATGGCCACCAGCCTGGGCCAGCACGTGGCGGCCCTGGTGGCGGGCGGCGGCGCGGCGGCCTGCCCATTCCCGGTCACGCCCCTTCAGCCCCTTCCGCTGCACGGGTTGCAGCGCTTCTACATCGCGGCCGGCGTGGCCTGGTACAGCCTGCTGGACCGCGTGGGGAGGTAAACGGCCCGCCCAGCAAAAAGGCCGCCCCCGGGCGGCCTTTTTCAGGGGAGCGCTCCCGGCGCCAGCGCCGGGAAGCCCGTGCGGCTTCTTACTTCTTGTCGCCGCCGGGGATCTTGCCTTCCACGCCCTTGACATAGAAGTTGACACCGCCGAGGAACTTGTCGTCGGCCACCGCATCCTTGGCGAGCACTTCCTTGCCGTCCTGGCCCACGATCGGGCCCTTCCAGATCTGGAACGAGCCATCGGCCAGGCCCTTCTTCACGGCTTCGACCTTGGCCTTGGTGTCGGCAGGCACGTCTTCGGCGATGGAGACGATGTCGATCGCGCCTTCCTTCACGCCCCACCAGCTCTGGCCCGTGGCCCACTGGCCTTCCAGCGCGTCCTTGGTGGCCTTGATGTAGTACGGGCCCCAGTTGATCACGGCCGATGCCAGGTGGGCCTTGGGGCCATAGGCGGTCATGTCGGAATCCCAGCCGAAGGCGCGCTTGCCCTTTTCTTGCGCCGTCTTCAGCACGGCGGGCGAATCGGTGTTCTGGAACAGCACGTCGGCGCCGCCGTTGATGAGCGATGTGGCGGCTTCGGTTTCCTTGGGCGGGCTGAACCATTCATTCACCCAGACCACCTTGGTCTTGATCTTGGGGTTGACCGACTGCGCACCCAGCGTGAAGCTGTTGATGTTGCGGATCACTTCAGGAATCGGCACCGAGCCCACCACGCCCAGCGTGTTGGTCTTGGTCATGGCGCCGGCGATCACGCCCGCCATGTACGCGCCTTCGTAGGTGCGGCTGTCGTAGGTGCGCATGTTCTCGGCCGTCTTGTAGCCGGTGGCATGCTCGAACTTGATGCCCTTGTTGTCCTCGGCCACCTTGAGCATCGACTCCATGTAGCCGAAGGTGGTGCCAAAGATCAGCTTGTTGCCCTGGCCGGCCAGGTCGCGCAGCACGCGTTCGGCGTCGGCCGACTCGGGCACGCTTTCCACGAAGCTCGTGACCACCTTGTCGCCGAATTCCTTCTCGATGGCCTTGCGGCCGTTGTCGTGCGCGAACGACCAGCCGCCGTCACCCACCGGGCCGACATAGGCGAACGCGATCTTCAGAGGCTCGGGCTTGGGTGCCGGCGCTTCTGCCGCAGGGGCCGGTGCGGGCGCGGGGGCCGGTGCCGGTTCTTCCTTCTTGCCACAGCCCACGAGCGCGGCGGCGGCAACGGCGGAGAGCGCTGCCACCTTGAGCATGGAGCGTTTCTGCAGATCAGTCATGTCGGTTTCCTTGTTGAATGAAGAGTGAGACTTGCAAAGGTTGGGGACGAAAGCAGCAATTATGGGGCGATCTACCGTGGGGTAACCAGTTTTTGACGCACCGGCCCGCCCATTTCAGGAGCCCGGATAGAACGGCTTGCCCAGCGACGCCGGCATGTTGATGCGGATCCACGCCGGATTGCGCGAAATCAGCGCCAGCACGACGATGGTGGCCACATACGGCAGCATGCTCAGCAACTGGCTGGCCACCTGCACCCCCGTGGCCTGCAGGTGGAACTGCAACATGGTCACGCCGCCGAACAAATAGGCACCAAGCAACACCCGTGCCGGGCGCCAGGTCGCGAACGTGGTGAGGGCCAGGGCGATCCAGCCCCGGCCGGCGACCATGCCCTCCACCCACAGGGGCGTGTACACCGTCGAGATGTAGGCGCCCGCCAGCCCGCACAGCGCCCCGCCCGCCACCACCGCCGCGAGGCGAATGCGCCGCACCGGATAGCCCAGCGCGTGGGCCGACTCGGGCGACTCGCCGACCGAGCGCAGCACGAGCCCGGCGCGCGAGCGGTACAGGAACCAGATCAGCCCCGCGACCAGCAGCATGGTGAGGTACACCAGCGGATGCTGCTGGAACAGCGCGGGCCCGAGCAGCGGCACGTCGCCCAGCACCGGAACCGCGTACTTGGGCAGCTCGGGCAGCTTGGCCTGCACGTAGCTGATGCCGGCGAACGCCGAGAACCCCACGCCGAACAGGCTGAGCGCCAGCCCGGTGGCGTACTGGTTGGTGTTGAGCCAGATCACCAGCACGCCGAAGATGGCGGCCAGCACGGCGCCGGCGGCCATGCCCGCCGCAAACCCGAGCCAGGTGTTGCCCGTGTGCACCACGGTGGCGAAGCCCGCGATGGCGGCGCACAGCATCATGCCTTCCGCCCCAAGATTGACGATGCCGGCCTTTTCGTTGATGAGCAGGCCCAGGGCCGCAATGGCCAGAACGGTGCCCGCGCTGAGCGTGGCGCCAATGAGCAGTGCATAGGACTCCATCAGACACCTCCTTTCCTGGTGCCGACCCAGCGCACGCGGTAGGCAATCAACGTGTCGCACGCCAGCAGCGTGAACAGCAGCAGGCCCTGGAACACGCCCGTGAGCGACTTGGGCAGCCCCATGCGCGACTGCGCCAGCTCGCCACCGATATAGAACATGCTCATGAGGATGGCCGAGAGGATCATGCCCACGGGGTGCAGGCGCCCCACGAAGGCGACGATGATGGCCGCGAAGCCGTAGCCCGCCGGCACGTAGGGCGTGAGCTGGCCAATCGGCCCCGCCACTTCCAGCGCCCCCGCCAGGCCTGCCGCGCCGCCCGAGATCAGCAGCGCCGTCCACAGCGCCTTGCGCGAGGAGAACCCGGCGTACCGCGCCGCCGCCGGGGCCAGTCCGCCGACCTGTTGCGCGAAACCGGCCCGCGTGCGGAACAGGAACACCCACAGCGCCGCCGCCCCGGCCAGCGCCAGCAAGAGGCCGATGGACACCCGCGAACCCTGCATCAGGCGCGGGATCTGCGTCACTTTCTCGAAGGTCTTGGTCTGCGGAAAGTTGTAGCCCATGGGGTCCTTCCACGGGCCGTAGACCAGATAGCCAAGCACCAGCGTGGCCACATAGACCAGCATCAGGCTGACCAGGATTTCATTGGCGTTGAACTTGTCTCGCAGCAGCGCCGTGAGCCCCGCCCAGGCCATGCCGCCCAGCACCCCGGCGAGCAGGATGGCGGGCACGATCCACGGGCCGGTGGTCTTGTCGGCCAGCAGCGCCACGCCGCCCGCCACCACGGCGCCGATGACGAACTGGCCTTCGGCGCCGATGTTCCACACGTTGGAGCGGAAACACACGGCCAGGCCGAGCGCGATGAGCAGCAGCGGCGTGGCCTTGACCATGAGTTCGCCGATGGCGTACTGCGACTTGACGGGTTCCCAGAAGAACACCTGCAGCCCGCGCACGGGGTCCTTGCCCAGCGCCACGAACAGCGCGACGCCGATCAGCACCGTGATGGCCAGCGCCAGCAGCGGCGAGCCATAGGTCCAGAGCTTCGACGCCTGGGGACGCGGTTCCAGCTTAAGCATGCTGCACCTCCCCGGCCCGCGCCTGCTGCTGGTGCTGCTGCGCCAGGTGCGCCTGCACGTCGGCATGCCACAGGCCGCTCATCCATTCGCCGATGAGGCCCACCGTGGCCTCGGCACGCGGCACCGAAGGCGACAGGTGCCCCTTGGCCACCACGTGCAGCCGGTCGCAGATTTCAAACAATTCGTCCAGCTCCTCGCTCACCACCAGCACGGCGCAGCCCGCATCGCGCAGCGCCAGGATGGAGCCCCGGATCTGCGCGGCCGCGCCCACGTCCACGCCCCAGGTGGGCTGCGAAACGATGAGCAGCTTCGGGTTGGCATCGATCTCGCGCCCCACGATGAACTTCTGCAGGTTGCCCCCCGACAGCGACCTGGCCGCCGCATGGGGGCCGCCCGCCTTCACGTTGAAGCGCTGGATGATGGCCTCGGCGTGTTTTTGCAAGGCCCCCACCTTGATCCAGCCGCTGCCCCCGACCGAGTTGGTGCGCGTGAGCAGCAGGTTGTGCGCCAGGCCCATGGTGGGCACGGCGCCCCGGCCCAGGCGCTCTTCGGGCACGAAGTGCAAGCCCAGCGCGCGGCGCTGGCCGGGGCCCATGCGGCCCGCGTTCTGGCCGGAGACCTGGATGCTGACTGCATCAGCCCGCTGGTCTTCGCCCGACAGCGCGTAGAGCAGTTCCTTTTGCCCGTTGCCCGACACACCGGCAATGCCCACCACCTCGCCCGCCTTCACCTCGAACTGCAGGTCGATCAAATCCACCCCGAACTGGTCGGCACGCGGCAGCGACAGGCCCTGCACACGCAGCACCGTGGCGCCGGTCTGCAGCGCGCGGTGTTCCAGCGCGGGCGGCTCGGCGCCGATCATGAGGCGCGACAAAGACGCATTCGATTCTTCCGCCGGGTTGCACACACCCGTCACCTTGCCGCCGCGCAGCACGGTGCACGCGGTGCACAGCGCGCGGATCTCGTGCAGCTTGTGGCTGATGTAGAGGATGCTGCAGCCCTCGCTGGCCAGCTTGCGCAGCACCACGAAGAGTTTTTCCACCGCCTGGGGCGTGAGCACCGAGGTGGGCTCGTCCAGGATCAGCACCTTGGGGTTGGTGAGCAGCGCGCGGATGATTTCCACGCGCTGCATCTCGCCCACGCTGAGCGTGTGCACGGGGCGCAGCGGGTCGATGTCGAGGCCATATTCGGCCGCCTTGGCGGTGATGCGCTGCGTCACCTCGGCCAGCTGCAGGCTCTTGTCCAGGCCCAGCCACACGTTCTCGGCCACCGTGAGGGTGTCGAACAGGCTGAAGTGCTGGAACACCATGGCGATGCCCAGCGCCCGCGCCTCCTGCGGGTTGCGCACCTGCACGGCCTGGCCGTTGAAGAACACGCTGCCTTCGTCGGGCTTGACCGATCCGTAGATGATCTTCATCAGCGTGGACTTGCCCGCGCCGTTTTCGCCCAGCACCGCATGGATCTCGCCGGGCAGCACCGTGAGCGACACGCCGCTGTTGGCCACCACGGCCGGATAGCGCTTGGTGATGCCCATGAGCTGCAGCCGGGGCGGCGGCGGCGCGCCCGGGGCGGGAGGAGTAGGAGGTGAACTCATGCGGTGGATTGTCTCTCAGTTTTACAACTTGTTATAAGAATGGAAACACCTTCTTGCGCTTGTTCAGCATGCCCAAGCAGCTATTCTTTTCGTAGCGAAGAGGCCACGGTTTTCACACATTCGCGCAACCACGCGGCAGCGGCGGAGTGGTGCGTGCGCGCATGCCACAGCTGGTAGTACATGAGGCGCGGAAAAGGCACCGGGCACGGCAGGATGGCCAGCGGCAGCTGCTCCACATAACGCTCGCAATACTGGCGGCCCGTGGTCAGCACCAGCAGGCTCGAGGCCACGATGCTGGGGATGAGGCTGAAATGCGCGCAGCGCGCCGTGATGTGGCGCTGCATGCCCAGGTTGTCCAGGTGGGCGTCGATCACGCCGCGCGCGCCGGGGTGGGTGGGCGTGGGCGCGATGTGTTCGGCCGCCAACCAGCTTTCCACGTCCCAGCCGCGCCGCACGGCGGGGTGGTCCTTGCCCACCAGGCAGACGACCTCGTCGCCGAACAGGCGGCCCATGTGCAGGTCGTCCGGCGGCTGCGGCCAGTTGCCGATCACCACGTCCACCTCGCCCTGCGCCAGGTGCGCATGGTAGTGCGCGTCGGCCGAGAGGGGCAGGATCTCGATGGGACACAGCGGGGCCTCCACCTTGATGCGGGACACCAGCTGGGGCAGGAAGAGCGGATCGAGGTAGTCGCTGGCGGCCACGCGGAAGGTGCGGGTGGCGGTGCGCGGATCAAACCCGCGCGCATCCGAGAACAGCGCCTCGGCCGAGCGCAGGATGGCGCCCGCGGGCTCCACCATGCGCAGCGCGGCGTCGGTGGGCATCATGCTGGCGCCCGAGCGCACCAGCAGCGGGTCGCCCGCCAGGTCGCGCAGGCGCTTGAGCGCGGCCGACACCGCCGGCTGGTGCATGCCCAGGCGGACGGCGGCCCTCGATACGCTGCGTTCTGTGAGCACGGTGTGCAACACCCTTATGAGATGGAGGTCTATCTTGTCGAAAAGGGCGTGGTCTCTCATAGCAGTGCGTGCATTGATGTCATAAGCTTGTACTTATGCTGGCGGCCATTGGGCGCCCTACCCTCTGATGAACACGACTTGCGCAAAACAGGGCTCAGGCAAACCGCATCGCTCCAAGGCAATGCGGACGTCGCATCCCGATGTGCGCAGGTCCTCATGAATTGACAGCAATCGAAGAAGCGGCATCCGTCATGACCACCCAACCCTTGCAATTCCTGCGCCGCGGCCAGCCCGTGGCGCTGGGCAATGTACCACCCGATCGCACGCTGCTGGAGGTGCTGCGCGAAGACCTGGGCAACACCGGCACCAAGGAGGGCTGCGGCGAAGGCGACTGCGGCGCCTGCACCGTGGTGCTGGGCGAGGCACGGGACGGCAAGGTGCACTACAGCGCGGTGAACAGCTGCATCCGGCTGGCGCATTCGGTCCACGGCATGGCGCTGTGGACGGTGGAGGACCTGGCGGAAGACCCGTTGATCCAGCCCGTGGGCGATGCCGCCCCGGCTCCTCGTCCACCCATCACACTGCATCCCGCACAAGAGGCGATGGTTCAGTGCCACGGTTCTCAATGCGGTTTTTGCACCCCCGGTTTTGTGATGAGCCTCTTTGGGATGTACCAGAAACACATCGCCCCCACGCTCCCCACTGCGTGTGGTTCGCGGCCCCCATCCGGGGAAGGGCCCCCGGATTCCCGCGCGCCCGGGGCCCTCGCGCCTAGGGGCGGCCCGTCGGCGCTCGACCACGTCCGCCACGGCCAACCCATCACCCGCGAACTGGCGCAGGAAGAACTCTCCGGCAACCTGTGCCGCTGCACGGGCTACCGCCCCATCCTGGACGCCGCGCAGCACATGGCCGCCCTGCCCGCAATGGCTGTGAACGAACCTCTTTTGCTACAAAAACTGGAGCTAATCGCGCTTATCCATCCAGCGCCAGAGGCCAATTCTTCTTATATTTCACCCACCACGCTCACCGATCTGCTGGCCGCGCGCGCCGCGCACCCCGCGGCCCAGGTGGTGGCAGGCTGCACCGACGTGGGCCTGTGGGTGACCAAGCAGCACAAGCAATACGAAAGCATCCTGGACGTGACCCGCGTGGCCGAACTGCGGCAGGTTCAACAGGACGCGCACCACATCACGCTCGGCGCCGCCGTCACCCTGACCGACGCGTTTGCCGCACTGACCGCGCAGTGGCCGCGGCTGCACACCTTTGCCACGCGCTTCGCGGGCCTGCCCGTGCGCAACTCGGGCACGCTGGGGGGCAACGTGGCCAACGGCTCGCCCATTGGCGACTCCATGCCGCTCCTGATCGCGCTGCGCGCCCAGGTGGTGCTGGCCAGCGTGCGGGGAGAACGCACCCTGGCGCTGGAAGACCTGTACACCGGCTACCGGCAGAACGTGATGGCACCCGACGAGCTGCTGGTGCGCATCGTGGTGCCCAGGCCGGGGGTCACGGAAGTGCTCAGGGCCTACAAGATTTCCAAGCGGTTTGACGATGACATCTCCGCCGTGTGCCTGGTCATCAACCTGGACATCGAAGCCGACGTGGTGCGCCGCGCCAGCATCGGCGCGGGCGGCGTGGCCGCCACCCCGGCCCGCGCCCGCCAGACCGAAGCCGCGCTGACCGGCCAGCCGTGGAACGCCGACACCATTGCCCGCGCCGCACAAGCGCTGCAGGGCGAGTTCAACCCCATCTCGGACATGCGCGCCAGCGGTGCCTACCGCCGCACGGTGCTGGCCAGCCTGTTGCAGCGCTTCTGGCTGGAGAGCCAGGGCGAAGAGGCGGTGAGCGTGGAGAACTTCCGCCTGGAGGAAGCCGTATGAACCAGCGCGACACCTTGCCCGGCGGCCTGCCCGTGAGCCGCGATGCCGTGGACGACCCCGTGGTCGCCAGCGCCGACGCCCACGCCGCCGAACCCCTGGCCCCGCCGCAGGCCAGCGCGCCCGCCAGCACCCGCGCCATGGGCCAGTCGCACATCCACGAAAGCGCGCGTGCCCAGGTGGCGGGCGCGGCCCACTACATCGACGACCTGCCCGAGGTGAAGGGCACGCTCTATGCGGCGCCCATCCTCTCCACCGTGGCGCACGGCACCTTGAACGGCGTGGACGCCAGCGCCGCCCTGGCCCTGCCCGGCGTGCGCGGCGTGGTGCTGGCGGCCGACGTGCCCGGCGACAAGCTGCTGGCCGCCTTCGCGCACGACGAGCCCGTGTTCGCCATCGACACCGTGCAGCACGTCGGCCAGGTGATCGGCCTGGTGGTGGCCGACTCGGTGATGCAGGCGCGCCGCGCCGTGCGCGCCGTGAAGCTGGACATCACGCCGCTGCCCGCCATCCTCACCGTGAAGGAAGCGCTGCGGGCCGAAAGCTATGTGCTGCCGCCCGTGTTCGTGCGCCGGGGCGATGCGCAGGCCGGCCTCGCGCGGTCGGCGCACCGGCTGCAGGGCGCCTTCGAGGTGGGCGGGCAGGAGCACTTCTACCTCGAAGGCCAGATTGCCTACGCGCTGCCGCTGGAGCAAAGGCAGTGGTGGATCTATTCCAGCACCCAGCACCCGGGCGAAGTGCAGCACTGGGTGGCCCACGCCCTGGGGCTGGACAACCACGCGGTGCGCGTGGAGTGCCGGCGCATGGGCGGCGGCTTCGGCGGCAAGGAGACCCAGGCAGGCCACCTGGCCGTGTGGGCGGCGGTGGCGGCCAGCAAGTTCGGGCGCCCCGTCAAGCTGCGGCTCGACCGCGATGAAGACTTCATGGTCACCGGCAAGCGCCACCCGTTCGCGTACCAGTACGACGTGGGCTTTGACGGCGCGGGCCGCATCACCGGCCTCGCGCTGCACATGGCGGCCAACTGCGGTTTCAGCGCCGACCTGTCGGGGCCGGTGGCGGACCGCGCCGTGTTCCACAGCGACAACGCCTATTTCCTGAGCGACGTGGAGATCGCCTCCTACCGCTGCAAGACCAACACCCAGAGCCACACCGCGTTCCGCGGCTTTGGCGGGCCGCAGGGCGTGATCGTGATCGAGGCCATCCTGGGCGACATCGCGCGCGCCCTGGGCCGGGATGCCCAGGACGTGCGCCTGGCCAACCTGTACGGCAAGGACGCCGGGGAGGGTCGCAACGTCACCCACTACCAGATGACGGTGGAGGACAACATCCTGCACGAACTGATGCCGCAGCTGGAGCGCGACGCCGGCTACCGCGAGCGGCAGCACGCCATCGCGGCCTGGAACGCCACCAGCCCCGTGCTCAAGCGGGGCCTGGCGATCACGCCGGTCAAGTTCGGCATCAGCTTCACGGCCACGCTGTTCAACCAGGCCGGCGCGCTGGTGCATGTGTACACCGACGGCAGCGTGCAGGTGAACCACGGCGGCACCGAGATGGGCCAGGGCCTGCACACCAAGGTGGCGCAGATCGTGGCGGACGAACTGGGCGTGCCGCTGTCCCGGGTGCTCGTCACCGCCAGCGACACCAGCAAGGTGCCCAACGCCAGCGCCACGGCAGCGTCCAGCGGCACCGACCTGAACGGCCGCGCGGCGCAGTTCGCGGCGCGCAACGTGCGCGACAACCTCGCCTCCTTCGTGTGCGGGCTCGACAGCTGCGGCGCCGGCGCCATCCGCTTCGAGGGCGGGCAGGTGATCTCGCCCAAGAAGGTACGCCTGTTCGACGACGTGGTGAAGGAGGCGTACGCCAACCGCATCCAGCTGTGGAGCGACGGCTTCTACCGCACGCCCAAGATCCACTACGACAAGGCCACGCTCACGGGCCGGCCGTTCTACTACTTTGCCTACGGGGCCGCGTGCTCCGAGGTGGTCATCGACACGCTCACCGGCGAAAGCCGCGTGCTCAAGGTGGACATCCTGCACGACGTGGGCCACAGCATCAACCCGGCCATCGACATCGGCCAGATCGAGGGCGGCTTCGTGCAGGGCATGGGCTGGCTCACCACCGAGCAGCTGGTGTGGAACGACAAGGGCACCCTGGCCACGCACGCACCGAGCACCTACAAGATCCCGGCGACGGGGGACATCCCCGCGCACTTCCGCGTGAACCTGTGGCCCGAGGCGAACCGCGAGGACAACGTGGGCGGCAGCAAGGCGGTGGGCGAGCCGCCGTTCATGCTGGCGATCAGCGTGTACGAGGCGCTGCGCAATGCGGTGGCGGCGGGGCGTGGGGATGAAGCCACGGGGCCCGTGGTGCTGACGGCACCGGCGACCGCGGAGAATGTGCTGCGGGCATTGGGACGCCTGACGGACTGAGTGAGCCCCCGGGCACTGAGCGGCCCAGGCCGGCAGACGCCGCGGAACGGGCTTTGCCAGGCCGCTGGCGGCGTCCCCAGGGGGAAGACGCCAGGCGGCTCAGGGGGGCCTTTCATGCAGGCCCCAGCGCCATCCTCCCCGATGCGGTCGCCTGGTTCGCGTGCCGTGTCTCCACCCGGTTGCGCCCCGCCCGCTTGGCGTCATAGCAGGCCATGTCCGCCGCATACAGCACCGAGGGCACGTCCTGCAGGCTGGCATCGAGCACCACGAGGCCGATGCTCACCCCCAGCGTGAAGCTGCGCCCCTGGTACGAAGGCTCCCAGTCCTGCACGGAGGCACGCAGCTGCTCGGCCACGGCCTGGCCGCGCGCCAGCGCGCAGCCGGGCAGCACCACCGCGAACTCGTCGCCGCCCAGCCGCGCGGCCCAGCCGACCTGGCGCACCTGGGATTCGAGCAGGCGGGCCACATGGCGCAGCACATCGTCGCCCGCATCGTGGCCGGCGATGTCATTCACCACGGTGAAGTGGTCCAGGTCCAGGAACAGCACCACGCCGTCCCCGGCGGTGTCGCCGCCGTCCCCCTCCGGCGCGCGCGGCCGCGCCGAGCGCTCGGCCAGCAGCAGGCCCAGGCGCTCGTCGAACGCGCTGCGGTTGTAGAGCTGGGTGAGCGCGTCGTGCGTGCGCTCCCAGGCATGCTGCATCTGCGCCTCGCGCGCGGCGGTGATGTCCTCCAGGATCCAGACCGTGCCGCCACCCATCTCGTCGGGCCGCACGCCGCGGCCCTGCACACGGGCCCACACGGGCGAGCCGTCCTTGCGCATGAAGCAGACATCGCCGTCGAAGACACCGTGCGCGGCAAACTCGGCCTGCACCCGTTCGCCGATGCGCACATAGTCGGAATCATTGGCGTACAGGGTGCGGGCGGGTCGGCCCTGCAGCTCCCCTTCTGCGTAGCCCAGCATCACGCAGGCCTGGCGGCCCACCACCTCCAGGATGCCGTGGCGCGAGATGACGATGCCCACGGATGCGCTGTCCAGAACGGCCTGGAATTGCCCGTCCAGCGTGGCCTTGTGCTGCTGCTGCAGGCTGCCCTGCTGCACCATGCCCTGGAACACGCGCACGAGTTCGCCCACTTCGCCGTCCGCGCGCGGCCAGGCAATGTCCTGCACGGCCCCGGCCCGCGCGCCCCGGCGCAGCATCTGGCGCGCGCTGTGCGTGAGCTGCGCCAGGGGCTGGGCCATCCAGGCCATGAGCACGGCCACGAGCAGCATGCACAGCGCCATGCTGGCGGCGGCCAGCCACCAGGCCTCGCGCTGCGCGCCCTCCAGCGGCGCCAGCAGCGCCTGCGAGGGGCTGACGCGCGCCACGATCCACTGCGGCAGCGGCATGCCCGCCATGCTGACGATGTGCTGGGCCTCCAGGTGGGTCGTGCCCCGCCCCACCACAGGCTGGGACTGGTCGAGCCAACGGGCGTACACGGGGGCGAGGCCCGCCTCGTCGCGCACCTTGCCCAGGATGCGGGCGGGGTCCGAGTGCGACAGGATGGTGCCGTCGCGCGTGAAGACGATGAGCCGCGAGTCATCGCGCGCGGGCAGCGCCATGGACGGCGGCAGCAGCCCCTGGGACTGCAGCCGCAGCGCACCCGCCACCACGCCCAGCACGGCGCCATCCTCGCGGTGCAGCGGCATGGTGAACATCACGCGCGCATCGCCGGTGCGGCCCGCGATGAGCTCCGACACCAGCGGCTTGCCATCGATGAGCGTGCGGCGCAGGGCGTCGCGCTCGGCCGGGTCCAGGTCGGCCGCCTTTTCCAGGCGCCCCGCCCGCAGGTTCAGCCGCAGTTCGCCGTTGTCGCGGGCCACCTGCATGGCATCGAAGAACTGCACGGCCGGCAGGCCCTGCTGCAGCAGCCATTCGAGGGTGGACGGGGATTCCAGCATGCCCGGCGTGATGCCGGCGGCCACGGTGCGCAGCACCTTCTGGCTTTGTTCGATCTTGCTGGCCAGCAGGCGGGCCACGACCTCGACCTCGTCGGTCTGCTGGCTCACCACGCGCCGCACGGCCTCCTGCCCGGACGCCCGCGTGACGAGCCATGCCGACACCGTGCCCGACAGGGCCACCGCCAGCACCGCCGCCAGCATGAGCCGAAGCACCAGGGTCCCAGGCACAAACCAGCCCGGCGCGTCGTGCGGCGGCGCGGGGTGGGCGGGAGGCTTCATGGACACTCCGCTCTGGGAGCACCCCGGCAAGCACGGGAAGTGGCGTTGGGCATCGGAACGGGTCAAACCGGACAGGTCCCAACAAATATACGCAGCCCCTGCAGCCCGGGGCTTGGGTAGAACCCTCAGTGAAACCCAAGGACAAACCCTGAGCCACACTGCGGTCAAAGGACCATCCGCACCGGCGCCCCTTCCGCCGCGCGCCAGCCTCTGAAACTGGCGCGGACGGGGCGAGTGCCCCCGTGGAACTGGCTTTGCCAGGCCACCGGGTGCGCCCTCCTCCCGCGCAGCGAGAGCAGGGTCAAGGCGCGCAGCGACTCAGGGCGTGTTTTCTAGCAACCCGCCATGGACTGCAGCGCGCGGGGGTGGGGAAGGTTCAGCACGTTGCCGGTGCCGTGGATCAGGCCCAGCTCGCGCAGGTGGCGCAGCACGCGCGAGAAGGTCTCGGGCGCAATGCCCAGCTGCGCGGCGATCAGGCGCTTGCGCTGGTGCAGCGTGACCTGCATCGCACCGCTGTGGTCCTGCTCGGCATGCTTTAGCAGCCATTGCGCGCAGCGCGATTCGGCATCCTGCGCCAGGCGGCTCACGGCCAGCTCGGACTGCTGCCGGTAGCCCTGCGCCATGTCCAGCAGCAGGCCGCGCGCGCCCGCGGGCATTTCGGCCAGGCTGCGGTGAAATTCATCGATGGGCAGGCGGCGCACCTGCAGGCGCGTGTCGGCCACCATGTCCACCGGCAACGGCAGGCCCATCAGCGCCGACGCGGCGTCCAGCCAGAACGGCCCGTCCACGGCTCCCAGCTGGTGGCGCAGGTAGCCATCGTCCAGCACGCCGCGCAGCACGCGACCGCTTTCCAGGTGCAGCACGGACGTCAGCACCTCGTTGCGCCTGCGCAGCACTTCACCGGCGGCAATGACCTCGGTTTCGGCGGGCAGGGAGAAATAGATAGAGGGCAGCATGGGACGGACTGTGCCGTGCCGGCGCCCGCCGGGCATTGAGCAAGATCAAACCGGAACCTCGCCGCCGGCCCCGCCGCGCAGGGGCCTTGCGCCAGCACACGCGCGGCGGCGCACGACCCGGCCCCGGGGCGCGGCGCCGGCGGCCGGCAGAAACGTGACAGCTTGTAACCACATTGTCACAGCCCGCCGCTATCGTGGGCACCTTGCCCAGAGACCACCTATCCCACGCAATGCAGAACACTCCCTGGAGCCGGCTGGAGGCGATGCTGGCGCTGCTGTCGCCGGCCGCGCGCCATGGCACGGGCCCTCTGGCGGGGCTCATGCGCGAGGGGGGCCTGCACTGCGTTTTCCAGCCGCTGGCCGACCTGCGCGAAGGCAGCATCTATGCCCATGAGGCCCTGATCCGGGGACCTCGCGGCACGCCCTGGCACACCCCCGACGCATTGCTGGAGATGGCCCGGCGCGAGCGCATCCTGCAGGACTTCGAGCTGCTGTGCGTGTTCACCGCCCTCCAGCAATGGGGTGCGCAGGAGGCCCCCGGCCGCCTGTTCGTGAACATCAGCGCCGACGCGCTGGTGCACGGCGTGGCACTGGTCGGCGCCCAGAAACTGGGCGAGACGGTGCGCAGCTTCGGCGCGAGCGCGCGCATGCTGGTGCTGGAGATCACCGAGCATGAGCGCGTGTCCGACATGCCCCTGCTGCGCCAGGCCATCAAGGCCGTGCACGCCTGCGGCGCGCGCATGGCGCTGGACGACTTCGGCGACGGCCGCTCCAGCCTGCGGCTGTGGTCCGAGGTGAAGCCCGACTTCGTGAAGATCGACAAGTATTTCATCCGCGAGATCAGCGACCACCCCGAGAACCTGCAGATGCTGCAGGCCATCAAGGGCATCGCCGACGTGTTCGGCACCACGCTGATCGCCGAGGGCATCGAGACACGCGACGACCTGCGCGCGCTGCGCGACCTGGACATCCCCTACGGCCAGGGCTGGCTGCTGGGCCGCCCGGCCCGCACACCCCGCGAGACGGTGGACGGCCCCGCGCTGGAAGTGATGCAGGACCGCCGCGTGGCCGTGCTGCCCCACCTGGGGCAGACGGCGCGCCCGGGCATCCTGCGCAGCGTGCTGGTGGTGCAGGCACCCACCGCCGCGCCCGCCACCAGCAATGACGCGGTGGCGGCGATGTTCCACGAACGCACCGACCTGCATGCGCTGGCCGTGGTGGACGGCACGCGCCCCGTGGCGCTCATCAACCGCCAGCAGTTCATGAACCACTACGCCACGCTGTACTTCCGCGAAGTGCATGGCCGCAAGCCATGCCTGGCCTTCGCCAACCAGGCCCCGCGCGTGGTGGAACTGGACTGCGACGTGGACCAGCTCGTGGGCATCCTCACCTCGCAGGACCAGCGCTACCTGAGCGACGGCTACATCGTGACCGACAACGGCCGCTACCTGGGCCTGGGCACGGGCGACCAGCTGGTGCGCGCCGTGACCGAGACGCGCATCGAGGCGGCGCGGCACGCCAACCCGCTGACCTTCCTGCCCGGCAACATCCCCATCAGCCTGCACATGCAGCGCCTGCTGGACCACCACACCGAGTTCGTCGCCTGCTATGCGGACCTGAACAACTTCAAGCCCTTCAACGACCACTACGGCTACTGGCGCGGCGACCAGATGATCCGCCTGGTGGCGCGCCTGGCCACGGCGCACTGCGACGCGCGGCGCGACTTCGTGGGCCATGTGGGCGGGGACGACTTCATGCTCGTGTTCCAGAGCAGCAACTGGCTGCAGCGCTGCAAGAACATCGTGGACGAATTCGCGCGCGAGGCGCTCACGCTGTTCGACGACGCTGCGCGGCAGGCCGGCGGCATCGACGCCGAGGACCGCCACGGCGTGCAGCGGTTCTTTCCGTGCACCACGCTGGCCATCGGCGCGGTGCGCATCACGCCCGGGCGCTTCCGCCATGCCGAGGAAGTGGCCAATCTGGCCGCGGTGGCCAAGCACGAGGCCAAGCAGGCGGCCACGGGGGTGGTGCTGCATGGCGGCTTCACCGAATCGAGCCTGGGCGCACTGGCCGCCACCCGCGCGCTGCAAGACGCGCTGGCGGCGTAGGGCGCCCAAAAATCACGCACCCCGGCGGGTGCCTGCATGGAACGGGTCCGGCCGGACCCCGGGTGGCCGTCCCCCGGGGTGAAGCGCGCAGGGGCTCAGGGAGTGCCCACCGCCGCTCCGGCCTCAAACCAGCGCTTGACCAGCGCCCGCTCGGCATCGGTCATGCCCGTGGCGTTGTTCATGGGCATGAGCTTTTGCACCACCACCTGCTGGTAGACGGCCTGCGCATGCTGCTTGACGCTGTCGGGCGCATCCAGCCGCAGGTTCTTCATCTGCACCTGCTCGCCATGGCACATGTAGCAGCGCTGGGCCAGCACGGGCTGCAGGGATGCATAGTCATTTTGACCTCCAGCGCTTTGCCCACCTGCGCCAGCAGCTCCTGAAACAGGAGCAGATCCCGCCACCGGCGCGGCAGGGGCCGCCACCGGCGCGGGGCGCATCCAGGCGATCACGCCCACGATGACCACCACCCCCACCAGCGCATACGGCAGCGGGTTGCCGTTGCGGCCCAGCTTGTGGCCGTGGCGCATCACGAAGAACTGGCGGATGGCGGCGCCCGCGAACATCATGAGGATGAGCACCAGCCAGTTCTGCGGGTGGCTCCAGGTGAAGCTGTAGTGGTTGCTCAGCATGGCGAACAGCACGGGCAGCGTGAAGTACGTGTTGTGCACGCTGCGCTGCTTGCCGCGCTTGCCGTGGATGGGGTCCACGGGCTCGCCGGCCTTGATCTGCGCGATCACCGTGCGCTGGCCGGGGATGATCCAGAAGAACACGTTGGCGCTCATGGCCGTGGCGATCATCGCGCCCACCAGCAGGAAGGCCGCGCGGCCCGCGAACCAGTGGCAGGCCAGCCAGGAGGCGATGCACACCAGCACGAGCACCAGCGCCCCCACGATGGCGTCGCCGTTCTTCTTTTGCCCGAAGAGGCGGCAGATCGCGTCGTACAACAGCCAGAACACCACGAAGAACGCCAGCGCCACCACGATGGCCGTGGCGGGGGCCCAGTCCATGCGCGACTTGTCGATGAGGTAGGTGCTGGCGCTGTAGAGATACGACACCGTGAACAGCGCGAACCCGCTGATCCAGGTGCTGTAGCTCTCCCAGAAGAACCAGTGCAGGTGGCCGGGCAGCTTCGGGGGCGACACGGCGAACTTGACCGGGTGGTAGAACCCGCCGCCATGCACGGCCCAGAGCTCGCCGCTCACGCCCTGCTTCTTCAGGTCCTCGTCCTCGGGCGGCGTGAGGCTGCTGTCCAGGAAGACAAAATAGAACGAGGAGCCGATCCAGGCGATGGCGGTGATGACGTGGACCCAGCGCAGCAGCAGGTTGGCCCAGTCGAGAAAGTAGCTTTCCATGGAAGTCTCTCAACTTTGGCGGCGCGAAGGCGCCGCCTTTGTGCAACCTGCTCACCACTGCGGGCGCTCTGAGCAGAAGAAGGGGGTCGCGCACCTTGGCAGAGATTCTGCCGGGGCACCGCTGCGACCCATGAAATACCGAATCAGGACAGTGAAAAGTGTATGCAGAAATTGTTCTCGATTCCAGCCCCCTCGAAGGCACGCAGGAGCGGAGTTACCCTCAGAACCCGTTCGCGCCCCCACCGCCCAGGGTCTGCAGGAGCTGCGCGGCCACGGCCACGGCGATGACCTCCGGCTCCTTGCCGTCGATGCCCCGGATGCCGATGGGGCAGGTGACCTGCGCCAGTTCCTCCTGCGCGAACCCGCGCCCATGCAGGCGGTTTGCGAACGTCGCCCACTTGGTCTTGCTGCCGATGAGCCCGATGAACGGCAGGTCGCGCCGCTCGCGCTGGCGGCGCAGGCAGGCGGCCACCACGTCCAGGTCCTCGGCATGGCTGAAGCTCATGATCAGCACGCGGGTGCCAGAGGCCAGGTCCGGCACCGCCAGCTGCACCGGGTCGGAGTGTTCGCAGGCCACGCCGTCCGGCGCCGGCTGCGGAAAGATCCCGTCGCGGCTGTCGATCCAGGTCAGCGCGAACGGCAGCGGCGCCAGCACCCGGGCCAGCGCGTGGCCCACATGCCCGCCGCCGAACAGCGCCACCGGATGCCGGCGCGGCGACAGGCGCGCGCGCAGGCGGTCGGCCAGGGCCTGGTCGGCGGGTGCGGACAGCGTCTCGAATTCGAGGTGCACCACGCCCCCGCAGCACTGCCCCAGCGCCGGGCCCAGCGCATAGCGCATGCGGGCCGGGCCGGGCACGCCCCCCAGGCGCCGGCGGGCCTCGGCAATGGCCTGGTGCTCCAGGTGGCCGCCGCCGATGGTGCCCACTATCCGCTCGGCGAACACGGCCATCCAGGCCCCGGCTTCACGCGGCACCGAGCCTTCGGTAGACTCCACCCTTACCAGACAGGCGGGCGCGGCCGCAAGGCCGTCCAGCAGTAAAAGCACATCAGTCAATCCAGATCCTTCGCGCCATCGGGGTCCCAGGGTCCCCGTTCCGTTCCAGCCCACACCAGCCATCATGCCGTCCCCAGCCCCCGAGCGCACCCCCAGTACCCGCAGCCACTGGCTGCTCGCCGGGCTCATGGCCGCCATCGCAGCGCTGGTGGCGGCATGCAAGTCGGCTCCCGAACCTGCGCCGCCCGCGCAGGACAGCCGTGCGCCCAGCACCGATGCCTCCAGCGGCGTCAAGGGCCCCGTGCCCGCAAGCGCCGGTTCGGCCCGCGCCTCGGCGGCGACCACCCCCCGGGCGTACCGGCAGGACGCCGCCACCCACCTCTACGGCCTGAACGCGCAGCGCGTGTTCAAGGGCAAGCTGCCCCCCATGCTGTATGCGATCGGCGTGCTGGAGGTGGATATCGACCGCGCTGGCAAGGTGACGCGCCTGCGGTGGATGCGCGCCCCGCGCCACGCCCCCGAGGTGGTCGCGGAAATCGAGCGCACCGTGCGCGCAGCGGCGCCCTTCCCGGTGCCCGCGCGCCTGGGCAAGGTCACCTACACCGACACCTGGCTGTGGGACAAGAGCGGGCATTTCCAGCTCGATACCTTGACCGAAGGGCAGCTGTAGGCACATCCCCGTGCGCGCGGGCCCTGGCTGGGCCCCGCCCCTCACGACCCGCGATAGGTCGAATAGCTCCACGGGCTCACCAGCAGCGGCACGTGGTAGTGCTGGTCGGCGTGCGCGATGCCGAAATCCAGGCTCACCAGGTTCAGGAAATTGGGTTCGGGCAGCTGCACGCCGCGCGCCTTGAAGTAGCCCGCCACATTGAAGCTGAGCCGGTAGGTGCCGGCGCGCAGGGTCGCATTGTCGAACAGCGGCGCATCGGTGCGGCCGTCATGGTTCAACACCAGGCGCTTGATGAGGGTGGCGTTGTCGCCGTCGGTGGAATACAGGGCGATCTCCATGCCGGCCGCGGGGCAGCCGTTCATGGTGTCCAGAACGTGGGTGCTCAATCCCATAGGGAATCTCCTGAAGTGGGGACCACGGCCGATCGGCGAGGATTGCCAGATCGCAGCGTGTAGACCAAAAGTGTATACACTTTTCGCCATCCAACGTATCATGCAACCATGGAATCTTCATCCACCAGTGCCATTGTCGACGCGTTGACCCGCGCCATCGTCGAGCACCGCCTGCAGCCGGGCACCAAGCTGGCCGAGCAGAAACTGGCCGACCATTTCGGCGTGTCGCGCACGCTGGTGCGCCAGGCGCTGTTCCAGCTCGCGCAGAACCGCCTCGTCACGCTGGAGCCCGCGCGCGGCGCGTTCGTGTCCACCCCCTCGGTCGAAGAGGCCCGCCAGGTGTTCGCCGTGCGACGCATGCTCGAGACCGAGATGACGCGGGCCTTCGTGCAGACCGTGACCCCCGCCAAGATCAAGGCCCTGCGCGCCCACGTCGCCAGCGAGAAGGCCGCCATGGGCACGGCCGATGCGAGCAGCCGCACCGAGCTGCTGGGCGACTTCCATGTGCGCATGGCCGAGCTCATGGGCAACGAGGTGCTGGCGCAGATGCTGGGCGACCTGATCTCTCGCTGTGCCCTCATCACGCTGATGTACCAGTCGGCCAGCGCCGCCGAACACTCCCACGAGGAGCATGGCGACATCGTGGCCGCGCTCGCCGCGCGCGACGAGGCCCTGGCCGTCTCCCTCATGCAGGCCCACCTGGAGCACGTGGAAGCCAGCCTGACCTTCGACCGCAAGCGCCCGGCCAGCGACCTGGCCGCCGCGCTCAGCACGTGACATCCCAGCGCGTGACAGACCCCTTGAATCCTTCATGCCCATGATCTACGACTCCACCCAGCCCTACCCCCGCGACCTCATCGGCTACGGCAAGACCCCGCCCCATGCGCAATGGCCGGGCGGTGCGCGCATCGCCGTGCAGTTCGTGCTCAACTACGAAGAAGGCGGCGAGAACGCCGTGCTGCACGGCGACGCGGGCAGCGAGCAGTTCCTGTCCGAAATGTTCAACCCCGCGAGCTACCCCGAGCGGCACATGAGCATGGAAGGCATCTACGAATACGGTTCGCGCGCCGGCGTGTGGCGCATCCTGCGGGAGTTCGAAAAGCGCAAGCTGCCGCTCACCGTGTTCGGCGTGTCGAGCGCACTGCAGCGCCACCCCGAGCTGACCCAGGCGTTCGTGCAGCTGGGCCACGAGATCGCCTGCCACGGCCTCAAGTGGATCCACTACCAGCATGTGCCCGAAGAGGTCGAGCGCGCCCACATGGCCGAGGCCATGGAGATCATCCAGCGCATGACCGGACACAGGGCCCTGGGCTGGTACACCGGCCGCGACAGCCCCAACACCCGCCGCCTCGTGGCCGACTTCGGTGGCTTCGAGTACGACAGCGACTACTACGGCGACGACCTGCCGTTCTGGATGGACGTGAAAAAGAGCAATGGCACCACCGCGCCCCAGCTCATCGTGCCCTACACGCTCGACTGCAACGACATGCGCTTCGCGCTGCCGCAGGGCTACTCGCACGCCGACCCGTTCTTCCAGTACATGAAGGACACGTTCGACGCGCTGTACGCCGAAGGCGACCCGGCTGGCGACAACGCGCCCAAGATGATGAGCATCGGCATGCACTGCCGCCTGCTGGGCCGGCCCGGCCGCATCACCGCGCTGCAGCGTTTCCTGGACCACATCCAGCAGCACAGCGACGTGTGGGTGTGCCGCCGTATCGACATCGCGCGCCACTGGAAACAGGCGCACCCCTACCCTTCACAGAAAGCAGGCTGACCATGGCCCTGACACTGGAACAACTCAACGCCGCCAGCAGCGCCGAGGCCCTGCAGCTGCTCGATGGCCTGTACGAGCACTCGCCCTGGATCGCCGAGCAGGCGCTGGCGCAGCGGCCCTTCCGCTCGCAGGCCCACCTGCAGCACGCGCTGGCCCAGGTGGTGCGCACGGCGGGCCAGGACGCGCAGCTGGCACTGATCCGCGCCCACCCGGAACTGGCGGGCAAAGCGATGGTGGCCAAGAACCTCACGGCCGAGTCCACCAACGAGCAGAGCAAGGCGGGCCTCACCCAGTGCACACCCGAGGAGTTCGCGCGCATCCAGGCGCTCAACGCCGCCTACAACGAGCGCTTCGGCTTCCCGTTCATCCTGGCGGTGCGCGGGCCGCGCGGCATGGGCCTGCCCAAGCAGGAGATCATCGACACCTTTGCGCGGCGCCTGGACAACCATCCCGAGTTCGAACTGGCCGAGGCCCTGCGCAACATCCACCGCATCGCCGAGATCCGTCTGAACGACAAGTTCGCCGCCGAGCCCGTGCTGGGCAACGACGTGTGGGACTGGCAGGAAAAGCTGGCCGAACACTCCGACCCCGACTTCGCTGAAAAGGGCCAGCTCACCGTCACGTATCTGACCGACGCGCACCGCGCCTGCGCCCAGCGCATCAGCCACTGGATGCGCGACTGCGGCTTCGACGAAGTGGAGATTGACGCCGTGGGCAACGTGGTGGGGCGCTACCACCCGGCCACGGAAGGGGCCCGCTACCTCATCACCGGGTCGCACTACGACACGGTGCGCAACGGCGGCAAGTACGACGGCCGCCTGGGCATCTTCGTGCCCATGGCCTGCGTGCGCGAGCTGCACCGCGCCGGCCGGCGGCTGCCCTTCGGCATCGAGGTGGTGGGCTTTGCCGAAGAGGAAGGCCAGCGCTACAAGGCCACCTTCCTCGGCTCGGGCGCGCTCATCGGCGACTTCAACCCCGCCTGGCTCGACCAGAAGGACGTGGACGGCGTGACCATGCGCGCGGCCATGCAGCATGCGGGCCTGTGCATCGACGACATCCCCAAGCTCCAGCGCGACCCCGCGCAGTACCTGGGTTTCATTGAAGTGCACATCGAGCAGGGCCCCGTGCTCAACGAGCTGGACCTGCCCCTGGGCGTGGTCACCTCCATCAACGGCAGCGTGCGGTTTCTGTGCGAAATGATCGGCACCGCCAGCCACGCCGGCACCACCCCCATGGACCGCCGCCGCGACGCCGCCGTGGCCGTGGCGGAACTGGCGCTGTACGTGGAGCAGCGCGCCGCGCAGGACGGCGACTCGGTGGGCACCATCGGCCAGCTGCAGGTGCCCGCAGGCTCCATCAACGTGGTGCCCGGCCGCTGCCAATTCAGCCTGGACCTGCGCGCGCCCACCGACGCCCAGCGCGACGCGCTGGTGAACGACGTGAGGGAGCAGCTCGCCAGGATCGCCGCCCGGCGCGGCCTGCGCTACACGCTGGAAGAATCCATGCGCGCCGCCGCCGCGCCCAGCGCGCCCGCCTGGCAGCACCACTGGGAGCGCGCCGTGGACACGCTGGGCGTGCCCGTGTTCCGCATGCCCAGCGGGGCGGGACACGATGCGATGAAGCTGCACGAAATCATGCCCCAGGCCATGCTCTTCGTGCGCGGACTGAACTCGGGCATCAGCCACAACCCGCTCGAATCCACCACCAACAACGACATGCAGCTGGCCGTGGACGCCTTCACCCAGGTCCTGCGCCAACTTGCCGAGGAACAACAACCATGACGACAAACACCCCCACCGCCTACGCCGCTCTCGACGCCTGGATCGACCAGCACTTCGATGAGGAAGTGCGCTTTCTGCAGGCCCTGGTGCGCGTGCCCACCGACACCCCACCCGGCAACAACGCTCCCCACGCAGAGCGCACCGCCGAGTTACTGACCGAGTTTGGCTACACCGCCGAGAAGCACGCCGTGCCGGCCGCCGACGTGTTGGCCTACGGCATGGAATCCATCACCAACCTCATCGTGCGCAGACCGTACGGCAGCGGCGGCAAGACCATTGCCCTGAACGCGCACGGCGACGTGGTGCCCCCCGGCGAAGGCTGGACGCACGACCCCTACGGCGCCGAAATTGTGGACGGCGCCATGTACGGCCGCGCCACCGCCGTGAGCAAGAGCGACTTCGCCAGCTTCACCTTCGCGGTGCGCGCGCTGGAAGCCGCCGCCAAGCCCTCGCGGGGCGCGGTGGAACTGCACTTCACCTACGACGAGGAATTCGGTGGCGAACTCGGCCCCGGCTGGCTGCTGCAAAAGGGGCTCACCAAGCCCGACCTGATGATCGCCGCCGGCTTCAGCTACGAAGTGGTCACCGCCCACAATGGCTGCCTGCAGATGGAAGTGACCGTGCACGGCAAGATGGCCCACGCGGCCGTGCCCCACACCGGCGTGGACGCGCTGCAGGGCGCGGTGCACATCCTGAACGCACTGTATGCGCAGAACGACGAGTACAAGAAGGTCACGTCCAAGGTGGCGGGCATCAAGCACCCGTACCTGAACGTGGGCCGCATCGAGGGCGGCACCAACACCAACGTCGTGCCCGGCAAGGTGATGTTCAAGCTCGACCGCCGCATGATCCCCGAAGAGAACCCGGTGGAGGTCGAAGCCGCCATCCGCCGCGTGATCGAGCAGGCCGCGGGCGAGCGCGCGGGCATCAGCGTGGACATCAAGCGCCTGCTGCTGGCCAACGCCATGACCCCGCTGGCCGGCAACCAGCCGCTGGTGGACGCCATCCAGAAGCATGCGCAGGCCGTGATCGGTGAGCCCGTGCCCGCGGTGGGCACCCCGCTGTACACCGATGTGCGCCTGTATGTGGAGCGCGGCATCCCGGGCGTGATCTACGGCGCCGGCCCGCGCACCGTGCTCGAATCGCACGCCAAGCGCGCCGACGAGCGCCTGCAGCTCGAAGACCTGCGCCGCGCCACCAAGGTGATCGCGCGCACGCTGAGCGACCTGCTGGCCTGATGCGGTTTCGCGCTCAGGCGCTGCGCCGTGCCCGCCGCGCCTGGGCCAGCCGCGAAAGCCGCTGCACCAGGGCCGGGTACTGCGATTCGGACGTATTGCCGTAGCCCAGCACCAGGCCGTTGTCTTCGGGCTGTGCGCGCAGGGCAAAGCGTGACAGCGGCGCGGGCGCCATGTCGTAGGCGCGGGCCGCCTCGGCAATCGCCTGGTCGGGGTATTCGGGCGGCAGGCGCACCGTGAGGTGCATGCCGCTGTCGCCCCCCAACACCCCATGTGGCATAGCCAGGTGCTGTGCCAATGCGTCGCGCAACAGCGCCTGTCGGCTGCGGTACAGGCGCCGCATGCGGCCCAGGTGCCGGCTGAACTGCCCGCTCTCGATGAACTCCGCCAGCGCCAGCTGCTCGTGGCGGTGTCCGCCGCGCAGCGTCTCCCTGAGCAGTGGTGCGGCCACGGCCGCCAGGGCCTGTGGCAGCACCACAAACCCGAGCCGCAACGATGGGAACAGCGTCTTGCTGAACGTGCCCACGTACATCACGGGCGCTTCAGGCACCAGGCCCTGCATGGCACCGATCAACTCGCCCGCATGGCGAAATTCACTGTCGTAGTCATCCTCGATGATCCAGGCGCCACAGGCCTGCGCCTGGCGGATCAGCGCCAGCCTGCGGGCCACGGGCAGCACCCCGCCCGTGGGGTACTGGTGCGACGGCGTGGTGTAGATGAGCCGGGGCGGCGCTGCCGTCCAGGCATCGGCAGGCACCACCAGGCCAGCACCATCGACCCGCAAAGGCGCCACCCGCAGGTCCCCACACTGGAACGCCGTCTGCGCCCCCCGGTAGCCCGGGTCCTCCACCCAGGCCGTGTCACCCGGGTTGGCCACCAGCCGCACACACAGGTTCAGCGCCTCCTGCGCACCTTCGGTGATGACCACCTGCCCCTCCTCGCAGCGCACCCCGCGCGCCACCGCAAGGTGCCGCATGATGGCGCCCCGCAAGGCGGCTTCGCCCGCCGGATTGCCATAGCCCAGGGCCGACACGCCGGACGCCTTGAAGGCGCGGTCAAAACAGCTCTTCCAGGCACTCAGGGGGAACCGCGCCAGCGCTGGCACACCGGGCCTGAAGGCCAGGGTCTCGCCCGCATCGGCAAAACGGCTGACCACCTGCGTGCTGCGTTCGGACAGGCGCGGCGGCACAGCGCGTGCGGGGTCCGCATGGCCTCGGGCACGGTTGCGGTCCAGCGCGGACACCTTGGTGCCCCGGCGGCTCAGCTCGATGTAGCCCTCGGCCCCCAGCTGCTCGTAGACCGCTGTCACGCTGTTGCGCGAAACGCCCAGGTCCGCCGCCAGATCCCGCGACCCCGGCAGGCGGCAGCCCGAGGGGAAGCGCCCATCCAGGATGGCATTGCGGATGCGGGCCAGGAGCTGGCGCTGCAGCGAGTCGCCCTGCCGGTCGCGTACCAGCGGGGCTTCCAGCAGGACATGGCGGACGGGGTCGATGGCAGGGAGGCGTTGGATCATGGTGGCCTGTGAAAAGCCACCAGATAGCAACCCCGGTGGCACCATCAGATTGTGCATGAGTGGATCTTTTGAATGGTCCACAAGAATCCTACAGTCACACGCTCGATCTCTCTCTTTTTCCCCTTCGACCGCGCAATTCCATGTCCACCTTCATGAATGATTTCGCCCAGCCCATCGGTGCCCCCGCGCCCGGCTGGACACCCCGCCCCCAGCCCGGCGCCGTCACCCTGGTGGGCCGCCACTGCCAGCTGGAGCCGCTGCAGGCCGACCGCCACGCGGCCGACCTGGATGCGGCCTACCGGCTCGCGCCGGACCCACGCGCCTGGACCTACATGTTCACCGGCCCGTTCGACACCCCCGAGGACTATGGCCGCTACGCACACACCGCCGCGCTCAGCACCGACCCGCGCCACTTCGCGGTGGTGGACAAGGCCACGGGCAAGGCCGTGGGCACCCTGGCGCTGATGCGCATCGATCCCACCCATGGCGCCATCGAGGTCGGCAACGTGATGTTTTCGCCCCTGCTCCAGCAGACACCCGCCTCCACGGAGGCGCAGTTCCTGCTCATGGCCTACGTGTTCGACACGCTGGGGTACCGCCGCTACGAGTGGAAGTGCGACAGCCTCAACGCCCCTTCGCGGCGCACCGCCGCGCGCCTGGGATTCCAGTTCGAGGGCATCTTCCGCCAGGCCCTGGTCTACAAGGGCCGCAACCGCGACACCGCCTGGTTTTCCATCATCGACACCGAATGGCCTGGTTTGCGGCAGGCGTTCGAGGCCTGGCGGTCGGAAGACAACCAGGATGCGCAGCGGCGCCAGCGGCGCTCGCTGACCCAGGTGCGCGAATCACTGGGCCCAGGGGCTTCGCAACCACCGCGCTGAGGCATCGAGGAGCGCGGCCCCGTGCCGCATTCTTCTGCACAGAAAGCGGGAATGACGGGCATGCACAGGCTGCATACTCAATCGGCATAACCCGCCGCCCGCACGCAGCGCGGGCCCACCCTACACTTGCCGCGGGCGTCCTTCGCAGGGTCCACCCGCCCTCCCCTTCCTACAGAGCAAAAAACCATCTCAGGAGCATCACCCATGAACATCCGACACACGCTGCTGGCCTCCAGCCTGGCGCTGGCGCTGGCCAGCCTCACGGCCTGCGGCAGCCCACCCACCACGGCAGCGGCGCCCGCGCCCGCCGTACAGCAAACGGCCTCGGCCCAGGCCGCCAGCGCCGCGTACGACTTCGACATGGACGTGTTCCACCCGGTGGTGGCGCGCAACGGCATGGTCGCCACCGAGCAGGAGCTGGCCTCGCAGATCGGCCTCGACATCCTGAAAGCCGGCGGCAACGCGGTGGACGCGGCCGTGGGCATCGGCTTCGCGCTGGCCGTGGCCCTGCCCAATGCGGGCAACCTGGGCGGCGGCGGGTTCATGGTGGTGCACGACGCCAAGACCGGCAAGAGCGTGGCGCTCGACTTCCGCGAAGTGGCGCCCATCAAGGCCACGCGCGACATGTACCTGGATGCCAAGGGCAACGTGGTGGACGGCAAGTCGCTGTATACCCACTACGCCGTGGGCGTGCCCGGCACCGTGGCCGGCATGGAGCATGCGCTCAAGACCTGGGGCACCCTGCCGCTGTCGCGCGTGATCGCCCCCGCCATCGAGCTGGCCGACAAGGGCTTCCCGGTGAGCGAAACCCTGGCCAAGATCCTGCAGCAGGAAAAGAAGAACATGGGCCAATGGCCCGCCACCCAGGCCATCTTCTGGAGGAACGGCGCGCCGCTGAAGGTGGGCGACGCCCTGGTGCAGAAGGACCTGGCCCAGTCCATGCGCCTGATCGGCCAGCAGGGCGCCAAGGCGTTCTACGAAGGCGAGATCGCCCAGAAGATCGCCGCCGAGATGGCACCGCACGCCGGCGCCCTCACGCTGCAGGACCTGCGCGAATACAAGGTGGCCGAGCGCGTGCCCACGCGCGGTACCTACCGTGGCTATGAGATCGTGACCATGCCGCCACCCTCCTCCGGCGGCCCGCACCTGGTGCAGATCCTGAACATGCTGGAGCCCCTGCCCCTGGCCCAGTGGGGCCCCAACAGCGCGCAGACCATCCACTACATGGCCGAGAGCATGAAGCTCGCGTACGCCGACCGCGCCGAGTACCTGGGCGACCCGGACTTCGTGAAGATCCCGCTCAAGGGCCTGACCTCCAAGCGCTACGCCGAATCGCTGGCCAAGGGCATCGACGCCAACACCGCACGCAGCGGCAAGAGCATCAAGCCCGGCCAGCCCCAGCCGTATGAGAGCGACCAGACCACCCACTACTCGGTGGTGGACAAGGCCGGCAACGCCGTGGCCGTGACGTACACGCTCAACACCAACTTCGGCAGCGGCATCGTCGCCAAGGGCACGGGGATCCTGCTCAACAACGAGATGGACGACTTCTCGGCCAAGCCCGGCGTGGCCAATGCCTACGGCCTCGTCGGCGGCGACGCCAACGCGGTGGCCGCCAAGAAGCGCCCCCTGTCGTCCATGACGCCCACCCTGGTCCTGAAGGACGGCAAGCCCACGCTGGTGACCGGCAGCCCTGGCGGCGCGCGCATCATTACCACGGTGCTGCAGACGGTGGTGAACACCATCGACTTCGGCATGAACCCCGCCGAAGCCGCTGCCGCCCCCCGCGTGCACCACCAGTGGACACCCGACGAGCTGCGCGTGGAAAAGGGCCTCTCGCCCGACACCATCGCGCTCCTCAAGCAGCGCGGCCACAACATCGCGGTGAAGCCGTCGATGGGCCGCACGCAGACCATCCAGATCCGTGGCGGCGCGCTGTACGGATACTCGGACCCGCGCAACCCGGATGGGAAGACGCTGGGGTATTGATTGCTCCTGAATCAATAGCTAACCGCGATTGATGGACAAGCGCTGGCAGCCATTTTTTCAAAGATCCCGCTCGCCGAAAGGCCAGCGGGATTTTTCATGGCGGCCCGCATCAGGCCGGCACTGCCTGCCCGATCTCGAAGTTCGCCATCTTCTCCAGCGCCCGCACCATCGCCGCGTGGTCCCACCCCTGGCCGCCATGCGCCACGCAGGCATTGAACAGCTCCTGCGCCATGGCCGTATTGGGCAGCGGCACGCCCAGCGCCCGCGCGCTCGACAGCGCAAGGTTCAAGTCCTTCTGGTGCAGCCCGATGCGAAAGCCGGGGTCAAAGGTGCGCCGGATCATGCGCTCGGCATGCACCTCCAAAATTTTTGACGACGCAAAACCGCCCAGCAGCGCCTGGCGCACGCGGGCCGGGTCGGCGCCCGCGCGGGCGGCGAAGAGCAGCGCTTCGGCCACGGCCTCGATGTTCAGGGCGACGATGATCTGGTTGGCCACCTTGGCGGTCTGGCCGTCGCCGTTGCCGCCCACCAGGGTGATGTTCTTGCCCAGGCGCTCGAACAGCGGCCTGACGCGCTCGAACACCGCTTCGGGGCCGCCGACCATGATGGACAGCGTGGCGTTCCTGGCGCCCAGCTCGCCGCCGGAGACGGGCGCATCCAGGTACTGCGCGCCCACGGCCTCGGTGCGCGCCGCGAAGTCCTTGGTGGCCACGGGCGAGATGGAGCTCATGTCCACCACCACCTTGGCCGTGCTGCCTTTCAGACCCTGGGCCACGCCGTCGGCGCCGAACAGCACCTTCTCCACATCGGGCGTGTCGGGCAGCATCAGAAAGATGATGTCGGCCCGCTCGGCCACGCCGCGCGCCGTGGTGCACTGCGTGGCGCTGCTCTCTGCGATCTGCGGCGCCACGCGGCCGCGCGTGTGCACGTACAGCTGGTGGCCGGCGGCGATGAGGTGGCCGCACATGGGCGCACCCATGATGCCCAGGCCGATGAAGCCGAGTTTGAGGGGGGTGTCGGTCATGTTCTTTTTCTCCTTGTGTTGTGGTGATTCGTCCATGGGTCTGTGCCGGGTCATGCCGTGAGCGCAGCGCGCCAGCCGAGGCCGATTTCCGTGGTACGCGCGGGCCGGTACTCGCAGCCCACCCAGCCGCCATAGCCCAGCCGGTCCAGGTGTGCGAACAGGTAGCGGTAGTTGATCTCGCCCGTGCCCGGCTCGTGGCGGCCGGGGTTGTCCGCCAGCTGCACGTGGCCGATGCGCGGCAGGTGCTTTTGCAGCGTGGCGGCCAGTTCGCCTTCGGTGCGCTGCGCGTGGTAGATGTCGTACTGCACGAAGGCGTTGTCGGCGCCCACCTCGTCGAGGAGGTCCAGCGCCTGGTCCGTGCGGGTGAGGTAAAAGCCCGGGATGTCGAACGGGTTGATGGGCTCGATCAGCAGGCGCAGACCGGCGGCCTTCAGCTCAGTGGCGGCAAAGCGCAGGTTGTCGACCAGGGTGCGGCGCAGCACCTGCGCCTCCACACCCGCAGGCGCCTTGCCGGCCAGGCAGTTGAGCTGCGGCACGCCCAGCGCCTGGGCATAGCTGATGGCCTGGGCCACACCGGCGCGAAACTCCACGATGCGAGCGGGGTGGCAGGCAATGCCGCGCTCGCCAGCGGCCCAGTCGCCCGCGGGCAGGTTGTGCAGCGCGATCTGCAACTGGTGGCGGTCGATGCGCTCGCGGATGTCTTCCGCCGCAAACTCGTAGGGAAAGAGGAACTCCACGGCCTCGAAGCCGGTGCGCGCGGCGCGCTCGAAGCGGTCGAGAAAAGGCACCTCGGTGAAGAGCATGCTGAGGTTGGCAGCGAAACGGGGCATGAACAGGTCTCCGGTATCAGTCAGGAAATGGTGGGGTCAGTCCAGCACTGCGAGCGCGCTGGGCACGTCCGCCGGCTGCGTGGCCAGCGCTTCGAATTCGACGATGCTGTCGATCTCGGTGCCCATGGCGATGTTGGTCACGCGCTCCAGGATCACCTCGATGACCACCGGCGTGCGGTACTCGGCCATCCAGGCCTCGGCCTGGGCGATAGCGGGGGCGAACTCCTCGGGACGGTGCACGCGGATGGCCTTGCAGCCCAGGCCCTCGACCACCTTCACGTGGTCCACGCCGTAGCCGCGCGCCACCTCGCCCTCGGCCATGTTCACGTTGTCGAACGCGAGCTGGACGCAGTAGTCGATGCTGAAGCTGCGCTGCGCCTGGCGGATCAGGCCCAGGTAGCTGTTGTTGACCAGCACGTGGAGGTAGGGCAGCTTGAACTGCGCGCCCACGGCCAGCTCCTCGATCATGAACTGGAAGTCGTAGTCGCCCGACAGCGCCACGATCTTGCGTGCCGGGTCGGCCACGCGCACGCCCAGGGCTGCGGGCACCGTCCAGCCCAGCGGGCCGGCCTGGCCGCAGTTGATCCAGTGGCGCGGCTGGTACACGTGCAGGAACTGCGCGCCCGCGATCTGCGACAGGCCGATGGTGGAGACGTAGCACACGTCCTTGCCCAGCGCGCGGTTCATGCACTGGTACACGCGCTGCGGCTTCATGGGCACGCTGTCGAAGTGGGTCTTGCGCAGGTAGTCCACGCTGTGCTTGCGGCCCAGGCATTCGGCGGCCCAGCCGCTGCGGTCCTTCAGGCGCCCCGCGGCCTGCCATTCGCGCGCCACGTCCACGAAGAGCCTGAGCGCGGCGCCCGCGTCCGAGACGATGCCGAAGTCCGGCGCGAACACGCGGCCGATCTGCGTGGGCTCGATGTCCACGTGCACGAACTTGCGGCCCCGGGTGTAGACATCGACCGAGCCCGTGTGCCGGTTGGCCCAGCGGTTGCCGACGCCCAGCACGAAGTCGCTGGCCAGCATCGTGGCGTTGCCGTAGCGCTGGCTGGTCTGCAGGCCGCACATGCCGGCCATGAGCGGGTGGTCGTCGGGGATGCTGCCCCAGCCCATGAGCGTGGGGATCACCGGCACGCCCAGCAGCTCGGCAAACTCCACCAGCAGGCCGGATGCATCGGCGTTGATGATGCCGCCGCCCGCGACGATCAGCGGGCGCCCGGCGTCGTTCAGCATGGCCAGCGCCTTCTCGATCTGGGCACGCGTGGCGGCGGGCTTGTAGGGCACCAGGGGTTCGTAGGTGTCGGGGTCGAACTCGATCTCGGCCAGTTGCACGTCGATGGGCAGGTCGATGAGCACCGGCCCGGGCCGGCCGGAGCGCATGAGGTGGAACGCCTGCTGGAACGCCTGCGGCACCTGCGCGGGCTCCAGCACCGTGGTGGCCCACTTGGTCACGCTCTTGGCGATGGTGGCGATGTCCACGGCCTGGAAGTCTTCCTTGTGCAGGCGGGCGCGCGGCGCCTGGCCGGTGATGCACAGGATGGGGATGGAGTCCGCGCTGGCCGAGTACAGCCCGGTGACCATGTCGGTGCCGGCCGGGCCGCTGGTGCCGATGCACACGCCGATGTTGCCGGCCACGGCGCGGGTGTAGCCCTCGGCCATGTGGCTGGCGCCCTCGACATGGCGCGCCAGGATGTGGCCGATGCCGCCATGCGCCTTCATCGCCGCGTACAGCGGGTTGATGGCGGCGCCGGGCACGCCGAACGCGACGCTCACGCCTTCCTTCTCGAGCACCTTCACGGCCGCTTCGATTGCCTTCATTCTTGCCATTGCTTGACCTCCTTGTGGATGGTCAAACTTTAGGCAAGCCCCTCGTTGGGCGGAAGGTGGCGATGGACCATAAAATTTATTCCAGCCAGGAATAAATCTGGACCGCAACAGGAGACAGACCATGGACCGCCTCGATGCCATGCAGATGTTCGTGCGCGTGGTGGAGACCGGCAGCTTCACCAAGGTGGCGCGGGAGTTCGCCACCACGCAGCCCACGGTGACCAAGCAGGTCGCCGCCATGGAGGCGCACCTGAAGGTGCGGCTGCTCAACCGCAACACGCGCGGCGTGAGCCTGACCGAGCCCGGCGCGCTGTACTACGAAAAGTGCAAGGCCATCGTGACCGATGTGGCCGAGGCCGAGAGCGTGGTGCGCGTGCGCCAGACACAGGTGCACGGCCAGCTGCGCGTGGGCAGCTCGGTCGCGTTCGGGCGGCGCGTGGTGGTGCCGCTGGCGCTGGAGTTCATGGCGCAGAACCCGCAGGTGCAGCTGGACCTGAGCTTCGAGGACCGTTATACCGACCTGGTGGCCCAGGGCATCGACGTGGCGATCCGCCTGGGCAAGCTCGCCGACTCGGCCCTGGGTGCGCGCACGCTGGGCATGAACCCCTGGGTGCTGGTGGCCTCGCCCACCTACCTGCGCCGCCACGGCACGCCGCGCCGACCGTCGGACCTGAAGGACCACGCCACGCTGATCTACAGCAGCGTGCAGGGCAACGACCTGTGGCGGCTGCGCAATGCGAGCGGCGAGGCGGTGTCGGTGCCCGTCACGGGGCGGCTGCGCTCCAACAACCTCTCGGCCCTGCTGGCGGCGGCGCGCGCGCACATGGGCATCGCGGCGCTGCCGCACTACGTGGCGGTCGAATCGCTGGCCGCCGGGCGCGTGGTGGAGGTGCTCAAGACCTGCCGCCTGCCCGAGCAGGAGATCCACGCGGTGTACCCGTCGCCGCGCCTGGTGCCGCAGAAGGTGCAGGCCTTCGTCGCGTTTTTGCAGGGGCGCTTCGGCAAGGACTGGGTGGCGTCCTTGCCGCGCGAAGGCTTGTCAAAAAAGTGAGCTGCCCGCGCTTGCCAGTCAACGGTTTCAAGCATTTCTTGCTTGAAACCCAGGCAGGGCAAGCGCGAGCCGCTACAAAATCAGGATCGCCCGGAAGTCGTTGACATTGGTGTGCGTGGGCCCCGTGATGACGAGGTCGCCCAGCGCATCGAAGTAGCCATAGGCATCGTTGCGGTCCAGGTGGTCCGTGACGGAGAGGCCCTGCGCGGCAGCGCGCGCCAGGGTGTCGGGCGCGACGCGGGCACCGGCGTTGTCTTCCACGCCGTCGATGCCGTCCGTGTCCGCCGCCAGCGCCCACACGCCCGCCTGCCCTTGCAGCGCCTGCGCCAGCCCCATGCAGAACTCGCCCGCCCGGCCGCCCCGGCCCCTGGGGGCGCCAGGTGGCCGCTGCCGCACGGTGACGGTGGTCTCGCCGCCCGAGAGGATCACGCAGGGCCGCGCGAACGGCTGGCCGTGGCGCGCCACGGCGCGGGCCAGCGCGGCGTGCACCTTGCCCACCTCGCGCGATTCGCCCTCGATCTCGTCCGAGAGGATGTAGGCCGGCACGCCCGCCGCACGCGCGGCCTCGGCCGCGGCCTCCAGCGACTGCTGCGGCGTGGCCGTCATGTGCACGGCATGGCCTGCGAACACGGCGTCGCCGGGTTTGGGGGTTTCCAGATCACCCGCCTCCAGCGCGGCACGCACGCTGTCGGGGATGTCGATGCGATAACGCGCCAGGATGGCCAGCGCGTCCGCGCAGGTCGTGGCGTCGGGCACGGTGGGGCCGCTGGCGATGACCGAGGGGTCGTCGCCCGGCACGTCGCTGATGGTGAGCGTGACCACGCGCGCTGGCGCGCAGGCCGCCGCCAGGCGCCCGCCCTTGATGCGCGAGAGGTGCTTGCGCACGCAGTTCATCTCGTCGATGGCGGCGCCGCTCTCCAGCAGCGCCTTGTTGATGCGCTGCTTGTCCTCGAGCGTCAGGCCCTCGGCCGGCAGCGTGAGCAGGGCCGAGCCGCCGCCCGAGATCAGGCACAGCACGAGGTCGTTCCCGGTCAGCCCCCGGGTGCATTCGAGCATGCGCTGCGCGGCGGCCAGGCCCGCCGCGTCGGGCACGGGGTGGGCGGCCTCCACCACTTCGATGCGCTGCGCCAGCCCCTCGGGGCGCGGCGGCGTGTGGTGGTAGCGCGTGACCACGAGGCCCGACAGCGGCGCGTCGGCGGGCCACAGCGCCTCCACGGCCTGCGCCATGGCGCCACCGGCCTTGCCCGCGCCCAGCACCAGGGTGCGGCCGCCGCTCTCGCGGCTGGGCGGCGCGGGCAGGAAAGCTGCGGTGTTGTGCAGCGGCAGCGCGCGGCGCACGGCCACGCGGTACAGGTATTCGAGGAAGTCTCCGCCCTGGCGGACGGGATCGGGCACGGGGTCGTTGCGGGTCATGGGTGGTCTCCGCGGGCGATTGTGGCGCACCACGCCCGGCGATACCCCGCGCGCAAGTCAAAAGAACTTCAACCGCCCACGCTGGCGGCAGGGCTCCACGCACCCGTGCGGGCGCACTGAGGCCCCTTCCCGGGCAGGCCCCAGCCCGAGATAACCCCATGTTCCGGGCGGCCGAACTTGTCTACAGTTCTTGTATGCAAGATTGATCGCCATGCTAGTTCCTTCCTTTTCAAAGGGTTTCCCATGCTCCGCTTCCTCAACTCCCTGTTTGGCCGGGTGATCCTGGCCCTGATTGCCGGCGTGGCCGTCGGGCTGTTCTGGCCCGATACCGCCGTGCAGCTCAAGCCCCTGGGCGACGGCTTCATCAAGCTCATCAAGATGCTGATTCCGCTCATCGTCTTTTGCGTGGTGGTGCACGGCATCGCCGGCACAGGCGACCTCAGGCGCGTGGGCCGCGTGGGCGTCAAGTCGCTGATCTACTTCGAGGTCGTCACGTCCATCGCGCTGGTGCTCGGCCTGGCGCTCGCGTTCTGGTTCGAACCCGGCGTGGGCATGAACATCGACCCCAAGGCGCTCGACCCCAAGGCCATGGGCGCCTATGCGGAAAACGCGAGCAAGCTCACCGGCGGCGGCTTCAGCGACTTCTTGCTCAAGCTCATCCCCACCACGGCCGTGAGCGCCTTCGCCAATGGCGACGTGCTGCAGGTGCTGCTGTTCTCCATCGTCTTCGGCTGCGCGCTGGCGCTGATGGGCGAGCGCGGCGCGCGGGTCACCACCCTCATCGAAGACCTGTCGCACGTGCTCTTCAAGACCATGGGCCTGATCATCAAGCTGGCGCCGCTGGGCGTGCTGGGCGCCATCGCCTTCACGGTGGGCAAGTACGGCATCGGCTCGCTCAAGCAGCTGGGCATGCTGGTGGTGCTGTTCTATGCGGCGGTGTTCCTGTTCGTGGTGGTGGTGCTGGGCCTCATCATGCGTTTCTCGGGCTTCAGCCTGTTCAAGCTGCTGCGCTACCTGCGCGAGGAGCTGGCCGTGGTGTTCGCCACCACCTCGTCGGACAGCGTGCTGCCGCAGATCATGGCCAAGCTCAAGCACCTGGGCATCCGCGATTCGACCGTGGGCCTGGTCATCCCCACGGGCTATTCGTTCAACCTGGACGCTTTCTCGATCTACATCACGCTGGCCGCCGTGTTCATCGCCCAGGCCACGAACACGCCGATCTCGATGGCCGACCTGCTCACCATCCTGGCGATCTCGCTGGTCACGTCCAAGGGCGCGCACGGCGTGCCGGGCTCGGCCATCGTGGTGCTGGCCGCCACGCTGCAGGCGATTCCCGCCATCCCGGCCATCGGCCTCGTGCTGGTGCTGTCGGTGGACTGGTTCATGGGCATCGCCCGCGCCCTGGGCAACCTGATCGGCAACTGCGTGGCCACCGTGGCCGTGGCGGCCTGGGAAGGCGACATCGACCGCGAACGGGCCCACGCCGTGCTGGACGGCCGCGAGCCGCCGCTGCCGCGCGCCTGACAGGGCCCCGCCCCCCCCACCACGCGACAATCCGGCCATGAGCATCAACCAGACCCAGATCACCCAGCAGGTGGTGGAATCCATCCTCGCCCAGAAGCTCGCCCCGGGCGAGCGCCTGGGCGAGCAGGAACTGGCCGATCTCTTCGGCGTGAGCCGCACCCTGGTGCGCGAAGCCCTCATGCAGCTGCAGGCGCGCGGCTTCGTCGAGGTGCGCCCGCGCCGGGGCTGGTATGTGGTGGAGCCCTCGGTGGAGGACGCGCGCGATGCCTTCTCGGCACGGCGCATCATCGAGTCGGGCATCCTGGCGGACGCGGGCCGGCCGCTGCAGGCCGTGACGCGCCGCCTGCGCGCCCACATCGCGCAGGAACAGCAGGCCATCGAGGGCGCCGACGCCGCGACGCGCGCCTTCCTGCTGGCGGACTTCCATGTCTGCCTGGCCGAGGCGATGGGCCACCGCAGCCTCAGCGACATCCTGCGCGACCTCACGGCGCGCACCACGCTGGCGGCGTCGCTCTACCAGTCGCGGCACGAGGCGAGCCAGTCCTGCGCCGAACACGCGGCCATCGTGCAGGCGCTGGAGGCCGGCGACACCGCCCTGGCGCGCGAACGCATGCTCACGCACATCGGCCATGTGGAAGGCGCGCTGAACCCCACCGAGCCCCTGGTGAGGGACCGCCTGCGCGACTCGCTCACACCGCTGGGCAAGCGCGCGCCGGCCGGTCCCTAGCGGCCGGGCCGCCCCCCCTCCCTTGCGGCGGCCCCGGCCGACCGCTCCTTTTTTTCGTGCGGCGCGCGAGGCCCTGGCACGCCCTAGGGTTTACCTTGATCAACGGCCGGGCTAATGTGTATACGATTTTTGTATGGACAACTGTGCACCATCTGATGCGCCGTCTCCACCCCTGAATCCCCACACCCCCGTCAACCCAAAGGAACCTCCCATGCACCCGCCCGTACATCCCGTGGACGAACATTTGCCGGTGGGCCGGCTCACGGCCCTGGGCCTGCAACACGTGCTGGTGATGTATGCCGGCGCCGTGGCCGTGCCCCTCATCGTGGGCCGGGCCCTCAACCTCACTCCCGACCAGGTGGCCAAGCTCATCTCGGCGGACCTGTTCGTCTGCGGGCTCGTCACCCTGATCCAGGCCCTGGGCGCGTCGCGCTGGTTCGGCATCCAGCTGCCGGTGATGATGGGCGTGACCTTCGCCTCCGTCGCGCCCATGGTGTCGATGGCGCAGAGCACGGGCGGCACGGCCGGCGCCGGGCTGATCTTCGGATCGGTGATCGGCGCGGGGGTCATCTCGATCCTGATCGCGCCCCTGGTCAGCCGCATGCTGCGGTTCTTCCCCCCCGTGGTCACCGGCACCATCATTGCCACCATCGGCATCAGCCTCATGCGCGTGGGGATCAACTGGATCTTTGGCAACCCGGTGGGCCCCACGGCCCCCAGCATGGTGAACCCCGAGCACCTCAAGTGGCTCACCGAGATGCAGTCCGCGGCGGGCGCTCCGGGCTCGTCGCTGCCCCCCGTCCCCAAGGGATTCGCCGTGGTGCCCACGGTGCCCAACCCGCGCTACGCGGACCTCACGGGCGTCGGCATTTCGGCCCTGGTGCTGGTCTCCATCCTGCTGATCGCCAAGTTCGCCAAGGGGTTCATCGCCAACATCTCGGTGCTGCTGGGCATCGTCATCGGCGCCGTGGTGGCCGTGGCCATGGGGCTGATGTCGTTCGAGAAGGTGGCCAAGGCCCAGTGGTTCGACCTGGTCCTGCCGTTCGAGATCGCCAGCCCCGTGTTCGACCCCATCCTGATCCTGACGATGACCCTCGTGATGATCGTCGTGATGATCGAATCCACGGGCATGTTCCTGGCGCTGGGCGAGATGACCGACCGCAAGATCGACCAGAACGCGCTCACGCGCGGACTGCGCACCGACGGCCTGGGCACGCTGCTGGGCGGGATCTTCAACACCTTTCCGTACACCAGCTTCTCGCAGAACGTGGGGCTCGTGGCGGTCACGGGCGTCAAGAGCCGCTTTGTCTGCGTGGCGGGCGGCGTGATCCTCATCGTGCTGGGCGTGCTGCCCAAGATGGCGGCGCTGGTGGAGTCCCTGCCCACCATGGTGCTGGGGGGTGCGGGCCTGGTGATGTTCGGCATGGTGGCCGCCACGGGCATCCGCATCCTGGGCGGCGTGGACTTCAAGAACAACCGCTTCAACGCCATGATCGTGGCTGTGTCGATCGGCGTGGGCATGATCCCGCTGATCGCTCCCAACTTCCGCCAGTGGATGCCACACGCCATCCACCCCCTCATCGAATCCGGCATCCTGCTGGCCTCGATCACGGCCGTGGCGCTGAATGTGTTCTTCAATGGCGCCAGCCGCGACACCTCGGCCGCCGTGAATGCGGCCCGCCAGGCCGACGCACATTGATGGAGGGGCCCGCGGCCGCGCTCCACCCCGGCGCCGGGGCGGGCCGGCGGCATCGGGCAGCCGGGCCCCGCCGCAGCAAAACACCTGTGACCAAGGCAGGTGGAATGGGCGGCCGAACGCGCCACGCAGAGTGCCTCCGCAACGGCGTGCACGGTGGCGACGTGGAAGCCCGCAGCCCGCGCAAGCCCCGCCCACACCCGGCCCGCGCTGCCCCTGCCGCTGCGCGGGCCCTCCACGGGCCCGGCGCGCGTCCGGGCGGCCGGCATCCCGCGAGGGGCGGATTCCATGCAATGAAGGCATTAACCCCCATTCCGGCGCCTCCTGCCATGGGGTAAGCTCATTTGGCATTTTGCTGAGCATCTCCAGGATTTCCGTATGACCCAGACACTTTCCGCCGCCGAAGAGGCCCTGCGCGACGCCGCGCGCGAGTACCACCGCAACCCCAGCCGGGGCAAGATTTCGGTCACTCCCACCAAGCCCCTGTCCAACCAGCGCGACCTGTCGCTGGCGTACTCGCCCGGCGTGGCCTACCCCTGCCTGGACATCCAGGCCGACCCGTCCAAGGCGTTCGACTACACCTCGCGCGGCAACCTCGTGGGCGTGATCACCAACGGCACCGCCGTGCTGGGCCTGGGCGACATCGGCCCGCTGGCCGGCAAGCCGGTGATGGAGGGCAAGGGCTGCCTGTTCAAGAAGTTCGCGGGCGTCGACGTGTTCGACATCGAACTGGCCGAGCGCGACCCGGACAAGCTGGTGGAGATCATCGCCGCGCTGGAACCCACGCTGGGCGGCATCAACCTCGAGGACATCAAGGCTCCCGAGTGCTTCTACATCGAAAAGCAGCTGTCCGACCGGCTGAACATTCCCGTCTTCCACGACGACCAGCACGGCACGGCCATCATCTCCAGCGCCGCGCTGCTCAACGGCCTGGAGCTGGTGGGCAAGGACATCGGCGCGGTGAAGATCGCCGTCTCGGGCGCGGGCGCGGCCGCGATTGCCTGCGTGGGCGTGATGGTGGGCCTGGGCGTGAAGGTGGAAAACATCTTCATGTGCGACTCCAAGGGCGTGATCTATGAAGGCCGCCCCGGCGGCTACGACGAATCCAAGGCGCGCTACGCCCAGAAGACCGACGCGCGCACGCTGGCCGACGCCGTCCACGGCGCGGATGTCTTCCTGGGCTGCTCGGCCCCCGGCGTGCTCACGGCCGAGATGGTCAAGACGATGGCCGACAGACCCATCATCCTGGCCCTGGCCAACCCCGAGCCCGAGATCCGCCCCGAACTCGCCAAGGCCATTCGCCCCGACTGCATCATCGCCACGGGCCGCTCGGACTATCCCAACCAGGTCAACAACGTCCTGTGCTTCCCCTACATCTTCCGGGGCGCGCTCGACTGCGGCGCCACGAAGATCACCGAGGCGATGAAGCTTGCCTGCGTGCGCCAGATCGCCGACCTGGCCAAGGCCGACATCAGCGAAGAGGTGGCCAGCGCCTATGCGGGCAAGGAGCTCACCTTCGGCCCGGACTACCTGATCCCCACGCCGTTCGACTCGCGCCTGATCCTCAAGATCGCGCCCGCGGTGGCGAAGGCCGCGGCCGAATCGGGCGTGGCCACGCGCCCCATCACCGACATGGAGGCCTACAAGGAGGCCCTGTCGCGCTTCGTCTACCAGACCGGCATGCTGATGCGCCCCGTGATCAACGCGGCCAAGGCCCTGCCGGACGCGCAAAAGCGCGTGGCCTATGCCGACGGCGAGGACGAGCGCGCGCTGCGTGCCGCGCAGATGGCCATCGACGACAAGATCGCCGTGCCCATCCTGATCGGCCGCCCCGCCGTCATCGCCGCCCGCATCGAGAAGGCCGGCCTGCGCATGCGCCTGGGACAGGACGTGGAAGTGTGCAACCCCGAGGACGACCCCCGGTTTCGCCAGTACTGGGAGCACTACCACCAGCTCATGAAGCGCAACGGCGCCACGCCCGAGGTGGCCAAGGCCGCCGTGCGCCGCTCCAACACCATCATCGCCTCGCTGATGGTCGCGCTGGGCGATGCCGACGCCATGATCTGCGGCCTGGTGGGCACCTATGAAACGCACCTGGAACGCATCCACAGCATCCTGGGCCGCGAGGAGGGCGTGAACGACTACGCCGCGCTCAACGCGCTGATGACCAACCGGGGCACGCTCTTCATCGCCGACACCTATGTGAACGAGAACCCCACGGCCCAGCAGCTGGCGGACATCGCCTGGATGTCGGTGCAGGAGGTGCAACGCTTTGGCCTGCCGGCCAAGGTCGCCTTCCTGTCGCACTCCAGCTATGGCTCGTCCAAGCGCGCCTCGGCCCGCAAGATGCGCGAGGCGCGCGACCTGTTCGTGGCCGCCCACCCCGGGATCGAATGCGACGGCGAACTGCATGGCGATGCCGCGCTGGAGCCCAACATCCGCAACGCCTACATGGCGGACTCCACGCTCACCGATTCGGCCAACCTGCTGATCTGCCCCAACCTGGACGCGGCCAACATCCTCTACAACGTGCTCAAGACCACGACCAGCGGCGGCGTGACCGTGGGCCCCATCCTCATGGGCGGTGCGGCCACGGCCTACATCCTCACCCCCGCCGCCACCGTGCGCCGCGTGTTCAACATGACGGCGCTGGCCGTGGCCAGCGCGGCGGCACGCCCCAAGTAAGGGCACCGCGCCGCGGGTGCAATGCCCGCGGCGCCTGCCAGCCCCCCCGGCATGCACCGTGGCGGGGCCGTCAGCGCCGGAGCGGCCGGCGGGTGTGCCTGCGGCGCACCATTTCGGGAAACCCTGCATGCGCGCCCGCACCGCTTCGGTGAACAATGGTCCGCTGCCTGACATTACAACCACCAAAGCGGGCATCGTTTTTGCTGACCCTGACGGCATGGGCCCCGCGCGCCCGGCCCCACCGGTCGGTCGCCGTGTTGCCCGTCCCTCTCGCCTGCCCTTCTTGTTCTTCTTTCTTCGTCCTTGTTCTTCGCTCGCCGCGTCCCTTGCCGTCTTCTGACAGGAGCCCCCATGAAAAAACGCTCGTTCTTGCAAACCACCGTGCTGATGATGGCCGCCACCGGCCTGTTCTCGCTGGCCCAGGCGCAAACGCCCACGCCGATCAAGTTCCAGCTCGACTGGCGCTTTGAAGGCCCCGCCGCGCTCTTCCTGCAGCCCGTGGCCAAGGGCTACTTCAAGGCGGCGGGCCTGGATGTGACGGTGGATGCCGGCAACGGCTCGGGCGGCGCCGTGCAGCGCGTGGCCTCGGGCACCTACGACATGGGCTTTGCCGACCTGGCCGCCGTGATGGAGTTCCACGCCAACAACCCCGACGCGCAGAACAAGCCCGTGGCGGTGATGATGGTCTACAACAACACGCCCGCCTCCGTGATGGCGCTCAAGAAGAGCGGCATCGCCAAGCCGGCCGACCTGGCCGGCAAGAAGCTGGGCGCACCCGTGTTCGACGCGGGCCGCCGCGCGTTCCCCATCTTCCAGAAGGCCAACGCCATCGGCAGCGTGCAATGGACCGCCATGGACCCACCCCTGCGCGAGACCATGCTGGTGCGCGGCGACGTGGACGCGATCACCGGCTTCACCTTCACCTCGCTCCTGAACCTGGAGGCGCGTGGCGCCAAGGCGGCCGACGTGGTGGTGCTGCCCTATGCCGACTTCGGTGTGAAGCTCTACGGCAACGTGATCATCGCGTCGCCGAAGCTCATCAAGGAGAACCCCGCGGCCATCAAGGCCTTCCTCTCGGCCTTCGCCAAGGGCGCCAAGGAAGTGATCGCCAACCCCGGGGCGGCCATCGAGCACGTGAAGGCGCGCGACGGCATCGTGAACGTGCCGCTGGAAACGCGCCGCCTGCAACTGGCCATCGACACCGTGATCAACAGCCCCGACGCGCGCGCCGAGGGCTTTGGCCAGGCCAAGCCCGGCCGCCTGTCGCTGATGGCCTCGCAGGTGTCGGATGCGTTCAACACCAAGACGCGCGTGAACGCCGACGATGTGTGGAACGCCAGCTTCCTGCCCGGCGCGGCCGAGCTGAACATCCTGCCCAAGAAGTGAAACACCCCCTGAGTCGCTTCGCGCCTTTCCCCTCTCTCACATGGCTTCGCAATCCCGGAGGGGGCCGCCCCCATGCGGCGGGGCGGCCCTTGCACGGGGGCGCTGGCTTGAGCCTCGCCAGTTTCGTGCGGTGTGGGTGGCGCTCGGCGCTATTGAAAACTGAAATGCATGGGCCGCTCGCCCGGCCCGGTGCGCAACCTTTATTTACGGACACCTGATGCAGGCTGCCGATTCCTATTTCGTGGATTTTCGTGACGTCTGGCTCGCCTACAACGACGAGCTGCGCGCGCAGAACCATTTCGCCGTCGAGGCCATCGACCTGCAGGTGCGGCGCGGCGAGTTCATCGCCATCGTCGGTCCTTCGGGCTGCGGCAAGTCCACCTTCATGAAGCTGGCCACGGGCCTGAAGATGCCGTCGATGGGCAAGATCCTCATCGACGGCCAGCCCGTGACCGGCCCGCTCAAGATCTCGGGCATGGCCTTCCAGGCCCCTTCGCTGCTGCCCTGGCGCACCACGGTGGACAACGTGCTGCTGCCGCTGGAGATCGTGGAGCCGTACCGCAGCAGCTTCAAGCAAAAGCGCAAGGAGTACGAGGAGCGCGCGCGCCGCCTGCTGCAGAAGGTGGGCCTGGCCGGCTACGAGGACAAGTTCCCCTGGCAGCTGTCGGGCGGCATGCAGCAGCGCGCCAGCATCTGCCGCGCGCTCATCCACGAGCCCAAGATGCTGCTGCTCGACGAGCCCTTCGGCGCGCTCGACGCGTTCACGCGCGAGGAGCTCTGGTGCATCCTGCGCGACCTGTGGACCGAACAGCGGTTCAACGTGATCCTGGTCACCCACGACCTGCGCGAGTCGGTCTTCCTGGCCGACACGGTGTACGTGATGAGCAAGAGCCCGGGCCGCTTCGTCGTCAGGAAGGAGATCGAGCTGCCGCGCCCGCGCGAGCTGGAGATCACCTACACCAAGGAATTCACCGACATCGTGCACGAGCTGCGCGGCCACATCGGCGCCCTGCGCAAGGCCGGCGCGCCCCTCCAGCAATAGATTGATCCGAGCCTGTTTCCATGCACAAGAAAACCGTAGAACGCTGGTCTCCCTGGATCCTGCTGGTCGCGATCATCCTGCTCTGGCAGATCATCTGCTCGGCCTTCAACGTGTCCGAGTTCATCTTCCCCAGCCCCTGGGCCATCGCCACCCAGTTGGTCGAGTTCGGCGGCGTCATCGCGGGCCACGCATGGCGCACCTTCTGGGTGACCATGGCCGGCTTTGGCATCGCCATCGTGGTGGGGGTGCTGCTGGGCTTCGTGATCGGCAGTTCGCGCATCGCCTACGCGGCGGTCTATCCACTGATGACCGCCTTCAACGCGCTGCCCAAGGCGGCGTTCGTGCCCATCCTGGTGGTGTGGTTCGGCATCGGCGTGGGGCCGGCCATCCTCACGGCGTTCCTCATCAGCTTCTTCCCGATCATGGTCAACATCGCCACCGGCCTGGCCACGCTGGAGCCCGAACTCGAAGACGTGCTGCGCGTGCTGGGCGCCAGGCGCTGGGACGTGCTCACCAAGGTCGGCCTGCCGCGCTCCATGCCCTACTTCTTCGGCTCTCTCAAGGTGGCGATCACGCTGGCCTTCGTGGGCACCACGGTGAGCGAGATGACCGCCGCCAACGAAGGCATCGGCTACCTGCTGATCAGCGCGGGCTCCTCCATGCAGATGGGCCTGGCGTTCGCCGGCCTGATGGTGGTGGGCGCGATGGCGATGGTGATGTACGAACTGTTCAGCTGGGTTGAAAAGCGCACCACCGGCTGGGCCCACCGGGGCTCGCAGGGAGAGTGAAGGCCCGGCCGCGCCGGTAGCGGCGTGCAAGGCCCCGGCGCCACGGGCAGCGCCTCTCTTCTTTACAGCCTGCCGCTATACTCGCCGCCCCGTCGACAACAGGATTCCTTGGCATGCGGTTGGAAGTCTTTTTGCGCCCCCTGGCGCTTATGGGTTGCCTGGGCCTCGCGGCGTGCGGCGGCACGCCCCCGCAACAGCCCGCCACGCCCGCACAGGGCGCGGCCGCCACCGGCACCCCATCCCCAGGCGCGCCCATCAAGGTGGGCATCGCCCTGGGCGGGGGCGCCGCCAAGGGCTTCGCGCACATCGGCGTGATCAAGATGCTGGAAGCCAATGGCTTCGCCCCCGCCGTCGTCTCCGGCACCAGCGCGGGCAGCGTGGTGGGCGCGCTGTACGCCAGCGGCATGAATGCGTTCGAGATGCAGGAAAAAGCCGTGGCGCTCGACGAAGCCAAGATCCGCGACCTGCAGCTGTCGTCCGGCGGTCTGGTGCTTGGCCAGAAGCTCGAGGACTACGTCAACGAGCAGGTGCGCCGCAAGCCCCTGGAGCAAATGGCCAAGCCTTTCGTGGTGGTGGCCACCCGGCTCGAGGACGGCGAGCGCACCGTGTTTTCGCGCGGCAACACGGGCCAGGCCGTGCGCGCCTCGAGCAGCGTGCCGGGCGTGTTCCAGCCGGTCACCATCGGCAAGTACCACTTCGTGGACGGCGGCATCGTGAGCCCCGTGCCTGTGGATGCGGCGCGCCAGCTGGGCGCGGACATCGTGGTCGCCGTGGACATCTCCAACAAGGCCCGGGGCCAGTCGCCAGGCAACATGCTGGGCGCGCTGAACCAGTCGATCGCCATCATGGGCCAGAAGCTGGGCCAGGCCGAACTGGCACGCGCCGACGTCATCATCAGCCCCAAGGTGCTGGACATCGGCCCGGCGGATTTCAGCCAGCGCGCCGGCGCGATCCTGGAAGGCGAGAAGGCCGCCCTGGCCGCCATGCCGCAGATCCGCGAACGCATCGCGCAGCTACAGGCCGAGCGCGCCCGCGCGGCGCAGCAAGCCCAGCAAAAGGTCCTGGAGGCCGAGTACAAGTCCTGCCTGGACAACCGCTCGCGCCTGCAAAGGCTGGCGGGCATGGCGGGGCTGGACGACCCCTGCCCCGCGCCCGGCAGGTAGCCCGCCGGCCCGGCAGGCCCCCGAGGGCCCGGCCCCGCTGCGCGACATGCGCGCCCGGTACGGTATCGCCCACGTCACGGGAACGGCTCCTTGCTGCGGCGTGCCCACCACACCCCCACCGCGCCACCGGGGACCGCCCCGCGCCTCGGGCAGCACGGCGAAAGCCATGCACACATGTCACACAATGTTCTTGGCATGCCCCATGCATGCCGCTGGGCGCAACACACCATGCCCGGAGACAGCCCATGCCTGCCCTCATGTCCGCAGCGCCCCCCCAGCCCGGCGAAGCAGCCGCCCTTGCCGCCAACGACGGCGTGTACCTGCGCCAGGCCATCGCGTGGTCGTGCCGTGCCCGCGCGCGCGGCAACCCGCCGTTTGGCGCGGTGGTGATCGGCGCGCAGGGCGAGCTGCTGTCCGAGGCGTACTGCAACACCGCCGAAACGGGCGACTGCACCGGCCATGCCGAAACCAATGCCGTGCGCCAGATCAGCGCGCGCGTGGACCGCGACACGCTGGCGGGTGCCACGCTCTACACCTCGGCAGAGCCGTGCGTGATGTGCGCGGGCGCCATCTTCTGGTCGGGCATCGGCCGCGTGGTGTTCGGCATCGACGCGGCGCGCCTGCACGCCCTGCAGGTGCCCCGCTCCCGGCAGGCCTATGCGGCAGCAGCGGCAGCAGCAGCCCTCTCGGGGCGCGACGTGCTGGCGGCGTCGCCCCGTTTCATCGAATGCATCGGCCCCGCCCTCGTGGCCGAAGCCAGCGCGCCACACGTGGGGTTCTGGTCGTCCTGAACGAGAAGGCTTCGCCAGGGCCCGGCACCTGGGCCGCCACCGCTTGCCCACGGGGCATAATCAGCTACTTATTTAATAGCAAAAGACACCCGCACCATGCCCTGGCACGCGCGCCTGCAGCTGACCTACTCGGTAGAAAACGCCCGCACCGTGGCGCGCCATGAGCACAGCGGACCGCTGCGCATCCTGCAGAGCCTGTACCCCGAAGGCGACGCGATTTGCCACAACGTGCTGGTGCATCCGCCCGGCGGACTGGTGGGCGGCGACACGCTGGACATCACCGCCACCGTGGGCCCGGGCGCGCACGGCCTCGTCACCACACCGGGCGCCACGCGCTTTTACCGATCCACCGGCCCGCTGGCGCTGCAGCGCAGCCACCTCACCCTGGCCGAGGGTGCCCGGCTCGAATGGCTGCCGCTGGAGGCGCTGTGCTACAGCGCCTGCAATGCCGAGAACCACCTCACGCTGAACCTCGCCCCCGGCGCCGAATGCATGGGCTGGGACGTCACGGCCCTGGGCCTGCCCCACGCCAACCAGCCGTTCGACACCGGCCGCTTCGCACAGCACCTCGAAGTGCCCGGCCTGTGGCTGGAGCGCGGCGTGATCGACGCGGCCGACCAGCGCCTGCTGAACAGTCCCCTGGGCCTGGCGGGGCACCGCTGCCTGGCCAGCCTGTTCTTTGCCGCCGGCACCCCGCTGGACCGCCCCCGCCGCGACGCCGCCCTGGACGCCGCGCGCGCCGTGGTGGACGGCCATGCACTCCAGGCCAGCGCCGGCGCCACCAGCCCCAATGCGCAGATGGTCGTGCTGCGCGTGCTGGCGCCACAGGTGGAGCCCGCGATGCAGTTGCTCAAGGCCGTGCGCATGGCCTGGCGGGAGGTGCTGTGGAAATTGGAGGGCGAAGCGCCCCGCATCTGGGCCATGTAGGGCCAGCAGGCCTGCAGGCCTGCTGGCCCGGCCTGTCCAGGGCGGCACACACGGCAGGGCCGAAACCCGGCCGCAGTGCTGCGCCCGGCGGGGCCAGGCCGCGTTCCGTCAGGAGGGCACGGAGCCTGCGCTGGCCCGGGAACGATGGCGCAGTGCCACCAAGGCGGCAATCGCCATGAACACGGCCATCAGGGCCAGGCTCCATTCGGCCAGGGTGGGAACAGCGGTGACGGCAGAGGGCGCCACGGCCCAGGCCCGGGCGGAACCAAATGCCAGCGACCGGCTGGTGTCGGCACCCAGGACGAGAACGCATGAATCCGGCACACCCGCGGGCGAGGCGCCGACGGTGAGGCACTGCGCGTTGTGGTCGACTTCCCCTGTTGCCAGGAACAAGACCCAGGAATGCCGGTCACCCGGCACATGGGGAGAGGTTCCGGTCAGCCAGCGCTGGATCCGGATGTTCGTGGTGGTGATGGCGCCGGAGGCGTTGGTGGATACGTTGAAAAAGAAGATGCGGACGGCCGGGTCTGCACTGGAATAGGTATTGATGCCATCCGAGAAGCTGAAGGTCGTGACCAGGGGCGCCACGTTCGCGGCAGAGAGATTGGCCGCCAGCGGAGCGGAGGTTGTGAACGAGCCTGATGCGCCCATGCTTGTATTGAAGTTCTGGCAGGGGCCCGTCACACACAGGGTGAAATCGATGAACAGGTTGTAGTTGCCGGTCGCCGTGGCCACGTAGGTCGTGGGCTGCGCATGGGCCACGGCTGCGGCGCACAGCATCACCAGCGCCGCGAGCCAATTCTTCATACATTCCTTCATGGACCCCCCTCCGCGTTTTGTGAAACAACAGGAGAGGGATCGTATAGGCATTCGCCCGCAATACCTATACGCCGATGGGCCCCCATGAAGCCGCCCGATCAGCGGCGGCCCGTCCCGCAGGAGCCCGCTTCGAAAGCAGCCGCCATCCCGGCGGGCGTTTTCGGCAGGCCTCAGGCCGCCGTGGCCGCAGGCACCTTCAGCAAACCATCGGCCTTGAACATCGCGCGGATGCCGCGCACCGCCTGGCGGATGCGGGCCTCGTTCTCGATGAGGGCGAAGCGCACGTACTCGTCGCCCTGGTCGCCGAAGCCGATGCCGGGCGAGACGCAGACCTTGGCCTTGTCGAGCAGCTGGCGCGCGAATTCGAGGGAGCCCAGGGCGCGGTAGGGCTCGGGAATGCGGGCCCAGATGTACATGCTGGCCTTGGGGCAGTCCACGGCCCAGCCCGACTCCGTGAGGCCCTTGTAGAGCACGTCGCGGCGGCGCTGGTATTGGGCGGCGATGTCTTTCACGCACTGCTGGTCGCCCTCCAGCGCGGCGATGGCGGCCACCTGCAGGGGGGTGAAGGTGCCGTAGTCGTGGTAGCTCTTGATGCGCGCGAGCGCGGCCACGAGGTCGGGGTTGCCGACCATGAAGCCCACGCGCCAGCCGGCCATGTTGTAGCTCTTGGAGAGGGTGAAGAACTCCACCGCCACATCCTTGGCGCCGGGCACTTCCATGATGCTGGGGGCGCGGTAGCCGTCGTACACGATGTCGGCGTAGGCCAGGTCGTGCACCACCAGGATGTCGTGCTTCTTGGCCAGGGCGATCACGCGCTCGAAGAACGACAGCTCCACGCACTGCGCCGTGGGGTTGCTGGGAAAGCCGAAGATCATCATCTTGGGCTTGGGGTAGCTGCCACGGATGGCTTTCTCCAGCTCGGCGAAGAAATCCACGTCGGGCGCCACGGGCACGCTGCGGATGTCGGCCCCGGCGATCACCGCGCCGTAGATGTGGATGGGATAGCTCGGGTCGGGCACGAGCACGGTGTCGCCCCGGTCCAGCGTGGCCAGCATCAGGTGGGCCAGCCCTTCCTTGGAGCCGATGGTGACGATGGCTTCCGTGTCGGGGTTGATGTCCACCGCGTAGCGGTCCTTGTACCAGTGGCTGATGGCGCGGCGCAGGCGGGGGATGCCCTTGCTGGCGGAGTAGCCGTGGGTGTCGGGCCGCTGGGCCACCTCGGTGAGCTTGGCCACGATGTGCGGCGGGGTCGCGCCATCGGGGTTGCCCATGCTCATGTCGATGATGTCCTCGCCACGGCGGCGGGCAGCCAGTTTCAGCTCGGCCGTGATGTTGAAGACGTAGGGGGGAAGGCGATCGATGCGCGCAAAGCGGCGCTTGCCCTGAGAAGCAGACATGCTGGTGAACTTTCACGTAAGCGCCCGGAACCGTCCGAGCGACGTGGCCAACAATGGGGTTGGCCCGCGTTCACTGTAACGCAGAACGCGGTGGCCGGTCTGCAGAGGGCGGCGCTGTAGCGCCGCCGCTACGCTCAGGCCTTGAGGCCCGCCGTGGTGCGCTGCGTGTTCCGCTCGCTGCCCATCGACCACGCGAACATGCCCACGCCGCCGATGCCCAGCAGAACGCCCACCCAGCCAGTGGATGTCCAGCCCATGCCGGCGGAAATCGCCACGCCGCCGAGCCAAGCACCGAGCGCGTTGGCGGCGTTGAAGGCCGAGTGGTTGAGCGCGGCGGCCAGGGTCTGCGCGTCGCCCGCCACGTCCATCAGGCGGATCTGCAGCGCGGGGCCAATGGCGACCAGCGTGCCCAGGAAGAAGGTGGCCAGCGCGGCGGTGACGGGGTGGTGGGCGGCGGGCACGAACAGCGCCAGCACCGCGATGGACCACAGCAGCACCTTGCCGATGGCGGGCATGAGGGCCTTGTCGGCCATGCGCGAGCCCACGATGTTGCCCGCCACCATGCCCAGGCCGAAGAGCGAGAGCACGAAAGGCATGAGCGCGGGCGGCATGCCGGCCACCTCCAGCAGCGTGGGCTTGATGTAGCTGAACACCGCGAACATGCCGCCAAAACCGATGGCGCCGATGCCCAGGGTGAACCACACCTGCTTGCGCGCCAGCGCGCCCAGTTCGCGCAGGGGGCTGGCGCCGTGCGATGCGGGCATGTCGGGCACCCACAGGCGCACCATGGCGACGGCGGCCACGGCGATCAGGCCCACGAAAACGAACGCCGCGCGCCAGCCGAAGTATTCGCCCAGGGCCGCCGCGATGGGCACGCCCACCAGGGTGGCCGTGGTCAGCCCCAGCATGACCCAGCCCACGGCGCGCGCGCGGCGCCCCGGTGGCGCCAGGGCCGCGGCCACGAGGGCGGCCACGCCGAAGTAGGTGCCGTGCGGCAAACCGGTGAACAGGCGCATGGCGCTGAGCGACAGGTAGCCCGGCGCCAGCGCCGATGCGAAGTTGCCCAGCGCATACCCCACCATCAGCGCCATGAGCAGCGCGCGCCGCCCCCAGTGGGCGCACAGCACGGCCAGCACCGGTGCACCGACCACCACGCCCAGCGCATAGGCGCTGATGACGTGGCCGGCCTGCGGAATGCTGACGCCGATGTCGCGCGCCACCTCGGGCAGAAGGCCCATGATGACGAATTCGCCCGTGCCGATGGAAAAGCCGCCGACCCCCAGGGCCAGCACGGCGCGCACCAGGGTGCGGTCGTCGGTCGGGGCGTGGGCGAGGGACGACGTGGGAGTCAGGGGCGCGGTCATGGCAGCAGGAACAACAGCAACAAAAGGGGCGCTGCACCGGCAGGCGGCGGGCGGCGCAGGCGATGGACGGGGGCGGAGAAGAAACGCAGTTACGGGGGTAAACCCGATTTTTGTAACCATAGCACGCTCCGCGCCGCCCTGCAGGGGCGAGGTCATGTGCAACCCCGGCGCACCGGCCCAGCACGCAAGGCTGCTACGCTGGCGCCCCGACCCCGCCCTTCCTTCCTCCCCACCCAGGACCGCGAATGACGACGACCCAGAGCACGGCAGACCCCATCGCCAGCAGCGTGAAGGTGCTGGCCTTCGACATCTTCGGCACCGTGGTGGACTGGCACGGCAGCATCGTGCGCGAGATGCAGGCGATGTACCCGGCCATCGACGGCGACGCGTTCGCCATCGCCTGGCGCAGCGGCTACCAGCCGGCCATGGCGCGGGTGATGCGCGGCGAGCAGGGCTGGACGCGCATCGACGCGCTGCACCGGGGCATCCTCGACGGCATCCTGCCGCGCTTCGGCCTCGCCCACCTGGCCGAGGCCGAGCGCCAGCACCTGAACCATGTGTGGCAGCGGCTGGACCCGTGGCCCGACAGCGTGGCTGGCCTCACGCGGCTCAAAACCCGCTTCATCCTCACGACGCTGTCCAACGGCAACATCAGCCTGCTCACGCACATGGCCAAGCGCGCGGGGCTGCCGTGGGATTGCGTGCTGAGCGCGGAAGTGTTCAAGGCCTACAAGCCCAGCCCCGACGCCTACCTGGGCGTGGCGCGCGTGTTCGACCTGCGGCCCGGACAGGTGGCGTTGGTGGCCACCCACCACGACGACCTGGCGGCCGCACGCGCCTGCGGCCTGCGCACCGCCTACATCGAGCGCCCGCACGAACTCGGCAAGGCCCGGCCCAAGGACGGGTCGCCCCAGCCCGGCAACGATCTGCATGCCACCGACCTGCACGACCTGGCGCGGATGCTGGGCTGCTGAGAGCGGCGCGTGCCACCCCGCAGGCGCCGCCCCCGCGCCGGTTCCAGCGAGGCCGCCCGCGGAATCCTTGCCGACCCAGGCCGCGGCTACCGCGCCGCCACCAGCAGCTGCACGAACATCTGCACCTTGGCGTTGCACTCGGGGCTGATCGAGGTGAACTCCAGCCCGGCCAGCCACTGCTCGCGCTCGGGCTTGAGCGTGACCACGCGCGCATACACGTCGGTGGCGTGGTAGTCCACGAGCGTGAGGTCGAACTCCACCTTCACCTCGCTGTGCAGCGCCACCGGCTCCGCCACCTCGATCAGCAGGCCGTGGTAGCCGATGTCGCGGATGGCGGCGTGCACGATGTGCGGCACGATGATCTTGTCCTGCATGCGCTGGCACAGGCAGGGCAGGCGCGTGTCCACGCGGTGGCTGCGGCGGAACTCCTGGCGCGGCACCTTGAGCTTGTGCGAGGGGATCGCCACCAGCTCGCGCAGGCTCACCGGCTGCACACGGCCCTTCACGTACACCTGCATGGGCGCGGTGGCCGACACCAGGCCCCAGCAGCGCTGGTAGGTGGCCTCGCTGATCAGCACCTGCCCGCGCAGGCTGAAGGCCTCGATGCGCGAGGCAAGGTTCACCTCTTCGCCGATGACCGTGTATTCGGAATACAGCTCCGACCCGAAGCGCCCCGCCATCACGTTGCCGGTGTTCACGCCAATGCCCAGAAACACCTGCGGCAGGCGTTCGCGCAGGTGCTCCAGATTCAGGTCACGCATGGCGATCTGCATCTCCACCGCGCACAGCAGCGCGCGGTCCACGTCGTCGTCGCGCCCCATGGGCGCGCCGAACAGCACCATGATCGAGTCGCCCATGAACTTGTCGATGCTGCCCTGGTGCTTGAACACCACCTCGCTCAGCCGCGCCAGACAGCGGTTGAGCGCCGCGATGACCACCGCCGCCGGCTGCGATCCCGACAGCGCGGTGAAGCCGCGCAGGTCCGCCAGCAGGATGGTGACCTCGCGCGGTGCCACGGCCAGGCCTTCGGCGGCGGCGCCATCGGGGCATTCGCTGCCGCGCAGGATCGCCGCCATCTCGGCCTGCGCCCCTTCGCCCAGCGGCGCACCGGTCTCCCGCTCGATCAGCGCCTGCAGCCGGCGCACCGCATCGTGGTTGAATTCTTTGTGCATGAGTGACGAGAGGCTGCAAAAACGGCGGCACGGCCCGGCCCCGCATCCGCCGCACGGCCCGCCCGCCAGGCCACCAGAATAGGTGGCGCCCTCCGGCCGGTCAACCGGTGAAAACACCCCGTTGCCCGCCCACACCGCCGCCTGCACCCGCGTGCGGGGGCATGCGCGCCCACCGCTGCGCGCGGCGGCCACTTCAGATGTTTCGAGCCTCTGGCGCTTTCCCTTCAAGCGCCAGAAGCTATCAAAAATATAGCAACAGTTTTCCTGGCCACGGAGCCGGGACCGTCCGCCCTAGCCCACGGTCTGCCGCAGCACGCGCTGGAATTCACCCGACGCCGCGTCGTAGTCCCAGCGGGCGGCATAGCGCGCCCAGCCGCCCTCCGCCGCCCCGGATGCCTCGACCGTCAGCACCACCAGGCTGTTGGGGCTGCCGTGGCGCAGGCGGTACGACACGGCGGTGCCCGCGTGGCTGGCCCACAGCCCGGGCAGGGGGTTGAGCAGCGCAGGCTGGTGGGCGTGGCCCGACAGCAGCATCTGCGCACCGGCGGAGCGCCAGCACTGCAGGGCCTCGTCGGCCCGGTGGGGGCGGTGCGCGCGGTCGGCCGGATCGCGCGCCACCAGGGGGTGGTGGCTGGCCACGATGCGCCAGGCATCGGGGGGGGCGCGGGCCAGGAGGTCGGCCACATGGTGGATCTGGGCAGACGACAGGCTGCCGCGTTCATGCCGCCAGGCACGCGTGGTGTTGACGCCCACCACATAGAACGCGCCCGCCTGCCGCACGGGTTCGTGGTCCACCCCGAACTGGCTCGCGAAACGCTCGTACGACCGCCCCCAGCGCATCCACCAGGCAAACAGCGGCAGGTCATGGTTGCCCGCGAGCACCAGGGTGGAGCGGGCGTGCAGGCCCTGCACAAAACGCCCGGCCTGCTCGAACTGGCTGGCGGTGGCGCGCTGCGTGAGGTCGCCCGACACCACCGCCATCGACACCCCCAGCCGCTGCGCCAGCCGCTGGGCCGCGGCGCACACATCGGGATCGTGCGCCCCGAAATGCAGATCCGACAGGTGCATCAGGACGTCCATGGGCACTCTCCGAACGGGGCTGGGCGGCCAGGCTGCTGCGTCATGCCGGCAGCATCCCTTCCACCGGAGGGGCGGCCGGCGCCCCTTCGTGCTGCACGGGCATGGCAGCCGGCGGCGCGGGCGCGGAGGCATCGTCACGGATCAGCGTGGACGAGGCCACCAGCCACAGCGGCCGCGCGCTGATCCGGAAATGCAGGGGCGGCGCCATCCACGCGCGCTCCCCGTCGAAAGCCACCTTGACCTGCGGCGGGCGCCAGCTGGCCGGGGCCACCGTCAGCTCCGTGCACGCCACGCTGGTCACCGCGCCGTCCCTGTCGAGCTGGCCGGTGGCCGCGTTCCACACCGTGCGCGCCACGGCCCAGCGGCCCTGGGGCTGCAGCAGCACGACGGCCATCTTGCCGCCATCGGCCACCACCTGCGCCTGGGGCAGGCCCATGCGGTCGAGCTGCAGCGGGTTGTTGCCCACGAACAGCGTGGTGACCAGGTGCTCCTCCTGGCGGTCCCGTGCGCCCTCGTGGGTCTTCATCACCACACGCCAGCGGCGGCCGGCCGCGGGCCGGAACATGCTCCACACCGCCGACGCCACGGCCACCAGGCGCGAGCGGCCAAAGCGCCGCGACGCCTTCTCGCGCTCGGCCAGCAGCTTGGGGTACAGGCCCACACTGGCGTTGACCACGAACAGCTGGCGGTTCACATAGCCCACCTGCACGGGGCGCATGTCGCCCGCATGCAGGGCCTGCAGCAGATCCTGCACGGCCACCTCGGGGTCCAGCGCCAGGCCGTGTTCGCGGCTGAAATAGTTGAAGGTGCCCATCGGCACCACCCCCATGGGCACACTCAGGCGCAGGACCGCGGCGGCCACCGCGTTGATGGTGCCGTCGCCGCCTGCGGCCACCACCAGGCCACCGTCGGCGCGCGCGGCATGCGCCGCCTCGCCCGCCAGCGCCACGATGTCGCCGCGCTGGTCCGGCACGTGCCACACCAGGTTGTGCGCCTGCAGGGCCGAGACGCCCTCGAGCTTGGCGCGCAGCAGCTCCAGGTCGGCGCCGGGGCGCCGGGGCACCACCAGGTGGATGGGGCCGTGGGGCCGGGCAGGGACGGGACGCTCTGAAGGTGTCATGAAGAGAAAGGTCTGCAACAGGCTGCGGCACCGGACCCGGGCGCCAGGCCGGCACCGTGCTGGCTGCGCGCCGGGGATTGCGGTGCGGTCGTCCGATGATGGCGGGCGGGCAGCGCATGCGCAGCCGGTAGCCACGCCTTTGCCCTGTCAGCGCCCGCCGACAGGGCCGGGGCAGCGCCACGGCGCCACGACGATTCACCCATGCCCGGCAGGGCCGCTGGGAACTCCGGTACAAACGCGGGCTCCCTCCTAGCCTGGCGAAGAAGAAGCTGACGCCGCCCGCAACCCATGACCCTCCCCGCATCCGACATTGGCGCCCTGCTGGCGCAGCACCCCATGGCCTGGTGGTGGGCGGGCACGCTCGCCTTCGCGCTGCTGGGGCTGGGCGGCCTGGCGGGCCTGCGCGGCCTGCGCCGCGCGGCCCCGCCGCTGCGCCGGCTCCTGCCGGCACGGGCGCGCTGGGTGATGATTGCGGCGATGGGCGCGTCGGCCTGCACCCTGGTGCTGGCGGGCGCCGCGATGGCGGAGCTGGCCGACAGCGGGCGCGCCGCCGATGGCCGCTGGGGCGTGCTGGACGACGCCCTTGCCGACGGCCTGCGCGCGCAGGCGGACACCGCCGTGCTGCGCTGGTTCGCCGCGCTCACCCACCTGGGGGACTCGTGGGTGCTGGCCGGGCTGACGCTGGTGGTGGCCCTGGCGCTGTGGCTGCGCCGGCACCGGCTGCTGGCCACGGGCTGGTTCGTCGCCATGGCGGGAAACGGCGCCCTGACCAAAGTCCTCAAGGAGGTGTTCGAGCGTGTCCGGCCCGAGCACGTGCACGGCGTGGCCCAGGCCCAGGGCTACAGCTTTCCCAGCGGCCACAGCAGCGCGTCGATGGTGGCGTACGCGATGCTGGCCTACCTGGCCACGCGGCTGCTGCCCCGCCCCTGGCACGCACCCGCGGCGCTCCTGGCCGGTGCGTTCATCTTCACCACCGGCTGGAGCCGCGTGGTGCTGCATGTGCACTACGCCAGCGATGTGCTCGCGGGCTGGCTGCTGGGCGGCACCTGGATGGTGTGCACGGTGCTGATCATGGAGAGTGTGTCGCGCTGGCGCGGCCCCGCCCCCGGCGCTGCGGCGCAACGGCCATGAGCCATCAGATCGCGACGAGGTTGCGGATGCCCTTGGCCTCCATCTCGCTGCCAGGGCCGCGCGCGATGACCTCACCACGCTCCATCACCAGGTAGTCGTCGGCCAGCTCCTGCGCGAAGTCGTAGTACTGCTCGCACAGCAGGATGGCCATCTCGCCCTTGTCGGCCAGCATGCGGATCACGCGGCCGATGTCCTTGATGATGCTGGGCTGGATGCCCTCGGTGGGCTCGTCCAGGATCAAGAGGCGCGGCCCCGGCGCCAGCGCCCGGGCGATGGCCAGCTGCTGCTGCTGCCCGCCCGAAAGGTCGCCGCCCCGGCGGCCGAGCATCTGCTTGAGCACGGGGAACAGCTCGTACAGGTGTGGCGGCACGGGGGTGGCGCCGCTCTTGTAGGCCAGGCCCATGCGCAGGTTTTCTTCCACCGTGAGGCGGCCGAAAATCTCGCGCCCCTGGGGGACAAAGCCGATGCCTGCGCGGGCACGGTCGTACGGCGTGGCCTTGTCGATGGGCTTGCCGTCGAACGTGATGCCCCCGCTCCTGATGGGAACCAGGCCCATGAGGCTTTTGAGCAGCGTGGTCTTGCCGACGCCGTTGCGGCCGAGCAGCACGGTGACCTTGCCGGCCTGCGCCGTGAGGCTCACATCACGCAGGATGTGGGAGCCGCCGTAGTACTGGTTGATGTTCTGGACGGTGAGCATGGTACTTGGAGTGTTTTGGGCCTCTGGCGCTTGTTCATCAAGCGCCAGCAGCTATGAATTTGGAAGCATTCGGTGCGCCTGTGCCGAGTCCGGATTCCGAGAGTCGCCCCGGCCCCAGCCTTCGCAACAGCCCACCGCCCGCCAGGAAAAGAGAACAGGCAACCTCCATCACCGCCCCAGATAGACCTCGATCACCCGCTCATCCGCCTGCACCTGGTCCAGCGTGCCCTGCGCCAGCACCGCCCCGTCGCACAACACGGTCACGATCTCCGAAATGGTGCGGATGAACCCCATGTCATGCTCCACCACCATCAGCGAGTGCTTGCCCTTGAGCGTGAGGAACAGCTCTGCCGTGCGCGCCGTCTCCTCGTCCGTCATGCCCGCCACGGGCTCGTCGAGCAACAGCAGCTTGGGGTCCTGCATCAGCAGCATCCCGATCTCCAGCCACTGCTTTTGCCCATGGCTCAGGTTCCCTGCCATGCGCGCCACGCTGTCGGCCAGGTGGATGGTGTGCAGGATCTCCGCCAGCCGGTCCGACTGCGCGGAATCCAGCCGGAAGAACATGCTCGACGTCACGCCCTTGTGCGTCTTCAAGGCCAGCTCCAGGTTCTCGAACACGCTGAGCTGCTCGAACACCGTGGGCTTCTGGAATTTGCGGCCTATCCCCAGGCTCGCGATCTCCGGCTCGTTGTGGCGCAAGAGGTCGATGGTCGAGCCGAAGTACACCGTGCCGCTGTCGGGCCGCGTCTTGCCGGTGATGATGTCCATCATCGTCGTCTTGCCCGCACCGTTGGGCCCGATGATGCAGCGCAGCTCGCCGGGCGCGATATCGAGGCTCAGGTTGTTGATGGCCTTGAACCCGTCGAAGCTCACGTTCACGTCTTCGAGGTACAGGATGCGGCCGTGGGTGATGTCCACCTCGCCGGGCGTGGCGATGCGCGAGAAGCCTGCAGCCCGGCCACCGGATTCGGTCTGGCCCAGGGCGGCGGGCGCCAGCCTGGCCTCTAGGCGCCTTGCGCCTTCGTCCATCAGATCGGGGGTCATGGCGCGGCTCCTTCGGTCTTCTTGTTTTTCTTCAGCTTCTTCACCAGGCCCACCACGCCATCGGGCAGGAACAGCGTCACGGCGATGAACAGCGCACCGAGGAAATACAGCCAGAACTCCGGCGCCGTCACGGTGAGCCAGCTCTTGGCACCGTTGACGATGAAGGCGCCCACGATGGGTCCGATCAGCGTGGCACGGCCGCCCACCGCGGCCCACACCGCGATCTCGATGGAGTTGGCGGCGCTCATCTCGCCGGGGTTGATGATGCCGACCTGGGGCACGTACAGCGCGCCCGCCACGCCGCACATCATGGCGCTGATGGTCCAGATGGTGAGCTTGTAGGGCAGCGGCGAGTAGCCCGAGAACATGACGCGCGTCTCCGCATCGCGCACCGCCTGCAGCACCCTGCCGAACTTGCTGCGCACCAGCCAGCGCGCCAGCAGGAAGAACACCAAGAGCGTGACGCCCGTCATCACGAACAGCAGCATGCGCATGTTCTGCGTGGCGATGGGCTGGCCCAGGATGCGCTTGAAATCCGTGAAGCCGTTGTTGCCGCCAAAGCCCGTCTCGTTGCGGAAGAACAGCAGCATGGCCGCATACGTCATGGCCTGCGTGATGATCGAGAAATACACGCCCTTAATGCGCGAGCGGAACGCGAAGTAGCCGAACACGAAGGCCACGATGCCGGGCACGACCACCACCAGGATGAGCGTGGCGACGAAGCTGTCGGACAGCATCCAGTGCCAGGGCAACTCCTTCCAGTCGAGGAAGACCATGAAGTCGGGCAGGTCGCTCTGGTAGTTGCCGTCGCGGCCAATCTGGCGCATGAGGTACATGCCCATCACATAGCCGCCGAGCGCGAAGAACAGGCCATGGCCCAGGCTCAGGATGCCGGTGTAGCCCCAGATCAGGTCCATGGCCAGCGCGCAGATGGCGTAGCACATGATCTTGCCGAGCAGCGCCACGGCGTAGTCGGACAGGTGCAGCGCACTGCCGGCCGGCACCCACAGGTTGAGCACGGGTGCCACGGCGCACACCACGATGAGCGCCACGATGAAGGCCGACCAGCCGCTGCGTGTGAGCAGCGGAGCGGGTGCGGGGAGTTGGATAGCAGGGGTATTCATAACAGTCTCAATCCGCCGTACGGCCCTTCACCGCGAAGATGCCCTGCGGCCGCTTCTGGATGAAGATGATGATGAACACCAGCACGGCGATCTTGGCGAGCACGGCGCCCGTCCAGCCTTCCAGGAACTTGTTGAGCACGCCCAGGCCCAGCGCGGCATACACGGTGCCGGCCAGCTGGCCCACGCCGCCGAGCACCACGACCATGAACGAGTCGACGATGTAGCCCTGGCCCAGGTCGGGGCCCACATTGCCCACCTGGCTGAGGGCACAGCCCGCCAGCCCGGCGATGCCCGATCCCAACGCGAAGGCGTACGTGTCCACGCGGGCGGTGTTCACGCCCATGCACGAGGCGATAGGGCGGTTCTGCGTGACACCGCGCACGAACAAACCCAGGCGCGTCTTGCTGATGAGAAAGGCCACGCCGCCCAGCACCGCCAGCGCAAAGGCGACGATGATCACGCGGTTCCAGGGCAGTTGCAGGTTCTCCATGAGCTGCACGCCGCCGCTCATCCACGAGGGGTTTTCCACACCCACGTTCTGCGCGCCGAACACGGTGCGCACCAGCTGCTGCAGCATCAGGCTGATGCCCCAGGTGGCCAGCAAGGTCTCGAGCGGCCGGCCGTACAGAAAGCGGATCACGCTGCGCTCCAGCACCGCGCCCATCAGGGCCGACGCCATGAAGGCAGCGGGCACGGCGGCGACCAGGTACCAGTCGAAGGCACCAGGGAAATACTTCTGGAAGATGCCCTGCATCACATACGTGGCGTAGGCGCCGATCATCATCAACTCGCCATGGGCCATGTTGATCACGCCCATCAGGCCGTAGGTGATGGCCAGGCCCAGCGCCACCAGCAGCAGGATGGAGCCCAGGCTGATGCCCGTGAACATGGCCGCCAGTCGCTCGCCCCATTGCAGGCTGTCTTCCACCGTCTTGAGTGCCGCCTGCAGGGCGGCCTTGACCTTGGGGTCTTCTTCGCTGCGCAGCTGCTCGAGCAGCACGGTGCGGGTGGCGGGGTTGCCGCTGGCGGCCAGGTGTTGCGCGGCTTCCAGGCGCTTGGCGGCATCGCTGCTGCCCAGGAGCATGCGCGCGCGAATGTTGGTGAGCAGCGCTTTGAGGCCGGCGTCCTGCTCGGCGGCCAGGGCCTTTTCGATCAGCGGCAGGCGGGCCTCGTCGGTCTCTTCGCGCAGCGCCTCGATGGCCTTGCGGCGCTGGGCCACATCCGTGGACATGAGCTGCAGCGAGGCCAGCGCGGTGTCGAACTCGCCGCGCATGCGATTGTTGTTGACGATGTCTTCGGCGTCGTCAGGCACCGGCACCTCGGCGCCGGTCACGGGGTCCAGCCCCTTGTCGCCCTTGATCACGATGGCCTTGTCGCCCGCGATCTTCACGGCGTCGTCACCCATCGCGCGGATAAACGCCAAAGTGGCCTCGTCGGGCGTGGCGATGGCTTTCTGCAGCGCGGCGATCCGGTCGTCGGTATCACCCGCCGCCATGGCCCGCGCCGCCTCGGCCGTGAGCGCGTGCGCCTGCACCGTTGTGCACAACAGCAGGCAGGCGATCAAGCGAGAAAAGAATGAAGAAAGCATGGAAGGGCCAGTGGCGTCGAACAAGATGGGCCTGTGCAGCGCGCAGGGCCCAGACCAGGGCTGCCGCGCAAGGGCCGCCCCGCCGCGCTGGCGGCGTCCCCCTCCCACGCGCAGCGTGAGAGAGGGGGAAGCGGCGTAGCCGCTCAGGGGGAGATCACAGCTTCGACTTGCCGTCCGGCTCGTCCTTCTTCTTGTCGTTGCCTTCGATGTACGGGCTCCATGGCTTGGCCTTCACGGGGCCCGGCGTCTTCCACACCACGTTGAACTGGCCGTCGGCCTTGATCTCGCCGATGAACACGCTCTTGTGCAGGTGGTGGTTCTTCTCGTCCATCTTGCTGACGATGCCCGACGGTGCCTTGAAGGTCTGGCCGGCCATGGCGGCGATCACCTTGTCCACCTCCGTGCTCTTGGCCTTCTCGACAGCCTGCTTCCACATGTTGATGCCGATGTAGGTGGCTTCCATCGGGTCGTTGGTGAGCGGCTTGTCCTTGTGGCCGGCAATGCCCTTGGCCTTGGCGTAGTCGCTCCACTTCTTGATGAACTCGGTGTTGGCCGGGCTCTTGATGGACTGGAAGTAGTTCCAGGCGGCCAGGTGGCCCACCAGCGGCTTGGTGTCCACGCCGCGCAGTTCTTCCTCGCCCACGCTGAATGCGACGACCGGCACGTCCTTGGCCTTCAGGCCCGCGTTGCCCAGTTCCTTGTAGAAGGGCACGTTGGAGTCGCCGTTGATGGTGGACACCACGGCCGTCTTGCCGCCCTGGCTGAACTTCTTGATGTCGGCCACGATGGTCTGGTAGTCCGAATGGCCAAACGGGGTGTACTTCTCGTCGATGTCCGAATCCTTCACGCCCTTGGACTTGAGGTAGGCGCGCAGGATCTTGTTGGTGGTGCGGGGGTACACATAGTCGGTGCCCAGCAGCACCCAGCGCTTGGCGCTGCCGCCGTCCTTGCTCATCAGGTAGTCGACCGCTGGGATGGCTTGCTGGTTGGGCGCGGCGCCGGTGTAGAACACGTTCTTGGAGAGTTCCTCACCCTCGTACTGCACGGGGTAGAACAGCAGGCCGTTCATTTCCTCGACCACGGGCAGCACGGACTTGCGGCTCACGCTGGTCCAGCAGCCGAAGATCACCGAGACCTTGTCCTGGCCGAGCAGCTGCTTGGTCTTTTCGGCGAACAGGGGCCAGTTGGAGGCCGGGTCCACCACCACGGGTTCGAGCTTCTTGCCCAGCACGCCGCCCTTGGCGTTGATCTCGTCGATGGCCATCAGCACGGTGTCTTTCAACACAGTCTCGGAAATGGCCATGGTGCCCGACAGGCTGTGCAGGATGCCGACCTTGATGGTGTCCTGTGCGTGGGCTGGCAGCGCAGACAGGCCAGCGAGCGCAGCGACGGCCGCAAGGGCCTTGAGGGAATAACGACGTTGCATGTGTGCTTCTCCGGTGGTGGTTTCAATCAGTGAATCAATCAAACCGCTTCGCCCGGCGGGCTCCGTGGTGGAGCCGTGGCGGATCGGGCGATGGAATGGATTCTGGAGAGCGAGGCCGGCTTGGGAAATACGCCGGGTGGCGTACACGGTGGCCCGGCCGCAGGGCGCCAGGGTCTGCTCACCCAGCTCGTGTCGGGTAGGCGAAACGCTATGCATTTAATAGCTTTTAGCGCTTGATGGATAAGCGCTGGAGGCCAAAAACACTCAAAATGCCAAGTCCCCGAAGGGCGGGGGAATCTCGGTCGCAGGTTTACGATATTTGAACCATCACCCCATGCGCCGGGCTCGCATGCCCCCATCCAGCCAACCTACGCCACGAAGGAAACAACCCCATGGTGAAACGACGCACAGTGCTCCTCGGTGGCGCCGCGACAGCGGGCGCGCTGGTCATTGGCTGGGGCGTGATGCCGCCGCGCCAGCGCCTGCACCCGGCCGACCCGGTGCCCAGCGCCAGCGGGCAGGCGGCGCTGAACGGCTGGCTCAAGGTGGGCGCCGACAACACCGTGACGGTGATGATGGCCAAATCCGAAATGGGCCAGGGTGCGCACACGGGCCTGGCCGCCATCCTGGCGGAAGAGCTGGATGCCGACTGGGCGCAGGTGCGGCTGGAGATGGCGCCCATCGACGACATCTACAACAACCTGGCCACCGTGGTGGACGGCCTGCCCTTCCACCCCGACAACGACGGCTCGATGAAGGCCGCGGCGGGCTGGCTCACGGCCAAGACCATGCGCGAGGTGGGCGTGATGATGACGGGCGGATCGAGCAGCATCAAGGACCTATGGCTGCCCATGCGCGAGGCCGGCGCCCACGCGCGCGCCCTGCTGATCCGCGCCGCCGCCGCGCAATGGAACGTGCAGGCGGCGGAGTGCACGGCCAACGCGGGCGTGGTGGAACATGTGGCCGGCCAGCGCGCCACGTTTGGCGAACTGGCCGCCCTGGCCGCGCAGCAGCCCATGCGGGGCAAGGTCACGCTGAAGGAACCCGCGCAGTTCAAGCTCATCGGCAAGCCGCTCACGCGCATCGAGGCGCCTTCCAAGCTGGATGGCTCGGCCGTGTACGGCATCGACGCCCACCCGCCCGGCCTGCTGCATGCCAGCGTGGTGATGTGCCCCACGCGCGGCGGCAAGGTAGCGCGCTTTGATGCAGCCGCCGCCCGGAAGCTGCCGGGCGTGAAACACGTGCTGGCCGTGGCGCCCCTGCACGGCGGCACCGGCGCCGTGGCCGTGATCGCGGACACGCCCTGGCACGCCAGGAAGGCCGCCGCCGCTGTCACCGTGGAATGGGACCACGGCCCCGCCGCCACGCTGTCGAGCGACGCCGTGATGGCGCGCATGGCGCAGGCGCTGGACCAGGCCAAGGGCTTTGGCTACCACAGCACGGGCGACGTGGATGCGGCCCTGCAGGGCGCGGCCAGCACCATCACCGCGGACTACCGCGCGCCCTACCTGGCCCACGCGGCGCTGGAGCCCATCAACTGCACGGTGCAATTCAAGGACGGGGCCGCCACCGTGTGGACATCCACCCAGGTGCCGGGCCTGGCCCGCAGGGCAGCCGCCAAGGCGCTGGGCATCGACGAAGAGAAAGTGACCGTGCACCAGCTGCTGCTGGGGGGCGGCTTTGGGCGGCGGCTGGAGGTGGACTACGTGGGCCAGGCCGCCGCCATCGCCCAGGCCGCCGGGGGCGCGCCGGTGCAGACGCTGTGGACCCGCGAGCAGGACACGCAGCACGACTTCTACCGCCCCGCCTGCATGGCCCGCTTCAAGGCAGGGTTTGATGCGCAGGGACACCTGGTGGCGTGGCACAACATCTCCGTGGGCCAGGCCATCGTGCCGCAGGTGCTGGTGCGCACCTTTGGCCTGGCGGGCGCGGGCCCCGACAAGACCACGTCCGAAGGTGCCTTCGACCAGCCCTACGAATGGCCCCATGCGCGCATCGCGCATGAGGTGGTCGACATGCCCCTGCCCGTGGGCTTCTGGCGCTCGGTGGGGCATTCGCACCAGGCGTTCTTCAAGGAGAGTTTTGTGGACGAGGCCGCCGCAGCGGCCAGGCAGGACCCGGTGGCCTTCCGCGCCGCGCTGCTGCAAAAACACCCGCGCCACCTGACAGTGCTGCAAAAGGCGGCCGAACTGGCGGACTGGGGCAAACCAATGGCACCGGGCGCGGCAGGTGAGAAACGTGCGCGCGGTGTGGCGCTGCACCAGTCGTTCGGCTCCATCGTGGCGCAGGTTGCGGAGGTGTCGGTGGGCGCCGACAAGGCCATCCGCGTGCACCGCGTGGTGTGCGTGATCGACTGCGGCGCGGCCATCAATCCCAACCTGATCGCGCAGCAGATGGAAAGCGCCGTGGTGTTCGGCCTCACGGCGGCGCTGCACGGCGAGGTCACGGTCAAGGACGGGCAGGTGCAGCAGGGCAACTTCCATGACTACCCGCTGCTGCGCATGGCCGACTGCCCGCGCGTGGAGACCCACATCATCGACAGCGCCGAGCCGCCCGAAGGCGTGGGCGAACCCGGCGTGCCGCCGATCGCGCCCGCTGTGGCGAATGCGCTGTTTGCCCTGACCGGGCAGCGCCTGCGCGCCCTGCCCCTGAAACTGGCCTGACCGGCTTGAAGGAACCCTCCATGCCCACCACCCTGCGCATCAACGGCAAAGCCATCTCCGTCCACGCCGAACCCGACACACCCCTGCTGTGGGTGCTGCGCGGCGAGCTGCATCTGAACGGCACCAAGTTCGGCTGCGGCATGGCGCTGTGCGGCGCCTGCACCGTGCACCTGAACGGCGAGCCCGTGCGCGCCTGCATCACGCCCCTGTCGGCCGTGGGCGATGCCGACATCACCACCATCGAAGGCCTGCACGGCCCCGAGGCCACCGCCCTGCGCACCGCGTGGACGGTGCTGGATGTGGCGCAGTGCGGCTACTGCCAGAGCGGGCAACTCATGTCGGCCTGCGCGCTCCTGAAGAAGACGCCACGGCCCAGCGATGCGAACATCGACGCGGCGATGTCGGGCAACGCGTGCCGCTGCGGCACCTACCAGCGGATTCGCGCGGCGATCCACCAGGCGGCGGCCACGGAAAAGGCGTGACGCCCGCCCCGTGCCCCGGGGGATGGCGGCAAGCTCCGGGGGCCAGACGCCAGGCGGGCGCCAGGATGCCACCCCTCTGGAATGGCCTCCGCGCACGCCTGTCAAGCGTGGAGTGCTATTGATTGCATAGCATCCAGGCCTTCCGTCACCACGGGAAACCAGACCCAGTTAGAGTATCGACCTCGCGCAGGCCCCCGGCCTGCCCGGCCCCTTCTTCAGCCCTGCTCCACCCATGTCCAACCTCGTCGTCCACGGCGGCACCCCGCTCCGGGGCCGCATCACGCCTTCCGCCAACAAGAACGCGGTGCTCCCCGTGCTGTGCGCCACGCTGCTCACCAACGAGCCGCTCAAGCTCCTGGGCGTGCCCGACATCACCGATGTGCGCAAGATCCTGGAGATCTTCCGCACCCTGGGCAGCGATGTCCGCATGGACCACGCCACCGGCACGCTCGACCTGCACCACCACGCCACGGTGTTCGATGCCGCGCAGCACCGGCTGCCCGAGGAGATGCGCTCGTCCATCATGCTGGTGCCCCCGCTGCTCGCGCGCTTTGGCGTGGCGCGGCTGGAGGACAACGTCAAGGGCTGCACGCTGGGCGTGCGCGAGATCGACCCGCACGTGGAGGTGTTCCGCCGCTTCGGGGGCGCCGTCGAGCGGGCCGAGGGCTCGCTGCTGATCCGCAGCGCGGGCCGGCTGCAGGCCAACCACCACTGGCTGGACTACGCATCGGTGACCACCACCGAGAACTTCGTGCTGTGCGCCGCCACGGCGGAGGGCACCTCGGTGCTGACCAACGCGGCGTCGGAGCCGCACGTGCAGGAGTTCTGCCGCTTCATGGCCATGATCGGCGTGCGCATCGAGGGCATGGGCACCTCGCGCATCACCGTGCACGGCGGCACGGCCCTGCGCGGCGGGGAGTTCCGTTTCGACGAGGATTTCCACGAGATCACGACCTTCCTCGCCCTGGGCGCGATCACCGGCGGGGACGTGGTGGTGAAGAACAGCGCGCCCGGGAACTTTCCGCTCATCGACCGCACGTTTGCCAAGTTCGGCGTCACGATCACCCACAAGGACGGATGGTCGCGCGCGCATTGCGACGGCCCGCTCAAGGTGCAAACGCCATTCACCAGCAATGTGCTGACCAAAGTAGAGGCTGCGCCCTGGCCGTACTTTCCGGTGGACCTGCTGCCCATCTTCATTGCCCTGGGCGTGCGCGCCGAGGGCAACGCGCTGTTCTGGAACAAGGTGTACGACGGGGCCCTGGGCTGGGCGGGCGAGCTGTCGAAGTTCGGCGCGCACGTGTTCCAGTCCGACCCGCACCGCCTGGTCACCTTCGGGGGCAACCCCCTGAGCCCGGCCGTGGTCGAGAGCCCCTACATCATCCGCGTGGCGATCGCGCTGTTCATGGTGGCGGCGAGCACGCCCGGGCGCTCCGAGATCCGCAACGCCACGCCCATCCGCCGCGCCCACCCGCGCTTCGTGGAGAACCTGCGCAGCCTGGGCGTGCAGGTGGAGTGGACCAGCGAGGAGTGAGCGGCGGCCCGCGGGCCTCAGGCTGCGACCACTCCGCCCGGTGCCTCGCCCGGGTTGGGCAGCACATGCACCCGGGCGTGCGCGGGGTGCGCATCCGCGCAGTGCACGGTGTTGCGCCCCGACTCCTTGGCGCGGTACAGCGCCTTGTCGGCGCGGTTGACCAGCTCCTCGAAATCCAGCCCCGAGCCCTGGTGCAGCGTGGCCACGCCAATGCTCACGGTGACCGAGATGCTGGCGCCTTCGTCGTTCACGGGCACGCTCATCGCCGACACGTCGTGGCGCAGCGATTCGGCCATGCGCTGGGCGCTGGCCCCATCGGTCTCGGGCAGCACGATGACGAATTCCTCGCCCCCGAAACGCGCCACGATGTCCACGCCACTGCGCTTGCGTGACGCACAGGCCTGGGCCACGGCGCAGATCACGCGGTCGCCCGCCAGGTGCCCCCACACGTCGTTGACGGGCTTGAACAGGTCGATGTCCACCACCAGCAGCGACAGCGGGTGGCCAAACCGTTGGGTCCGCTGGCATTCGTTGGCGCCCAGTTCCATCAGCGTGCGGCGGTTGGACAGCCCCGTGAGCGCATCGTTGGCCGCCAGCAGCTCCAGCGCGGCATTGAGCTGCTGCAGCAGGCGGTTCTGCTCCACGAGCTGGCGGTTGATCTGGGCGATCTCGTCTTCCTTGCGCTTGCGGTCGTCGATGTTGAAGGTGACCCCGATGAGCCGCTTGCCCGGCGTGTCGCTGTGGCCGTCCATGATGCGGCCATAGTTCGCGTACCAGACCCAGTCGCCGCCCTTGGCGCGCAGGCGGAATTCGCAGCGGTACTGCGGCGTGACGCCGCAGAGGTGGTCGGCCACGGCCTGCCGGACACTGTCCACGTCCTCCGGATGGAACAGGCCGTAGATGTCCTGCACGCCCGAGACGATCTCCTCCTCGGTGAAGCCCAGTTCGAGGAAGGTCTTGGTCGCCTTGCGGGTGACATTGCCGGTCACCAGGTCGTTCTCCCACAGGTCCAGCCCGGCGGCCTCCAGCGCCAGCTCCAGCCGCTCCCGGTTCAGATCTGCTTCACCCATGGCGGCTTGCCTTCATCGCGCTGTCCGTGTCCTGGCCGGTTGCTGGCTGGTGGGCTGGTTGACTGTCTGTCTGCGCATGGTCAGGCCGGGGGCATGGCGCCCGCGTAGCCGATGTTGCGCAGCAGCGACGCAAACGAGGCCACCACGCCCGGCGTGCCGTACAGCTGCGGCGCTGTCTGCACCGCGATCACGCTCACCATCCGGCCCGTGCTCTGGCCGGTGGCGGCATCGAAGTACAGCGCCAGATCGTCGCTGGCATTGGAGAACCCGCGCCCGGTGCTTTCGGAGTAGTAGCAGATCGAGTCCGGGGCAATGATGTCGGGCACCGCGCTCGACGACGAGTACATGATGAGGTTCTCGTTGAGGTTGTAGAGGTAGTGCGTCTGCGTGCTCTGGCGCGGATCCTGCGTGTTGTCCAGGCGGATGATGCCCGAATCCAGCGATGCGCTGGACGTGGACTGCGAGACCGAGGTGATGAAGAAGTTGGTCGCCACGGCGGCGGCGGGCCGGCCCGTGATGAGGGCGATGGCATCGGCCACCGCGCCCGTGGCCTGCGGCGTGCCGCTGTCCCGCAGGAACTGCCCCAGCGCGCGCGCCTGCTCCAGCGTGCCCGCGATGTAGCTGCCCGACAGCGCAAAGCCGTTGCCCGCGTTGGACGGCCACATCGCGATCCCGGAATACCCGCCAAAGCCGCCCACCACGCCGCCGGCCAGCGTTTCCACCCGCGCGGCGGTGCTCGCGCCCAGCACGGCGGATTCGATGTCGGCGGGGCTGGCCGCATCGCTGGCCAGCGCCGCGGGGCACGGAGCCAGCGGCGGATTGCCGGTGAACGTGGTCTGCGGCAGCTCGGGCACCGCGCGCCCGGCGCCGTCGCCGTTGACCACCCAGACCGCCCCCCCGCCCATGGCCGCGCCGATCAGCGGCACCAGCGAGTTGATGGGCCCGATCTCCACCGGGATGTAGGCCCCCGGCGACGCCCCGGTGGCGTCCGCCAGCACCTGCACCGTGTTGCGGATGGAGTTCTGGATGGCGGCCAGCGTCAGGCTGTCGGCCGCGTCGGGCGAGCCCATGATGGCCAGCACGCAGGCGTTGGTCGCCCCGTCATAATCCTGCACCTGGACGGTGCCCGTGAAGCCCTGGCGGGCCAGCTCCTCCAGGATGGAGCACGCGTCGTGGTAACTGCCACCGCCGCCGCTGGCCAGCACCGCCGCGCCGTCCGCCACCGACTGGAACTCGTTCAGCCCGTAGGAATAAACACCCATCTCTCGCCCCTCTCATGGATGGCTGGCACGATACGCCAGCCCGGTCGGTTGTCAACCCGCGCCATCCCGCGCGGAACAAAGGCCAAAGCGTGGTAGGCAGCGGGCCGCGCCGCGGCCCATGGCGCGGAAAGCACTCTGGTTTCGCGCGGCGGCTTCGCCTATGCTCTGCCCAGCGCACCGCGCCAGAAATTCGACTGTCCGCCATCCACACACACCATGAGCCACCCTGAAAAAAACTCCGTCTACGGCACCGAAGACCTGCTGATCAGCCTGTGCAACTCCGTCACCCGGGTGCTGAACGTGGCCACCCACAGCCAGATCCACTACTCCGGCATGGTGCAGCGCATCAGCAAGACCTGCCTGAAGCCGGACATCGGCTGCTTCGTGCTGTTCGATGGCGGCTTCTCGGGCCTGGTGATCATCAACTTCTCGGCCACGGCGGCCATGGAGCTGTACGCCAACTACCTGCTGAACATGGGCATGTCCAAGGACGACCTGGTCACCTCCTACACCTCGGACGAGGTCAGCAACGTGATGGGCGAGCTCATGAACCAGGTGGTGGGCGACTTCACCGGCAAGGTGCGGCGCGAACTGCAGACCCACATCACCCAGAACCAGCCCAAGATGCTGGTGCTGAACAAGCAGGTGATGCTGAGCGTGGACGCCAACCTGGACAAGCCCGAGGCGCGGCGCGTGACCTTCTACACCAGCAACAACAACATCTTCTACCTGGAGCTGGCGATCGACCGCACCGAATTCATCAAGCTCTACGACTTCGAGGCGCAGGAGGCCCCGGACCCGGATGCGCTGATGGCCCAGTCGCAGGCCGCGCCCCCCGTGCCCGCGCCTCCCCCCGCCGGGCAGGACGACACGGACGCGCTGCTCAAGTCGCTGGGGATGTAGCGCGGCCCCTGCGGCCGCCCCGTGGTCCGCAGGCCATTCGCTATCAAAAAAGTAGCTACCAGCACTTGCCGATCGGGCGCCACGGCCATTTTTCATACCGCCACCATGGGGCATGGCGGCCCTGGCCGTTGTCAGCGAGGAGGTCCGCTGTCCTACAGCTGCATGCCGGGCCTGCTGACGAACGCGGGCCGCGCGCCGGATAGATTGGGCTCAGATGCGGGGCCAGCCTGGCTGCCCCGCCCGCCAACCCATCGAAGGAGCCCGCCATGCCCCAAGCCCAGTGGAGCGCCAAGCGCGAACGCCAGTACGAACACATCAAGACCAGCCTGAAACAGCGCGGCAAGAGCACGGACACGGCCGAAGAGATTGCCGCGCGCACCGTGAACAAGGAACGCGCCCAGCACGGCGAAAGCAAGACCGCCAACCCCAAGACCTTGCGCGACACCCCGGCCCCGGTGCGCGGCGGCCAGCGGTCCCACCAGGGCGCGCAGGGCCGAACGCGCGACCAGCTGTACGAAGAGGCCCGGCGCAAGGGGATCGAGGGCCGCTCCAGGATGAACAAGCAGGAGCTGGAACGCGCGGTGGGCCGCTGAGCGGCACCCGGCCGGCCTTGCGCACCGCAGGCCCAGGCCTCAACAAAGCTATTAAATTGATAGCTTTCTGCGCTTATTCCACAAGCGCCAGGAGCCCAAGATACTGAAGAATCAGCCCTCGAACTGCGGGTGCAGCTGCCGGATGCGGTTCATCGCCATGGCGGCCGCCGCCGTGCGCGTTTCCACCCCCAGCTTGGCGAACACGCGTTCGAGGTGCTTCTTCACCGTGGCGGGGCTGGCGCCCAGGATGTCGCCGATGTCGCGGTTGATCTTGCCCTTGACCACCCAGTACAGCACCTCTGCCTCGCGCGCGGTGAGCTTGAAGGACAGGCTCATGGATTCGATGATCTTGGCGTCCGACACCTCGCGCATGACGATCAGCCAGTCGCCCCCGCCTTCGCTGTCGCCCGCCTGCTGGTGCAGGCGGAAGGTCAGGCGGCGCGCGCCCTGCTCGATGGCCAGGCGCGGCGGCTCGGCCAGCGCATGGGCCAGCAGCTCCGCCGCGTTTTCGGCGAGCACATGGCGGCGCAGCCAGGCCTGCACGATCCCGGGCGCCCAGGGGCTGGCTTCGCCAAAGTAGCCCTGCAGCAGTTCGCGAGCGAGCGGGGTCTGCCACACGATGCGGCCGTCCACCGCGCGCACCGTGATGCTGGCATAGCCGAAGGCATCGAGCGCATTGCGCGCCTCGCGGGCCTGGCTCGCGTCCTGGCGCGCCCTGCGCGCCGCGCCCAGGTGCACGCCCATGCGGGCCATCACCTCGCGCGGCTTGATGGGCTTGGTCACGTAGTCCACGCCACCCGCCTCCAGCGCGGCCACCAGGTGCTCGGTCTCGGTGAGGCCCGTCATGAAGATGATGGGGATGTGCGCGGTGGCGGGCGACGCCTTCAGGCGCCGCGCCACCTCGAAGCCGTCCATGCCGGGCATCATGGCGTCGAGCAGCACGATGTCGGGCAATGCCTGCGCGGCGCGCTGCAACGCGGCCTCGCCGTGCGTGGCCACGAGCACCGTGTAGCCCGATTCATCGAGCGCGTCGTGCAGCACGGCCAGGTTGTCGGGCACGTCGTCCACGATCAGGACCACGTCGCTGTCGCCGCGATCAAGGGCCGCGGCATGCACCGGCAGGGAGGGTGGGGTCGCGGTGGTCGTCACGGTGGCGCCTGCTCCAGGATGTGGCCCATGGCATCGAACTGGAACTGCCTGGCCAGCTGCCGCATGGTACCGACAAAAGCGCCGTGCGCGGGCTGGCCGCGTTCGATGTCGTCCAGGGTGTTGAGGATGCCCCGGTAGTAGCCCAGCGCGACCACCTGGGCCAAGGCCGCCAAGGCGGTGGCATCGGGGTACGTGAGGGGCGCATCCGCTGCCGCGGGCAAGGCGGGGGCGGGGGCGGCGTCGGCCTCGCCGTGCTGCCACTGCAGGCCCAGGCGGCGCTCCAGCCAGTCCAGCAGCTCGGTGTGGCGCACGGGCTTGACGATGAAGTCCTCGGGGCGGATGTCCACGTCGTTGTCCAGCGCCTTGTCGAACGCATTGGCCGACACAATGGCGCAGTGGACGTTCGCGAGGTGCATCTGCCGCACGCGCCGCAGGGTCTCCCACCCGTCGATGCCCGGCATGGCCAGGTCCATGAAGATCGCGTGCGGCCGGTAGCCCGTGGCCAGCAGGTCCAGCGCGTCGTGCCCGCTGGCGGCCTGGCGCAGCTCGAAGCCCAGGGGTTCGAGCAGTTGCACCAGCAGCTCGCGGTCGGGCTCTTCGTTGTCCACCACCAGGATGCGGCGGCGGTCCCCCGCGTAACCCCTGCGCGCACGCTGGGTGCGAGTGGCCAATGCGGCGGGCGCTGGCGCGGTCTTGCCCAGCGCGTCCCCATGCACCTCGGGCAGGAACAGCTTGACGTGGAACACCGAGCCTACGCCGGGGGTGCTGCTCACCGTCAGCTCGCCGCCCATGAGCGCGGTGAGCATCTTGGCAATGGTCAGGCCCAGGCCCGCGCCCGGCGCGGCCGCGGTGTTGCCACCGCCCGAGCCGCCCCGCGCAAAGGGCTCGAAGATGCGCTCGATCTCCTCGGCCGCGAGGCCCGGCCCCGTGTCCTGCACCTCGATGCGCGCCATCTCGCGCGCATAGCGCACGCGCAGCGTGACGGTGCCGTGCGCCGTGAACTTGACCGCGTTGCCCAGCAGGTTGATGAGGATCTGGCGCAGGCGCTTTTCGTCGGCACGAACCACCTCGGGAATCACGCCCAGCACATCGAACTGGAAGGCCAGGCCCTTGGCAGCGGCCTGCAGCTCGAACAGGCTGGCCATTTCGTGCAGGCCATCGGCAAAGCGCATGGGCGTGACATCCAGCGTGAGCTTGCCGGATTCGATGCGCGCGATGTCGAGCGTGCCCTCGATGAGCGAGAGCAGGTGTTCGCCCCCCCGCCGGATCACGTGCACCGCCTGCTTGCGGTGCGGGGGCACGCCCGCGTCCTCGCCCATGAGCTGCGCGTAGCCCAGGATGGAGTTGAGCGGCGTGCGGATCTCGTGGCTGATGGCGCTGATGTAGCGGCTCTTGGCCTGGTTGGCCTGGTCGGCCGCGCGCTGGGCGGCCTCGGCCACCTGGCGCGCCTGCTCGGCCACGCTGCGCGCGGTCTGCAGGGCCTCGTCGGTCTGGCGGTGCAGCTCGATCTCGCGCACCAAGAGGCCCGTCTGGCGGTTGGATTCCTCCTGCGCCACCTGGCGGCTCTTGTGCGCCAGCACCAGCCACCAGGCCACGATGCCCGAGATGACCAGCAGCGCCAGGTAGGCCTTGAGCAGGCCGGAGCGCAACGCGACCTCCGGGGCGGCCAGGACTTCCGTGTCGGTCATCGCATTGGCGATGGTGTTGAGCTCCTGGTGGTACAGCAGCCCCATGACGGAGGCCAGCAGCGGCGCGATCACCAGCATCAGCAGCAGGAAGTGGCCCAGGCCCGTGTCCAGGTAGCGCCACATGGCGCGCGGCAGCACCCAGCGCAGGGCGGCAGACCATTGCACCGCCATGCTGGCGTCGGGCTTGCACAGGTCGCCGCAGCGCGCGTCCAGCGTGCAGCACAGCGAGCAGATCGCGCCCCGGTAGGCGGGGCACTGGGCCATGTCGGGCGCTTCGTATTCGCGCTCGCAGATCACGCAGCGCTGCACGGTGTAGCGCACGTAGCTGCCCAGGGCCGCATCCATTCCGCCGCCGGCCTTGCGGCCCACCGGGCCGTGCAGGGGTACCGCCACCACGTCGGCCAGCGCAGCGGGCTCGGACTGGCGCGCGATGTAATAGCGCCCCCCGGTGGCCCAGGCAATGAGCGGTGCCGTGACAAACGCGACAGCCATCGCGATCACGGCCGAGAACGCCTGCGGCAGCGGGCCGAACAACCCCAGGTGCGCGCTGATGGACAGGATGGACGCGAGCGCCATCGAGCCCACGCCCACCGGGTTGATGTCGTACAGGTGCGCGCGCTTGAACTCGATGCCCCGGGGCGACAGCCCCAGCGGCTTGTTGATGACGAGATCGGCCACCACGGACATGATCCAGGCGATGGCGATGTTGGAGTACAGCCCCAGCACCTCGCCCATGGCGCGGAACACGTTCATCTCCATCAGCATGAAGGCGATCAGCGTGTTGAACACCACCCACACCACGCGCCCCGGGTGGCTGTGCGTGAGGCGCGAGAAGAAGTTGGACCACGCCAGCGAGCCCGCGTAGGCATTGGTCACATTGATCTTGAGCTGCGAGACCACCACGAACAACGCCGTGGCCGCCACCGCCCAGCCGTAGTGGGGGAACACATATTCGTACGCGGCCAGGTACATCTGGTTCGGGTCCACCGCCCGGTCGGCCGGCACCATGTGGGTGAGCGCCAGGTAGGCGAGCAGCGCACCGCCCAGCATCTTGAGCACCCCCAGCACCACCCAGCCCGGTCCGCCCACCAGCACGCCCAGCCACCAGCGCCCGCGCGTGGCGGGCGTGCTGGCGGGCATGAAGCGCAGGTAGTCGGCCTGCTCCCCCATCTGGGTGATGAGCGCAATGCCCACCGTGAGCGCCGCACCAAACAAGGGCAACTGGAACGTGGCACCGCGCATCGATTCACCACCGTAGTGCACGACCCCGGAAAATGCACCAGGATCGCGCACCAGCACATAGGCGAACGGCACCACCAGCATCACCAGCCACAGCGGCTGCGTCCACACCTGCAGGCGGCTGATGGCCGACACACCGTGGGTGACGAGCGGAATCACCACGATGGCGCAGATGAGGTAGCCCCAGGTGGGCGGGATGTCGAGCGCCAGCTCCAGCGCATAGGCCATCACGGCGGCTTCGAGCGCGAAGAAGATGAAGGTGAAGCTGGCGTAGATCAGCGAGGTGAGCGTGGAGCCGATGTAGCCAAAGCCCGCGCCGCGCGTGAGCAGGTCCATGTCCACCCCATAGCGCGCCGCATACACGCTGATGGGCAGCCCCGCCAGGAAGATGATGAGCCCCGTGGCCACGATGGCCCAGAAGGCGTTGATGAAGCCGTACTGCACCAGCAGCGTGGCGCCCACGGCCTCCAGGATCAGGAACGACGCCGCACCGAAAGCCGTGTTGGCCACGCGCCATTCGGACCACTTGCGAAAGCGCTGGGGCGTGTAGCGCAGCGCGTAGTCCTCCATGGTCTCGGTGGCCACCCAGCTGTTGTAGTCGCGCCGGACCTTGACGACCTGCTGCGGGGCCTGCTGGGGCTCGTGTGCAGCCATGCCGGGCTCTGTCGGCTGCAGCGGGGTGGCGTCAGCAGGGGCGATGGAGGCGGTGTGGGAAGGCATGGGCAATGGCGGCGGTCACCCCTTCAGGTGCAGTTTCCATGCCACTGCACCTGGGGACGTGCGCCAGATGACGTATGGCGGGCACGGGGCTTGCTGCCTATGATGGAACAGCTCTCGCCAGATCACCCCCGTGCGCCATAGCACGCCCCTCGTGGTCACCCCGCATCGGCTGACGCGCGAGCCAACAACACCAGCATTGAGTACAACGACATGGAACTGACGCCTCGCGAAAAAGACAAGCTGCTGATCTTTACCGCCGCCCTGCTGGCCGAGCGCCGCAAGGCCCGGGGCCTCAAGCTCAACTACCCCGAGGCCATGGCCCTGATCAGCGCCGCCGTGATGGAAGGTGCCCGCGACGGCAAGACCGTGGCGCAGCTGATGAGCGAGGGCCGCACGGTGCTGACCCGCGCGGACGTGATGGACGGCATCGCCGAGATGATTCCGGACATCCAGGTCGAGGCCACCTTCCCCGACGGCACCAAGCTCGTCACCGTGCACCAGCCGATCGTCTGACCCCTTTTCTCCCTCTTTCTCTCTGTGGAGCCCCCATGCGCATCGCACTCTCACACCGCCACACAGCCGCTCTTCTCTTCATGGCTGCCAGTGCCATCAGTACCAGCGCCGTCGCCCATACCGGCGCTGAAACCCACATCCACAGCAGTTTTCTGAGCGGCTTTGCCCACCCATTCTTTGGCCTGGACCACCTGGCCGCCATGGTGGCCGTGGGCCTGTGGAGCGCCCTGGCCGCGCGCGGCGCCGGCCGCGAACTGCTGTGGGGCCCCGTGGGCTTTGCCGCCATGCTGCTGGCGGGCGCCGTGCTGGGCCTGCAGGGCGTGGCACTGCCCGCGGTGGAACCGATGATTGCAGCCTCGCTGCTGGCCACCGGCCTGCTCGTCGTGTCGCGCCTGCGCGTTCCCGGCCTGGTGGCCGCGCTGGGCGTGGGGGTGTTTGCCGTGTTCCATGGCGTGGCCCACGGCCACGAGCTGGCAGGCAGCGACAGCGCCTGGCAAACCCTGGCGGGCATGCTGGCCGCCACCGTGCTGCTGCATGGCGCGGGCCTGGCGGCGGGCTGGGCGCTGCGCCACCGCCACGTGTGGCTGGCGCGCGCTGCGGGTGCGGGCGTGGCAGTGTTCGGTGGTGCGCTGCTGGCGCAGATGGCCTGAGCCAATCCGCCCCACAGGAGCATCCCATGATCCCAGGCGAACTCTTCACCGAACCCGGCGAACACCCGCTCAACACGGGCCGCCGCACCCTCACGCTGGTGGTGCGCAACACCGGCGACCGCCCCATCCAGGTGGGCTCGCACTACCACTTTGCCGAGACCAACAACGCACTGGGCTTTGACCGCGCCGCCGCACGCGGCATGCGGCTGAACATCGCATCGGGCACGGCAGTGCGCTTCGAGCCTGGCCAGGAGCGCACCGTGGAACTGGTGGACTACGCGGGCCAGCGCCGGGTGTATGGCTTTCAGGGCCTGACGCACGGCGCCCTGTAGAAATACCAAGCCAAAACGGCCTCCAGGGCTTGTTGAACAAGCGCTGGCAGCTATCAAAAATATAGTCATCAGTTCTCGCGGAGCACACCCCATGGCAACCATTGGACGACGCGCCTACGCCGAAATTTTCGGCCCCACCGTGGGCGACCGCGTGCGCCTGGCCGATACCGAACTCATCCTCGAAGTCGAGGCCGACCACACGCTGCGCGCCGGCAGCTATGGCGAAGAAGTGAAGTTCGGCGGCGGCAAGACCATCCGCGACGGCATGGCGCAAAGCCAGCGCAGCAACGCACAAGGCGCGGTGGACACGGTGCTGACCAACGCCCTGGTGGTGGATCACACCGGCATCTTCAAGGCCGATATCGGACTCAGGGCAGGCCGCATTGCCGCCATCGGCAAGGCGGGCAACCCCGACACCCAGCCGGGCGTGGACATCATCATCGGCCCCGGCACCGAGGTCATCAGCTGCGAGGGCAACATCGTCACCGCGGGCGGCATCGACAGCCACATCCACTTCATCTGCCCGCAGCAGATAGAGGAAGCCCTGGCCAGCGGCGTGACCACCATGCTGGGCGGCGGCACCGGCCCCGCCACGGGCACGCTGGCCACCACCTGCACGTCGGGCCCCTTCAACCTGGAGCGCATGCTGCAGGCGGCAGACGCCTTCCCCATGAACCTGGGCTTTCTGGGCAAGGGCAACGCCAGCCTGCCCGATGCGCTGCATGAGCAGATCAACGCGGGCGCCATCGGCCTCAAGCTGCACGAAGACTGGGGCACCACCCCCTCGGCCATCAGCAACTGCCTGGACGTGGCCGAAGCCACCGACACGCAGGTGGCCATCCACTCTGACACGCTCAACGAATCGGGCTTTGTGGAGGACACCATCGGGGCCGTGGGCGGGCGCGGCATCTGCGCCTTCCACACCGAAGGCGCGGGCGGCGGCCATGCCCCCGACATCCTGCGCGTGGTGGGCGAGGAGAACTTCCTGCCCAGCTCCACCAACCCCACCATGCCCTACACGCACAACACGCTCGATGAACATGTGGACATGCTCATGGTGTGCCACCACCTCGATGCCAGCATTGCCGAGGACCTGGCCTTTGCCGAAAGCCGCATCCGCAAGGAGACCATCGCCGCCGAAGACATCCTGCACGACCTGGGCGCCATCAGCATGATGTCCAGCGACAGTCAGGCCATGGGCCGCGTGGGCGAAGTCATCCTGCGCACCTGGCAGACCGCGCACAAGATGAAGGTGCAGCGCGGCAGCCTGGCAGGCGACACCGCCCGCAATGACAACACGCGCATCAAGCGCTACGTGGCCAAGTACACCATCAACCCCGCCATCGCCCACGGCATCAGCCACGAGGTGGGCTCGCTCGAAGTCGGCAAATGGGCCGACATCGTGATCTGGAAGCCCGCCTTCTTCGGGGTCAAGCCCGCGCTCATCCTCAAGGGTGGCCTGATCGCCATGGCCGCGATGGGCGACCCGAATGCTTCCATCCCCACGCCGCAGCCCGTGCACTACCGGCCCATGTTCGGCGCGTTCGGCGGGGCCATCGCCAGGACCTCGCTCACCTTCGTGTCGCAAGCGGGCCTGAATGCGGGCATCGGCGAGCGCTTCGGCCTGCGCAAGACGCTGTCCGCCGTGCACAACATCCGCGGCGTGCGCAAACAGCACATGGTGCACAACAGCTACACGCCCAAGATGGAAGTGGACGCACAAACCTACACCGTGCGCGCCGACGGCCAGCTGCTCACCTGCGAGCCCGCCACGGTGCTGCCCATGGCGCAGCGGTACTTCCTGTTCTGAGGTCGCGCTCCGTGAATGCTGTGCTGCAAGACCTGCACATCCGCCTGGACGATCTGAGCGATCCACGCATCGAAGCCTTCATGCAGGAACACCTGCAGGACATGTACGCGGTGTCGCCGCCGGAAAGCGTGCATGCCCTGGAGATGGACCAGCTGCGCCAGCCCGGCATTGCCTTCTGGTCCGCCTGGCTGCCTGACGCGGAGGGCGACGTGCTGGTGGGCACCGGCGCGCTCAAGCAGCTCGACGCCACCCACGCCGAACTCAAGTCCATGCGCACCAGCGCCCGCCACCGGGGCCAGGGCATCGCCCGCCAGTTGCTGAACCACCTGCTGCACGAGGCCCGCTCGCGCGGCTTTGCCCGCATGAGCCTGGAGACGGGCCCGCAGCCCTTCTTCGAGCCCGCGCGCCAGCTGTATTTCCAGCACGGCTTTGCCGAGTGCGGCCCCTTTGCCGACTACGGCCCCGACCCTTACAGCTTCTTCATGACCCGTCGGCTGTAAACCGGGGGCGCCCAACAGGGTTGCGCCCCTGGCCGACAATGCACGGTCTACCCGCTGGAACAAAGAAAAGAAACGCCATGATCCAAGCCTCCAAGCTCATCCCCCAAGGCAAAGGCCTTGCTCCCGTTCTGGTCAAGCGCGCCACCACCATCGAACTGGACTGGGACGTGCGCCAGAAAAGCCGTTTCGCGGCCACCGACTCCGCCGGGCGCGAGCTGGGCATCTTCCTGCCGCGCGGCACGCTGGTGCGCGGTGGCGATGTGCTCGTGGCCGAAGACGGCTCCATGGTCCGCGTGATCGCGGCGCCGCAGCCCGTGCTGGTCATCACACACTGCGCCAACCATGGCAGCCCGTTCGACCTGACCCGCGCCGCCTACCACCTGGGCAACCGCCATGTGCCCATCGAGCTGCAGCCCGATCACCTCAAGATCGAACCTGACCACGTGCTGGCCGACATGCTGCGCGCCATGCACTTGATCGTTAAAGCGCAGGACCTGCCGTTTGAACCCGAGGGCGGCGCCTATGCCGCAGGGCACGGCGGCCATGACCATGACCACGGGCACGATCATGGGCATTCCCACGATGCCGGCCAGGGTCACGGCCATGCGCACGGACACGAACGGGGCGCCGCCCCGGCCCGCGCCCGCCCCGTGGCCATCCCGGTCGTCGCCCAGGGCCATGTGCACGGCCCCGGCTGCAACCACGGCCATGACCATGAAAGCCACGGGCACAGCCACTGACGGGCTGCGTCCCCCTTCCCCGCCATGCGCCTCGAACGCCCCGCCCCCCTGCCGGCAGCCAGCCTGCTGCAGCTCATCTGGCTCGCCTCGCCCGCGCTGCCCGTGGGCGGTTTCTCGTATTCCGAGGGGCTGGAAAGCGCGATTGAAAACGCAGGCATCGCCAGCGAAGCCGCCGTGGCCGACTGGCTGCTGGACCAGTTGCACATCACCCAGGCACGCGGCGACATGGCCCTGATCGCCAAGGCCGTGGGCGCCTGGCGCCGCGCCGACTGGGCGCATGTGCGTGAACTCAACGACTGGGTGCTGCACACCCGAGAAGCCAGCGAACTGAGGCTGCAGACCGAGCAGATGGGCCGGTCGATGGCCGACTGGTTGCGCAACCAGCACCAGGACGATGAAGAGACCCTGCCCAGCATCCGCCACCTGGCCGCACTGCCCCCGACCTACCCCGTGGCATTCGCGCTGGCCGCCTCCACCACCCAGGCGCCCGTGCGCGACGTGCTGCTGGCCTACGCCTTTGGCTGGGCCGAAAACATGGTCCAGGCCGCACTCAAGTCCATGCAACTGGGTCAAAGCGCCGGCCAGCGCATCCTGGCGCGCCTGGCCGATGCCATCCCCCCCGCCGCCGACCACGCCATCGGCCTGATGGACAGCGAGCGCCAGGCCTTTTCTCCCATGCTGGCCATCCTGAGTTCCCAGCACGAAACCCAATATTCCCGCCTCTTCCGATCATGACCACCAGCACCCTGCACCACATCCCGAACCGTACCAAGCAACTGCCCCCCCTGCGCGTGGGCATCGGCGGCCCGGTAGGCTCCGGCAAGACCACGCTGCTGGAAATGCTGTGCAAGGCCATGCGCGACGACTACGACCTCATCGCCATCACCAACGACATCTACACCAAGGAAGACCAGCGCCTGCTGACCGTGAGCGGCGCGCTGCCACCCGAGCGCATCCTGGGCGTGGAGACCGGAGGCTGCCCCCACACCGCCATCCGCGAAGACTGCTCCATCAACCTCGAAGCCATCGACCGCATGCTGGGCGAGTTCCCCAATGCCGACATCGTGTTCGTGGAAAGCGGCGGCGACAACCTCGCCGCCACCTTCAGCCCCGAGCTGAGCGACCTCACCATCTACGTCATCGACGTCGCCGCCGGCGAAAAAATCCCCCGCAAGGGCGGCCCCGGCATCACCAAGAGCGACCTGTTCATCATCAACAAGACCGACCTGGCCCCCCACGTGGGCGCCAACCTGGACGTCATGCACGCCGACACCACCCGCATGCGCACCAACGCCCAGGGCCTCAAGCCCTTCGTGATGACCAACCTCAAGACATTGGCAGGCGTGGCCGACGTGGTGAAGTTCATCGAGACCCGCGGCATGCTGCAAAAACCCGCGCCCGCCGTGGGCTAGAATTCGCGCCTTCCCTCCCGGAGACTTGGGTGAGCGGTTTAAACCAGCAGTCTTGAAAACTGCCGACGGGCAACCGTCCGTGAGTTCGAATCTCACAGTCTCCGCCAAGACACTAGCAAAAAAGCGCCCTGTAGGGCGCTTTTTTGTTTGTTTCTACCATCAAATCCACCAAAAGAAGTTTGCTTCGGTTGGTCATTGATGGAGCTTGCTGAAGGGAGCAACTTGAGCCGTGCTTTCAGGGGGCCTCCACCACTTCTCGCATGTGAGTTCTCCGAGCCTGGGACGAGTCTGTTTCTCTGTCAGCGTTGGGCATTTTGAGAGCTTCCGAGTTCGTCAAGAGGATAGGCGCGACAGCAGATATCCCTGAGATCGGGAACGCTCGGCCATGCACAGCGAACGCCAGACCGGCTCGCACAGCCAGAGGATCCTGTCGGCCCGCTACGCCTGCTACCATGTTGCACTGCAACATAGCCTGCGCCGATGAGATCATGGACCTCGACGATCCCTACCACGAACTTGGCCTGGAACCAGGCTCCAGCGATGCCGAGGTGAAGGTTGCGTGGCGCCGCCTGTCCGCACGCTGGCACCCGGATCGCAACAACAGCCCGCATGCCCTGCGAAAGATTCAGCGTATCAATCGGGCGCTGGAAATGATCCGCAACGCCCGGGCCGAACCAGAGGCTGAAACCGAAGATCCCACCCCCGGTGCGGAACAATCCACCGTCGAGCACACCATCAGCCTCACGCTCGAGGAGGTGGTGACCGGTTGCGTCAGGGAAGTTCGAGGCGAGGTGATCGAAGACTGCGCCGAGTGTGCCGGCAGTGGCCTGCAACTGCAGGCTACCGAGTGCAGTGAATGCGGTGGCGCCGGCCACATCCGGCCGCATCTCTGGTTCGCCTGGATCTCGTCCACGGACAAATGCGCAGCCTGCCAGGGACAGGGGAAGACGCGCCACAGCTGCACGGCCTGCGCGGCGAGCGGTAAGGCACCGCCGAGCAAGTACCGCTGCCGGGTGCCGGTCGCGCCTGGCGCGCGCGCTGGCGACCTGCTCGATGTCACCGCCCGAGTGAAAGGCAATCGACGCCAGCACAAGCTGTCGCTGCGCGTGCGCGTGGAGCTGCAGCCGCACGAATTCTTCACGGCTGAAGCCGATGGGACCTTGAAGTGCGAGCTGCCCGTCGATGGATTTGCATGGATGGTCAATCGCTGGATTGAGGTTCCAACCCCCCGCGGGCTGCAACAGATGAAGCTGCGGCGTGGCCATCTAAACTACCGCATCAAAAACGCGGGCCTGCCGTGGACGAACGAGGCACAGGCTGGGGACTGCATTGTCACCGTCGTACCAATGTTTCCGCAGGAGCTTAGCCAGGAGCAGGAGGCCATGATCGATCGGCTGGTGGTAAGCAACTCCGGGACGGCCAGTACGTCGGCAGGTGATCGCATGGTGGCATGGAGCCAGTTGGTGAACAACTGGCAGGATCGGCGCAGGTGAGAGCCTCGACGACCATCAGCATGGTGGACTAATGGTGGCCCGCTTTGGCCAAGATCATCGGTACGGAGCTGTCGTTGGCCGCAGAGTTATGACCGACTTGTTAAGGCTGATCTGAGTCGTTCGGCTCGTCGGGCTGAGGGGCGGCTTTCGGGGACACCGGTCATTCAAAGTCGGCAGCATTGAGCGGTAGTTCTACCCGCGACGCGGGTCATTCGGCCGCGTCGCTCCTCGCCTCAGCAGGTGAACGGCCGCTCCTGCAAACGGCGACAGGCGCATCAAGCCCCAAAGCCGCGGGCGGAATCGACCACTCCATTGGGGTAGCGGACATTCAGCATTTGAGTTCAGCCAAGCCGTTGGCTCCGAAGCCTGACTATCTCTTCATGGCCGCCGCAAATGAAGAAGACGAGCGCGAGGTGCGCCGAGTTTATGCCCCGCTACCCACGGGATCGACAATCTACGTCAGTGTGAAGAACACCCACACTACGGCGTAGACGTGCGCCAGCGGCCGTCAGGCGAACACGGCAACGCCGTTGAACAGCTATCCGATGAGCCAGCACCACCTAGGAAATAGAGCCTGCAGCTGCTCGGATCAGCGGAAAGCGATGCCTTCCTCTAGCTTCTCTCCAGCGGTGACTTTGAGGAGTCCGACCAGCACTCCAGTGCAGAAGAGGAAATCGCCAAGCCATCCAGCTATGCCGCGCAGTGGCGGCAGCACGCTGCCACAGATGCAAACCAGCAGTATGGCGCTGACCCCAAAAAAGAAATGGGCTGTTCCACCTTCTTATTGGTCTTGTCAATGAAACATTCGCTGTACTGCGCCATGTTCTGAAGCACCGATGAGGTTGCGGCAGGCGCCTTAGGGGTAGATGATGCGGCTGTAGGCCGCCCAGTCAATCGCAGGGACTGAGCCGAGCGATTGCAGCCGATCGAGCAGGCGGAAAAGGAAGAACATCATGGCTGCTTCATCCGAAACGACGAGCGGGCTCCCGCTGTACCGGTCGTACGAACCATGGTCGAGTGCGCAGACGCAGTCGAGCGCTGAGTCGGGGTCAGTGGTCAGGTTCTTTAGGAACGGCTTGCCAAGGCCACTCTTCCAGCCCGCCTTCGGTGCAAGGAGGCCCGCGAGGATGCGGAAATGCGGCTTGGCCGGATATGTACCGCCTGCGTGCGAGATTGGAACCGAGGTCCGGGTCATCTTGCGCACCGATGCAGCTTTGGCCTCTGCATACTCGATGTAGCCCTTATTGACCTCCGGCTTGCATTCAAAGACTGCGTAAACGGCTTCGGCTGGGATGTAGCGATGGCTCTTCTGGTCAAGAAGAGTCGGAGTGAAGTGCCGGTCAAAGATGACCGCGTCAATTTGCTCGCTACGGCCACCCGTTGAATCAATGATGATCCCGGTCGATACCTCGTAGCGGTTGGGTAAACACGAACGGAGAAGTTCGACCCAATGGTCCTCGTTTACCGCGCCCATGGTCCCTGCATGGCTCACGGATTGTGTGGCCAAAGTCATCTTGGCGCGTAGCGCCACTCGGACGTTCGAGAAAGCCTCCTTCATCCAGGTCGCATCGCCCGGTGCTGCGGTGAGAGCGATGGAGGTCGGAGCGATAGGGTTTTGGTTCATCATGCGCTACTCAGGACAGAGGAAACTTCGGACCGAAAAGCGCGCGCCATGCCTTAAGCGCTTCGCCGTTTTGACCTTTGCGTGCCAGGTCGATGGCATGAGACGCATCGCGGCTTGCAGCAGTCAGCAATTGGCGAGCGCGCTCCTTGCGAGCGGCGTCCATGCCGTCACTGATTGGCGAGCCCAGGCCGGCCGGGTCAGGCCACTCGTCCTTGATGCGGTCGGCGAGCGATGAAAAGAAGGCTTGAATCTCATAGTCGAACCGCCCCTGCCAGCCGCCATGAAGGCATTCGAGCGCCATAACCTCGATGAGGAAGGACGGCTTGACCGGTTTGTCGGCGCCGTGCTTCGCGTTGTTGTTCCAATACTTCACCATCCGTACCAGCCCCTTCCATTCGCTGTCGAAGGCTTGATGTGCGCGCTTGGCCGTCTCCGCATGGGTGTCGGGGTTTGTCTTCATCCACTTGGCGGTGTCGGCGTTGGGAATCTCGTAGTCGTCCCCGGCTGTGACGGCCGGCACGACGTCAACGCTCAAGACGCGGTAGTCCGTGTTGTCATCGGAGTCGACCACCACGCCGAAATCAACGTTGATAGAGCGGCCCTGCTTGCGCACAGCGTCCTTGCCGTACTTCTCTACCAGCGCGTTGTAGTAGGCGTCCAGGACTACCGACGGCGCCTGAGCTCGATACTTCTTGGCATCGACATCAGCCATCACGAAGAAGATGTCGATGTCTTTAAGCGGCTTTGTCTTGGTGTACCTCGCATACGAGCCGGTCAAGAAGTCGCGGTCGATGGAGAATTTAGTGCGGATGTACTCGCGCACCTCGGTATGACGTTTGGAGGCGTTGTCCTGTTCGCGGGTATTGAGCTCGAGGCGGGACTTGAATTTGCGGAATGCTTCTTCGGTGGCAATCATCAGCGGGTTCTCCAGTAAGCGGCGCTCGCACCGAGGCCGCTGTGTTCAATCGTTGAACCGAGGCTTTGGCGCACCATGCCCTCGATAGAGCGGGCGGGTACGGGACCCCAGCCATCGACATCCGGACGGCCCGGCTTGTTCTTCAAGATCACGTCGTAGTTCGCCGACGCAGGTGCAACGCCGGCCTTCTTGATTGCGTACTTCAGCTGCTCCGTATCAGTGTAGAAGGAGCCATCACCGCTGCCTGTGGAATAGACGATGTCGATGTCCCAGCGAACGACTAGGTCGTTGGTGGATGGGTTGAAGACTTCAAGCTTCACGCGTTCAAGGTGGCCAGATTCAATCCATGTCTTGATGGCGCGTTGGTTGCTGTCCCATTCCTTGGTTAGCTTCTCCGGGTTCAGGCCGCTGAGGCGGACGATGTCCTTCAGGCTCTTTAGGATGTTGTCAGTAACGTAGGTCACCGAGTGGGTGTATGTGTTGATCGATACGGAACTCATAGCTTCATGAACCTTTCCAAATCGAGTTCCACGGCGGCGGTTGCCGAAGCTTTCTCAGTGGTGTCGGTGGCGATGCCACTGGCCGCGTCGCGTGCGACCACACGGCTGGTGATCTTCTTGAGTGCTGCTGCGACCCATGAAAGGTCTTCGGCCGCAACAGGCAGGGATACCTGCCAGTCGCCTTTAAGGGCGTCAAATCCCAGCTTCGCTTCGTTGCCGGCTGACGTTTCGAGCGACTCGTCGTCAAACAGGCAGTAGATGCGGGTGCGTGGGCCGTCGCAGGTCGCGACGATCGGACTGGCCTTCGGTGACTGGTCGGCGATGACGCTCGCCGCAATGCCGGCCACGCTCATCAGTACAGCACGAGCTTCCACGTTCGAGCTGCTGCCGCTAAGGAGGTCGACGATGGCGGTCCAGGTGGCCGAAGCGTCGCGGAATGGAACGCTGCGGAAGTCGCGGCGCACGGTACTCATTTGGAGTTCTCCTTGAGCGCGCGTGCGGACTTTGCCAGCTGGGCTGCAGCGAGCAAGTCGTCGGCGGTCAGCTTGTTCGGGTCGAGAGCCGTCTCGCGGCGCATGGCCATTGCGTTAACGACCATCTTGCGCAGCGCGCGACCGTCTAGGCCGTGGCTGGCCTTGGCAATCTTTGTGATTTCCGAAGAGTTCGCGATGACGCCAAGCGCCGGGAACTGCTGGGCGAGGCTGCCCAGACAGAGCTGGAGAATCTGCTCTACAGCTGCAGGGCCCGGCGGCGGAACTTCGATGACTAGGTCACAGCGCGAGGTGAACGCGCCGTCGATAGCCTGCGGGAAGTTGCTAGTCGCGATGAACAGGATGTTGGTGTGTCGCTCGGCAAGGGCGTCCAGTTGAACCAACACTGCATCGGTGGCGCGATGGACGTCCACCGGATTCGCTTCCAGGCTCAGGCGAGTGCGGTCCGCCGCCAGCGTCTCCACTTCGTCGAGCAAGACCATCGTCGGGCCCAGTGCGGCCTGTTCTACGATGGTCTGTGAGAACAGCTGACTCACTGCGCGCTGGGTCTTGCCCATTGCGGAGCTGGTCAGTGCGTGTGGGTCAACCTCGACGAGCCGGGGTTTCTCGCTCTTCATGATGCCGCCCACCTTGCTGGCCAGTCCTCGGGCCAAAGAAGACTTACCCGTGCCTGGCGGTCCTGAGAGCAGAATGACGCCGTGCATCGGCAACTGGTCGCGCGACACCAAGGGACGCAGCTTGAAGTTCAAGAGTGCCTGGGAGAGCAGACGTTCCTTGATGTCGCCTGCGACGACGATGCCGTCCCACTGGGCATCCAGGGTTTCATGGGGCAAGACACGCACGGCTGCAATGCCTGGTGGTAGGTCTTCAGGTTGCACGAGATACTGTGCAGCGGAGGGGGCTTTCAATGTTGTTCCGTCCTCTGGGGACGCCGTTGTTACGATGAAAGGTAGTGTTCCCGTAACACGGATAGGTTTGGCTGAAGGCTGGTTCAGGTGTGCTGTCTCGGCGGTTACCGGGTGCAAGATTTCCACGACTCGTCTAGGGTTTCCTTATCTGAATGCCTTGGCGGTTCAGAATCCTGCATCGGCTAGCATGAATAACTGATGCCAAGCCGTGAGATGCTCGCGTCATCCGAAATAGCTCTGCCGAGGCTAGCCATGACCCGTATCGCCATCATTGAAGATGTACCCGTTGACAGCGAGAACATCAAGGTGCTCATTAAGAGCTCGATGGATGCCGAAGTCAGGCAGGCCTTCACAAAGGAAGAAGCAGAGACGCTGTTGAGGTCAGAGCAGTTTGACCTAGTCATAATGGATGTCGAACTCGGAGCCGGCGCTAAGAACCGATACGCAGGGCTTGGCCTGCTGAGCGATATCCGTGCGAATTGGCCGACTATCGTGGTTTCCGGTATGCCGGAAGAGAACCTTCGAGGTCTCGCGCTGACGCTACACGCCTACGACTTCATCCCGAAGCCGATTGAAGAGCAAGACCTCATCAACACCATTGAGCACGCGCTCATCTGGGCAAAGTCGGATGCGGCGCGTGACCTTGCCGCACAGCCTGGGTTACCCGAGGGACTCACGGCTGACCCACAGCGGAAGAATCGGTTTCGTTGGAAGGGCCAGCCCGTCCAGCTGACTATTACGGAGCTAAGCATCGTCCAGGCCCTGGTTGAGCAGCCTGGAGTACTGATCGAAACGCGAGCCCTACTGAAGAACTTGAAGTCCGGCCTGTCCTCCAAGGCGCTCGCAACCCAGATGTCGGGTGTCCGCAGGAAGTTCCGTGAAGTAGACGTTGACTTTGACCGTATCGACAATGAACCAGGCCGCGGCTACCTCTGGAAGACGTCACCGTAAGCGCTGGGTCCAGCGTCTCAAGCGCTGGGACTTCACGCTCGGCACTATCGCGTTTCTAGCAGCCCTGACTCTATGCCTCCTCGGGGCTGTAGCTGATATCAATCTCGCGGCGCTTCAGAAGGAACATCGAGTTCGAGAGTCTGAGCTGAAGGGGCAACTCGCGCAGTTCCTGCTCAGCATTCGCGAGCCCGATGGATCTTCGTTATTGGAGAACCCCCAGGAGTTCTCCGCTGGGTCGCGTCCTTTGAACGTAGTGACGCTGCGCCGGTCATTCTTCACTTATCTCCTGCAGACCGGTAACGCAAAAGGATTCAAGGCTGTCGACATCAGCTTTGAGGCACCTCGTGCGTGTCAAGTCGAATACCAAGGTGTGCGCCAAGACGGGACTTCTTCTGGGAGTCTTCGCGCCTGCTTTGCTGCCGTGCTCGGAGACCAAAGCGGTCGATACGTCTACTTTTCCCTGCGTTACCCCTCACGCAAGATTGAGCGCCACCAGCCAGGTCGCCCGCTGGCAGAGGTAAATAGCGTCGTCCTCACATTCAGTGGCCAAAAGCAGGGGCGCCTCACGCTCTCTTACCAGATTCCTCCGCTCGCGAAATCCAGGTATCCGTCGCAGCTGGCACGCTTTGACCAAGTTCATGAGTTGGCCGGTTTCTCAGCCGGTGAGGGGGGCCAGCCGTCAAGACTTGTGAGTGGCCAAGCCTTTGAGAGCTTGGTCGAAGAGGACGGAAATGCGGCGCGCAACTACGTAACTGTCGTGGGACGGCTGGATGCAGCGCTCTTTCAGGCTCCATCTTCAGATGAACCGTGGCCGACGAGCTCGCTCAAGAAAGTGAACATCGGCGTCGAGGTCCGCGACAAGGCGGGGCCGGACGACAAGGTAGAGGTTTTGTTCCAAGTTCCCGCTGGACAGGTTGGAACACCCCTTGTTTCACTGACTCAAGCCTACTTGGCAGCGGTCCCCTCCCGGGCATCGCTGCAGGTCAGAGCATATGCGGCCGCCGGGAACGGGCCCGTTGTCTGGCGCTCCGACGATGAAGGCATTAGTCAATCCACGACCCGGCTGGACGGAAGGTGGCAGTGGGTTGCCGACAAGTGGACCGAACTCGTCATCTCGAAGGCCGTTCTGCAAAGCTCGCCGATGGTCGAGTCCCAGAACTTGCGGATTGGAGGTGTCACGAACGCTGTGGCAACTCTGACTTCGACGCCATTCATGTTGCCAGACCTTGCAACTAGAGCGTTCACCTGGATTTCTGGAGCCCTCTTCCTCATCTTGGGAATGGCCTTCTACTGGGGGCACAACAATTGGAAGTTGCGACGAATTCGGAAGACAGCCTATTCCGTTGTAGTGAAGCGAACGGGCGAGGAGCGGTTAAAGCAATTTGCTGAGCGAGACGAACTCGGGACCCTAGCTCGAGTGTTCTACCTAGTTCTTCGGCGGAGTCGCTCTCGTGACTCCAACTTGGTCAAGCGGCTACGTGAAGAACAGGCCGTGCGAGCCGAAAAGCTCCGGCTGCAAGAAGGTCATCTGCAGAACCGCAAGTCCATTCTCGACGCCATCGGCCACGAAATTCGCTCGCCGTTGCAATCGCTCCTGAACATCACTAAGGATTTGCCTGCCGTTCAGCAGCAGTTGGGTCGCATTAGGCGGGCTGTCACTGCGCTCTTCACGGCCAATAGCGTGGAGGAGGGCCTTCGGTCCGGAGAGATCGCCGTGGCGCCTCATGACTTGGCTGACTGGCTGAGTCGATTCGCACATAACCTCAATGAGGTTGGGCGAAAAGTGAAGTACGTTGGTCCTACCGACGAGGTCATTGTTCAAATGGATTCCATGCAGCTGGAGCAAATTCTCGACAACCTGCTTGACAACGCAGAGCGATATCGCCTCCCTGGAACCGACATTGAACTACGACTTCAGAGAGGAGACTCCTTCGTTGAGCTGGCCGTATTTAATCAAGGCCCAGCCATTCCAGAGGCTGGTATCGAGCAGATATTCGATTTGGGTGTCTCCGACGGCCATTCGGGGGTGAACAGCGGTCTTGGCCTCTTTGCATCTCGCATTTACGCTTTGGCGATGGAGGCTACGCTGTCCGCTCGCAATGAGCTGAATGGAGTCTCCTTCTTCTTGCAGTTCCCGTGGCGCGCAACCAAGTAGTCTGGGGAGCAAATGCGGTTCACATCTTAGACCTCGATGAAAGGTGACCTAGCCGACAAAGCGCCTTAAGAGAAGAGAACATTGGCCGCGAAAGCTATCCAGACACGTTATTCGAAGATGGACTTTTCGCTAGCGCGTGACGTCTCGAGGTAATCGAGTACGCGCTGCATTTCCTTAGGCTGCGATCGCAGACTCGGCAGTAGGTCTTTACTCATCGTGGCGCTAAAGGTAACCATTTCAGGGCTACCTTCGCTTGTCACAACGGACATATCCACTCGCAGTTGAAGCAACTTGGCGAACGAGTTGAGGTTTTTGTCACTTGAAATGAATAGAACACTCTCTCGTTTTCTGTTTTCGTTCCACATCCTCCGTATGTAAGCCGCTTCTATGATGAGGCGGATATCAGCCACCGCGTTATAGGCCCCCTGGTCGGTTGGGCTGACAGCTGGTTTCAGAACCTTTCTTGCAGATCCGCACCCGTAAAGGCAAGCCACCGCACAAGTGATGAGCGGGTGCGAGAGCGTAACTTCATACTCGCGAGCTAAAGCGTCGATCTTCGGTAGGAACTCGCACGCATCATCCCATCTGCGCTCTTGCACGACGAGGGCTTGTAGTTTCCCGGCCAACGGGACGAGCTCACCAACCTTTTCTCTCATATGTGGGGCGAGAGCCGCGACCATCGTGGCGCTGAAGGTCTGGAGGAATTGGGAATCCGTCTTAGCGAAGTGATAGAACATGCCGACTGCTTGGGTGTCGGCAATTAGCTGGTCAAGAAGCTCTGGCCCGGACTGCGCCCTGCGTACGCTACCTTCGAGAATCGAAAGCAACGGGCTGACAGTGTTGCTCTTGCGATCAATGGACCGTGCAGTGAGTGCACCCTTAGTATGACAACCCTTCAGGGAATTCTTGATGTCCTCTACGACGTTCTTATCGAGTAGATATATGGCCATGAGCTCTGTATGTATTTTAGGTTCGCGGCAGGAGCCGTTCATTTGTACCGTGTAGCGACCCGACCGGAATACCAGCCACCTTGACCGCTGCGCCATCTACAAGATATCTCGTCCTCAACGGCGGTTGGTCGATCATGACGTAGTGGCTGCCAGGGATGAGTAGATGCGCCAGCAGACTGTCGGTCGGAACACCGTAAAACCTCTGGCCGACCGTGATCAGCCAGGTCACATCTCCGATCTGAAGACAACTGCCACTGCCCTAGGGTCAGAAAAGCTGAGCGGCAGCAACCACAAGGGATACCAAGCAGCATATTCCGCAATATAGGCGTCGTTCTCTTCAAGCATTTTTTCATGCAAGAAGGAGCCAACTTTGATCAGGCAAAGAATTTCTTGCGCCCCCCTCCCCCCTGCTGTAACGTTTCTTCATAAGTTCATGCACTCGAAATGGAGGGACTATGACAGTGACGATCGGCGGCAAAGATTGCCGCATTGGCCTTGCTTTGTCTGGCGGGGGATTCAGAGCCGCTGCCTTTCATCTAGGCATGTTGCGTAAGCTTCAGTCACTGGGGCTTCTTCAACGCATTGATCTTTTGACATGTGTCAGTGGCGGAAGTATTGCGGGAGCAACGCTTGCGGTGAATTGGTCGAGTGGCGTTGATGCAGCGCTGGAAAAGCTCGACGAGTACCTCAGAACCAAGTCAATTGCGGTGGGATCCGTGATCGGGGGCATCCTGGATCCGTTTGAGTCCCGCCTGGACAAGTTGGCAGAGAGCTACGACAAAGATCTCTTCGGTGAGAAGTCGTTGTCCACTCTGCAACACGGCCCTCGGATCTATTTGAACTCGACGAACATTGCGACGGGGAACATGTTCTTCTTTGTCGCTGGTGGCGGGAGCGCCTCTAAAGCGGAGATGGGCGAGCATGAGCTTGGCGTTGTCGATGCGGGAACCTTCAGAATCAGCAATGCTGTTGCGGCATCTTCAGCATTCCCGCCTGTTTTCGGACCTCTGCGGCTGGATCCGGATGTCTACCCTCCGGCAGAGAAAGTGGGCTATGTGACGCTCACGGACGGAGGTGTCTACGACAACCTCGGTATCAATCCTGGTCTGCGTGTGGAACGAAACAAGCTCGACTATTTGATCACCAGTGACGGAGGAAAGCCGTTCACCAATACCTCGGAGCCTACAGAGGCCGGAGCCATGGTCCTCAAAGCTGCACTGGACATTCTGATGGAGCAAGTGCGAGGGCTGCAGTTCGATCGCATGCAGCATCGGCACTTGGCGGGTAAGGGGCCAAAGCCACTGTGGTTCTCTATCGATAGCGTCGAGGGACAAGCCAACCCGGGAGATGCCACCTTTGCGTCCTCGATCAGCACCAACCTGAAGCGGCTGAACAACGACGAAATGACTGTTCTCCAACGCCACGGAGGGGCACTCGTTGAAGCCCGCCTTCGTTCATACGCACCCGAGCTCCTCGCGGCGGTTTGATCCGATCTGTCCAGGTCGAATTGCGACCACATATGGTCGCGCAGTCTAGAGGAGCCCAGCCGTGACGATGATCAAGCCAGGCAAGCAGTCGTTCTTAGTGTTGGCCCAAGATCCAGGAGTGACTGGGCCCGCAGGAGAGCGGGTATTTGCGACTGTAGATGTCCCAGCAGAACGACTTGCCCTCGGGCCCACGGGATACCGGGTCAAGGTCGTTGACTTCGATGCTGAGGCCGGTGTGCTGTACAAGGCCCACGCATACCAAGAGGATGCGGAAGGCAGGCTAGAGGACATTTTTGCGGCCCAGCTTCCACCTCCCGGGAGCAAGCTCCGCAAAAAGGTGGAAGACCAATTGCTAGCCAACCCGGCGTTTCACGGGCAGAACGTCTATGCGTTGGTAATGCGAACGCTGGCGCGTTTTGAGTACGCGTTGGGACGGCGGGTGCACTGGGGTTTCGATGGTCATCAGCTCCATGTTGCCCCGCACGCCTTTGTGGATGCCAATGCGTTCTACTCCCGTGAAGACCGCGCGTTGATGTTCGGCTACTTCAAAGCCGATCAGGAGCCTGTGAAGCCTTTTGTCTTTACGAGTCTCTCGCACGACATCATCGTGCACGAGACTACCCATGCTCTGCTGGACGGGCTCCGCGCAGGCTTCATGAATTTCTCCGGACCGGATCAGGCTGCATTTCATGAAGGTTTCTCAGATGTTGTCGCGCTGCTGTCGGTCTTTTCCCTCAAGGAAGTCGTTGAACTGGCCCTGACTCAGTTCAATGATGTTGCCAACCGCGTAGTCATCAAGAGCAAGGGCAAATCTCTGATTCATCGGAGGGCGCTCACTGCCAGCGCTTTGACCGACGGCGCCCTCATGGGACTTGCGGAGGAGTTTGGGCGGGCGCTTGGTGGGATGCGAGCGAATGCTTTGCGTCGATCAGTGCGAATCAAGCCCTCGCGCGACTTGCTCGACTCTCCAGACTTCCGAGAGCCGCATACCCGAGGGGAAATCCTAGCTGCCGCCCTGATGCGCACGTTCCTTCAGATCTGGCTGCGTCGCATTGAGGAGCTTGGGACCTTTGATGATGGTTACTACAACCTCGTGGAGGTTGCGGCCGAGGGGGCCAAGGTGGCAGACCACCTTCTCACCATGTCAATTCGAGCCCTCGACTATTGCCCGCCTTTGGACTTGGAATTCGGGGACTACCTTGCAGCGCTGCTCACAGCAGATGCTGAAATTGCCCCCGATGACAAGAGGTACCACTATCGAAACACTGTCTTAGAAGTATTTGGGTCCTTCGGAATAGTGCCTCCTGTGAGTAGAACGGACGCGAGTGGCTGTTGGCTCGGCTTCTCGCAGCACGCCTCTATCCAGTACCGGAGGACGAACTTTGAGTCCATGCTCCGCGACCCAGAAGAAGTATTCCGATTCGTCTGGGAAAACCGAGACGCGCTGGGCGTCGACGAGCGGTCCTACACCCAAGTAGTCTCTGTACGCCCCAGCCTACGCATCGGGCCTGAAGGCTTCCTGTTGCGCGAGACCATCTGCGAATACGTCAGCCGCGCCAACATATTCGGGGCGGAGCTCAAGGTGGTTTGTAACGTGGATCCGCGCCCACCAGGTGTGAGCTCCAATACGGCGCTGACCGTCTATGGCGCAGGTACGCTTGTGTTTGACCAATATGGCCAGTTGAAGTACCACATCGCCAGGCAAATGAACGATGGTCAATGGCAGCGCAAACGGCTTGAGTACCTGGTCGGCGAGCCCACGGAGGATCCCGAGATAGGCAGTGCCTTTGCCAATCTACATTGGATGCGAGCGCACTGCGCTTCTTGTGATGACACAGGCAAACGGCAGAGAACTTCGTCCAGTCCGCGAGCCAAAAGCGCACAACCTGTATCGCGTCCGATCAAAGGCCATTTAGGAGGCTCGGTATGAGTACGAACAAGGCGCGTGCGAAGACCGGCACGGGGGCAAAGCATCATGCTTTGACGAAGTCCGCCAAGGGACCGACTCATCTCAATCTGTTCGCCTACCAAGTAGGCTTTGGCGACTGCTTTCTGTTGCAGTTCGTGTATGGGGATGGCGACTCTGACAAGCGGCATGTACTCATTGATTTCGGTACCACTGGAGCGCCAGAGGCAGACAGTGGAAAGCTAATGCAAAGAGTTGCGGAAGACATCAGGGAGAAATGTCGGGGATCGCAACTGGATGCTGTTGTGGCCACACACCGACATGCCGACCACATCAGCGGGTTCGCCACAAAATCCAACGGTAGTGGCTCCGGAGACATCATTCGGGCACTTCAGCCGCGCCTTGTACTGCAGCCATGGACTGAAGATTTGACATTGGCAACGGATGCCACGGGGCCACGTACAAAGAATGCCAAAGCCACCTCTGGGAGCGCTCGGGCGTTTAGCGCGCTTCAGGCCATGAACAACGTGGCGGAGCAGGTCGTCAAGTTGGCCGCCGAGAAACCAGGAGGACTACCACGCGGCCTGGCTGACCGGCTTGATTTTCTTGGGCGGGATAACACCAAGAACCTTTCTGCTGTTGAGAACTTGGCGGACATGGGGAAGGCAGGAAAAAGCTCGTACGCGTACTACGGCATGGAGGATCCTCTTAAGGATTTGCTACCCGGTGTAAAGACCCACGTTCTGGGGCCACCCACGGTGGATCAAAGCGCGACTATCAAGAAGCAGCGCGCTACCGACAACGATGAGTTTTGGCATTTCCATGCTCGTGGAGTGTCCACGGCAAACTCAATCGACGGCAATGCGCATGGGCCATTTGCTGCGAGCTATGTTTTCGCCAAAAAAGGCAAGCTGCCGCGAGAGGCACGCTGGGCGGCGAAGCACATCACCAATGCTCGCGGCAATCAGCTTCTCGGCATTGTCACCATGCTGGACAAGGCGATGAACAACACCAGTCTCATCTTGCTTTTCGAGGTGGGTGGAAAGCGGTTGCTGTTTCCTGGTGATGCGCAGATCGAGAATTGGTCATATGCACTTGAACAACCCGGGGTTGCGGAGATGCTGGCAGATGTTGACCTCTACAAAGTCGGACATCACGGAAGCCTGAATGCCACGCCCAAGTCACTGTGGAAGGGCTTCAGCAAGCGTGGAAATCCGTCAAAAAAGAATCGCATGACCTCCGTTCTCTCGACGATGGCTGGCAAGCATGGCAGCGAGGAGAAGCGAACAGAAGTTCCAAGAAAAACGCTGGTTGATGAGCTTAAGCACGATACGCATTTCCACTCCACCCAGGAGATGGCAATCAATGGACTATTTACACAAGTCCGAATCGATTTTTGAGCAATGATGTCACGAAGTCCGCTCGCGGCAATGAAGATGCTGCCAGTATTTCCTCAACGTGAAGTTAAGGCGAACGCGCACATCACACAGAGTCGCACGCAATGCTGGCTCAGTACGGACACGTCACGAATGCTCAGTTGCCATATTGTCTGCAGACGGAGATGCAGTCATGATTAAGCTTCCTCAAACCAGACCTCCAGAATTCTTTCTTTCGCAGGAAGCGCTAATGTTGCGAAAGGAAGCGGAGGCCTTTTTTTTAAGAACGTCCTCATCTCGAGCACAGTCTCGGTTCGACTTCCAACGCATTGGCACTCGCATTTATCCGCACGTACGAAGGGGTTTTAGAGAACAGCTGCCTGCGAAGTGCGCCTATTGCGAGACGCCGACCGAGAAACCCGATATCGAAGCATTTCGGCCGAAGCAGCGTGCAGCCAACCTGGACGGAAAGATTGACGATGGTTACTACTGGTGGCTGACCTTCGAGTGGAGCAACTATCTACCGGCTTGTCGCCAATGCAACACCTTGAAGGGGCAACGCTTTCCCGTTAGAGGCCTTAGGGCACCGATCGGTGCTGTAGGAGCCGCGCTGGAATCCGAGGACCGGCTCTTGTTGGATCCTCGTGTAGATGAGCCCACGCGCGTACTACTCTTTTTGGATGATGGCCGCGTCACGAGCAACGATGAAAGAGGGCGAGTAAGCATCGACGTCCTGGGACTCAACCGAGATTCGCTTGTCGAAGCTCGAAGGAATGACCTACTCGTATTGCTTTCGCTCATGACTAAGGGAAAGCCTAGTGAGCGGCAGTTGGAAGGCATTTTTAAAGTGCTTGCGAGAATGACGGCGCCCGACCAACCCTTTACCGCTATGAGGCGACAGTATGTGAAAGCCTGGGCCGTTGAAGCATCGAAGGCCAGCCCAAGGCTGCACCGATTGACACGGAGCTTCCTCGATTTTGAGACTGCCCTGGTTTCCGGTCTCAACTCACGCAAGAAGGAGATCAAGGACGCGTCTTTGGGACTGACAGCCCGGAACCAGGGCACTGAGTCCTACTCGATCGCCGACAAGAACGTGTCGGATGATTACTACCGCCAAGCAAGGTTCATCGAGCGTTTCGAATTGATCAATATCAGGGCTTTCGAAAAACTGGAACTACGCGCCTCCATCGGTAGCGGCAACCCAGGCGAGTGGCTCGTCCTGCTTGGTGAGAACGGCTGCGGCAAGAGCACAGTGCTTCAGGCCCTTGCATGCGCGCTCGTTGGTCAGGCTGGCGTCGAAAGCACAGGCATCAAGGCAACCGACCTCCTGCGTCGTGGATGTAGCCGTGGACAAGTGACGGTACACGTAACAGGGATGTCAAAGCCCATCGTGATGACGCTCATTCGGCGAGGCAATCGAATCCAGGTGGATCCACCTGAGCCGAAACTGATGGTGCTCGGGTACGGCGCGACCCGCTTGCTGAAGCAAGATAAAGATGTCGCTCCCAGTAGTTCCAGGTTCAGGATTAACAACCTCTTCGACCCGTACTCTCGCCTGAGTGATGGACGGCCATGGCTCTACGAAGCCAAGAAGACTGAGTTCGATAGATTTGTACGCTCTTTGTCAGCACTCTTGCCACGAGCCGACGGCGCGAAGTTCACTCGCAGAGGTGACCGAATATTTGTCGAAACGCCTGGAGTCAAAGACACACTGGATACCCTCAGCAGCGGCTATCAAGCGGTACTTGCACTAGCGTTGGACATCATGAGCGTGATGCGGCTGGGTTGGCAAGACATGGCTTCGGCCGAAGGCATCGTGCTAATCGACGAAGTGGACGCTCATCTCCACCCAAGGTGGAAGATGCGGATTGTCCAGCGCCTCGGGGAGGTATTTCCTCGCATGCAGTTTATCGTCACCAGTCACGAGCCACTGACCTTACGTGGGCTAGAGCGCGAAGAGGTCGCTGTGCTTAAACGAACTCTGGATGGCAAAGTGGTCGCCATAACAGCGGACAGTGCAGACTTCCCATCTCCGCAGTTGATGCGGGTCGATCAGCTACTGACCTCCGAATTGTTCGGTTTGAACTCCACCGAAGATTTAGCGATAGACACGCTTTTTGAGGAGTACTACGTTTTGCTCGCTCAGCGCTCGAGAACAGCAGCGCAAGACGCCAGATTGAGTGAACTGCGCATGCAACTTGATGACGGTGCGCGCCTTGGATTGACTCCAAGAGAGCGGCTGGTGTTTGAAGCTGCAGACGCCATGATCGCCCAAAGTAAGGCTAACTTTGAGGCGTTGTCTGACTCAACTCAGGCGGCCGCGCGGGAGCGTTTGAAGTCGTTGTGGGCGGAAGTTCGGATTGAACCGCCTGTGGCTGGAAGCGGAACGTGATACACGTAGATCGAGTTCCTACTCCCGCCAGCCTTGACGGCATCGACGCCAAGGGTGTGAAGGAGACGAAGGATGCCATCCTAGCGGTGAAGAACGGCATCCAGTTCGAGTTCAAAGCCTACAAGGAAGACGACGTCGTCGCGGCGCTGCGTGCGATGTTTAACAAGAAGTGCGCCTATTGTGAATTCAACTACGCCGCCGGAGGCCCCGAGGACATTGAACACTTCCGTCCGAAGGGCGGTGTCATTGTCAATGGAAAGCTTGCGCAGCCGGGGTACTACTGGCTAGCTGCCGCATGGAGCAACTTGCTGCCGTCTTGCATCGACTGCAATCGCAAAAGAGCCAAGGAGTTCATCGACAGAGCAACAGGTGTATCGGGCAAGGCGAACTTATTTCCGATTGCTGACGAGTCCCGACGCTGGCGCAGTCACGGGTCCAAAAATCGGGAGGAGCCATTGCTTCTGAATCCCTGCGACGACGATCCCGAGCAGCACCTTGAATTTCTCGACAAGGGATTGGTGCGGCCGGCGCTGGACGCAGTTGGAGCTCCAAGTCGTAAGGGAGAAGCGTCGATCGAGGTCTATGGACTCGCGCGGAAGGACTTGGTCGAGCAGCGGGAGAGGAAGCAGACGCGAGTGCGAGCGGCTCTCCAGCAAGCGAGTGAGATTGCCGCAAAAGCTCAGGCCACTGCCGACCCGGTGATGCGTTCCTTTCTGGACGATCAGGTGAGAACCCTGATGCAAGAGGCTCAAAGCCACCTCGACAAGACAGAACCCTACCTGGCGGCTGTCCGAGCCGTATTTCGGGAGTTCGGGCTTCACCCGTGACCTGTGTGTGGCGTCAGCACCGTATCAGTACCAACAGGCAGATTGCTATCAAAGGGCAGCGGCAGTAGACACCAACACCTACGGCTCCAGTCCATCCAAGGCTGTGTTGTACTTTTATAGAAGGTGGTGAGAATGAATCGCCCCGGATTCCCTAGACACTTTTGAGCCGTTGGAAATGGCGTCTTTCGAACTCTACCGGTGAAGTATCTC